>NZ_CP027859.1:600000-1200000 GCF_005519465.1 Streptomyces clavuligerus | reverse complement strand
ACACGGTACGGGGCGACGGGGCCGACGGCTGAGAACCGACGGCCGGCGGCGGGCGACAAGGCTGAGGGCCGGCGGCGACGGGGCTGAGGGCGGGCGGCTGAGAACCGACGGCTGCGAGCGGGTGTTCGACGCGCCGTCGAACCATGCCGTGGTGGCATGCCCCCAGGTCTAGCCTTTCGGCCATGGTGGGCCACGGGAGAACGGAACGTGCTGACGCGATCCGGGGCGCGGCAGTGCGCGCGGCGGGCGCGGCGACCGGGGTGGACGAGTTCTTCGAGGCGGTGATGCGGGCCGTGCGCCCGGTGCTCAGGTCCGATGTCTGGGCCGGGTTCACCGTCGACCCGGACACCCTGCTGAACACCGGCGGCTACTACCGTTACGCCGTCCCGCTCCACTACATGCCCCGCATGCTGGACATCGAGTACCGCGAGGGCGACGTCAACGGGGTGCCCGAACTGTCCCGGGAACCCGTGCCGGTGCGTCTGCTCAGCGAGGCGGTCGGCGGGGCCCGGGAGCGCAGCCCCCGGTACCGGGACATCATCGCTCCGCTGGGCCTCTCCGACGAGGCCCGTTTCGTGCTGCGCGACCGGTACGGCACCTGGGGCGGCCTCACCCTCGGCATCGGACGCGACACACCGCCGTTCAGCCCGGAGGCGCGAGCGGTGGCGCGGTCGCTCACCGAACCGCTGGGGGGAATCCTGCGCCGGCTCCATCTGTCCCGGCGCGCCTGGGGCGAGCACCCGGCCACGCCCCCGCCCCCCGGCGCCGCCCCGGCCCCGGCGCTGGTGCTCCTGGACGAGGAGTACACGCCGGTGCAGTTCAGCCCCACGGCCCCGCTCTGGCTGGACGAACTGCCCGCTCCCGGAACCCCCTTCGCACCGGACACCGGCCCCGCGCGCGGCGGTCTCTCCCCCGCGCTGTACGGAGTCGCGGCGGCCGTCCGCGCCCCCGGCTCCCCGGGTTTCCTGGTCTCCTGGGCCCAGACCCGCACCCGCGGCCGGGTCCGCCTCCACGCCTGGCACCTCGCGCTCCCCGGCCCCGCCCGGGTCGCGATAGCGGTGGAACCGGCCGGCCCGGGCGAACACATCGCCCTGATCACCGCCGCCCATGGGCTCACCCCCCGCGAGGGCGAGATCACCGGTCTGGTCCTGCGCGGCCACTCCACGGCCGAGATCTCCCGGTTGGCGGATCTCTCCCCGTACACCGTCCAGGAACATCTGAAGTCGGTCTTCGACAAGACCGGCGTCCGCAGCCGCCGCGACCTGGTGGCGGCGCTCTTCACCCGCCACACGGAACCGGCCCTGCTGAAGACGGCGACGGCGGACGGAGTCACAGGTCGTACGGGTCTTCTCTGATCACGGGGCCCCGGCCCTCCCCCGAGGAACGGGCCGGGACCCCTGTGTGTCAGCGGTGCCCGGGTCGGGTCAGCGGCGTACGACCCACAGCTCGTACATGCCGAGGCCGATCGGGGAGCAGAGGTAGCTGTAGATCTGCCCGTTTCTCAGGAGGGTCTGCCCCCAGGAGACACAGGTGGACTGGCTGAAAGTGCCCCATCTCTCCCAGGCGGCCATGGTCGTTTCCGGCGCTGCCGCCGTGGTCGCGGCGGTGGCCGAGGGCGTCGCCTGGGCGGTCGAGGTGGCGCCCAGGAGCGACGCCACCACCATCGCCGCCACGGCCGCGGCCGTCCCTATCCTCTTCGGTGTCACTGTCGTCGACATACGTGTCTCCTCCGTTGCGGTCGGCCTCTGCGGCTTGTGCCGACCGGGACACCGAGGAGACTTCCAGAGCGGCCCGATCGGGCCTATACCAGAAATCTGGGGTGCCGTCGCAGACGACGCGGATGGGGTGGCCGGGAAGCGACCCCGGGGTGAGCCGCGGTCCCGGCTCTCAGCAGCGCGTGTCCAGATCGGGGTCCTGGACCTGGCGGACCGCGCCCGTCCTGTCGATATGCAGGAACTCGGCCTTCTTGTCTCCGTCGACGTCGGCGAAGTGAATCTCCTCCGGCGGGGCCCCGGTGTCCGGCACGATCCGGCAGATGTCGTCGGAATCAATGCCCTCTTCCGCGCCGCTGTGGTTGAGCCAGGCGTTCGCGCCGCCTTCGGGGGTGATGAGGATCTGGTCGGCCCGCTCGTTTCCGTCGAGGTCGGCATACCTGATGTCACGGTTGTAGGCGTGTTTCCCGGCCCTCAGGGGAGTGGACCACTTCAGATGCTTCCGGCCGGCCTCATCCGTGAAGCCCCGGTTGAACCAGATGGTCACCTTGCTGCTCGGCTCGATCCACAGATAGTCGACGCGACCGTCTCCGTCGACATCGGCGAACTGGATCTCCTTGAGGTCCGGTACCCGGTCGGCGGTATCCGACAGGGGAACATCGGCGTCGCCCTCGTATGTGTCCTGACACATACGGGCACCTGGCGGATTCGCCGCGATCCAGGTGTGGACGGTCACCCCGCCGGTCGCGTCCACCACCATGCAGTCGGGCCAGTCGTCACCGTCGATGTCGCCGAAGCGCAACGCGGCGCCGTCCGCGCCGTCCGCGGGGACGTACGCGTTCTCCCCTTTCGCTCCGTAATGCAGACGCCCGTCCTTGACACCGCCGTTCCACCAGAAATCGAATTTCTGGTTCTTGCCGACCGTGAGGTAATCGGCTTTCCTGTCCTGATCCGGATTGATGTCGACCAACCAGAACGAGTTCTGGGCCGGAAACGTCTCGGGCGGTGTCGCGTTGCCGACCTTCTGTTCCTGGGCCGGACCCCTCTCGGGCGGGGTGGCGTCGCCGCCTTTCTGTTCCTGGGCCGGAGACTTCTCGGGCGAGGTGACGCCGCCGGCCTTCTCTTCGGTCGACTTCCATGGCATCGGGGCGAAATGCAGGATCGACGCGACGGCCGCCAGAGCGACACCCGAGGCGATCGCGACCTTCCGGCGCCACCATTTCCCGGAGGGCTCTTCTTTGGCCGGGACACGGGTGAAGGGCCCCGCCACCGGCCCGGGCCCCGTCTCCGGTTCCGGCCCGGGCACATACGGCTCGCTGCGTGTGGCGAGCATGAGACGGCGGAGCGCGGTGAACGTCCGGTGCTGGTGCGAATCGGCCTTGAGGATGCTGGAGTGGTCGCCCGGCAGGGCGGAACTGTCCGGGAAGACGGACCGCGCCGAGGCGCGGGACACCACGCCGTCGCTCTCGCCCGCGTAGACCGACACCGGGATGGGACAGGTCCGGTCGGTGACCTCGGTGGCGTTCACGACATCGCGTATCACCGTGCGCAGGGTCTCGCTGACGCGGTCGTTCAGCGGGCGGAGATCCTTCTCCTGCGGATTGCGCAGGCCCAACGCCCGCCGCCGCAAGGAGAGCAGCAGTTCGGAGCCGTTGTTCGGGCAGGCGATCATGACCAGCCGGTTGATCCGGGCGAGTTCGCGGCCTCTGCCGTCCTGGAGCATGCCGGCCAGATAGCGCTGGGCGACCAGCCCGCCCTGGCTGTGGGTGACCAGGAGCAGTTGGTCGAACGCTCCGGCTTCCGTGACCAGGTATTCCTTGAGGCTGTCGGCGGCCGTCTCGATCGACGGGAAGACCCGCAGCGGATTGACCGCCAGCAGCCCGGTCGAGTATTCGAACGCCAGCGGTTGCACGAACCCGAGGCTCCGGTCCGTGGCGATCAGCTCGCGCAACGGCTCCCAGGTCCTCGGCCCGGACATGAACCCGTGGATCATCACGAGTCCCAGTCGGCTGTCCCCCACGTCGCCGATCCCTTCTCCACTCGATGAAGCGCTCACCGTAGCCCCGCCTCCGGCCGCTCCCCCCGCAAACCTCAGGGAAGTGGCCAGAAACCCACCCTTGAAGCGGAATCAGGGGCGCCATATCGACGCTGACGCCACCCCTGGCACGCTCTGCCGCCTGGATACGCTCCGGCCACGCCCGCCCGGTTTACGCCCTTGTCCGGCGGGACCCCGATGGGCCCTGTCGAGCACGTCATCACCGTGGCGCGCTCCGGGCCCACCGGCCGGCCGCACCCCGTGTCCGGCCTCCCCTGACCGCACCACCGCGAGGTGGGGGCCGGGTGACCGCTCGGCACGGGCGGGACACGGCCGGTCCTCCGGACCACGAGAGGGGACATCCGTGCCGAGTGGAAAGCGCAACGCCCTACCCGAACTCTTCTGCCCGATACAGCCCAGAATCAGCCCCCTGCGCGCGGAGCTGGAGGCCGATGTCGCCCGCTGGATGGAGACCTCGCGTCTCTCCGAGCGCCCGGCCCAGCCGAAACGTTACATCCATTCCGGTTTCGGCTCGTTCGCCGCCCGGGTCTGCCCGGACGCGGAACGGGAGGAGCTGCTCCTGTTCTCCCGCCGGCTCACGTTCGGCTTCTTCTACTTCTTCTCCTTCTTCTACGACGACACCTTCTTCGACGCGGGCGAGAACCACGAGCATCCGGGCGCCGCCGCCGACGCCGTGATGGCGATGGTGTCCGTCCGGTCGGCGGAGGGGGAGCCGTCGGGCCTCCCCCACCGGTACGACCCCGACGGTTCGCACCGGCTCGGCATCGCCACCTACCCCCGGGGCCACCGGGTCGACGACGTCGGCCCCGACTGGCTGCGTTCCTCCGACGCCCACAGCGGCACCGGCACCCGGAACGGAGCCGAGAGCGGCACCGGGACCGGGACCGGGACAGCGGCCTGATAGACCGGGTCGGCGCCGCCGACGCCGGCGGACCATTGTCCGGTGTCACCCTGTACAGCGGGGTGACGGGCTCCGGACAATGGTCCGCCGAAGAGGAGGTGGGCCCGTGCCCCGCCCCGAGAAACCCCTGGAGCCGGGCGACGACCCGCTCCTCCTGTTCGCCGCCGACCTGCGGCGGCTGCGGTCGGAAGCGGGCAGTCCCACCTATCGGGTCCTGGCCCGCAGGGCGCACTACTCGGTCGCGACACTGGCCGCCGCCGCGTCAGGACAACGGCTGCCGAGTCTGTCGGTGACGCTGGCGTACGCCGGGGCCTGCGGCGGGGACACCGAGGAGTGGGAGCGGTACTGGTACGAGGTCGCCGCCCTGGTCCGGGGGCCCCTGGGTGGGCGCACGGACGGGACGGAGTGCCCGTACCCGGGGCTCGCGGCGTTCCAGGCGGCGGACGCGGACCGCTTCTTCGGCCGGGACCGGTCCGTGCGGGAGGTGCTGTCCCGGCTGGAACGGCACCGCTTCGTCGCCCTGTTCGGCGCCTCGGGGGCGGGCAAGTCCTCCGTTCTGCGGGCCGGTCTGGCCCCCGCCCTGGGGCACACGGTCGTCTTCACGCCCGGGGCCCGCCCGCTGGAGGAGACCGCCGCCGCGCTCGCCCCGGCCGTCGGCGCCGCACCGGAGCAGCTCCGTACCGACCTCTCGGCCGGGCCGCACGGACTGCGCCGCGCCCTGCGGCGGATGAACGGCCCAACGGACGGCGCGAGGGACGGCCCGACGGAGGGCCCGGCGAACAGCCGGACGAACGGCCCGACCACGCTGATCGTCGACCAGTTCGAGGAGGTCTTCACCCTCTGCCACGACCCGGTCGAGCGCGAGCTGTTCCTGTCCGCCCTGCTGACCGCGGCAGCCGACGACGGCGCGGACGGGACGGACCAGGGGGGCGGGGGCGGGAACGGGGGCTGCCGGGTCGTCCTCGGCGTCCGCGCCGACTTCTACACCCACTGCACCCGCCACCCGGAGCTGGTCGAGGCCCTGCGCGAATCCCAGGTGATGCTGGGCCCGATGACCGCCGACGAGTTGCGCCGGGCCATCACCGAACCGGCCCTCCGCACGGGCTGCACCGTGGACGAAGCCCTGCTGGCCGCCCTGGTCGCCGACACCGCGGGCCAGTCGGGCGTGCTGCCGCTGCTGTCGCACGCGCTGCGCGAGACCTGGCTGCGGCGGGACGGCACCACCCTGTCCCTGGAGGGCTTCCGCGCCGCCGGGGGCATCGACGGCGCGCTCGCGCAGACAGCGGAGTCCTTCTGGAGCGCGCTGCCCCCGGCCCGGCAGGAGCTGACCCGGAATCTTCTGCTGCGGATGGTCGCCCCCGGCGAGGGGACCGAGGACACCAAACGCCGCGTCCGGCGCACCGAACTCGACGCCGACCCCGACACCGCCGACGTGCTGGAACTGCTGGTACGGACCCGGCTGCTGACCCTTGGGGACGACAGCGCCGAGATCGCGCACGAGGCCCTCATCCGGAGCTGGCCCCGGCTGCACGGCTGGCTCGGTACCCACCGCGACGGGCTGCGGGTGCACCGGCAGCTCACCGAGGCCACCGCCGCGTGGGAGGCCCTGGGCCGCGACCCCGGCGCGCTCTACCGGGGCACCCGGCTCTCCCTCGCCCGGGACTGGGCACGCTCCAGCCCCGGCGCGCTGTCCGTGCGGGAGCGCGCGTTCCTCGACGCCGCCGTCGGCGCCGAGGAGAGGGAACAGGCGGCGGCGCGGCGGCGCACCCGGCGGCTGCGACAGCTCGTCACCCTGCTCGCCGTCCTGGTGGTGGTCGCCACCAGCGCCACGGTGTACGCGGTCCGCACCGGGCGCACCGCCGTCGAGCAACGCAACGCCTCGCTGTCCCGTGAGGTGGCGGCGCAGGCGGACGCGGTGCGGGTGCAGAATCCCGCGCTGTCGGCGCAGCTCGCGCTCGCGGCGTACCGGCTGGTCCCGACGGTGCGGGCGCACAGCGCCCTGCTGAGCACCTTCGCGACCCCGTACGCCACCCGGCTGACCCGGCGGACGGTCCGCGCTGCCCTGGACGCCAAGAACCCGTACGGGCGGACGGCCGTGTTCGCGCCGGACGGAAGGGTTCTCGCCACGGCGGAGGGCGACCGCACGGTGCGGCTGTGGGACACGGGCGATCCGTACCGGCCCCGGGAGCGGGCGGCGCTCCCCGGTCATACGGCCCTGGTGTGCGGGATCGCGTTCGGCCCCGGTGGGCGGCTGCTGGCCACGGCGGGCCGGGACCGCACGGTGCGGCTGTGGGACGTGGCCGATACCCGCCGTCCGCAGGCGCTCGCGGTGCTCCCCCGGCACTCGGGCGAGACCTGTGCGGCGGACCTCGATCCGGGTGGGCGGCTGCTGGCGACAGCCGACGAGGAGGGTGCGGTGCGGCTGTGGGACGTGGCCGATCCGCGCCGTCCCCGGGAGCTGGCGTCCGCGGACCGTGCCCCGGGGGTGCACGCGGTGGCGTTCGGCCCGCGCGGGCGGCTGCTGGCCGCGGTGGGCCGGGACGGCAGCGTACGGCTGTGGGACATCACCCCCGCCGGGCGGCTGCGTGAACGGGAACGGCCGTCCGGCGGGCGTCCGGGTGAACGGGAACGGCCCGGCGGCCACACCGGTTCGGTGTGGTCGGTGGCGTTCGCGCCCGACGGGCGGAGCCTGGCGACGGCGGGCGAGGACCAGACCGTACGTTTGTGGGACCTCACCACCCCACACCCCCGAGAACAAGCCGGCCTCACCGGCCATCTGCGGACCGTGTACGCGGTGGCGTTCGCGCCCGACGGGCGGAGTCTCGCGACGGCGGGCGAGGACCAGACCGTACGTTTATGGGACCTCACCACCCCACACCCCCGAGAACAGGCCAGCCTCACCGGCCATCCGACGATGGTGATCTCGCTGTCGTTCCGTGCCGACGGCCGGGCCCTGGCCGCCGCCAGCCAGGATCACTCCGTACGGCTGTGGGACCTGCCGCTGCCCGCGCTCGCCGCGCACACCGATTTCGTCTTCGGCACCGTGTTCTCCCCCGACGGCCGCCTCCTCGCCACCGTCAGTCAGGACCGGACCGTACGGCTGTGGGACGCGACCGCTCCCCGGCGCCGCGGCCCGCTGGCCGTCCTCACCGGGCACACGGACAACGTCTACGGGGCGGCGTTCGCGCCGGACGGGCGCACGCTGGCCACCACCAGCGAGGACCAAACGGTCCGGCTGTGGGACGTCACCGACCCGCGTCGGCCGGGGCGGCTCGCCACGCTCACCGGGCACCGGCGCAACCCCGAGGGAGTGGCCTTCAGCCCGGACGGACGAATTCTGGCCACCACCAGCGTCGACCGCACCGTACGGCTGTGGCGTGTCGACGACCGCCGCGCACCGCGTGCCCTCGCGTACTTCACCGCGCACCGGGACCATGTCCGTTCGGTCGTGTTCAGCCCGGACGGGCGGACCATGGTGACGGCGGGCGACGACCACACCGTACGGCTGTGGGACCTGGCCGCTCCGGAGCGGCCCCGGGAGCGGGCCGTGCTGACCCGGCACAGCGGCGGGGTGAGCGCGGTCGCGTTCCGTTCCGACGGTGCTGTGCTGGCGACCGGCAGCGGCGACCAGACGGTCCGGCTGTGGGCGGTCGGCGGCCCGGGGCGCCCCCGTGAGCTGGGGGTGCTCTCCGGTCACACCAGTTCGGTGTACGGCGTCGCGTTCGCTCCGGACGGGCGGACGCTGGCGACGGCGGGTGACGACCGGACGCTGCGGCTGTGGGACGTCACCCGTCCGGAACGGGCCCGGGAGCGGGCCGTGCTGACGGGCCACACGGACCGGCTGCACCGGGTGGCGTTCGCGGCGGACGGCCACACCGTCGCGACCAGCAGCAGGGACGGCACCGCGCTCCTCTGGGAGACCGATGTGCGCACCGTCGCCGCGCGGATCTGCGCCCTCGCCCATCCCACGATCACCCGCGGGGAGTGGAAGGCGTACTTTCCGGGGCTCCCCTACCGTCCGCCGTGCTGACGGGAGCCCGCCCCCACGCCTTCGCCGGGGCCATGGCCCCCGCGGGGTGCCGGTGTCGAGGATCTGGCTGTCGCCCTCGGTGGCCGACGCTGTCGTACCGGTCTCCGGACACGGTCGCACCGGACGAGGGTGAGTGCCGGACGCCGTGCGGGGGCGGGCGGACCGCCCGCCCCCGCACGGGGCCTACCGGTGGGATCAGCCGTTGTTGCCACCGGCGGCGGCGTGGCTGGCGCTGACGGCGCCGTAGAACGGCATCGCCAGGTTGCTGAAGATGTCGGCGGTGCCGGGGCCGCCGGGGTTCTTCCAGTCGCGCAGCAGCTCGGAGATGACCCCGACGGTGCTGTTGAGGGTGGCGCCCGCGTTCTGGAGCCGCAGCAGGGAGGTCTCACGGGCGAGCTGGTTGGTGGTGCCCGATGCGTCGAGGACGGAGTGGACCTTGTAGCCGCGGCCGAGGGCGGAGAGCGAGGCGAACATGAGGCAGACGTCGGTGATGACGCCCGCGATGACCAGGTTGGGGCGGTCCATGGCGCGGACGGCGGCCTCGAAGGCCGGGTCGTCGAAGGCGTCGACCTCGCCGCTGCGGTGGATGACCGGTGCTCCGGCGGGCAGCTCGGCGACCAGCTCTGGCAGCAGGGGGCCGTTGGGGCCCTGCGGGGCGGAGGTGGTGGCCACGACGGGGAGGCCGAAGACCTTGGCGGTCCGGGCGAGCGCCCGGGCGTTGCGGCGGACCTGGTTCTGGTCGTGGTCCTGGACGCCGAGGATCAGACCGGTCTGGTGGTCGACCAGCAGGATTCCGGTGTTCTCGGGGGTGAGCCGGTCGGTGAGGTAGCTGTTGTCGCTCATGTTCCTGTGTTCCGTGAGAAGGATGGACCGCCGGGGCGGCCGGGGCGGGTGGCCCCTTGCGACGCCTTTTGTTGCGTGCGCATTCATCCAAACTCCGAAAGGGCGGTTCCCATTCCGCCGGAATCAGACATCGCGGGTGATGTACAGCACACCGTCCACGCGCCCCTCGGCGCACCCCTCCTCAGCGGGGGGTGTCGCACTCCTCCCCGGTGCCGCCCTCCGGGGCCACCCGGCCGAGGATCGTGTGCAGCGCCACCAGGTCCGCGTCGCCCAGCCGGGCGGCGAAGGTCCTCTCGACCACCTCCGCGTTGGTCCGCACCGCCGCCCGCAGCAGCTCCCGCCCCTCGTCGGTGAGGCGCACCAGCGCACCCCGCTGATCCTCCGGGACGGGGGTACGGGTCACCAGACCGCGCCGCGCCAGCCGGTCGCACATCCGGCTGACCGCGCTCTGCGTCAGCACCGTCCGGCTGCCGAGGTCCTTCAGCCGGACCCCGTCCAGGGGAATGTTCACGAGCGTGTCGAACTCGCTCACCGACAGCCGGTGCCGCTCGTCCAGGGCCCGCGCGATCTCCCCCAGCACCCGCTGATGGATCTCCATGTACGACCGCCACACCCCGACCCTGAACGCCCGGGACACAACCGGCTCACTCTCCGGCACCCGACCTCCTCACCCACACCGCTTCGCTCACACCGATGACCGAGAGCCATTCTCCCCCGGCACAGGGCACCGGGGCGGACCGGGACGGACCGGAGCGGGCCCGCGTCGGCGCAGGTCACCCACCCGGCCACACCACCGGTCACCCGCCCGTCCACACCGCGGGCCGCACCGCCGGTCGCACCGCGGGCCGCACCACGGGCCACACCGCCGGTCGCACCACGGGCCGGGCCGGGGAAAACCCGCTGGCCCCCGGGCACCCCGGGTCCCTACCATGCGGGCCGTGCACAGGCCCGGGGCCCGCGCCCGGGCGGCGAACTCGTTCCCAGGGGGCATCCATGTCCGTCTCCGCGTCCCAGACCGGCGCCGTCGTCCGGCTGCTCCGGGAGGTGCTCGGCGACGAGGTCGCCGGGGTGTACCTCTACGGCTCCGCGGTGCTCGGCGGTCTGCGGCCGTCCAGCGATCTCGACCTGTTCGCCGTGGTCCGGAGCCCGCCCACGGCGGAGCAGCGGCGGGCGCTGGTCGCCGGGCTGCTGGACGTCTCCGGGCGGTATCCGCGCCGGGGAACCGCGCGGCCGGTCGAACTCACCGTGGTCGTACGGTCCGAGGTCAGCCCCTGGCGCTTCCCGGCGGTGCGCGCGTTCCAGTACGGCGAGTGGCTGCGGGACGCGTACGAACGCGGCGCGGTGCCCGCGGCCGAGCCGGACCCCGATCTCGCCCCGCTGATCACCATGGTGCTGCGCGACGGCGTGCCCCTGGTGGGGCCGCCGCCCGGTGCGCTGCTCGATCCGGTACCCGCCGCCGACCTGGCGCGCGCGCTGGCCGCCGGGGTGCCGGAGCTGCTGGCGGAGCCGGCCGCCGACACCCGTAACGCGGTGCTGACGCTGGCCCGGATCTGGAACACCCTGGAGACCGGGGAGATCAGGTCCAAGGAGGCCGCCGCGGAGTGGGCGCTCCCCCGGCTGCCGCGGGAGCACCGCCCGCCGCTCAGCCACGCCCGGGACGCCCACCTCGGTATCGCGGAGGAGCGCTGGGACGGGCTGCTGCCCGCCGTACGGGCCTACGCCCGCCAGGTGGCCGCCGCTGTGGAGCGGTCGGCCGCACTCGTGCCCGCCGACCCGTGGACCACTGAGGTGACGGGTGGGTCGATCCGCTGCGTCTGGCGCGATCCGATCGGTGACGAGGAGATGGGCGACCTCGTCCGGTCCCACGGCGGCGACCCGGTGGCGGGCTGGTGGGACAGGGTCAAGGGGCAGAGTCTCGGCTGGGTGGGAGCCCGGGACGCGAGTGGGCTGCTGCTCGGTTTTGTGAACGTGGCCTGGGACGGCGGGGACCACGCCTTTCTGCTCGACCCCAAGACCCGGGGCTCCCACCAGCGGCGCGGCATCGGAACGGCGGTCGTCGTCCTGGCGGCGGCACGGGCCCGGGCGGCGGGCTGCACCTGGCTGCACGTCGATTTCCGGCCCGAGCTGCGGGACTTCTACTTCGGCGCCTGCGGCTTCCGTCCGACGGAGGCGGGGCTGATCCATCTGCCGTCCACGGGCGGCGGCACCATGGGCGGGCCGGAACGGGATTCCGGTGCGGCCGAAGACCCATGAGCGGAACGGGGCGACAACGGCGCAGACACCGGGGTGGCCCGCCCGGCCGTGGGCGGGGCCCCGCGGGACGATGCCGACGAGCACTGCCGCGGTGCTGCCCGCGGGTCCGCCCGAGTCCCCCTGACGGACTCCTCGCCGCCCTCGGGGACGCCCGCGCGGAACGTGCCGGGCGTGAGCGGCGGGTGGGCCCGCCGACGGGCTGCGCGGGCGACGACCGGGGCGGCGACGCCGAGCGGGGTGGGAAGCACCGAGCGGGGTGGGAAGCACCGCGCCGACCGGAACGGACGTCCCCGCTCCGTCCGTCAGGACTCCTCGGGACGTCCGCCGGGGACGAGCGTGCCCTGGTGGTAGTACATCCGCCAGCCGGTGCCGTCGTCGAGCTTCCGCCAGATCGAGCTGTGCCGGGAGCGCCGCTCGCCCAGGGTGGCCTCGTACGTCACATGCACCAGGCCCGGCGCCAGGGCGGTCCCCCGCATTCCGGAGGGCTCGTACCGGGGGCCGTCCTCGCCGCCGCCCGGGTGGTCCGGCAGCTCGGCGAGCATCGTCCGCCGGTCCCAGCGGCGGCCGGAGGCGCCCACCTCGGTGAACTCCGGGTCCAGCAGCCTCCCGGCGTGTTCCCGCGACGCTCTGACCCGGGGGTCCAGCAACCGCAACTCGCCCGCGACCGCCTCGGCCACGCCGTCCGTGCGCTCGTCGTACCCGGCGTGCCCGTCCTGCTCGTCGTGCTCGTCGTGCTCGTCGTGCTCGTCGTGCTCGTCGTGCTCGTCGTGCTCGTCGTGCTCGTCGTGCTCGTCGTGCTCGTCCATCGGGTCATCCTGCCCCACACCGGTCCGGCCCGGCCCGCTCTTTTCCGGTGGGGCTGGGACCGGACGGGGCCGGTCCCAGCCCCACCGCGTCACCCCGGAGGGAGCGCCGGGGAGGGGCCGGTGGGCCGGTCAGCTACAGGCGTCGACCTTGACGGTCCGGGTGGTGGAGGTGTTGCCCCAGGGGCCGGGCGCGCTCCAGCTGTCACCCCACTTGCGGTGCGTGGAGGACTGCTCGAACTTCCACTCGCCGACGACACAGGGCACGTCAGGGGTGCCGTAGATGTCCCAGTAGTAGCCCGTGCCGTCCGGCATGCTCCCGTTGTGGACGGTGCCGTTCGGGTCGGTGAGCCGGTACCGCAGATCCTTGGCGTCGCACTTGGTCGAAGCCCAGCCGAAGTTGCCGTTGTACTTGCACTCGCTGGTGAGCGACGGCGTGAGCTGTCCGACCGACTCGCCCAGACACAGCAGGGTGCGCACCTCGGTGTCGGCATCCGGGTAGTGCCATCCCGACTCGCCGCAGTACCAGACGGGTCCCGCCGCGACCGCCGGTGCGGCGGCCGGTGCGGCCTGGGCGGACCCGGGGAGGCCGACGAACGCGGCGCAGACCATCGCGCCCACGGCCGCGGCCATCCGGGGAACGGGCCGCAGGCGCGAATTCCTCAGACTCATCCACTGCTCCTTCTCATGAACCGGCCGGGAGAGACACCGGTGGGGACAAGGACACGGAGATCGTGTCCGCAGTTGCTGTGCCCACTGCCCGAACCGCTCACCCCGGCGCGGCCCGCAATGCATCCCCCGGCGTGAACGCCCGAACACGCGGACGTCAGGGCGCCGCGCCGGACGGCGGTGGCGTCGGAGCCGCCGTTGTCAGAGGGAGGGCCTAGGGTGGCCGTGGCCGGACACCTCGGGCGCGCGGGAGACGGTGGTGGTTCCGCGCGTTCCGCCCTCGGTGAGGAGGCGTGGTCATGGACATTCCCGGTCCCGAGCCCCGGGCCGACGGCGGGGTCAAAGCCGTCGCCGACGCGGGCGGGCTGCATCGCTATCAGTTGGAGCTGCACGCCGCGTACGGGCCCGTCGTCCGCTTCCAGCTCCCCGGGGCGGACACGGCGGTGTCGATCGCCGACCCCGTGCTGCTGGAGGCCACGGCACATCTCGACGAGCGGCCCGAGGGGCTGTTCTCGTTCCTGGACCCGCTGTGCGAGGCGGGCAATCTCCAGGTGCTGCCCGCCGCCGAGCACACCCCCTGGCGGCGTCTGCTGCTGACGGTGCTGGCCGGTCGCCCGTCCCACGAGCGGCACCTTCCGCGCTTCACCGCCCTCACGACGGCGCTCGCGGACCGCTGGGCCGAACACGCCGAACACCCCGGGCACGACAGGGACGACGGGGACGGCGGGGACGGCGGTGGCCGCCCCGTCGAGTTGCAGAAGGACCTCACCGCGCTGTCGCTGCGGATGATCTGCGCCTACGCCCTGGGCAGCGGTGTCACGGACCCGGAGGGCGTCGTCACCGCGTTCGAGAGGGTCCTCACCGCGCATCTCGGGAAGCTGTACCGGCCGCCCCGGCCGGGCCCGCCCGATGAGGAGGCCGAGCGGACGGAACGGGCCGATGCCGCGCTCGCCTTTCTGCGCGGGGCGGTCGACGAGGTGATCGCGGCGCACCGCGGTGGCCGGGCGGAGCGGAGCGATCTCATCGGGGCGCTCGTCGAGGCCGGTGAGACGCCCGCGCGCATCCGGGACACCGTGATGATGACGATGCTGGCGGCCCACCACACCACCGGGGTCGCGGTCTCCTGGGCCCTGTATCTGCTGGCCCTGCACCCCGGGGCCGCCGGACGCGCCACGGCGGAGCTGGACCGCGTGCTCGGCGAGCGCGCGGCACCCGCGTACACCGATCTGCGGCGGCTCACCTATCTGGAGATGGTGCTCAAGGAGGCGATGCGGCTCTGCCCGCCCGGACCCTACGGGGCGCGGAGGACGGACGCGGAGCTTGTCGTCGGCGGCTACGGAATCCCGGCCGGGACGACGGTCTTCTACCCGTTCTGGGCCATCCATATGAACCCGGACCACTGGCCCGAGCCCGAGAGGTTCCGCCCCGAGCGGTTCACTCCGCGGGAGACGGCGAAGCGGCCCCGGCTGGCCCATGTCCCCTTCGGAATCGGTCCACGTTCCTGCGAGGGCGCCCGGCTGGCCGTGGTCGAGGCCGAACTGATACTGGCCGTACTGCTCAAACGCTTCCGGTTCCGGCTCGTCCCCGGGCACGAGGTCGTCCCCGTCGAACGGTTCGTGCTGTGGGCCGCCGACGACATCCGCATGACCGTGAGCCCGCGGGGTAGGCGCCAGGACGTGTCATAGGCGGCCCTCAGGATCTCCGGGCCTCCAGGGGTCCGCGGGACCTTCAGGGGTCCGCGGCCGCCTGAAGCGAACAGAGCGGAACAGAACAGAACCAATACGGGGGACTGCCGTGGCAGACGAAATGGTTTTGCGCGCACAGAGGTTCGTGAACTCCGCCTATGGTGAACGCCTCATCGGAATGAAGGTCGAGGAGGACGGCCGGACCCGCTGGGAGGTGATGCACGCCCTGACCCGCGCCCTCCAGTACGAACTGGGCATCACGCCCCTGTCGAACAGCTTCGGACCGACGACGCTGTCCACCCTCCAGTCACGGTTCCCGCTGCTGAACGCCACCACCGTGCCCAACGCCAACTTCGCGCGGCTGATCCAGTCCGCCCTGTACTGCAAGGGCTACGACGGGGGCGAGATCGACGGCGTCTACAACCCCCGTGTGGCGGCGGCGGTGTCCCGGCTCAAGCGGGACATGGGCGTGGACGGTGTCCTCCCCGGCGGCGATCTGCCGCCGAAGGTCTTCAAGGGCCTGCTCACCATGGACGCGTACGTCACCGTGAACAACGGGTCGGACGCGATCCGCGGGGTGCAGCAGTGGCTCAACTCCCGCTACCTCCACCGCCGGGACTTCTTCGTCATCCCGTGCGACGGGCACAACTCCCGGGATGTGGCGAAGTCCTTCCTGTTCGCGATCCAGTACGAGCTGGGCATGGCCGACGGCACCGCGAACGGGGTCTTCGGCCCGGGCACCCAGGCCGGTCTGCGCTCGCACCCCGTCGGACCGGGCTCCCAGGGCATCTGGGTCTCCCTGTTCTCCGGCGCCATGGTCCTCAACCACCGCCAGGCGGCGTTCACCAGCAGTTTCGACGGCGCCCTCGCGGACGAGGCGCGCGCCTTCCAGTCGTTTGTGAAACTGCCGGTCACCGGCGGCGGCTCCTTCTCGACCTGGGCCTCCCTGCTGGTCTCCTACGGCGACCAGTCCCGCAAGGGCGAGGCGTGCGACGGCGTCACCCGGATCACCCCGGCGCGCGCCGCCGCGCTGAAGGCGGACGGCATCACCATCGTCGGCCGCTATCTCACCGCCGTGGGCAACTCCCTCCCGGAGAAGGTGATCCAGCCCGGGGAGCTGCGGACGATCGCCGACAGCGGGATGCGCTGCTTCCCGATCTACCAGACCGTCGGCAGGAACGCCGCTCAGTACTCCTACGCGCTGGGCCGGGCCGCCGGGTACGCGGCGATGAACGCGGCCATGGACCACGGCTTCCAGAACGGGGCGCGGATCTTCTTCGCCGTCGACTTCGACGCCCTCGACCACGAGGTCACCTCGAACGTCCTGCCCCACTTCAAGGGCGTCGAGGACTCGATGGCGGACGCCGGGAACCCGTACCGGGTCGGTGTGTACGGCCCGCGCAATGTCTGTACCCGGGTCGGCGCGGCAGGGCACTCGTCGGCGAGCTTCGTGTCGGACATGTCCTCCGGGTTCTCCGGCAACTACGGCTATCCGCTGCCGCCGGACTGGGCGTACGACCAGTTCGTCACCCGCTGGGTCGGCTCCGGCGACGGCCGGATCGAGATCGACAACAACATCGTCTCGGGCCGCGACCTCGGGGAGAACACCTTCAACCCGCCGCGCGCGCAACGGCCCGACACGGCGCTGCACGCCTCGTTGCACGCGTCGATGCTGGTCGACGTCAACAAGTACATGCAGTCGATCGGGTTCTCCGAGAGCAGCCCCGTCCGTTTCTTCAGTCATGCCGAGTGCTTCCAGCAGGTCATGGTCGACGGCGACGCCGTGATCACGGAGGTGTCGAACCGCTACGACATGCGCAAGGCACTGGTGCAGACCAGCACCTACTGGGAGATGCGGCACATCGGGATCGAGGACCGGCTCCAGGACGACCGCGTGGTGCTGTACCACAGCGGACTGCCCGGCGGCATCCGGGACTCCTCCACCGGTATCGCGCAGATCACGGGCAACGCGGGGCTGCGCGCCTGGAACCACTGCATCGGCAAGGGGTATGTGTCCGGGACGGTCCGCGACCCCGACCACGACCCGGATCTCTACGCCGTGTGGAACCAGGTGCGCGATCCCTCCTTCGCGCTGCGGACCGTGGCGCTGATCCATCTGTGGGACGCGGAGGGCAAGCCCGGCGGGAACAACCCGCCCGGCGGGGAGACGGTCATGCGCCCCATGGCCCTGGACTACAACGATCAGGAGATCTTCCAGGTGCTGCGCCGCTACCAGGGGTGGGGGGAGGAGGCCGAGACGCACGCCCGGCAGCGTATGGGCCTGTACTACCTCTGCGAGAAGTACAACGGCATCTCCCGGAACATGTGAGTCCGCAGCGGACCCACAGAGCTCGAAGAGGGCTTCCGAGGGGGTACCGGCGAGGCTCGGCGGGAGAGAGAGGCGACGGCGAGGGAACACACTCACCTCTCGCCACTCTCAACGTATAGCGCACCGGGGGGCTTGCGGCAAGGCCCCCGGGGTGGCGCAGAATCGCCGGCCGAAGCCAGGAAGCCGCGTCAACAGGAGCTCCACGACATGAGTCTGCCGATGTCCTCACCCGCGTCACATGCGTCACATGGGTCCGACGGGTCCGTCGAGTCGGTGGCGGGTCCCCGTGCCGTCGGCGTGTTCGCCCTGTCCGGGCGGCTCTCGGCCAAGGCCGACCCGGCGCTGATCGCCGCCGACGAGCGGCACTTCGCGGCCATCGGGCGGAGCCTTCAGCAGACGATCGCCGAGCTGTCGGAACGGCTCGACGCCGAACGGAGGGCGCCCGGCGGCGTCGGCCGGGAGGCGATGGACCGGGACACGAGGATCCACCGGCTGAGCAGCAGGCTGCGGACGCTGCGCCGCTTCGGCCTCGATCTGTGCCTCGGCCGTGTCGTCGTCGCGGACAACTCCGAACCCGTCCACATCGGACGGCTGGGCCTCACCGACAGCGAGGGGCGGCGGCTGCTGGTCGACTGGCGCTCCCCCGCCGCCGAGCCGTTCTTCGCGGCGACCCACGCCAACCCGATGGGGCTCGCGAGCCGCCGCCGCTACCGCTGGAGCGGCGGCCGGATCAGCGACTACTGGGACGAGGTGTTCACCGCCGACGGGCTGGAGCGGCACGCCGCGCTCGACGAGCAGTCCGCCTTCATCGCGAGCCTGGGCAGCACTCGCTCGCCCCGGATGCGGGATGTGCTCGCCACCATCCAGGCCGATCAGGACGCCGTCATCCGCGCGGGGTCGCGGGGCACCCTCGTCGTCGACGGCGGCCCGGGCACGGGAAAGACCGTCGTCGCCCTGCACCGGTCCGCCTACCTCCTCCACTCCGACCCCCGGCTCGGGCACCGCCGGGGCGGGGTGCTGTTCGTGGGTCCGCACCAGCCCTATCTGTCCTATGTGGCCGATGTGCTGCCCAGCCTCGGCGAGGAGGGCGTACGGAGCTGCACCCTGCGGGACCTCGTACCGGAGGGGGCCGCGGCGGTGGCCGAGCAGGACCCGGACGTGGCCCGGCTGAAGTCGTCCGCGGAGCTGGTCCGGGCGGTCGAGAAGGCCGTCCGGTTCTACGAGGAGCCGCCCACCGGGGAGATGACGGTCTCGACCGACTGGGCCGACCTCCGGCTGAGCGCCGAGGACTGGGCGGAGGCGTTCGCGGCGCCGGGGCCGGGCACTCCGCACAACGAGGCACGCGATCCGATCTGGGCGGAACTGGTCGCGATCCTGCTGGACAAGTGCCGGGACGCAGGCGACGAGGAGGTGCCGGAGGAGCTGTTCCGGAGGGCGCTGCTGCGGGACGGGGAGCTGGTCACCGCTCTGGACCGGGCATGGCCGCTGCTGGAAGCGGCCGACCTCGTCGGGGATCTGTGGTCGGTCCCCGCGTATCTGCGGATGTGCGCCCCCTGGCTGAGCCCGGCGGAGGTCCGCGCCCTCCGGCGGGCGGACGCGCAGGCGTGGACGGTGTCCGATCTGCCCTTCCTGGACGCGGCCCGGCAGCGGCTCGGCGACCCGGAGGCGTCACGGCGCAGGCGTCGGCAGGAGGCCGCCGTCGCCGCCGAACGCGAGCGCATGGCCGGTGTCATCGACAACCTGGTCGCCGCCGACGCCGACGGTGAGGGCGCGGTGACGATGCTGCTCGGACGGGACCTCCGGGACAGCCTGGTCGACGAGGCGGCGCTGCCCGGCACGGAGTCGGCACCGCTCGCGGGCCCGTTCGCGGGTCCGTTCGCGGGTCCGTTCGCGCACATCGTCGTGGACGAGGCCCAGGAGCTGACCGACGCCGAGTGGCAGATGCTGCTGCCGCGCTGCCCGTCGCGGAGTTTCACCGTCGTCGGGGACCGCGCCCAGGCCCGGGACGGGTTCACGGAATCATGGGAGGAACGGCTCGAACGGATCGGGCTCGACCGGATCGAGGTGGCGTCCCTGAGCATCAACTACCGGACACCGAGCGAGGTCATGGCGGAAGCCGCACCGGCCATCCGGGCCGCGCTCCCCGACGCCGGGGTGCCCGTGTCCGTCCGCGCCGGCGGTGTGCCCGTCACCCGGGCGTCCGTCGCCGAGTTGGAGACGGTCCTCGACACCTGGCTCGCCGCGCACGACGAGGGGATCGCGTGCGTCATCGGCGCGCCCGCGTTCCGGGAGCGCCCCCGGGTCAGGTCGCTGGCCCCGGAGCTGACGAAGGGGCTGGAGTTCGACCTGGTGGTCCTCGTCGACCCGGAGCGGTTCGGCGAGGGGATCACGGGGGCGGTGGACCGCTATGTCGCGATGACCCGGGCGACCCAGCGGCTGATAATCCTGACCTCCTGACCAGCCGATCCGGTACCGTGCCGGTCCCGGGCCCGAGGCCCCTTCGAGCGACAGGTTTGCGAACCATGCACAGCGTGTACGAGTGGATCACCACGCCCATCACGGCCGGTTTGTTGCGGGGCGCCCTCGATCTGGAGCGGACCGCCCGCGGGGTGCTGCCGCACCGGCTGCCCGCCCGGGCGCGGGCCCAGTGCGACGACGGCACGCTGACGATGTCGGAGGCCCAGCCCTCCGGGGTGCGGCTGGTGTTCCGTACCCGGGCCACCGCGATCGAGCTGGACACGGTGCCCACCAAGCGCGTCTACACGGGGGCTCCGCCGCGCCCCGACGGGGTCTACGATCTGCGGGTCGACGGCCGCCCGGCCGGGCAGGGCAGTGTGTCCGGCGGCAACACCGTCACCATCGACCTGGCCACCTGGGCGGCCGAGCACCGGGAGGGCCCCGTGGGCACCCTCCGTTTCGAGGGTCTGCGCGACGGCGTCAAGGACGTGGAGATCTGGCTCCCCCACAACGAGATCACCGAACTCGTGGCCCTGCGCACCGACGCGCCCGTCGAGCCCGCCGCCGCGTCGGGGCGCAGGGTGTGGCTGCACCACGGCAGTTCGATCAGCCAGGGGTCGGACGCCGCGAGCCCCACCACCACCTGGCCCGCCCTCGCCGCCGCGCACGGCGGGGTCGAACTCGTCAATCTGGGGTTCGGCGGGGGCGCGCTGCTCGACCCGTTCACCGCCCGGGCCCTGCGGGACACCCCCGCCGATCTCATCAGCGTGAAGATCGGGATCAATGTGGTCGGCACCGATCTGATGCGGCTGCGTGCCTTCGGGCCCGCCGTGCACGGCTTCCTGGACACCGTCCGCGAAGGCCATCCCACCACTCCCCTGCTGGTGGTCTCGCCCGTCCTGTGCCCGATGCACGAGGACACCCCCGGCCCGAGCGCCTTCGATCCCGGCGCCCTGGCCGAGGGGCGGCTGAACTTCCGGGCGGCGGGCAGCCCGGACGAGGTCGCGAGCGGGAAGCTGACCCTCCGCACGGTCCGGGACACCCTCTCCCGGATCGTGGCGCAGCGCGCGGCCGACGACCCGTATCTGCACCACCTCGACGGCCGCGAGCTGTACGGCGAGGCCGACACCGCCGCGCTGCCCCTGCCCGACGGGCTGCACCCGGACGCGGCCACCCACCGGCTCATCGGGGAACGCTTCGCCGCGCTGGTCTTCGGCGCGGGCGGCGGTGACAGCGGTCGCGGTGGCGCGTTCGCGGAGCGGGGCGGCGCGGGGACGGTCAGCCGCGCTTGGCCGGGGCCTTGACCGGAGGCTTGGCCTGCGGCTTGGCAGGGGCCTTGGACTGAACCTTGATCGGGGGCTTGGCCTGCGGCTTCGGCTTGGCGGCCTCGTCCTTGGCGCGGGCCTCGTGCTGGCCGACCTCAAGGAAGTGGATCAGCGCGGCATGGGTCCCGGCGTCAAGGGCGGCGGCGGCTGCCGCCTTCACCTGCGGACCTCCGAGGTGCATGATCCGGAAGACCCGGACCCGGTCGTCCTCGAACTGGGCCTTCTGGTGCCCGACCTTGAGGAACTCGACGAGGGCCGCGTGGGTCCCGGCGTCGAGGGCCTTCGTCGCCTCCCGCTTGACGCCGGGCCCGGACGCCGGGTCGCCGAGGATACGGAAGACCCGCACCCGGTCGTCCTCGAACTGCGCCTTCTGGTGGCCGACGTCGAGGAAGTGACGGCGGTCCTCGGGGGTGCCGTCGAGGGCCTTGTTCGCCTCCCGCCGCACCCCGGGGCCGGACGCCGGGTCGGCCAGGATACGCAGAATGGCGATCCGGTTCTCCTCGTCGACGGGGTCCGGGGCGGAGCTGACCGCCGAGGTGGAAACGGGGGTCGCCGCAGGCGCGGCCGAGGCCGGGGCGGAGAGCGCGGTGAGGGCCAGCGTCGGCGCGATGACGGCCGAGGCGACGGCGGTGGAGACACGGATGAGCTTCAAAGGACCACCTTGCGTCAAGGACAACTTACTTGCAAGGAACAACAATACAAAGAGAAAAGTTGTCTGTCGCGCTATTTGCCGTATCGCATGGTGATATGACAGAGCGTCAGCCCTGGTCGCCCCAGCGTCGGCAGACCGCCGGGGCGGGGAGGACGGAGCGGCGGAGACCACCGACGACGACCGCAAGGACTCATCGTCCGCCGGTGGTTGACCGAAAGCCTTCGAACGGGTGAGGCGCTCCCCGCGTGAGGGAGAGTGTGCCCATGTCTCGCGCGTCCCGTCTGTGCGGCGGCACCTCGCGCCGATCCGCACCGGACCACCGGCCGACAGCGGCGCCGGGGTCCTGCCCCCGACCCCGCGAACGGACGCACGAGCGGATACCCGAACGGGCACACCCTCCGCGCACGGGCTCCCCGTGCCCCTCGGGCGGCGCCCGCCCGGCCCCGGCACACCCCCGGCGTCCGGCCGGGGGCCGGGCATGAGACTGCTGCTCCTGGGCCCCTCCGAGCTGCGTGGCGACGACGGCGCCGCCGTCTCCCTCGGCGGGGCACGGCGCAAGGCCGTGCTCGCGGCGCTGGCGCTCAGCCTCAACCGTGTGGTGCCGGTGGAGCGACTGCTCGACCTGGTGTGGGACGAGGCCCCGCCGCCGAGCGCGAAAGCGGCGCTCCAAGGCCATGTGGCCAGTCTGCGGAACCGGTTCGACGGCTCGTTGCAGCTTGTGACCCGGCCGCCCGGGTACGCGCTGCTCGCGGATCAGCACGCGGTCGACGTGCACCGGATGCGCGGCCTCGTGGCCGCCTCGCGCGACGCGACCGACCACAGGAGCATCCGACTCCTCGAATCCGCGCTGGCGCTGTGGCGCGGCCCGGCGCTGGAGGACTGCCGCTCGGAGGCGCTGCGCACGGGCGCGGGGGCCCGGTTGGAGCAGACCCGGCTGTGCGCGCTGGAACTGCTGGCGGAGCGGCTGTTGCGAACGGGGCAGGGGACGGTCGCGGTGCCGCGGAGGAGTACCGCTGTCTCGCGACGGCGCTGCGCGAACGGATGGCCGCGTCCGGGCGGACGGGCGGCGCGCCGGACCGGTGACATCCGCCCCCGCGCGCACCGCCGGCACGGTATCCGCCGTCGGCCGGTCGGCAAAGGCCCGGTATCCGTCGGCGGCCGATCGGTGGGCGGTCAGCGGACGGGCGGCGGTCCGCCGACGGCCCGTCCACAGTCGTTCAGCAGTCACAGTCGTTCAGTAGTCGTTCAGCCGACACCCAGTGGCCCGTCAGCGGACGTTCAGAGGTCGTTCAGGGGGTGTCCCCGGGGTCGTTCGGCGGCCGGTGTCCGTCGTTCATCGGCCTGAACCGCATCGGTGACGGGGGCCGTTCCCCTGTCCATGGTGGGCTGTCCGCCGCCCCTCCCCGGCCCGTCAGCAGGCACGGCGCGCCGCACACCGGTGCGCGGCCCGGTCACTCGGGTGAACCCCCGTGACCGCGGGCACACGTACAAGCTCCCGGGCGGCGGCTGCCCCTGACCGACGGCACCGACAACGCGAAGGCGAGCCGAACCTGATGCTCTTGATCGCCGTGGACGCGGGGAACAGCAAGACCGATGTCGCACTCGTCGACACCTCCGGCCGGATTCTGTCCACCAGCCGCGGTGGCGGCTTCAACGCCCCGGCGAGCGGGGTCACCGCCGCCGTCGACATGCTCGGGCGGCTCGTGGACGAGGTCCTGGAGGCAGCGGCCAGAACCGCCGCCACCATGTACGGGCGGCGCCCCGGTGCGCCGCCCGTACGCCATGTGTCGGCCTGTCTCTCGAACGTGGATCTCCCCGTCGAGGAGGAGGAGCTGACCCTCGCCGTCGCGGAGCGCGGCTGGGGCCGTACTGTCGAGGTCCACAACGACACGTTCGCGCTGCTGCGGGCCGGGCTGCCCGCGGACAGTCCCCGGGGCGTGGCCGTGGTGTGCGGGGCGGGCATCAACTGCGTCGGCATCTCGGGGGACGGCCGCACGGCCCGGCTGCCCGCCGTCGGCACCCTGTCGGGCGACTGGGGCGGTGGCGGCCAGCTCGCGGACGAGGCGATCTGGTACGCGGCCCGGGCGGCGGACGGCCGGGGCGACCCGACGGCGCTCGCGCGGGCGCTGCCGCGCCACTTCGCCCTGGACACGATGTACGAGCTGATCACCGAGTTGCACCGGGGCGGCATCCCGGACACGCGCCGCCATGAGCTGGTGCCGGTGCTGTTCGCGGTGGCCGGGAGTGGTGACCGGATCGCACGGGGTCTGGTGCACCGGCAGGCGGAAAAGATCGTCTCGCTGGCCGTGGTGGCACTCTCCCGGCTGGGGCTGCTCCAGGAGCCGGTGCCGGTGATCCTCGGCGGCGGGGTGCTGGCCGCCCGGCAGCTCCTGCTGAACGACCGGGTGACCGAACTGCTCGCGGAACGGGCCCCGCTGGCGCGGCCCGTCGTGGTGGCGGCGCCGCCGGTGCTGGGCTCGGCGCTGCTGGGTCTGGACGCGATCGGCGCGCCGCGGGAGACATACCGGCGGCTGTGCGCTCAGTTCGATGTGACGGTCGGCTGACGACGCTCGGCCGCCAGGATGGGGCGCAGGGCCCGTACGGCGGTGAAGCTGCGGGACTTGACCGTGCCGACGGGGATGCCGAGGGCTTCGGCGGTCTGCGCCATGGAGCGGCCGTACAGATGGAGCTGGACCAGCACCTCACGGTGGTGCGGCGCGAGCCGGGTGAGGAGGCGTTCGGTGTCGATGAAGCAGACGGTGTCGTCGAAGGCGTTCCCCGGTGCGGCCGGTTCGCGGGACCGCTCCTCCTGGGGGACCTCGCGCGGGCGGGCGGTGGTCCAACGGTGCTTGTCGATGGCGATGCGCCGGGCCACCGTGCAGAGCCAGGGGCGGCATCTCGCCACGCCGCTCGCCGCGAAACTCTCCGGGTGCCGCCAGGCGCGGGTCATCGTCTCCTGGAGGATGTCCTCGGCGCGGCCCCGGTCCCCCTTGGTGACCTTGAGCAGTGTGCGCAGCAGATAACCGCTGTGCAGACGGTACAGCTCCCTGATGGTCTCGTCCGTGGCGTACGCCATGGTTCCGCTCCCGTCGGTCCGGTGGGGCCCGGTGTTCCGGTGTGTTCGTGCGACCCCGTGGAACGACAGTGCGGCACACCGCCAACGGGGCCCCAACGTTCCGCCAACGGTTCCGCCAACGGCATGAGCGGCGGTGTGACCAGGGCGGACGGGAGGCTGTTGGCGCGTTCCGGAAAGCGGACGGCATGCACGGCGGAAGGCGGCGGTCTCACGCGGAGGAACGCGGCCGTGGTGGCGGCGAGTTCGGCCCACGGGGCAGCCGGGCACCCGGCCGAGGCCGCCGTGCGGCCCGGCGGCCCGGCGGCCCGTTTACGGTTGGCTCACCCTGTGGGCTCCGGCCCCGGGGGCGGCGGTATGTCACCGCGCGGGCAGGGCGCTGTACCGGCGGTAGACCTCCAGGCCGTCGGGGACGGCGCACCAGCGCTCCAGGGCCTCCCCCAGCCCGGATTCGGGTATCCACGCGTGCCAGGCGACCTCCGCCGGGTCCGGTGTCACGTCCGGGTCGATCACGGTCTCGTACAGCCCGAGCCAGTAGGGGCTGATCACTCCGTCGCAGAGGAACGTGAGGAGGAACCGCACGGGCGCGCGGACGCCGAGTTCCTCCTCCAGTTCCCGCCCGGCGGCGGCCGCGTAGGACTCGCCGACGCCGACGGCCCCGCCGAGCAGCCAGTGGTACTGGCCGGGAAAGCGCGCGGCGTTCTCCGGCCGCCGGTGCACCAGGACCCGGCCCCGGGGGTCGCGGCACAGCACAGTGGCCACACGGTGCGGCCACTTCCTGCGGATGGCCTCGGCCCGGTCCACGACGCCCAGGACCCGATCCTGTTCGTCCACCCGCTCAACCAGCTCACTCATGACTTGTTCCGATCAGTTCCGATCACTTCTGCCGTGTGCCTCCATCCATAGCACCGGCCTCGGACAGGACCGGGGCACCGGTACGGGCACGGGGCGGTTGCCCACCCCGCGCACCGGGTGGCGCGCAGGGCGGGCACCGCCCCGTTCAGACCGGCCGCCGACGGTTCACGGCGTGTGGAGCTGAGTGGCGGGAATGACCCGCTGGGACTCGTAGGGGCTCGACCACAGGAGCTTCATATGGGCCTCACCGGTGCGTTCGGTGTGCTCGACGGTGATGGCGTGCCGGTGCCCCGCCGTCAGGGTGACGGTCGCCCGGCCGGTCCTCGGATCGTGTGGGACAGAGTCGTCGATCAGGAGCTGTCCGTCGATCCACACCCGTACGGAGTCGTCGGAGACCGTGGTGAGGGTGTGGGGCCCGCTGTGCCGGGGCTGGAGATAGCCGGTCCAGCGGGTGGCGAAGTTGTCGGCGGGGATCTGCGGCGCGGGTGAGCCGTCGAAGCGGTAGGACTCGTTGACGGTGGGGTCGACGCGCGCCAGCACGGGCGGCCCCGCGAAGTTCTCGTTCGCCCAGATCTCGGCCTTCAGCCCGCGGCCGGTGCCGACCACGGGCGCGGGCGCGGGCGGTGCGATGTCCAGCTTGATGACGGTCGCCACCGTGCCGACGGGTCCGCCGGAGGGCGTCAGATCCAGGCCGTCGCCCGCCCGGCGCACCGCGACGGACTGCGTACTGCCCAGCACTGTCGCCGATTTCACCTGGAAGGGGGCCAGGACCCGCAGGTGCAGCGGGGTGCCGGTGGACGGCCAGGAGGTGACGGAGGCGTACAGGCTGTTCCCGCGCCGCGAGACCGCGCCCCAGTCCGGGTCGGCGACGAGCCCGGTGTGACCGGCTCCGTGCACGGCCCGGCCCCGGCCGTGGCCCGAGAGCCAGTCGCCCATCTCGCGCAGCCGGTCCACGGACGGCCCGGGTATCCGGCCGAGCCGGTCCGGTCCCACGTTCAGCAGATAGTCGCCGCCGCGACCGGCGATGTCGAGGAGGTTGCGCACCAGGGTGCCGGTCGGCTTCCAGGCGGTGTCGTACTTGGCGTATCCCCAGTGGCCGTTGAGGGTCATACAGCTCTCCCACGGCTGGCCCTCGACGGGCGCGGCGGGAATCGTCTGCTCCGGGGTGCCGTAGTCGCCGTCGACCACGCGCTTCTTGCCGACCCTGTTGTTGATGATCAGGCCGGGGTCGAGTCCGCGCAGATACTTCTGGAGTTCGGCGCCGTCCTGCGGGGACCAGCGGTTGACCGGGTTGACGGCGTCCCACTGGCCGTCGAACCACAGGAGCGCCGGGTCGTAGTTGTCGATCAACTCCTTGAGCTGCGCGTACATCCGCTGCTTATAGCGGGGGAAGGTGGCGGGGTCGGGGAAGTCGGGGTCGTGCCAGTCCCAGATCGAGTAGTAGAAGCCGAGTTTGACGCCCGCGGCGTCGGCGGCCCGCTTCAGCTCGGCGAGGATGTCGCGGCGGGAGTCGAAGGAGGAGTGGTCGCGCAGGTTCCACGTGTTCTGCCGGGTGGGCCACATCGCGTAGCCGTCGTGGTGCTTGGAGGTGATGACGATATAGCGCTGCCCGGCGTCCTTGGCGGCTTTGACGACGGCCTCGGCATCGAAGGCGGACGGATTGAAGTCCCGGGCGATCCTCTCGTACTCGGGCATCGGGACGGCGCAACTGCGCTTGATCCACTCGGCGTCCCGGCAGACGGTGCCGTCGGGCCGGGTGTACTCGCCCTCAAGCTGCGAGTACGCGCCGAAGTGGATGAACATCCCGAAGCGGTCCTGCCGCCACCAGGCGGTGCGCGCGGAGGTGAACGGGTCGTCCACCGCGTAGTTGGTGCCCTGCCCCGACCCCGGCGCGGACGCGGACACCGGGGGCGGCGGAGGCGGGGGCGCGGGGTCGGCCTGCGCCGAGGGGCAGCCGACGATGAGCAGCGCGGCCCCCAGGAGCAGGGAGAGTGCGGTACGGCTGTGCATCGGTCGCTCCTTACGGTCGGTGAGGAACGTTCCTGCTGTGCCACCCCGCATGGTGCAGCCGATCCGCTCGCATCGGAAGCGGCACAGGGCACAGACATCGGACCTCCGCCCTCAACCGGCCGGAAAGCGGCGGTGCCACTCCTTCCCGTCCGCACCACCGGCCCCATCCTCGGGCACGGCGGTCAGGCGCGGCGCGCCCAGGATTTCCAAACCTTTCCGGCGAGAAATACCGCGTACTTTTCTGAACCTTGACCGGATGGGCCAGGAGGGAAAGGGAGAACGCACCCCAAATGGGTGGCAACGATCCCCTCGAATGACCACTCATGCGGATTACGGGCACGTTATCGCGTAGTGATCGCTCCATCGGACGGCCGCCCCGACAGACCCGGCAATCACGTATATCCCCTGGTCGCGCGCTTGATACGGGGGCAGCCCTGAGTGTCTACTCATGATCGCTGAAGGAGCGGACGGGACTGTCCCGGGAATCCGGTCGCTCACCGGAAGAGAAACATCGGACACCGCACCACATTTCTCAGGAGATTCCATGCGCCGTTCCCGCACCACGTCCCTCAAGCTCTCCACGGCCGCCGCCACGCTGGCCCTTCTGACCAGTGGAATCGCATTCGCGGCCCCGGCCTCCGCGACCACCGCCACCGCTACGCCCGCCCCTGCCAGGGCATGGCCGGAGCAGTGCAAGTCGGACGGCGTCAACAGCCGGCAGGTGGACCTGCCCGGGACCAGACCCACCACATGGATAACCGGCAAGAACTGCGTGCAGTTGCACCAGCCGCAGGCCCCGGCCTGGGTCTCGGGCCGGACTGCCATCGACTGGGACACGATGGAGGAGCCGATCACCGACCGGAGCAAGCGCTTCACCTCCTTCAAGGTCACCACCCGGCTGGAGAGCCGCCCCAGCCAGACCGGCACGGACACCGTGCAGTCCTCCAGGACCTGCGACTTCACCGCCAACCTCAACGCCGACTTCAGCGGCATGAACCTGTACTGCTACGCCCTGCCGGTGGACAACCCGGTGGACACCATCCTCTGGTGGTCCACCGACGCGACGATCGTCTACGACCTCGAAGGCGACACCCAGGGGCCCATCACCTGGGAGCTGGAAGGCTCGCCGCAGCAGGTCTGACCCGGGGCGGACCGAACGCCGCGGAAAGCGCGGCGCACCCCACGGAAACCGCGGCACACCCCACGACAGCGCCCGTACCTCCCCGGCCGCCCGGCTCACCGCCGGTGGGGTCCTTCCGGAATACCGGTCGCTCACCGGAAAACATCCGACAAACGCACCACATTTCTCAGGAGATTCCATGCGCCGTTCCCGCACCACGTCCCTCAAGCTCTCCACGGCCGCCGCCACGCTGGCCCTTCTGACCAGTGGGACCGCGTTCGCCGCCCCGGCCTCCGCGACCACCACCGGTACGCCCGCCGTGGCCGCGGCGGGCCCGGAGAAGTGCAGCACGTCGAGTGGCGCCAACGGCCGCGATCTGGACCTGCCCGGGGACAAGCCCGACACGCACGTGTACATCGAGAACTGCGGGCAGCTGCACGCCCCGGCGACGGGACCGGCCTGGGTCTCCGGCCGGACCGGGATCAACTGGATGATCCTGGTGGACCAGGTCATCGACCGGAGCAAGCGCTTCACCTCCTTCAAGGTCACCACCCGGCTGGAGAGCCGTCCCGGCCAGACCGGCGCGGACACCGTGCGGTCCTCCAGGACCTGCGACTTCACCGCCAACCTCAACGCGCACTGGGGTCACGCCACCACCCTGAACTGCCACGCCATCCCGGTGGACAACCCGGTGGACACCATCCTGTGGTGGTCCACCGACGCGACGGTCGTCTACGACCTCGAAGGCGACACCCAGGGCCCCGTCACCTGGGAGCTGAATGGCTCGCCCCTCCAGTCCTGACCCGGGACGGACCGGCCCCGCCCGGTCCGCCACCGACCCACCACCGCTCCGCCGCCCGCACCCCGGCGGTGCCCTGCCGTCCCTCCCCGGGACGACATCGCAGGGCGCCGCCGGGGTGCGGCGCGTTGTGCCCGCCGGCTCCCTGGCACGAAGCTGTCAGGCACCTTCGAGACACCCGGTACTCCTTCCCGCAGGCCATCGAGCGGACGCAAGCTGATGGCACGAGGGCGGCGGCGGACAACACCGCGACCGCCGCCGCGCACCAGCCTTGGGCTCCACGCCCTGCCGCACCTCCTCGGCGTCCTCTCCTCAGGGCACCTCCATGTCTCTCACCAGGAGTACCTCCATGTCCCGTCCCGCCCTGCACCGCTCCCTCAGAACCGGCCTCGCCTCTCTCGTCGTCGCCGCCGCGCTCACCGGCCTCACCACCGCCCCGGCCCACGCGGACGAGTTCACGGACATGGCGGCCCTCGCCAAGAGCCAGAACGGCAACGGCCCCTGCGCGGGCGGCGGGTACGACAACGGCCTCAACCAGAACAACAGCTGCGACGGCCACGGCGGCCAGGCCCACGCCTGGTGCGCCGACTTCGTGGGCTGGGTCTGGTCGCGCTTCAATGTGCAGGGCCAGAGCATGCTGACCGACGCCGCGTCCAGCTTCTACCACTACGGACAGCGGTACGGCACCCTCGACAGCACCCCGGACGTCGGTGACGCCGTCGTGTACGGCTACGCCAACGGCTGGGCCCAGCACGTCGCCATCGTGACCGGCGTCAGCAACGGGGTCGTCACCATCACCGGCGGCAACCAGAGCCACTCGGTCAACCGCGAGGGCATGGTCTCCACCCACTCGACGACCTCCTACCGGGTGGGCGACTCCCCCTGGGGCCAGCGCATCAGCGGCTACATCGCGCCCAAGCTCCAGCGGGCCACACCGCCGCGCGTCTCGGTCGGCGGTGCCTCCGGGACGGTCTCCGGTGTCGCGAACCTGACCGCGTCCGTCACGGCCGGTACCTACGACGTGGCGTCCGTGCAGTACTACGTCGACGGCGAGCCGGTCAGCGGCAAGCTGACCCGGTCCCCGTACACCTTCGCCCTCGACACCAGCCGCTTCCCCGACGGCAAGCACACCGTCTCGGCGGAGGTGACGGACATCCACGGGAACACGGGCGCCTCCCGGGCCCAGATCATCACCTCCAACGGCGAGGCCACCTCTACCTTCCACGCGGACTTCAACGGGGACGGCAAGGCCGACATCGGTGTCCTGTACGACTACGGGCAGGAGGCCGACAGCAGCTACCGCACCGGTCTGTGGACGTATCTGAGCAACGGCACCGGTTTCAACCAGCCCGTGAAGGTCTGGGACAACGTCTCGTCCGGCTTCGGCTCCTGGAACTGGGACCGCTCCAAGATCACCACAGGTGACTTCAACGGGGACGAGAAGGACGACGTCGGCGTCCTCTACAACAACGGCCAGAACGCCGACAACGTCAACGTCACCGCCCTGTGGACCTTCACCAGCAACGGGACCGGCTTCAACGCGCCGGTCAAGAAGTGGGACAACGTCTCCACCAACTCCGGCTCCTGGAACTGGAACCGGTCGAAGCTCACCTCCGGCGACTTCAACGCCGACGGCAAGGACGACGTCGGCGTCCTCTACAACAACGGCCAGAACGCCGACAACGTCAACGTCACCGCGCTGTGGACGCTCACCAGCACCGGCAGCGACTTCACCAACCCCTCCAAGAAGTGGGACAACGTCTCGACCAACTCCGGCTCCTGGAACTGGGACCGCTCCAAGATGGCCTCCGGCGACTTCACCGGCGACGGCAAGACGGACGTGGGTGTCCTGTACGACAACGGCCGGTCCGCCGACGGCACCTCCACGACCGCGCTGTGGACCTTCGCCAGCACCGGCAGCGACTTCACCAACCCGTCCAAGAAGTGGGACAACGCGTCGACGAACTTCGGCTCGTGGACCTGGGACCGCTCCAAGCTCACCGCCGGTGACTTCAACGGCGACGGCAAGACGGACGTCGGCATCCTCTACAACAACGGCCAGACCGAGGACAGCCGGAACAAGTCCGCGCTGTGGACGCTCACCAGCACCGGCACCGACTTCACCAACCCCTCCAAGAAGTGGGACTCCGGCGACGACAGCTGGAACTCGGACACCAGCAAGCTGACCGCCGGGGACTTCAACGGCGACGGCAGGACCGACATCGGCGTCCTCTACGGCTACGGCCGCCAGGACGACGGCACCAACCGCACCGCCGTGTGGAAGTTCTCCAGCAACGGGACGGGCTTCAACGCGCCGGTCAAGTCCTGGGACAGCGCCGGGGCCCTGAGCTGGAACTGGTACGCCAGCAAGCTCGGCTGACACCGCCCCGGCACGCACGCGGCACAGCCCCCGCACGCACGCACCACGCGCCCCCGCGCAGACGCCCGGCCGGCCGACCGGACCCGCTCCGGTCCACCGGCCGGGCGTCCCGCCCCGCCCCCGCCCCGCTGTCCCCTGGAGTCACCACGATGAGAGTCACCGCACCCTCCCGCAGCCCCCGCGCGCTCACCGTCGCCACCGCCCTCGCCGTCTCGGCCGGCCTGGCCACCGGTCTGCTCACCGCCCCGCCCGCCGCAGCCGCCTCCGTCGCGACCTGGGACAAGGTCGCCCAGTGCGAGTCCGGCGGCAACTGGTCCATCAACACCGGCAACGGCTACTACGGCGGCCTCCAGTTCTCCCAGCCGACCTGGGCGGGCTTCGGCGGTCTGGACTACGCGCCCCGCGCCGACCTCGCCACCAAGAGGGAGCAGATCCTCACCGCCGAGAAGGTCCTGGCGGTCCAGGGCCAGGGCGCCTGGCCGCACTGCGGCCCCGCCGCGAACCTGGGCGCGGACAACGCCGACCCGTACCCCGACCCCGTACCGCCGGTCTCGAAGGTCACCGGCCTGGCATCGGGCACCGTCGCGACGGGCACCATCACCCTCGGCGCGCAGGTGACCAACCCCGTCGGCAAGCCCACCAAGGCGACCTTCTATGTCGACGGTGCCGCCGTCGGCACGGACACCGGCGCGGGCCCCCACTACTCCATATCGCTCGACACGACGACGCTCAGCGACGGCGCGCACACGGTCACCGTCCGGGCCGTGAACGACTCCGGGCAGACGGGACCGATGTCCGACGCGGTCTCTTTCCTCACCGCCAACCGCGCCAACACCTCCCGCACCACGGGTGACTTCAACGGCGACAACCGGGACGATGTCGCCGTCCTGTACGACAACGGCAGAAACGCCGACGGCACCCACCGGACCGCGCTGTGGACGTTCACCTCCACCGCCTCGGGCTTCGGCCCGCCGGTCAAGAAGTGGGACAGCGTCTCGGCGCCCGTCAACTCCTGGAGCTGGGATCGTTCGAAGGTCGCCACGGGCGACTTCAACGGCGACGGCAAGGACGACATCGGCGTCCTCTACGACGAGGGCACCTCGCAGATGGGCACCCCGGCGGCGGCGCTGTGGACCTTCCTCAGCACGGGCTCGGACTTCGCCGAACCGTCCAAGAAGTGGTACAGCACCACCTCGGCCGACTCCTGGACCTGGGACCGCTCCAAGGTCACCACGGGCGACTACAACGGCGACGGCCGGGACGACGTCGGCGTCCTGTACAACAACGGCCAAGCCTCCGACGGCACCAACAAGACCGCGCTGTGGACGTTCACCAGCAACGGCACCGCCTTCGCCCAGCCGGTCAGGAAGTGGGACAACGTCTCCACCAACTCCGGCTCCTGGAACTGGGACCGCTCCAAGCCGGTATCCGGTGACTTCAACGGCGACGGCAACGCCGATGTCGGCATCCTCTACAACAACGGCCAGAACGCCGACAACGTCAACGTCACCGCCCTGTGGACGCTCACCAGCACCAGCACCGGCACCGACTTCGGCAACCCGGTCAAGAAGTGGGACAACGTCTCGACCGGCACCGGCTCCTGGAACTGGGACCGCTCCAAGGTCGTCGCCGCCGACTTCTCCGGGGACGGCAAGACGGACGTCGGTGTCCTCTACGACAACGGCCAGACCGCCGACGGACGCAACAAGTCCGCGCTGTGGACCTTCACCAGCACGGGCACGGACTTCACCAACCCGTCCAGGAAGTGGGACTCCGGCGACGGAAGCTGGAACGCCGACGCGAGCAAGCTGACCGCCGGGGACTTCGACGGCGACGGCAAGGCCGACATCGGCGTCCTCTACAACTACGGCCGCCAGGACGACGGCAGCAACCGCACCGGCCTGTGGAAGTTCGCCGGGACCGGGACGGGCTTCAACGCGCCGGTCAGGTCCTGGGACAGCGCCGGGGCCCTGAGCTGGAACTGGTACGCCAGCGACCTCGCCTGACAGCCAGCGGCTCCGGTCGCTCCGGCGGACCGGCCCCGCGGGTGTGAGCGGCACGAGGAAGGCCCTGATCTCCGTCGTCCGGAGATCAGGGCCTTCGTCTGGAGCGCTGGGCAGGCCTTGCACCTGCATCCCCCCACGGGAAGTGGGGTGTCTTTCCTTGGACCACCAACGCGCGCCTCCCGTACCGGCTGTCCCGGTCGCGAGCACATGATCACTCTACCGCACGCGGAGCCGGAGCCGGCACACGGCCGTTCGCCCGGGGCCGGGTCAGCCGGGGATCGCGCCGATCAGACCGCCGTCGACCACCAGGTCCTGGCCGTTGACGTAGGACGCGTCGGACGAGGCGAGGAAGGCGACGGCCGCCGCGATCTCCTCCGGACGGCCGAAGCGGCCCGCGACGACACGGCCGGTGAGGGTCTCGGCCTCCGCCGGGGTCAGAGCGGCCTCCGGGTACATCGGGGTGTCGATGTACCCGGGGCTGACGGAGTTCACCCGGATGCCCCGGGGGGCCAGGGACGCCGCCAGGGTACGGGCCAGATTGTGCGCGGCGGCCTTGGTCGCCGAGTAGAGCGTCAGGGCGCTGTTGCCCCGGTGGATCGTCCAGGACGCGTTGATGACGATCGAGCCGCCGTTCGTCAGCAGCGGCAGGGCTCTTTGGACGGTGAAGAAGACGCCCTTGAGGTTGACGTTCACGGCATGGTCGAAATCCACCTCCGTGATGTCCTCGAACGGGACGATCGTGCCCGTGCCCGCGTTCACGAAGAGGCTGTCCAGACGGCCGTGCCGCTCACGGACGGTCTCCATCAGCGCCTCGACGGCACCGAGGTCACCGGTGTCCGCGACAACACCTCCGGCCTGGGGGCCGAGTTCCCCGACGGCGGCGTCGACGCGTTCACCGGTACGGCCCGTGACGATGACCTGAGCACCCTCGGCGACCAGGCGGTGCCCGGTCGCCAGACCGATGCCGCTGGTGCCGCCGGTGATGAGGACGGTCCTGCCGCGGAAACGTTCCATACTGCACCCCTGTCGTCGATGGTGCGCCAAGTACGCGCTGTGACACGCGAGTTGACCGAAGTGATCAAGTCCGCATGCTACCGATCACGGTTCGAACAGATGGTCATCACGCAGCCACGGGGCGGACGCCGCACCGGGATGAGGTCTTCGTACGGAGATGTGTGTCCAGGACAAGGAGACGCGCAAACCGTAGCCGAACAAGTCCGTTGCGTAGTCGATAATGTCGTCATGGCAGGAGTGAGGGTAGTACTGGCCGAGGACGACGTTCTGCTGCGCGAGGGGTTGGCCAGCCTGCTTGAACGGTGCGGACATAGGGTGGTGGGACAGGCCGGGGACGCGACGGGGCTGCTGCCCCTGGTGCGGCGGCACCGGCCCGACCTGGTGATCGTGGACATCCGGATGCCGCCGACGCACACCACGGAGGGGCTGGCGGCGGCCCGGGTGATCCGGCAGGAGCTGCCCGGGATCGGCATCCTGGTGCTCTCGGCCCACGCCGAGGTGGAGCACGCGATGGAACTGCTGGCCAGCGGGCAGGGCATCGGATACCTGCTGAAGAGCCGGGTGGCCGACGTGGCGGAGTTCCTCGACACCCTGGAGCGGGTGGCCCGGGGCGGCTCGGTGGTCGACCCGGCGTTAGTGCAGGAACTGGTGTCGGTGCGGCGCCGTCAGGACCCGCTGGAGGCGCTGAGCGTACGGGAGCGGGAGGTGCTGGCACTGATGGCCGAGGGCCGTTCCAACGCCGGGATCGCCCGCAGACTGCGGATCACCGAGGGCACCGTGGAGAAACACGTCCGCAGCCTCCTGGCCAAGCTGGGTCTGCCGGAGGCGGCGGACGACCACCGGCGGGTACTCGCCGTGATCACCTTTCTGGAGGCCCAGTAGCGGCGCCGTCGAGCAGGCGGACGATGACACACCCCGACAGCGACATCTTGGGCAGGAAACCGATGGCAGGACTGGCGGTGATCAGGTCCCGGTAGTCCTGCTCGGCATGGGTGGACATCAGAATCGTCGGGACGGATCGGCGGTACAGCCGCTCGGCCAGATCCAGCCCGCTCTCGCCCCCGAGGTCGAGGTCCACCAGCGCCACGTCCGGCCGCTCCCGCTCGGCCCCCCGCAGCGCCTCCGCGCCATTGGCCGCGACACAGACGACGACGATGCCCTGATGCCGCAGTAACCCGCTGGCGGCGGCCAGGAAGACCGGACTGTCGTCGACGATCAGGCAACGCACCATGGGAGCAGCATCGCAGTGCGCCTCCCCGGCCGCCATGCCGCTAGCTGGTAGTCCCCCTGCCGGGTGCCGACCGCCGGGGCGGTCCCGGGTGCGGCGGCCGGATCTAGTCGGTGTGCTCCGACGGTGCCTGCTGGGTGAGGGGCAGTGTCAGGCGGATGGTGGTTCCCGCGCCGGGCGGGCTGTGCAGCCGCAGTTGGCCGCCGAGTGCCTCCACCCGGTCGGTGAGGCCGACGAGGCCCGAGCCCCGGCAGGGGGCGGCGCCACCGCGGCCGTCGTCGCGGATGCCGACGTGGAGCCGTCCGTCCCGGGTGGCCACATGGACGTCGACGACGGTGGCACCGGAGTGCTTGGCGGCGTTGGTCAGGGCCTCGGAGACGGCGTAGTACGCGGCGGTCTCGACCGGTTCGGGGTGGCGTTCCCCGGTCTGGATGTCGAGCCGGACCGGGATGGCGGAGCGCCGGGCCAGGGCCTTGAGCGCCGGGCGGAGTCCGCCCTCGGCGAGTACCGCCGGGTGGATGCCCCGGGCGACCTCCCGGAGTTCGTCGACGGCGGCGGCCAGCCCGTCGGTCACCTCGTCGAGCTGCCGGATCAGCTCGTCGGCGTCGAGCGGCACCGACAGTTGCACGGTGCGCACCCGCAGCGCCAGGGAGACCAGGCGCTGTTGGGGGCCGTCGTGCAGGTCGCGTTCGATACGGCGGCGGGCGGTGTCGGCGGCGGCGACGATCCGGGCCCGTGACGCGGTGAGGGCCGCCTGCGTCTCCGCGTTGGCGATGGCGGTGGCCACCAGTTCGGTGAAGCCGGCCAGCCGGTCCTCGGTGTCCGACGGCATCGGCTTGTCGTTCATCGACGCCACGCTGAGCGCGCCCCACAGTTGTCCGTCGACGTTGATCGGCATGCACACCGTGGCGCGGAATCCCCACTCCTTGCCGACGACGGAGGCCGGGCCCGAGGACACGGCCGCGTAGTCGTCGATCCGCGCCGGGCAGCCCGACTCGAACACCAGGGTGTGCACATTCCGGCCGCCGGGCGGTACCTGGATACCGGCGGGAAAATCACGGCCGGTCCTGGTCCAGGCGGCGACATACAGGGCGGTTCCGTTGGGCTCGTAACGGCCGAGGACCGCGAAGTCGGCCGAGAGGAGCTGTCCGGCCTCGGCGGCGACCGCGGCGAACACCTCCTTCGGCGGTGCCGCCCGCGCGACCAGGGTCGCCACGCGCCGCAGCGCCGCCTGCTCCTCGGCGGCCCCCCGCAGCTCCACACGTGCCTGGGTGTTCGCGATGGCGGTGGCCACGAGGTCGGTGAAACCGGCCAGCCGGTCCTCGGTGTCGGGCGGCAGCGGTTCCGCGGTCAGCGAGATCGCCATCATCACGCCCCACAGCCGTCCCTCGACGTTGATCGGCACGCCGACGACCGAACCGAAGCCGCGCGCCCTGGCGAAGTCGGCGGGTGCCCCGGACGACTCGGCGGCGTCGTCGATCCGGGCCGGCCGCCCCGTCTCGGACACCAGCGTCACCACGTTCCGGCCGTCGGGGTCCACCCGGGTGCCGATGGGGAAGAGCGGGCCGTGCAGACTTCTGGACCAGCCGCCGACGGCGCTCGCCATGCCGTCCGGATCGAGCCTGATGATTCCGGTCACATCGTTGCCGAGCAGTTCTCCGACTTCGGCGGCGACCGTCGCGAACATCTGTTCCGGTGGGGTGGCCCTGGCCACCAGGGTCGCCACCCGTCGGAGTGCCGCCCGCTCCTCGACGATCTGTTCGCACGACACGACCGCTGCCAGGCCCCCCTACCCGCCCGATGACGCCCGCATACCGGGTATCACGGCACATCAGCATGACGTCCGCCGTGAACGCCCGTCAACGTGGCCCGCCGGAGTCGGGAACACGCGTCCGGAATCAGCCCCCGGAACGGCGGGACCGTCTTCCTCCGTCCGGCGCGGGGCACTGCGCCGCGGCGGAATCCGCCCTGACCTCGGGAGTTTGCAGCTAGCTGGAATCAGCGGTTCGGGTTGGTGGGAAGGGATGTTGGCCGCTGGCGGCGATGCGGAAGCCGATCGTTCCCAGTACTTCTGGGAAGTGCGTCGCGGAGAGTCGGTCCGCTTCCCCGAGTGGGCCGCGACGACGCTGCGGGTTCTCCACGGGGGAGAGATCCGCGAACCGGCGAAGGAGCTGCCGTGTCGGACGTCTTCGCATCCGAGAAGAGTTCGCCCGGTGTCCGGACCCGCGCGGCAACGTCCCCACCGCGCTCTGTCATCAGCGCCGTCGGCGCCGTCAGCCACGCAGAGAAGATCGGATACGCAGTGTACGAGTGCAGCGATGAGGTTCGTCACGACGTCCCCGGCCTGCCGGGTCCGTCACCGTCCATCACCGTCCTGGGCTGTCTGGGCGTACGCGCCGACGGCCGGAAACTGGAGCTGGGCCCTCCGCGTCAGCGGGCCGTTTTCGCCCTGCTGCTCATCAACGCGGGCAGTGTGGTGCCGGTCGACTCGATCGTCTTCCGTATCTGGGGCAACTCACCACCGGGCGCGGTCACCGCGACGCTCCAGTCCTATGTGTCCCGGCTGCGGAAACTCCTGGCCGAGTGTGTGCTCCCGGACGGTTCGACACCCGAACTGCTGCACCAGCCGCCGGGCTACACCCTCGCGCTCGGCACCGAGCACATCGACGCGAACCGTTTTGAGCAGGCCATCAGGACAGGGCGCCGGCTCTCGCGCGAGGAGCAGCACCAGGAGGCGCGGGCCGTGCTCTGCCAGGCCCTGCTGAGCTGGGGCGGGACACCGTACGAGGAGCTGAGCGCGTACGACTTCGCCGTCCAGGAGGCCAATCGGCTGGAGCAGCTCCGGCTGGGCGCCGTGGAGACATGGGCGCACTGCTGTCTGCGGCTGGGGCGGGACGAGGAGGTGATGGACCAGCTCAAGCCGGAGGTGCAGCGCAATCCGCTGCGGGAGCGGCTGATCGGGCAGCTCATGCAGGCGCAGTACCGGCTGGGGTGCCAGGCGGACGCGCTCAGGACGTACGAGGCGACGCGGCGGGCCCTGGCCGAGGAGCTGGGGACCGATCCGGGCAAGGAGCTGGCGGCGCTGCACGCGGCGATCCTGCGTCAGGACAACGGTCTGGACCGCGTCGTCCCGGCGTCCGCGCCGCCGTCGGCGGGGGTCGGGCGGGGGGCCGTGACGGTGTCGGTCCCGGCACAGCGGTCGAGGCCGTTGACGCGGCCGGTGGCGGGGCGGGCGCGGGTCCCGGGGGCGATGACGGTGGCGGCGGGCGCGGGGGCGGCCCCCGCGTCCGCCTCCGGCTCCGTTTCCGCGTCCGTTTCCGGCTCCGGCTCCGGCTCCGGCTCCGCTCCTGCGTCGGTTCCCACCTTCTTTCCCGGCTCCGTTTCTGGCTCGGCGTCCGTTGCCGCGTCCGTAGCCGCGCCCGTTTCCGGCCATGTCTCCGGGCCCGGGTCCGCTTTCGGGTCCGTGGCGCTCCACCGGCCGCAGACCCTCCGGGGCGAGCCGGTCCACGGGGGCGCGCAGGGGATGCGCACCGGGCAGGTGTTCCCCACGCTGCCGCCGTTCGTCGGGCGCGGCGACGAGCTGCGCGGTCTGCTGGAGTCCGCGACGTCCGCGTTCCACACCTCGGGGCGGGTGGCGTTCGTCGTCGGCGAGGCGGGCAGCGGCAAGACCCGGCTCCTCTCCGAGTTGGAGCGCTCGGTTCCGGACAGTGTGCGCACCGTCTGGGCGTCCTGTTCGGAGAGTGAGGACCGGCCCGACTACTGGCCGTGGACGACCGTGCTGCGGCATCTGTACGCGATGTGGCCGGAACGTATGCACGGATTCCCCGGTTGGCTGCGGCGCGCACTCGCGGAACTGCTTCCCGAGGTGGGCCCGGAGCCACAGGGGCCGCACTCCCCCGACGGGGGCGAGGAGAACAGCGGCAACGGGGACGGTGCGGGCGACGGGGACAGCACCCCGGCGCACACCCTCACGCTCGCGCCCGCTCTCGCGCCCCCGCGCTCCAGAGAGGCTCGTTTCACCCTGCACGACGCCGTGTGCCAGGCGCTTCTGCGCACGGTCCGCGAACCCGTGGTGATCATGCTGGAGGACATGGAGCGGGCCGACGCCCCCTCGCTCGCCCTGCTGCGCCTCCTGGTGGAGCAACTGCGCACCGTCCCCCTGCTGCTCGTGGTCACCACGCGCACCTTCCGGCTCGCGCACGACGCCGAGCTGCGACGGGCCGCCGCCGTGATCCTCCAGTCGACCGGCGCGCGCCGGGTCCTGCTGAACGCCCTGGACGCACGGGCCACCGGGGAACTCGCCGGAGGGATGCTGGGCAAGGCCCCGGACACCCTCCTCGTACGGGCCCTGCACGAGCGCTCCGCCGGGAACCCGTACTTCCTCGTCCAGCTCCTCCGCTCGCTCCGGCAGGGGCTCGCCGCCGCCTGGGAGACGGAGATCCCGGACGAGCTGGCCGGGGTCGTGCTGCAACGGCTGTCGAGCGTGCCGCCCGCCGTGCGCCGGGTGCTCGACATCTGCGCGGTCGTGGAGCGCAGTTGCGAACGGCGTGTGATCGAGACCGTGCTGCGCCATGAGGGAATCCCGCTGGAGAACGTCCGTACGGCGGTCCGCGGCGGTCTGCTGGAGGAAGACCCCGACGACCCCGGGCGGCTGAGGTTCGTGCATCCGCTGGTCCGGGAGGCCGTCTGGGACGACCTGGAGAACACCCGTCGGCCCGTGTCCCGTTCCTCCGCGCTCGGGGCGCTGGCCACGGTCTGAGTCCCGGGCCCCGGGGTCCTCGGCGGCGGGCGGCGCTTGCGCGCTCCCCGACGCCGGGCTTGATCCCCCGGGGCAGCCGGACGCGCAGCCGGGTGCAAGGGGCGGTGCCGACACTGGGCGGGCGGCGGCCGTGGCCGGTCGCCGCCCCCCACGGCCCACCGAGGAGCCCCCATTGGACACGTACGCAGCGGATACGTACCCGCGGTCCGGCACCCACCCCGAGCCGCGTCCCGACGCACCTCCCCACGCGCGTCCCGGGACCCGTCCCGGCACCCGTTCCGAGCCGCGCCCGGACCCGGGCGCCGAGGCCGCGTGGCTGCTCGCGGCGGACCGCGCCCATATGTTCCACCCGGTCCTGCCCCGGGGCCGCGAGGACCGCACCGTTCTGGTCTCCGGCCGCGGCTGCACCGTACGGGACACCGAAGGGCGCACCTATCTCGACGCCTCGTCGGTGCTCGGACTGACCCAGATCGGCCATGGACGTGAGGAGATCGCGCAGGCCGCCGCCGAGCAGATGCGGACACTCGGTCACTTCCACACCTGGGGCACCATCAGCAACGACAAGGCCATCCGACTGGCCGCGCGCCTCACCGACCTGGCGCCCCAGGGTCTCCAGCGCGTCTACTTCACCAGCGGCGGCGGCGAGGGCGTCGAGATCGCCCTGCGCATGGCCCGTTACTTCCACCACCGCACCGGCAGCCCGGAGCGCACCTGGATCTTGTCGCGCCGCACCGCCTACCACGGCATCGGCTACGGCAGCGGTACGGTGTCGGGCTCGCCCGCCTACCAGGACGGGTTCGGCCCGGTGCTGCCCCATGTGCACCACCTCACGCCGCCCGACCCGTACCACGCCGAGCTGTACGACGGCGAGGACGTCACGGAGTACTGCCTGCGCGAACTCGCCCGCACCATCGACGAGATCGGCCCCGGGCGGATCGCCGCGATGATCGGGGAGCCGGTCATGGGCGCGGGCGGCGCCGTCGTCCCGCCGCCGGACTACTGGCCGCGCGTCGCCGCGCTGCTGCGCTCCCACGGCATCCTGCTGATCCTGGACGAGGTCGTCACCGCGTTCGGCCGCACGGGGACCTGGTTCGCGGCCGAGCACTTCGGGGTGACCCCCGATCTGCTGGTGACCGCGAAGGGCATCACCTCCGGGTATGTCCCGCACGGGGCGGTGCTCCTGACCGAGGAGGTCGCGGACGCCGTGAACGGGGAGACGGGGTTCCCGATCGGCTTCACCTATACCGGTCACCCCACGGCGTGCGCCGTCGCGCTCGCCAATCTCGACATCATCGAACGGGAAGGGCTGCTGGAGAACGCGGTGAAGGTGGGCGACCACCTCGCCGGGCGGCTGGCGGCCCTGCGCGGGCTGCCCGCCGTGGGGGACGTCCGGCAACTGGGCATGATGCTCGCCGTCGAGCTGGTGTCGGACAAGACGGCCCGCACCCCGCTGCCGGGCGGCACCCTCGGGGTCGTGGACGCGCTGCGCGAGGACGCGGGCGTCATCGTCCGGGCCACGCCGCGCTCCCTGGTCCTCAATCCGGCGCTCGTGATGGACCGGGCCACGGCGGACGAGGTGGCGGACGGGCTGGACTCGGTGCTGCGGCGGCTGGCACCCGACGGGCGGATCGGCGCGGCCCCCCGGCGGGGGTGACGAGACCGCGGGCCGCCACCCGCGGGGGGCGCCGGGTCGGCACAGCGGCCGACCCGGCGCCTTCCCCGTTTCCCGGCGCCTTTTCCGTGCCCCGGCGCCGTTCCCGTGGCCCCTGCCCCTGCCCCTGCTCGGGCGCTCCTCCCTCCGCTGTGGCGCCGTTCCCGTTCCAGCGCGCTGTCGAGCCGCCGCCAAGCGCCCCGTGCCACGGTGGGAGACCGCCGCCCGACGGGGCGCGCGGAGCCCGGCAAGCCGAAGGGAAGTCCCGTCCGATGCGTGCCTCTTCGCCCAGAGGGTTCCGCGTGCACCACGGTCACGCCGGGATCAGGGGGTCCCACGCGGACCTCGCCGTCATCGCCTCCGACGTTCCCGCGGCGGTCGGCGCGGTGTTCACCCGTTCGCGGTTCGCCGCGCCGAGTGTGCTGCTCAGCCGGGACGCGGTCGCCGACGGGATCGCCCGGGGCGTGGTGGTGCTGTCCGGCAACGCCAACGCCGGGACGGGCCCGCGGGGGTACGAGGACGCCGCGGAGGTGCGCCATCTGGTGGCCGGGATCGTCGACTGCGACGAGAGGGATGTGCTGATCGCCTCCACGGGACCCGTCGGCGAGCGGTATCCGATGTCCCGTGTCCGGGCCCATCTGCGGGCGGTGCGCGGGCCCTTACCGGGTGCCGACTTCGACGGCGCGGCGGCGGCCGTGCTGGGCACCGCGGGCGCCCGTCCCACGATCCGGCGGGCGCGGTGCGGCGACGCGACGCTGATCGGTGTCGCCAAGGGCCCGGGTACGGGCCCGGCGGAGCAGGACGACCGGTCGACGCTGGCGTTCTTCTGCACGGACGCCCAGGTGAGCCCCGTCGTCCTCGACGACATCTTCCGCCGGGTCGCGGACCGCGCCTTCCACGGGCTGGGCTTCGGCGCCGACGCCTCCACCGGCGACACGGCGGCCGTTCTCGCCAACGGGCTCGCGGGCCGGGTGGACCTCGTCGCGTTCGAACAGGTCCTGGGCGCGCTGGCGCTGGACCTGGTCAGGGACGTCGTCCGGGACAGCGGCTGCGGCGGCGCCCTGGTCACGGTGCGGGTCACCGGGGCCCACGACACCGAGCAGGCCGGGCGCGTGGGCCGGGCGGTGGTCGACGCGCCGTCGCTGAGGGCCGCGGTGCACGGCCCGGCACCCGACTGGGCGCCGGTCGCCGCCGTGGCGGGTGGACACGGGGACGAAGGCCCCGGCCGGTCTCCCGGGCGGATCACGATCCGGGTCGGCGGCCGGGAGGTCTTCCCCGCCCCCCGCGACCGGGCCCGCCCGGACGCCGTCACCGCGTATCCGCACGGCGGCGAGGTGACCGTCCATATCGACCTCGGTGTCCCGGGCCGGGCGCCCGGCGCGTTCACGGTCCACGGCTGCGACCTCCTGGCGGGGTACCCGCGCCTCGGCGCCGGCCGGGCCGTCTGAACGGGCGCTCCCGGGCGGACGGCGACCGCGAGGGCGCGGGAGCGCAGGGAACACGGGAGCGGGCCCGGTGGTCGATCGGCCACCGGGCCCGCTCCCGTCGTTCCGTCCGCTGTCCCCGGCCGCCCTACCCCCACCGCTGCCCGGCGAAGTCCACGGCGCTCTCGGCGTCCACCGCGTCCACCGCGTTCTCGGCGTTCTCGGCGTCGTCCGCCGCCGCCCCCGGTGGCAGGGGAGAGTCCACCGGTGCCGACGCGGGCGACGTGGTGGCGCGGGCGTACTGGTAGAGCAGTTCGGCCCCGATCTCCGCCGCCAGCAGGGAGGTGATCCCCGACGGGTCGTACGCCGGGGACACCTCGACCACGTCGAAGCCGACGGGCCTGAGCTGCCCGACCACGTCGAGCAGGGTCAGCACCTCGCGCGAGGACAGCCCGCCGGGGGCCGGTGTGCCGGTGCCCGGGGCGTACGCCGGGTCGACGACGTCGATGTCGACGGAGACGTACAGCGGCAGGCCGCCGACGGTGCGCCGGATCTGCTCGGCGATGCCGCGCGGTGAGCGCCGGGTGAAGTCGGCGGCGGTGACGATGCTGACGCCGTGCCCGCGCGCGTAGTCCAGGGAGTCGGGCCGCGGATTGTGGCCGCGGATGCCGACCTGGACCAGGCGCTCCGGGTCCACCAGGCCCTCTTCGATGGCCCAGCGGAAGGGGGTGCCGTGGTGGTAGGTGCCGCCGTAGACGGGTGGGTTGGTGTCGCTGTGCGCGTCCAGGTGCAGGACGGCGACCCGGCCGTGGCGGGCGTGCACGGCGCGCAGGGCGGCCAGGGAGAGCGAGTGGTCCCCGCCCAGCATCAGGAACGCGTCGTTGCGTTCCAGGAGCCGGGTCAGGGCGACCGTCGCGGTGTCCATCGCCAGGTCCATCGAGAAGGGGCTGAGGTCGATGTCGCCCCCGTCGACCACGTCGATCCGGTCGAAGACCCCTGGGCCCCGGTCGATGCCGACGCCGTGGATCAGGCTGGACTCGTGCCGGATGGCGCGCGGCGCGAACCGCGCGCCGGGCCGGTAGCTGGTGCCTCCGTCGTACGGGGCGCCGACGACCACCACGTCATGGCCGATCGGGTCGGGCCGGTGGCGCAGCCGCATGAAGGTCGCCGGTTGGGCGTAGCGCGGGGAGACGGCGGTGGACACCCTGGCCGTTCCCCGCGCACCCGGCCCTGCTCCCGTTCCCGTACCGACGCCCGGCCACCCCGTGCGGGCTCCCGTTCCCGTGCCGACCCCCGTTCCCGAACGGGCTCCCGTTCCCGCGTGGAATCCCGTTCCCGCGCCCGCGGCGCCGTCCGGGCCGCGGCTGCCCCTCCCTCCGAGACCGCTCCTGCCGTTCCTGCGGCCGTTGCCGCTCTGCGGGCCGGTGCCCGCGCCCACGCCCGCTGCACCGTCCGCGCCGCCGCCGGTGCCGTTGCCGCCGCCGGTGCCGTTCTGGCCACCGGTGCCGTTCTGGCCGCTCATACGACCACCCGGCCCTGGAGCCTGAGCCTGCGCACCGCGTCGACGGAGCGCCGCACCGTCTCGCCGAAGTCCACGTCCTCCGGCGGCACCGTGTCGATGACCACCGCGTCGTACAGGCGCCGTGCCATGGCGCCCTTGACGGCCGTCACCTCGTCGCGCCGGATCCCTTCGGCGAGGAGCAGTCCGGTCCACGCGCTGGTGGTGCCGGACCCCTCGTGGATGCCCAGCTTGGGGCGGGCCACGGTCTCGGCGGGCAGCAGGCCGGAGAGGGCCTGCCGCAACACCCACTTGTCGGTGCCCCGCCGGCGTTTGAGCCCGGGTTCGAGGGAGACCAGCGCGTCCAGGACCGCGCGGTCCCAGTACGGGTGGGTGGTCCACTTCCCGGCGATGCCCGCGAGGACGGGGGACATCTCGTTGAGGCCGTCGAAGCCCGCCATGTCGCCCGCGATCTCGTCGTCGAGGGACCAGAGCGAGGCCGTGCGCCGGTGCATACCGCCGAGCGGGATGTCGGCGCCGTACCCGGTGAGGATGCGGAGCGGCCCGGTGTCGAGCCGCCGGTAGAGGGCGACGAGCGGCAGCAGGTACTCCAGGACCGTGGGGTCGGTGATCTCCGCGGCGGCGACCGCCCAGGGCAGTTCCCTGACGAGTTCGGCCGAGTGGAGCCGGATCTCGCTGTGCGCGGTGCCCAGGTGGACGGCGACCGAGCGGGCCGCGTCGAACTCGTCGGACACCTCGGTGCCCATCGACACGGACCGTGTCCCGGGTGCCAGGGCCGCCGTGTGGGCGGCGACTCCCCCGGAGTCGATGCCGCCGGACAGGACGACGGTGGGGGCCGCCTCCCCGCCGCGCAGCCGGGTGCGGACCGCCGTGGCGAGGCGTTCGCCGACCAGGTCCACCGCCTCCCGTTCGCCGGGCAGCGCCCGGGAGAGCGGGGGTGTCCAGGTGCGGACCGCCCTGGCGGTGATGTCGGAGCCGCCGACTCCGTGCAGCAGGAGGGCGGTCCCGGCGGGGACCCGGCAGACGCCCGCCGCCCCCGGCGCGGTGTGGGTGCCGGACAGGCCCAGCGGCCGGCCCGGCTCGTGCGCCAGGGTCTTCGCCTCGGTGGCGGCGCTCAGCCCCGTCACGTCGGCGCGCAGCCACAGCGGTACCGAACCGGCGTGGTCGGTGGCCGCGACGGTCGCGCCGGTGGAGGCGTCGGTGAGCAGTGCGGCGAACCGTCCGTTCAGGAGCCGGAAGGCCCCGGGGCCCCAGCGCCGCCAGGCGGCCAGCAGCAGTTCGGCGTCGCCGAGGGCGGCAGAGGAGCCGCCGAGCGCTCCGGTCAGCTCGGCGCGGTTGTACAGCTCGCCCGCCAGGAGCAGCCGGACCTGGCCGTCGGCGACCAGGACGGGCGGACGGCCCAGGGTCACGGCCGTTCCGCTCCAGAGCGGGTACGCGGTGCCGTCGTGCACGGGGACATGGGTCCCGCGGACGGCGAAGCGGGGTGCGCTGCCGGGTTCGGAGTGACCGCCGGGGCCGCCGCCGGGGCGGCCCTCGGTGCCGATGCGCACCCGGAATCCGTACACGAGGTCGGGGCCGGGCATGGTGAACTCGTCCTCCACGGTGGTCAGATGGCCAGGGCGGCGAAACCGCCGGACTGGAAGTCGTAGGCCACCGGTACCTCGATCAGGAACGGGCGGCCGAGTCCGGCGCCCTTGGTGAGGGCGGCGAGCAGCGAGGTGCGGTCGGTGGCGCGGACGGCCTCGCAGCCGTTGGCCTCGGCGAGCTGGACGAAGTCGACGCTTCCGAAGCCGACGGCGGGGGCGTGGGAGCGCTGGTGTCCGAGGTTCTGGTACAGCTCGATCAGGCCGTTGCGGTCGTTGTTGACGACGACCATGACGATCGGCAGGCCCAGGCGCACGGCCGTCTCGATGTCGGCGCTGTTGGAGTGGAAGCCGCCGTCGCCCGCGATGAGGAAGACGGGCTCGCCGGGCCGGGCGATCTGGGCGGCCATGGCGGCGGGCAGTCCGTAGCCGAAGCTGGAGCAGCCCGCGGAGGTGAGGAATCCGTACGGCTGGTCGGACTTGGCGAAGAGCACGCCGTAGTGGCGGAAGAAGCCGATGTCGCTGACGAAGGTGCCGTTGTCGAGGACGGAGTTCATGCAGTCGATCACCTGGTGGACCCGCATGCCGTCCTCGTACTCGGTGGGGTCGGCGAGGAATTCGGCGACGCGGGCGCGCAGGGCGCTGAGGTCGTGCCGGGTCTTGGGGGCGAGGCCCGAGGTCGCGTCGTCGAGCGCGGTGACGAATTCGGCGACGTTGGTGACGATGTCGATGTCGGCGCGGAACAGCTCCGGGATCGGGTTGACCTCGGGGGCGACCCGGACCGTGGTCTTGGCCCGGCCCCGCGTCCACATGGAGGGGCGCAGGTCCTCGGCGTAGTCGTAGCCGATCGCCAGGAGGAGGTCGGCGGGGCCGAAGATCTCGTCGAGGGCCGGGTGGCCGAGAATGCCGTCCATGTAGCCGCTGATGGCGCCGTAGTTGAGCGGGTGGTCGTGCGGCAGGACGCCCTTGGCGGTGTAGGTGGTGACGACGGGGATGTTCAGCCGCTCGGCGAGGGCGCGCAGGGCGTCGACGGCCCCGGCGCGGATGACGGCGCTACCGACGACGAGGAGGGGGTTCTCGGCCTCGCGCACCAGCTCAGCGGCCTCGTCGAGGCGGGCGCGCCAGTCGGCGTCCAGGGCGTGGGTGGCGGTGGCCCGGACCAGGGGGGCGTCGGTGGGGGTGCCGTTCAGCTCGGCGCCGAGGAGGTCGACCGGCAGGCTGATGAAGCTGGGACCCACGGGCTCGATCCGGCTGTTGAGGACGGCGCTGTCGACGAGGTTGACGATGTCCTCGCCGCGTTCGAGCTGGACGCTGAACTTGGTCAGCGGGCCCATCACGGCGGTGCTGTCCAGGCACTGGTGGGTGACGTTGGGGTAGCAGTCGTACGACTCGGACTGCGCGGCCAGCGCGATGACCGAGCTGCGGTCCAGGGCGGAGGTGGCGACGCCGGTGGCCAGGTTGGTCATGCCGGGGCCCAGGGTCGCGAAGCACGCCTGGGGGCGGTTGGTGATCCGGGCGAGGACGTCCGCCATCACCCCGGCGGTGAACTCGTGCCGGGTCAGGACGAAGTCGAGTCCTTCGACCTCGTCGAAGAGAATGGCGGACGCCTCCCGGCCGACGACGCCGAATACATGGTCGACACCGTACTGGTGAAGACGTTCCAGCATGGCTTTCGCGGTCGTGGTGGCCATGGAGATCTCCTTCGCATCGGACGGGCGCCGGGATGGCGCCCCGGAAAACGCGGCACCGGGCGGTGCGCACCGGGTGGCGCACACCGTGGGTGGTGGCGTTGCCACTGTGCGGATCGCCTCTTGGCGGCGGTCGGACGCCCGGCTTGGACAGAATGGGCAAGGCGCGTTCAAGGCATGGCGTCCATCGTCCTCGTGGCGCTTTTCGTGAAATCCGTCCGGCGCCGACGGTCTCCATCCGATTCCGTCCCCTTCCGTCCACCGATCCGAGGAGAATCCATGGATGTCCTGGCCGCGTTGGAGCGCAAGCCCAGCCTGAATCTTTTCCCCATCGAGAACCGGCTGTCGCCGCGCGCCAGTGCCGCGCTGGCCACCGACGCCGTCAACCGCTATCCGTACTCCGAGACCCCGGTGGCCGTCTACGGCGATGTCACGGGGCTGGCCGAGGTGTACGCGTACTGCGAGGACCTGGCCAAGCGCTTCTTCGGGGCGCGCCACGCCGGTGTGCAGTTCCTGTCCGGTCTGCACACCATGCACACCGTGCTGACCGCCCTGACCCCGCCCGGCGGGCGCGTCCTGGTCCTCGCGCCGGAGGACGGCGGCCACTACGCCACGGTGACGATCTGCCGGGGCTTCGGCTACGAGGTCGAGTTCTTACCCTTCGACCGCCGGACACTGGAGATCGACTACGCGGTCCTGGCTGCGCGCCTCTCCCGGCGGCCGGCCGACGTGATCTATCTGGACGCGTCCAGCATCCTGCGCTTCATCGACGCGCGGGCGCTGCGGCTGGCCGCTCCTGACGCGCTGATCTGCCTGGACGCGTCGCACATCCTCGGTCTGCTGCCGGTGGCGCCGCAGACCCTGGTGCTCGACGGCGGCTTCGACAGCATCTCCGGCAGTACGCACAAGACGTTCCCCGGCCCGCAGAAGGGGCTGCTCGTCACCGACAGCGATGTCGTCGCGGAGAAGGTCGCGGCACGGATGCCGTTCACGGCGTCGAGTTCGCACTCGGCGAGCGTGGGTTCGCTGGCGATCTCGCTGGAGGAGCTGCTGCCGCACCGGACGGCGTACGCGCACCAGGTCATCGCGAACGCCCGGGCGCTGGCCGGGCTGCTCGCCGAGCGCGGTTTCGACGTCGCGGGCGGGGCGTTCGGCCATACGGACACCCACCAGGTCTGGGTGCACTTCCCCGAGGGGAACACGCCGCACGAGTGGGGGCGGCTGCTCACCCGCGCGAACATCCGCTCGACCAGCGTCGTCCTGCCGAGCAGCGCGGCGCCCGGGCTGCGGCTCGGGACGCAGGAGCTGACGCGCTGGGGGATGACGGAGACGGACATGGCGCCGGTGGCCGATCTGCTGGAACGGCTGCTGCTGCGGGGCGACGACGCGGAGACCGTGGCGAAGGAGGTCGTGGAACTCGCCCGGGCCTTCCCGGGCGTGGCGTTCGTCTGACGCGGCGGCCCGGGCACACGCCCGGACATGACGCCCGGACATGACGCCCGGACATGACGCCCGGACATGACGCCCGGACATGACGAGCGAGGGAATCCCGTACCGGACGGGATTCCCTCGCTCGTTTTCTCATGGGACGGGCCGTTGACAACGGGCCCGTTCCTCGCGGCCCGTTCGGCTCAGCGATCTGTTCGGCTCAGCCGTCTGTTCGGCTTATTCGACGACCGCCAGGACATCGATCTCGATCAGCATTCCCGGGGGCAGCCCCACGAAGACCGTCGTACGGCAGGGGAAGGGCTCCGCCAGGAATTCCGCGTACACGGAGTTCATCCCGGGGAAATCCGCGGCCTCGGTCAGATAGATCCGCACGGTGACGACGTCGGAGAACGAAGCACCGGCACTCTCCAGAACGTTCCGCAGGTTGTTCATCACCTGCCGGGTCTGCTCGGCGATACCTCCCTCGACCACCTTTCCCGTGGCCGGGTCGAGCGCCACCTGACCGGACAGCGACAGAATGTTCCCGCGCCGGACCGCCTGGGAATAGGGTCCGACCGGCTGGGGGGCCGACTTGGTCTCGTACACCGTCGTCGTCATGAGGTTCCTTCCTCGTTCTCTTTCTCTGTATCTCTTCTTGTGGACCGGCCGCTTCAGGGACCGGCCCCTTCAGGAACCGGCGGCTCCAGGGACCGGCGGCTCCGGGGAAACGGCCCGCGTGGCACCCGGGGGCGTGGCGCGCCCGGAGGTCGCGTGGTGCCGGGAGGTGCGCGGCGGCTGCCGTTCGGCGATCCGATGGTGCGCCGTCGCGCTTGGAGCGCGTTGGACGGAGCGTTCAGGCGGAACGCGGCCCGGCGCCAAGGCGTACGGCCCGGCGCCAAGCCGGGTGCAAGAAGACGGCACGACGCTGACGGACGGCAGGCCGCGGGGGACCGCGGTGCCGCAATCCACGGCGGACGACGGAGTTGATGACATTGGGCACGGCACGGAACACGGTCGGCACGAGGGCGGGCCTGCTGGGCCCGCTGGCGCTCGCCGGGCTCGCCGCGCGGGCGCGCGCGTCCGGCGCGCTGGACATCGCCATCGGCACCCCGCCGGGCCAGCCGCCGCGCGCCGCGGTCACCGCCGCGGCGGACGCGATGCTCGCGGGCCGCAACCAGTACGCCGACCCCGCCGGGGTGCCCGAGCTGCGGGCGGCAGTGGCGGGGCGGCTCCTGGCGTCGAGCGGTGTCGGCGTGGACCCCGAGACGGAGATCACCATCACCGCCGGGGCCACCGAGGGGCTGCTCGTCGCGCTGCTGACCGTCACCGACCCCGGTGACGAGGTGGTCGTGGTGGAGCCCGCCTTCGAGCTGTACCGGGGCGCCGTCGAACTCGCCGGCTGCACCCGCGTCCCGGCCCCGCTGGACCCGTCCGGCTGGCGGCTGGACCCCGAGCGGATCGCCTCGGTCCTGACCCCGCGGACGGCGGCACTGATCGTCAACACCCCCCACAACCCGACCGGGCGGGTGTTCACCGCCGAGGAGCTGGGCGGGCTGCTCGACCTGTGCGAGCGGCGGGGTGTGACCTGTGTCGTCGACGAGGTGTACGCCGACTTCGTCTTCGACGGCGGGCCGCATGTCTCGGCGCTGGGATTTCCCCGCCACCGGCCCCGCGTCGTCGTGGTCGGCAGTCTGTCCAAGGCGGACGAGATGTCGGGGTGGCGGCTCGGCTACTGCGTCGCCGACCCCGCGCTGACCACGGCGCTGCGGCATGTCCATGAGCGGACCACGTTCGGCGCGGCCGTCCCGCTCCAGCACGGCGCCGCGGTCCTCGCGCGCGCCGGCTCGGGGCCCGAGCAGTTCCGGAACGGGCGGGACGAGATGGTGCGCCGTCTGGCCGCCATGGGCTTCGAGGTGACGACCCCCGAGGGGGGCTGGTTCCTGCTCGCCGGGACCCGGCGGCTCGGTCTGCGTTCCGACGCGCTCGCCGAGGGGTTGCTCGTCCGCGCGGGGGTACTCGTGGCGCCCGCGACCCCGTTCTTCGCGGACACCGGCGAGGGACAGCGCTGGATTCGCACGACCTTCGTCAAGGACCTCGCGACGCTCACGAAGGCGCTGGACGCGATGGAGTCCTTCCTCGCGGAACCGGACGGAGGGGTGTGGGCATGACCGAGCCGAAAGACCTGACCGCCACGGCCGACACCGCTGGTACGGCTGACCCGAACGACCCGACCGGTCCGGCCGGGGCAGCCGTCACGAGGAAACCGGACCTGGTCACGCTCGACGAGGTACGGGCCGCCGCCCGCCGGGTGACCGAGGTGGCCCGGCGCACCCCGCTGCTGCGGTGCGACGGGCTCCACGGCGGCCACCGGGTGTTCGTGAAGGCCGAGAACCTCCAGAGCACCGGCAGTTTCAAGGTGCGGGGAGCGGCCAACGCCCTGCTGTCGCTCGACCCGCGGCCACGCTCCGTGGTCACCTTCTCGGCCGGGAACCACGGCGCGGCGGTCGCCCTGGTGGGCCGCGCCCTGGGGGTGACGGTCACGGTGTGTATGCCGCCCGGCGCCGTCGCCGCCAAGGTCGGGGCCGTGCGCCGCTACGGCGGTGAGATCGTCTTCACGGACGACCTGATCGGCTCGGCCGCCGCCCTGGCCGCCGAGCGCGGCTGCCCGGTGCTGCATCCCTTCGACGACCCGGCCGTCATCGCCGGGCAGGGCACCACCGCCCTGGAGATCTTCGAGGAGGTGCCGCACCCCGACGTGATCCTCGTCCCCGTCGGCGGTGGCGGGCTGATCAGCGGCGTGGCGGCGGTGACGGCCGCGCTGTCGGACGGTACGCGCGTCATCGGCGTCGAGCCCGAGACGGCGCCGACCGTCGGCCACGCGCTGCGGCGGGGGACGCCCGAGCCGCTGCCCGTCCCGCCCCGTTCGGCGGCGGACGGACTCAACGCGCCGCGCACCGGGGCGCTGCCGCTCGCCCATGTACGGCAGCACGCGGTCGAGCTGGTCACCGTCGGTGAGGAGGACATCCGCCGGGCCTGGCCCCTGATGGCGGCCGAGACCCGGCTCCTCGTCGAACCGTCCGCGGCCGTGACGGTCGCGGCGCTGCGGTCCGGGCGGATCGGGCTGCCGGAGTGCGCGACCGTGGTACTGATCGCCACCGGCGGGAACACCTCGCTCGGGGCGCTGGGGGACGCGGCCTCCTCAGCGAACGCCGTGCCCTGAGCCCGAACGGCACGAGCGGCGCGAACGGCGCGAACGGCGCGAACGGCGCGAACGACCCGGCAGGACGGCGTACCGGCGCGGCGGCACGGCGGCGCCCTGTCCTGCCGGGCCGAAGACTCAGGCCACCCCCAGGAAGCGGAGCAGCGCGGTCGTCGCGACGGCGGCGACCACCACGGTCAGGAACGAGGCCCGGCGCCATACGAGCACCGCGCCCACGACCACACCGCCCAGGCGCGCGTACCCGGCGAAGGCCGTCCCCTCCGCCACCGCCGACTGGACCGCCAGCGCGAAGATCAGGGCGATGGCCGAGACGGACACGGCCCGCCGCACCGGCTCCGTCAGGACGAGCCGGTCGTTGAGCACGACCCCGGCGAGCCGGAAGGCGAACGTCCCCAGGGCGAGGACCACCAGCACGGTCAGTGTCACGGCCGCCCTCCGGGACGGAAACGGAAACGGAACGGCGAGGGCACGAGGAGCAGCAGCCCCGCCGACGCCAGGAGCACAGGCAGCCCGGCGGGCAGGAAGGGAGTGGTCAGTACACAGACGAGAGCGCCGGTCAGCACGGGGCCCCGCATCTCCCGGTGGCGCAGCGCAGGCAGGGTGAGCGCCAGCAGACTCGCCGGGTTCGCCGCGTCCAGGCCGAGCGCCGCCGGGTCGCCGACCGCGTCGACGAGGATCACACCGAGGACGGTCCCCCCGTTCCACGCGAACACGAGCACCCAGGCGAGCCGCCAGTACGCACGGCGCCGTGCCGGGCCGGGTGGTAAAGACAGCGCGAGCGCCGCACTCTCGTCGCTCAGCAGATGGGCACCGAGGAGCATCCGGCCCCGCCCCGGGCGGAACATGTCCCCCAGGGCGAGGCCGAAAGGCAGATGCCGCGCGTTGAGCAGCAGCCCCGCGACGACCGCCGCGACCGGGTTGCCCGCCGTGGCCAGGGACACCGCCATGAACTGCGCGCCGCCCGCGAAGACGAAGACGGACAGCGCCACCGCCATCCACCCGGGAACCCCGGACGTCACCGCGACCGCGCCGAAGGACACCCCTATCGCCACCACCCCCAGACCGATGGCGACGATCTGCCGCGCCACCTCCGCCCCGTCCGGCCCCGGGGCCTCCCCCCGCCCCGGCCCGCCCGGCTTCGGCGGCACTCCGCCGCCCCGTCGCCTTCGCTGCTCCCCCGGCATGACCCGCCCTCTCGTCGACGCGAAATCCCGGCGAGTCTGCCGAGCCCGCCTTGTCACCCGCTTGAAGCGGCCTTGGCGGCGGCGACGGAGCCACGTCAAGCGGGCGGAGAGGCGGGGGCGCGCACGGCACGGGGGTCACCGTTCCCGGCATGAGAGGCTGGCAACGGCTTCTGCCCGGGTGTCCGTTGACGTGGTCGCACGAGAGGCGGGTGGCCCGACGATGGAGGCACAGGTGAAGAGTCCTGACATGTCCCGTGGCGCCCGGCTGGCCACCCACGGCGCCGTTTCCACCGCCCTGGCGCTCTACGACGACCGCAGGCTGGGCGAACTCGTGGACGCGGGCACTCCGGCGGGTTCCGGCATCGGCGGGGAAACGGTCCTGCTGGAGGTGGGCGGGACCCCTGTCTTCGTCAAGCGGATACGTCTGACCGATCTGGAGCGCCGACCGGAGAACGTCCGCTCCACGGCGAATCTGTTCGGGCTGCCGCTCTTCTGCCATTACGGTGTCGGCCGTATCGGCGGCCCGGGGTTCGGGGCCTGGCGGGAGCTGGCCGCGCACACCATGACGACGGACTGGGTGATCGCCGGACACCACGAGGGCTTCCCGCTGATGCACCACTGGCGGGTGCTGCCCGCCCCGGACCGGCCGCTTCCGGAGGAACTCGCCGATGTGGAACGGGCCGTCGCCCACTGGGGAGGCGGACCGGGGATACGCCACCGGATCGAGGCACTCCAGGAGTCCTCGGCAAGCCTCACGCTCTTCCTGGAGTACATCCCGCAGAATCTGCACGACTGGCTGGGCGCCCGGTTCAAGGCCGGTGCCGAGGCCGCCGAACGGGCCTGTGCCCTGGTGGAGAGCCGGCTCACCGAAGGTGTCTCGTTCATGAACACGCGCGGGCTGCTGCACTTCGACGCCCACTTCCAGAACATCCTGACCGACGGCCGACGGCTCTTCTTCACCGACTACGGCCTGGCGCTCTCCTCCCGTTTCGAACTCGCCCGGGACGAGGCCGACTTCTTCGACGGGCACCGCTCCTACGACCGCTCCTACACCGCCACACATCTGGTGAACTGGCTGACCGTCGCGCTCCACGGATATGGACGGGAGGAGCGCGCGGCGTTCATCCGCGCCTGCGCCCAGGGGGTGCCTCCGCGGGGCGTTCCGGCGGCGGTCGCGGCGGCCCTGCTCCGTGACGCGCCGGTCGCCGACGTGATGGGCGACTTCTACCGCCGGTTCCAGGAGGAGAGCAGGACGACCCCCTATCCGCTGGAGGCGCTCCGCCGTGTCGGAGCCGGCGGCGGAACGACCCGGCGCCGCCCCGCGTAGACCGGCGGACTCCCGAGCCGGGGCCCGGGCCCGGGCCCGGGGCTCAGCCCCGCCGTGCGGCGGAAGCCGTACCCGCGGGGTGCCGTACGCACGGACGCCTTACCCGCGGACGCCTTACCCGTCGAAGACTTACCCGCGGACGCCGTACGCGCGGGTGCCGCTCTCACGGGTGCCGTTTCACAGCCGCCGGACGGCCGCCGGTCAGACCGACACCGAACGCCACCACCGCCAGGGCCGTGGCACTCCACAACAGCGTGGTGATTCCGGCGGCCTCCACGACGGTCCCGCCGAGGAAGGCACCCAGGGCGATGGCGCCGGTGAAGACACCCACATAGACGCCGGTCACCTGCTCGACACGGTGGGGTGCGGCCCGCGTCATCCAGATCTGTCCGGCCACCGACAGGCCGCCGTATGTCAGCCCCCACAGCGCGACAGCGACACCGGCCGCGCCCGCGGTGGCACCGAAGAGGGCCAGCAGCGCGATCGACAGGGCGATGCCCGCCGTCAGCCCGAGGACCGTGCCGCGGGCGCGCCGGACCGCCAGGGAACCGGCGGCGAAGTTTCCGGCCAGGCCGAAGAGGCCGTAGACCAGCAGGACGAGGGCGACGGCGCCGGGGTCCAGCCCGGTGCGCTCCTCCAGGACGGGGCGCACATAGGTGTACGCGGCGAAGTGCGCGGTGACAAGGAGCAGGACGAGCAGCAGCCCGCCGAGCACGGGGCGGCCGCGCGGCAGCGACACATCACCGCCGCGGGTCTCCCCAGACGGGTCGGCCGTCCTGTCGCCGGTGCCCGCCGGGTTCTCGGGGCGCGGCAGCCGGGGCAGCGCCAGCAGCAGCCCGGCGGCGAGGAGCACGGCGCCCCCGGCGAGCGTCGCGAACGCGGCGCGCCAGCCGAAGGCGTTGCTGACGAGGGTGCCCAGCGGCACACCGACGACGGACGCCGCCGCGACGCCACCGACGGTGACGGAGACCGCGAGCGCGATGTCACGGGGCGCGACGAGCCGTGGCGCCACGGCGGCGGCCAGCCCCCACACCGCGCCCATGCCGATACCGAGGACGATCCGGGAGACGACGAGCAGGCCGAAGCCGTGCGCCAGCGCGGTGAGGACATTGCCCAGGGCCAGGACCACCATCGCGGCGGCGAGCACCGCGCGCCGGTCGCGCGCCCCCAGCAGACGGGGAACCGCGGGCGCGGTGACGGCGGTCACGAGACCGGTGACGGTCAGGCTGAACCCTGCGGTGCCCGGGGTGACCCGCAGCCCGTCGGCCATCGGCGTGAGCACCCCGACGGGCAGCATCTCCGAGGTCACGACCACGAATGTGCTCAGCGAGAGCACAAGGACCGACAGCCACTGCCAAGAGGTCGTACGTATCGATGGGGGCCCGGTGTGTGCTACCGGCGTCTGCGAAACCATGACAACAAACCAATCAACGCCCCGGTGCCGGAACAACGGCGATCTCCTCAACGATTGATCAGTGTGGGTCATCGATCCACGAGGCCGGTCCACAGGAGCGGTCCATGAGGCCGGTCCACGGGAGCAGTCCACGGGACCTCCGTCCGACGAAGGGAGACGCGGTGAACCAGGTCCATGTCCAGGAGATCGAATGTCTGCTGGTGCTCGCCGAGGAGTTGCACTTCGGTCGGACGGCCGAACGGCTGGGGTGCTCGCAGAGCCGGGTCAGCCAGCTCGTCGCCGGACTGGAGCGGCGGATCGGGGTCCGGCTCGTCGACCGCACCAGCCGGAGCGTGGCCCTCAGCCGCTTCGGCACCCAGTTCGTCGAGGAGGTGCGCCCGGCGTACGAGGCGCTGAACACGGTGATCACCCAGGCGCGGGACCGCGCGCGCAGCGGCACGCTGGGCCAGTTGCGGATCGGTTTCCACGGCAGCGTCTACGAGGAGGTGACGGAGGCGTTCCGCCGTCTTCGCGCCCATCACCGCGTCGCGCTGGTGCCGAGCGAGATCCCGCTCGGTTCACCGTTCACGGCCGTGCTGGAGGGCCGGGTGGACGCCGTCGTGGTGGAGCTGCCGGTGAACGAGCCCACGCTGACCACCGGGTTCCGTTTCCCTCCGCAGGAGCGGCTGCTGGCCGTGGCCACCCGGCATCCCCTGGCCGGTGGCGACCGGGTGCACATCGAGGAGCTGGCGACGCTCGACATCCTCCATCCGCTGGGGGACGCGCCGGAGTACTGGCGCGCGGCCCGGGTGCCGCCCGCCACACCGGGGGGTGTGCCGATCCGCTCCACCGCCGGGATCACCACCGTCCAGGAGGGCCTGGCACTCGTCGCGACGGGTGACCAGGGTCTGCTGGTCTGCCGTCCGCTGGCCGATCGCGCCGTCCGCGACGACGTCCGTTTCCTGCCGGTCGACGGGCTCGACGAACCGTCCCAGCTCGGTCTGATCTGGCGCGAGGACCGCACGTCCTGGCAGCTCACCACGTTGGCGCGGCTGCTGGCGGAGGAGTTCGCCCGCTCGGCCGACGCCGGACGGGCCGCCGGGTGCCCCTCCCCCGACGCCGGCACGGACACAGCCACAGGCTCAGGCACCGCCGCTGGTACCGATACCGGTATCGGCACCGGGATCAGGACCGGGACCGGGACCGGGACCGGCGCTCGCGCCCGGACGCCGAACGCCCCCGCGAGGGTGTGAGACCGCGCGGCGGGCGACCCCGACCGGCGCCGGGGCATGCTGCTCCGCAACCCGGGCGACCCCAGCGGACGCGGGCTCGGCATGCCGTTCACGGTGGACGAGGACGAGGAGTCCCACGTCCCACTCAGCGGACGACGTCGAAAATCTGCTTCTGCACACCGTTCGCGTAGACCTCGTGCTCGACCAGCTCCAGCTTCTGAGCGTCCCTGTCCGAGGTGCTGAAGAGGCGCTTTCCGGCGCCGAGCAGCAGCGGGTGGACAAGCAGGTGGTAGCGGTCGATCAGACCGGCGTCCGAGAGGGCACGGTTCAGGGAGGCGCTGCCGTGAAGGATGATCGGGCCTCCCTCGGTCTCCTTCAGGGCGGTGACCTCGTCGAGCGAGCGCAGAATGGTGGTCTCGCCCCAGTTCGACACCAGGTCCGCGTCGGTGAGGGTGCTGGAGACGACGTACTTGGGCATCTCCCGGTAACGGGCGAACTCCTCCATGTCCGGCCAGACAGGGCTGAACGCCTCATAGCTGACCCGCCCCAGCAGAACCGCGGTGGCCTCCTGCTGCTCTGCGCCCTTGATCTCGAACGCCTCGGGGACGAACTCGACCTCCTTGAAGGTCCACCCGGAGTTCCGATAGCCGGGCTCGCCGCCGGGGGCCTCGACGACGCCGTCGAGCGAGATGAAGGCGGTGCTGATCAGGGTGCGCATGGTGGGTCTCCGTGAAGTCTCTCTGCTCATGATGAATTTTCGCCGCCACAACGTGACGTATGGCGTATGACGTATGGCGTATGGCGTATGCGAGGGAATGTCAGGCAAGAAGCCCGGTCAGCCACTCCCGCCAGGCGGCCTCGGCCCGATCCCCGGCCACGGTCGTGTCCCCGACCCCGTCACCGGTCGCGCCCCCGGACCCGGTCCCGTCCCCGTCCGTGCCCCCGTCCGTGTCCGTACCCGTGCCCGTGCCCGTCACGAAGAGGTGGTGGAACATGAGTACGACGGCGGCGGAGTGGTGAAAGGTGTAGATCCCGTCGGCGGTGCGGACCTCGAAGCGCTCGTCGTCCGCCCAGACCACCTCACCGTCGAACCGAGGCAGCCCGGCGGGCTCGGCATGCGCCCGCGCGCCCACGGCGACCGGCTCGGCCAGGGACAGTCCACGGGTGAGCGCCGCCCGGATCTCCCGCACCGGGCGCCCGCCCGACGGCGCCATGGCGAAGACGGGGACACCGGTACGGCCCGCGAAGTGCGTCAGATACTCGCGGAGCGTGTGCAGGTGGAAGGGCCAGCCACGGCGCAGCGCGTCGTATTCGTCCTGCCAGTCCTCGCCGAGCATGCCGCTGTGGACGACGCGGAGCACCGTACTGCCCCGGTCGCGTCCTTCGATCAGATACTCGAAGGCCATGAACCGGCCGTCGGCGGCGGTGGCCGTGCGGGTGGCGAAGCGGCTGCCGGGCTCATAGGCGGTGATCACCGCCTCCTCGCGGTGACCGCCCGTCTCCATGGCGGCGACTCCGCCCTCGCGCGCCTCGACCTCGTTGCGCCCCATGAACCAGGAGTCGATCCCCGGTCCGGTGGCGATCGCCTCCCAGACCTCTTCCGGGCTCGCCGGCAGGGTCGTCTCCAGGGTGATCTCGAACGGGTGCGTCATGGCCGGTGTTCCTGTCGTGCGTCGGGGGCTTCGGATGTCGTTGATGCCACGGGTGCCGTGGTCGCCCGGGTCCCCTCGGGCTGCTGCCGCGAGACCGGCGCGTCTTCTTCCGTGCCGGGCCGGGCCGCGGGGATCTGATGGAGCCCGACGATCACCCGGTGGCTCCGCCCCGCCGGCGCGGACTCGTCGTGATAGCGGCTGACGAGCGCTGTCACCGTCCGGGTCAGCTCGTCCGCGAAGGCCGCCCGGTCCGCCGCGGAGGCGAACCGCACCTCGGCGTCGATACCGAACGTGGCGACCCGCCGCCGGACCCGGGCCGCTCCGGTCAGCAACGAACCGACCTCCTGCACCAGCCGGGCCCCCAGCGCCAGCAGCCAGCGGGCCGAGAGCTGGTCCGGGGAGCGCGAGGGGTCCGGGCTGACAGCGGCCAGGGCGCTCGGCGAGATCACATAGGAGGCGGCGGTCGCCCCGTACACCCGCTCGGTGACATTGCCCTTGCGCCGCTCCTCGACCAGCTCGACCAGACCGTGCCGCTCCAGCTCCTTCAGGTGGTAGTTGACCTTCTGTCTCGCCAGCCCCAGACGCGTGGCCAGCATGGCAGCCGAGCCGGGCTCGGCCAGGGCGGCGAGGATCCGGGACCGTATCGGGTCCAGCGAAGCCTCGGCCGCGGCGGGTTCTTCGATCACAGCTACGTCCAGCACACCTCCAGCATGGGTCGGACAAAAAAATTTGTCAAGGAAAAATGAACTGTCGGCTCTGGGCTCGATCCGCTCCACTGGGATCGTCGTCGCCTCCAGTGGCCCCTGCCGCAGATGGGCCTTTGACCGGCGCAGGGCGGGCCGGGAGGCGCAGCGCGGCGACGGCGCCCGCCGAGGTGATCAGAGCGCCGTTGTCGATCGAGAGACTGCCGCGGTCGACCTCGACGGCGGCGTGACGGCGGGCCGGTGCGGCCGCGTGGTGCCCGTGAGCGGTGGCCCGCTGCCCGTCGGGTCGAGGCCCTGCCCGGGGCCGGGATCAGATATCAGCCGTCAGCCATGGGCTGCCAGGTCTTTCACGGTCTGGAGGGTCGGGGCTTCCTCGACGGCGGTCGAGGCGATATGACTCGGCAGGCGGGGGTCGGAGTTCCTGAGCAGTTCGGCCAGGGCTTCTGTCGGCGCGACGCCCCGGCTCCTCGCGTCGCGGAGCGCGGCGACCCACCTCTGCCCCAGATTGAACGCATGCCCTCCGCCTGAGAGTCGGCGGCACCAGCCTGCGGCATCGTCTTCATCGTTGCCCCAGATGTAGCCGATGGTCTCTCCGTCCGCGTCGGCCACCGTAAGGTATTTCACCGTTTTGTCCGTGCTGTTGGTGTAACGCAGAGGACCAGAGACCGACCTGAATTCGAGATCCTCAGCAAACCGAGGAGAGGTACGACGCTCGCTTCCTTCGGACACTATTCTCCCTCACCCTTCACAACTGGATTTACGATTTCAGCGTATATGAAATACCGAGGCCCCTGCGAACCCTGATCCATGACAACACTCTCGACCTGGTATTTCAGACCGCGCGCCAGCAGCAACTCTCGCTCATCCGAACCAAATTCACCCACCTTTTCGACCCAGACGGCAGGCGTCCCCTCCGGTACTCTTAGATGAGTAATTGCTTCTCTGCCCGAAAAGGATTCGGGCGGGCTGCTTCCCACGGAGGTGGACATATAGCCACGCTCTTCGATGACTTCCCCGACAAGTTCATCCATATCCATGTTCAAGTGGCCGAGTCCGGTGCCACGGGTGACAATCATGGGTTCCGCGGTGGGCCGTACGTTCACAACCGCATCGAGTTCGCGGATGTTCTCCTGGACACGGGGGTTCGATTGCGATGCATCGCCTCGGAGGGTTCCGTTGATCTCCACGTATGTGGCCCGCCCGTCCGCAGTCGGCGGGGAGTCGGACGACACATGCTCGCTCGTGTACTCACGCAGCGCTTCCTTCTGCCGCACCGGCAAGCTCTCCACATAAGGGTTCCAGTGATCCTGGGCATACTCGACAGCTTCTTGGTCGCTGCCGAACGCAACCGTGCCGCGAGAGATCCCGGAAAGCGCGATCTTCCGCTGCTCGGTGAGGGGTAATCGATCCTGTTCCTCCTCCGGTCTGAGGGGGAGGCCGCTGTCGTCGACCTCTTCTCTTCCCTCCCCCTCGCCCGCTACACCCTCACCCTCGCTCTCTCCGTCGCGCTCCTCCAGGGGCACCGCAGCCGCCAGGCCGTCCGGGCCGTCCTCGTGGGACTCGCCCGGTGGATCGCTGCCGGGGTTGTCGTCCGAATCCAGCGGCAGCACCTCGGCAAGGCTGTCCGGGCCGCCGCCCTGCCAGTCGGAATCGCCCGGCTGGTGCGGCACCTCGGACAGGGCAGTGCTTTCCGGCGGAGGAGAAATGGTTTCCCGATCGGTGCTCATACGCTGCTCTCAGACGAGTCGGTGATCCGGAGAACGAGGAGAGGCCAGGTCGTACCGAGGCGGAGAAATCTCGTTGCGTTGAGAAATTGCTTTTTCGCGTTGGGCGATCGGTCAAGACGGGCCAGTGCCCGCAGATAGGAGGGGCAGCGGTCGCGGCCGGTGATGACGGTGTCGTCAAAGAGCCAGGAGTCCGGGTGGGCGCGGAGTTCTGTGAGTTGGTCAGCCGTGGTGGCAGCGCTCAGTACCAGTCCGCGTGCTGCCCACGCCTCGGTGCCGGGGTGCGGGCCCGTGGCGCTGTCCGTTGTCTTGAGGGCGTGGAAGACGTCGGCCCACCGGTAGCGGCCTGCCTGCCACTGGTATTCGGCGCCGTCGCACGGGGCGGGGCGGCCGTCGAGGGTCGCCAGGGCCGAGTCCGTCAGATGCTCTGCCAGGCGCTCGGGCTGGTAGTGGGGCTCAAGACCGATATAGCGGGTGTCGACGGCGGAGTCGACGCGATGGGCAAGGGCGCATTCCAGGGTGCGGCGGTCACCGCGTCCGGTGAGACCGGTGAGCCAGTCGCGGTCGGGCCGGGGAGCGGGCTGGCCCACGAGATGGCTGATGGTGAGGAGTTCGATCCAGAGGGTGAGGCGGGGGTCGTCGGCGAGACGGGCGGCATGGTTCATCTCCCGCAGGACGCACGGACGGCCCTGGCAGAGGGGTCCGCAGGCGACACTCCGGGGGGCGCGGATGGCGGCGGGGGCGCCGGGGTGGTGCTTCTCCCGGCCCTCTCCGTACGGGACCTCGATACGGAGGGGGCGGTCCATGCCGTCGGTGAAGACGACGGCCCGGCCCGGCGGAAGCGAGACGATATGGCGGGACTGGGCCTCGTCCAGGTTCATGGTGGCACCGACGGCGGCGCGGTCGTCAGCGGAGGGCAGTCTGTGGATGATCTTGAGCGCGGTGTTCTTGATGACGTCAGGAGCGATCTTCGCGGGGATCTGTTCGGCGATGACGATGCCTTCGCCATAGGCACGGATCTCGGCGAGGAGCGCGGCGAAGAGTTCGACGGAGTGGGCCGCGGGTGAGCCGGGGTCCACACGTTTCAGAAGCCGGTGGGCCTCTTCGACGACGGTGACATGGCGGAGGGCGGGGGTTCCGGTCCGGTCGGCGCGGCGGCCTCGGAGATGCTGGTGGAGACGGATGAGGACAGCACCGATGAAGAAGGCTTTGTCCTGGTCGTTGCCGACGTCCTCGATCTCCAGAACGGTGTTGCGGCCGAGGAGGTCGGTGACATCGAGGGGATGGCCGTCCTCGAAGAAGCGGCCGGGGGTGCCCAGCCGGAGGGAGCCGAGGCGGACATCGATGAAGCCGCGGATGTTGTCGGTGATCTCCTTGCCGTAGCCGATGTGCTCGACGACGTCGAGGGCGGTGCGCTGGAGATCGGTGAGCGTGGGGTAGCGCGGGGTGACGCCGGGGAGGCGGGACTCGCTGAGGGTGAGGTCCCAGCCGAGATCGGTGTAGCAGCGGGTGAGGGCCTGGCTCAGGACCTGAGGGAAGGGCTCGGTGGCTTCGAACGCGGCGAGGAAGAGGGCACGGACGAGGTCGATATGGGTCTGGAGGGGGAAACCGGGCTCGGGTTCGAGGGGGTTGAGCCCGACGGCGGGGGCATCGGGGTCTCCGGGACGGATGACGGTGAGCTGGTCGGAACCGATGCGTCCGGCCATGGCCGCGTACTCGGCTTTGGCGGGTTCGACGACCAGCCAGGGGATGCCGTGGTGGTGGAGCTGTTCCAGCAGGTGGCGCACGGTCTGCGACTTTCCGCCGCCGGTGGCTCCGGCGACGAACGCATGGCGGTTGAGAGTCGCGGTGTCGACGCCGAACGGGCCGGCGGGGGTGTGGTGCTGGTCGAGGATGGTGCCGAGGTGTATCGGGCCTTCGCGTTCGGGGGTGGTGTCGAAGACCGCGGATTCGGTGAGACGGATACCGGGGAGTTCCCGGCGGGGAGGACGGGCGATGGCGGCGAGGAGGGCGGTGCTCGCGGTGAAGGGGGACTGCGGTGCGTCGGGGGTTCCGACGCGGTGCCGGGCGGCGTCGTGCAGGGGGAGAACGGTGCTGTCGGGTTGGAGGGTGTAGGGCAGCCGGCTGAGGTCGCTGGACGCGCACAGCAGTGCGGCGGCTCGGCGGGCGGCTGTGGCGTCGGCTCCGCCGACCAGGATGTGGATGTTCCACATGCCTGCGGTACGGGCGCGGCTGAGTTCGCGGTAACGGTCCTGGGCGCGGGTGAGGGCGACGCGGTCGGCCTCGGAGTTCTCGCTCCGGCGCAGACGGGGGATGGCGGTGGCGAGGGTGAGTAGTTCGCGGTCGATGTGCTGGGCGGAAAGGGGCTCGGCGAGGACGAGCCAGCTGAAGGGGTGGACGAGCTGTGCGGTGTAGTCGTCGAAACCGCCACGTCGGGTGGTTTCCTGGTCGTCGGCCGTCCACAGCGGATCGGAGTGTCCTGAGCAGCGGAGCCAGGCGGGGAGAGTCTGAAGGGTCCGCTGGGCCTCGCCGTCGGGAAGTGCGACGCCCTCACTGCCTGGAGGGTAGAGGATGCCCAGCGGCGCACCGGGGGTACCGGGGTGCGCGGCACCGGCGGGGGTGACCGGAGGGAAGAGGGGACGGCCTCCGACCAGGAAGCGGAGCCGGTGCTCCCCCGGTGGACGGTGCCACAGCACGGCGACCGCGGGTGCGGGAGCCCCGTGGTGGAGGAGTTCGGTGTGGGCGGCGGTCAGGGCCGCGAAGAGCTGCTCGGGCAGAGGGTCCGGCCGGGCCGGGTCGTCCGGGGGCCGGGGAACGGAGTGGAACTGGTAGAAGGCGAAGCCGTCGAGGAGGGTCACGGTCGCCTCCTCAGCCGGTCCGGTGCGGTCGGGCGACACGGTTGAGGAGGACGATGCCGGGGTTGCAGTCGCCGAGGGTGACACGGCGTCCCGGGGCGCTGCTGTCGACCATGACGAACGCGGTGGTGGGCAGGGCCTGAAGCGTGGTCGGCTCCACGGTGAACTCGTACACCCGGGCCTGGGTCGCGCTGTGGCCGGTGGAGTCGGATGAGGAGTGGTTGACGGTCTCCTGCCAGGACTGCGCACGGGACTCGGTGAGGGACCGGTTCGTGGAGTGGGAGCAGTCCTTTCCGCTGCGGCTGGTGGCGGTGCCCGTGTTCCATCCGGTGCTGTCGTTGGTGCCCTCGGAGTGGCCGGTGCCGGTGGTGAAGCTCTTGCCGATCTGGGCGGTGAGCTGGCTGAGGACGAGTCGGTGACCGCGGCCGATGAACTCGGCGGCAGCGGTGGCGTCCTGGGCGTTGCCCAGGCGCATCAGGACGGCGGCGCTGTCGGAGCTGCCGAGGAGTTCACGCAGTTCGCCGCGGAGACGTTCCATGAGGAGTATGAGGCGGATCTCCGCGCGGCGGCAGTGCCGGGCGAGGGCTTCGAGGCCCTCCAGTCCGAGGTGGTCGCAGCCCGCGATGACCAGGATGCTGTCGTGGCCGGTGACGGGTTGGCTGCGGAGGTCGTGCAGGAGCCGTTGGAGGACCACGCGGTCGAGGAAGTCCTTGCAGCGGTGGCGGCGGTGGGCGGTGGAGATGACGGCCAGGCAGGTCGGTGGCCACAGAAGGGAGTTGGTGCCCTTGGGCGGGGAGGGCGGGGGCGGGGCGGTGTCCTCGTCGCGGGCGAGCAGGCTCAGGGTGCTGATCAGGAAGTGCAGCTCGTTCTGGACGCGTTCGCCCTGGCCGATACGGTCCACTCCGGCGGTCAGCCGGGTGAGCTCGTCGAGGCTGAGGGGGCCGTCGGTGGCGGCGTCATACGTGCGGCGCAGCACATCCAGGGCGGCGGTGACGCGCTGGAAGGTGAGGATTCCGCCCAGTTCCCGGATCGCGGTCTCCAGGAGGTCGGCGTGGATCGTACGGAGGTCGCCCTGGCCTTCCGTCGGGCGCAGGGTGTGAACGGCCTGGGCGAGCAGGTCGGCGGCCTCGTCCGCGTCCAGTCCGCCCAGTACGTTGAAGCGTCCGGCTCCGGCGGGCAGGTCGAGGCGCGCGGTCCTGCCCCGGCTGTGGAAGAGGCTTTCCAGGCCGCCCACGACGTCCTGTTCGGTGAGGTCGAAGACGACCAGACGGGAGCCGGACTGGATGACGGAGGCTCCCCAGGTCGCCAGGAGGCTGGCCCATCCATCGCTGGTGCCGCCGAAGACATCGACCCTGCTGGGGCCCTGCGGAAGCCGGACGGGGTGCCACAGGAGGCTCTCGTACCGCTCGGCCCGTTGTTGTCGGTCGTGGGCTTCGACGCGGTCCCGCCACAGTCGGCGTACGCGCTGGAATTGCTCGTACCGGGCGTCGCGGTCCGCTGCCGCGTGCCGTGTGGCCGCTTTGATCTGGTGGGACGGGAGGGTCACGGGAAGGACATAGGACAGCATGCCGCCGAGGACGACGGCGAAGGCTCCGGCGAGCGCCGACACCATGGAGGCGGTTCCTCCGGCGGCGATCACGGTGAGGAGGACGCGGAACGGTAATCGGCGCCTGCCGCGTTCCAGCCGCTGTTCCAGCTCGTTCAGGTCCGGGGGTACGGGCTCCTGCCACACGGGTGCCTGTTCCGCTTCCGGGCTGGGGGCGAGAGGCGCGGGCGGGGTGTACTCCCAGCCCCACTGCTCAGAAGGCACGAAAAGGCGTGCCGCCAACTCCTGAGTTCCGCCTCGGTCCACTGTCAGCCCCCCGCTGAACAACCGCTCAGGTGCGGAAGGACCGGGCTCCCTTCAGGTCCGCGTACGCAAGAGCCCCTGTTGCCGCGCAGGTGTTACGCCTGAGCAAAGCCTCCAGAAGTGGACGCAATTATGGCGTGGGGTGGAGGCGGTGATGAGTCGGCTTTCGGCCAACCAACAGCAGAGAGAGAAGGGAGGAATCATGCGGGTTCGAGAGCTTCACCCGTTCGGCGCGCCGGATCTCCGGATCGCGCGGCGGGCCGGTCCGACAGCGTTGTCGACAGCGGGATCTGAGTAGGTGTACTCATGCTGTCCATGATCACCCTGGCGAAGAGTGGGGCACCGGAGGTGCGCGGATGAAGAACAGCGTGGCGCGGTGGCGGTGGGGCCGGGCGGGTCGGCTGCTCCTGGTGGGCACTCTGGTGGGGCTGGTGACGGCCTGTTCGTCCGAGCCGTCACCGTCGCGGGAGGAACTGCGGCAGCAGGCGACGTCGTCCGCCGCCGAATCCCGGAGGGACGCGGAGGAGCGGAAGGCGCGCGGCCTGGTCGAGCGGCTGACGGCGGTCGAGGGGGTGGAACATGTGCTCACACGTCTCACCGACACCTGCGGAATGCCCTCCGACGGGTCGCTCTTCGACCCGCAGCGGCCCTCGGACGCCCTCCACTGCGAGATACGGACGTTCACGTATGTCGGTGTCCGGGGAGATGTGACCGCGGTGCTGCCGCGGATCAAGGCCGCCGGGATCGCGGACTGGGGCGTGCGGGACGGGTCGGGGGGTGACATGCCGCACGCGGCCGGAACGGTGACGTACGCCCTCGACTACCACCGCGGCCGTGGACGCGACCGGGACGGCGGCCTCCTGCCCGCGCCGACACTCACCGCCCCGGGGCTGCGGCTCGACTGGGACCGGCCGGACCTGCCCCTGCGGTACCTGGCCGAGGAGCCGACGCCGTGTCCCGCCAAGGGGGCCCATCCCTACCAGCGCTGCGAGACCACCCCGCCGTCCCCGGGGACCGTCGCCGCCGCCCGCGCCCGGTACGGCACCGTCATGGTCCTCGAACTCGGCGGATCAGGCTCCACCGCGTACGGCTACTACACCGTGCCGCGCGGGGGCTGACCGCGGGGCCGAACGGCGAGGGGCCGCGCGGGGAGCACACCGGGGCGACGCCGGGTCGGCGGGGAGCCGCCCCGGCTCCGGTCGGGGCTCAGTCGGGGCTCAGTCGGAGGTTCTTCGGCGTGCCGGTGCGTATGACGGGCCGAACCCCTATAGCAATACCGGGTGCCTCCTGTCCGAAAGAAGGTGACCCGCGGTCTTCGCGGATCGGTGTCCGGGCCCGGGACCGTCCCAGGGCCCGGGTCCGCCTCCGGGTCCACCTCCGAGCGCGGCTCCGTCCCCGAGCGGAGGTCCGCCTCCGAGCGCGGCTCCGTCCCAGGGCCCGGGCCCGCCTCCGAGCGCGGGTCCGTCCCCGGGCCGGCGCCCCGGTCCAGGTCCGGGGCCCTATGGCAGCGCTGATCCTCGGCCATTTCCTCCTCGCGGCCTGCGCGGGCCCGCTGGTGGGCCGACTCGGCGTACGGGCCTTCCTGGTGCTGGCGCTGCCGCCCCTCGCCGCCACGGCGTGGGCCGCCGCGCACTGGTCGGGGGCCGCCGCCGGACGGACGGTCAACTGGAAGATCGCCTGGCTGCCCGCGTACGACGTCTGGATCGCGCTGCGCCTGGACGCGCTGTCGCTGCTCATGGTGGTGCTGGCCGCCGGGGTGGGCGCGCTGGTGCTCGTCTACTGCGTACGGTACTTCTCCGACGGCACCCCGCTGCTGGGGCGGTTCGCAGGGCATCTGCTGGCGTTCGCCGGGGCCATGCTCGGCCTGGTCCTCGCCGACGATCTCATTCTGCTGTATGTGTTCTGGGAGCTGACCACCGTCTTCTCCTATCTGCTGATCGGGCACGGCAGCGAGCGCAAACAGAGCAGACGTTCGGCACTCCAGGCGCTGACCGTCACCGCTTTCGGCGGTCTCGTCATGCTCGTCGGCTTTCTGATGCTGGGGCACGCGGCGGGCACCTACCGGATCTCCGCCCTGGTGGCCGACCCGCCCGCGCCGTCCACGACCGTGTCGGTCGCCGTGCTGCTCGTCCTTGTCGGCGCGCTGTCGAAGTCGGCGATCTGGCCGTTCAGCGTCTGGCTGCCGAACGCCATGGCCGCGCCGACGCCCGTCAGCGCCTATCTGCACGCCGCCGCGATGGTCAAGGCCGGGATCTATCTCATCGCCCGGCTGGCACCCGCGTTCGCGGACGCGCCCCCGTGGCGGCCCGTGCTGCTGGTGCTCGGGGCGCTGACCATGCTGCTGGGCGGCTGGCGGGCGCTGCGGCTCGGGGACCTCAAACTGGTGCTCGCGTATGGAACGGTCAGCCAGCTCGGTTTTCTCACCGTCCTGGCCGGTGCCGGGGACCGGGACACCGCGTTGGCCGCCACCGCGATGATTCTGGCGCACGCGCTCTTCAAGGCACCGCTGTTCCTCGTGACGGGGATCGTCGACCACGCGGCGGGCACCCGGGATCTGCGCGCGCTCTCCGGGGTGGGGCGGGCGCTCCCCCGGGTCGCCGTCGTCGCGACCCTCGCGGGCGCCTCGATGGCGGGGCTGCCGCCGCTGCTCGGCTTCGCCGCCAAGGAGGCGGCGTTCACGGCGCTGGGCCACGGCGGGACGGCCGACCGCTGGACCCTGGCCGTCGTCACCGTCGGATCGGCGCTGACCACCGCGTACACCCTCCGTTTCCTCTGGGGGGCGTTCGCCCGCAAACCGGGGCTCGCGGACACCCCCGTCCACCGGGTGGACGGGCTGTTCCTGGGGCCGCCCGCGCTGCTCGCGGCGGGCTGTGTGGTCCTCGGGCCCGGCGTCGTCTGGCTGAACGGCCTGCTGGGGGCGTACGCCGGTGCCTTCCCGGCGCCCGCCCACCCCTACCGGCTCTCCCTCTGGCACGGGCTCGGCACCGCGCTGCTGCTGTCGGGGGCCGCCTGGGCGGTGGGCCTGGTGCTGTTCCTGGCCCGGGAGCGGGTGGTCCGGCTGTCCCGGCGGGTGGCGTGGCCGACGGCCGACCGGGTCTACGGACTGGGGCTGCTGGGGCTCGAACGGCTGGCCCTCCAGGTCACGGGCTTCTTCCAGCGCGGTTCGCTCCCGGTCTACCTGTCCACCGTGCTCCTGGTGATGCTCGGCGGGCTGCTCGCGGTACTGGCCGTGGACCGGCCGTGGCACGGCGCCGTCCCGCCACGGCTGTGGGATTCGCCCGCCCAAGGCGCGATCGCCGTGCTGACCTGGGCCGCGGCGCTGATGTGCCTCCAGGTGAAGCGGCGGATGAAGGCCGTGGTCATGGCGGGTCTCACCGGGTACGGCACAGCGCTGCTCTTCGTGGTGCAGGGCGCGCCCGATCTGGCGCTCACCCAGTTCGCCGTGGAGACGGTCTCGTTGCTGGTGCTCGTACTGGTCATGCGGCGGATGCCGGTGTACTTCCAGGAGACGATCAGCCCGTGGCGGCTGCGGGTCAGGGTGCCGCTGGCGCTGGCGCTGTCGGCGGCGGTCGCGTTCACCCTGTGGGTGGTGGCCGCGGCCCGGCGGGCGGATCCGGCGGGCCGGGAGTTGGTGTACGACACCGCGCGGCACGGGGTGAAGAATGTCGTGGCGACGATTCTGGTCGAGTACCGCGCTTGGGACACCCTTGGCGAATCCGCAGTTCTGGCCGTCGCCGCCGTGGGAGTGACCAGTCTGATCTACTTCCATCGCAGAACGGGGCCCGAGGGCGAGAACGGATCTGCGGTCGGTGCCGCGCCGGGCGGCCGTACCGCGTGGTCGTTCGGCTCGCGGGCGCGCGCCCCCGTCTTCGCGCCGGACGACAACGCGCCCGAGCGCACCTGGCTCGCCGCGGGCCGCACCCTCGCCCCCGAGCACCGCTCGGTGGTCTTCGAGGTGGTGGCCCGGCTGGTCTTCCACCCCATCCTCGTGCTCTCCGTCTATCTGCTGTTCTGCGCGGAGAACCTGCCGGGCGGAGGTTTCGTGGGCGGACTGGTCGCGGGCACCGCGGTGACGGTGCGCTATCTGGCGGGCGGCCGGTTCGAACTCGGGGAGGCCGCCCCCTGGCACCCCGGGTTCCTCACGGGCTGCGGCCTCGTCCTCTCCACCGGCGTCGCACTGTTCGGACTCACCGGAGGCACCGTTCTGGACGTGCTCACCCACCACGGGCGGCTGCCGCTGCTCGGCGACATCCACATCGGAACGCCGGTCCTCTTCGACGCCGGGGTGTATCTGCTGGTGCTCGGTGTGGTCCTGGATGTGGTGCGGTCGCTCGGCGCCCGCGTGGACCGGCAGATCGAACGGGAGGCCGCGGCGCGGGAGGCCGCGGCGCAGGGCCCGCCGCCGCGGAGGTCCGCGGGACCCGACGCCGCCGGAGCGGAGGCGGACTCATGAGTGTCAGTCTCACCCTCCTCGTGACCGCCGGAGTGCTGTGCGCCGTAGGAGGCGTTCTGATTCTGATGCGGGCTCTCAGCCGCATTCTGATCGGCGCGGTGATCCTCGGTAATGGCATCAATCTGCTGATGCTGGCCGCGGGTGGGGCCGCCGGAACGGCGCCGCTGCTGTACCCGGGCGTCGACCTCACGCGGGTGACCGACCCGCTGCCCCAGGCCATCGCGCTCACCGCCATCGTCATCACCCTCGCCACCACGGCGTTCCTGCTGGCGATGGCGTACCGCACCCTGCGGGTGACCGGAACGGACGAGGTCCAGGACGACGTCGAGGACCGGAGGATCGCGCTCCGCGCCCAGGTGCAGGAGGAGCGGGCCGCGCTGAAGGAGCGGCGCGCGCCCCGGGGCCACCGCCCGGAGGGGAGCCGGGCCGCGTACCGCTCGGAACGACGGCGGTTGCGCACGGTTCTGCGGGAGGACCGGGCCCTCCAGGCGCGAGCACGGGACGCGTCGGGGGACCTCTGGAACGACATTCTGGGCGAGGACCCGGACGACGTCCTGGACGGCAGGACATGACGACGACACGCGCGACGACGGCGTCCCGGACAGCGCTCATGACGGCGAGGACCCGGCCGGGGGACGTCAGTCATGACGTTCCGGACGGCGGACAGGACGACCTGCCGCACACGACGGCCCGGAGAAACCGGCGCAACCGGCGCAACCGGAGAAAGGTGAGTGACGGATGAACGCGCTCGTTCCCCTGCCGGTGCTGCTGCCGCTGCTCGCGACCGGTCTCGAACTGGCCCTCGGCACCCGCTTCCCGCGCGGTCGGCGGGTGGTCGGCGTCGTCGTCCTCTCCGCCGTCCTGGCCCTGTCCGTCGTTCTGCTGATCGCCGCCGACACCCGGGGGCCGCTCGCCGTCCATCTGGGCGGCTTCGCCCCGCCGCTCGGGATCACGCTGGTCGCGGACCGGCTCTCCGGTCTGATGCTCACGGTGTCGTCGGCGGTGACGCTGTGCGTCCTCGTGTACTCCCTCGGCCAGGGCATGGCCGACCGGGACGAACGCGCCCCGCTCGCCGTCTACCACCCGGCCTATCTGGTGCTGGTGTCCGGTGTCTCCTGCATCTTTCTCGCCGGGGACCTGGTCAACCTCTATGTCGGTTTCGAGATCATGCTGGTGGCGAGCTTCGTTCTGCTGACGCTGGGCGGTACCGAGTCCCGGCTGCGGGCGGGTTCCACCTACGTCATGGTCTCCCTGGTCTCCTCCATGGTGTTCTTCACCGCCATCGCCCTGACCTACGCGGCGGCGGGCACCGTCAACTTCGCGCAACTCGCGGTCCGGCTGACGGAACTTCCGCTCGGGGTCCGGACGTTGTTGGAGGGAGCCCTGCTGACCGTGTTCACCGTCAAGGCGGCCGTGTTCCCGTTCGCGGCCTGGCTGCCCGACTCGTACCCCACCACGCCCGCGCCCGTCACCGCCGTCTTCGCCGGACTGCTCACCAAGGTCGGCGTGTACTGCATGCTCCGCACGGAGACCCTGCTCTTCCCGGGCAACCGGCTGAGCCATCTGCTGCTGGCCGCCGCGCTCGCCTCGCTGGTGATCGGGGTGCTCGGGGCGGTGGCGCAGACCGATCTCAAACGGGTGCTGTCGTTCGTCCTGGTCAGCCATATCGGCTACATGATCTTCGGGATCGGGGTCGGCTCCCGCGAGGGACTCGGCGGCGCGATGGTGTACGTCGTCCACCACATCACCGTGCAGACGGGCCTGTTCCTGGTGGCCGGGCTGATCGAGCGCCGAACCGGAACGACCGAACTGACCCGGGTCGGCGGACTGGCGCAGGCGGCTCCAGCACTCGCCGTGCTCTTTCTGCTGCCCGCGCTGAACCTGGCCGGTATCCCCCCGCTGTCGGGTTTCATCGGCAAGCTGCAACTGCTGCGCGCCGGTGTCGCACAGGCCGACGGCTGGTCGTACACCCTGGTCGGCGCCGCCGTACTGACCAGTCTGCTCACGCTGTACGTCATGGCCAAGGTCTGGAATCTGGCCTTCTGGCGCTCCGCGCCGCCGGGACGGCCCGAGCGGGGCACGGTCCTGGAGCAGGGGGACACACATGACGACTGCGGCGACGAGAGCGGGGACGTCCACGCGGGCGGTCCCCCTCGCGGGCACGAGAACCGGAACGAGAACGAGAACGAGGAGAACGGATACGGGTACGGGGACAAGGGCGGGGACGGGGGGACCCATGGAGCCGGGGAGGGGGACGAGGGTGCGCGCCGGGGCGGAGGAGGCCCTGCGGGGCAGGCGGTGACCGCGACTCTCGCAGGCCGCGCGATCACCGTCACCACCGACCGGCTGCCGCCCGCCATGACCTGGGCGGCCGCGGCCCTGGTCCTGCTCTCGCTCGCGTACACGGTCCTGGGCGGCCCGCTCACCTCGCTGACCGACCGGGCGGCGGCGGAACTCCTGGAACGTTCCCCCTACATCGAGGCGGTGCTCGGCCGGTGACATCCCCATGATTTCCCTGAGATTCCGCGACCCCGATCTCTCGCCCTTCAGCTTCGCGGTGGTGGGCCGCCGGCGCCGGGTCCTGGATCTGCCGCTGATCGGCTGGCTCGCCGTCGTCTGGGTACTGCTCTGGGGGAATGTGAGCTGGGCCAATGTCCTGAACGGGGTGCTCGTCGCGGTGGTCCTGTGTCTGGTCTTCCCGCTGCCCGCGGTCGATCTGGGGCTGCGGCTGCGTCCCTGGGGCATCGTCCGGCTCGTGGTCCATCTGCTGGGCGACATGTACACCTCCGGCCTGATGGTCGCCCGCCAGATGCTCGACAGCAGGCCGTACCGGGCGGGCGTGCTCGCGGTGCCCCTGCGCTGCCGGGGCGATCTGATGCTCACGGCTACGGCGGTCGCCGTCTCCAACGTCCCCGACGGATCGGTGGTCGAGGTGCGGCGTTCCAGCGCGACCCTGTATGTGCACATCCTGGAGGCCGACGATCCGGAGGCGGCGGACCGTGCCCGGCGGTCGGTCTGGCGGATGGAGGAGCTGGTCGTCCGGGCCTTCGGGGACCGGAACGAGATCGCCCGGGTCGCCGCGGACCCCCGGCCGTGGGAGCGGCGGTCAGGGACCGGGCGGCCCGGCGAAGCTCCGCCCGGGGCCGGTGGCCGAGGTTCCCGCGGAGACGGACGATGAGCGTGGCCCGGACCGTGGACCAGGTCCTGCTGACGGCGGCGGGGGTGATGATCCTCGTCGCGGGGGCGCTCGTCCTGATCCGGATCGGGCGCGGTCCCTCGATGCTGGACCGGGCGATGGCCCTGGACGTCTGTGCCGCGCTGATGATCGCCGGGATCGGGGTGCGGTCGGCGTTCACCCGTGACGCCTCGTACTTCCCGGTCATGCTGGTCGTGGCTTTTCTCGGCTTCACGGGGTCGGTGGGGATCGCCCGTTTCATCGCCGTGCGGGACCGCGCCCCGGACGAACCGAATCCGGAACCCGGGGCAGGGGCCGACGCCGGTTCCGGTTCCAGGGCTGGTTCCGGTTCCGGTTCCGGCGAGGGGGCGCGATGAGCGGCTGGGAGCAGACGGCGGACACCGCCGGAGCCGTCCTCCTCTTTCTGGGGGCGGCCGTAGCCCTGCTCGGCGCGATCGGTGTGCTGCGGCTGCCCGATGTGCTCTCCCGCAGCCACGCCGCCACCAACCCCCAGTCGCTCGGCATGCTGCTGGTGCTCGGCGGGGTCGCACTGCGGCTGCGCAGCGGCATCGACCTCGGGACCCTGGGGCTGATCGGGTTCTTCCAACTGCTGACCGGCCCGGTCGCGGCCCATCTGGTGGCGCGGGTGGCGTACCGCACCGGATACGCCGGACGGGAGGGCCTGGTCTTCGACGAGCTGGACCAGGAGCTGAGCCGCAGGCCCGACGGCGGTGACACCGCGTTCCCCGGAGGCACCGCCTCCTGACACCCGTCCCCGCCGTTCGGTCGCGCCGCCCACCGCGCGGAGGTCACCTCGGCCCCGGCCGCCGGGACCTCAGGCGCGCAGTTCCACTCCGTGGCGGGTGCGGAGGCGGTGGATCTCCCACCAGGCGACCGCCGTCACCGAGAGCGGGCCGCCCGCGAGGACCGCCGCCTGGAGCAGGGGTGGGCCCGGGGGGAGGCCGGCCGTCAGGAGGCCGACGAGGGTGAGCTCCCACACCAGCACGGCGGTGAGCAGCGCGGGGAGTGCCGCGTGGGCCTCGGCCGTGTTGAAGGCTCCGCGCACGGCCGGGGCCGACGCGAAGGCCACGAAGAAGAACACCCACAGGACCGGGGCCCACAGGGCCATGTAGGTCGGCAGGAGAAGGAACGGGTTGGTGACGAAGCCTCCCGTCCACTCCAGGGCCCAGACCACCGCCACCCCCAGCAGCGGTACCGCCATCAGCGCGCCGAAGTAGATCAGCGCGGACTTCCCGGCCGCGCGCAGCCGGGGGCGCATCGTGGCCCTGGCTGCGGGGGAGGCCATCCGGAACAGGACGGCGATCGCGACGGGGGCGCTGAGCAGCAGCAGCCACGGTGTGATCAGCAGCCGCTGCCAGTACTGGTCCCGCGCCTCCTGGAAGTCGCCCGGTTCGCCGTACACGACAAGGATCAGGAGCGATATCACCGCGGCGGTCCAGGCCCGTACCCGCTGGACGCGCAGCACGTCGAGATCCTGCACCCGCCGCTCCCGCCACGGCGGGAAGACCTGTCGGGCCCTGCGCCGGGCCGTGCGGGCGAGCGCGTAGCACATCATCGGCGGCAGGACCCCCCACGAGGTGCACGGCAGCAGCACCAGAGCCCAGATCCGGACGGGGATGCGCTGTCGGCCGACCCGCAGGACCTGTCTGAGCGGTGGCCAGTCGTCCTCGCGCAGCCGCTGCCAGGAGGAGCGGTGCGGCTCCGGTGGGGCGAAGGGGCTGTAGGGGCTGCTGGGGTGTGCCGCATAAGGATGCGACGGCTGGTGCGTCGGCTGCGGCGGCCCGTACGGGCCGTTTGAACTGTTCGAGCTGTACGGGTTGTTCGAGCCGTACGGGCCGGGCTGCGGCCCCGGTTGCCCCTGTGGCGGATACGGACGGTTTCCCCCGGTGTTCACACACATGCCCTTCCTGCTGTTTCGGGATTCCGCTCGGGACGGCTGTCCCGCCCGGCTGGTTACCAGTCAATCGGACGGAGGCATCGCGTCGCCGAAGTTTTCGCGCCACGCCCAACACCCGCCCGGACAACGACCGTTCGACGCCCCGCAGCCTCCGCCCGCCCCTGCCAGAATCCCCGCATGCACACCGTGTACGCCCTGTTCGTGGGCATCGACGACTACCCTGAGCAGCCGTTGCGGGGCTGTGTGAACGACGTCCGGGCGGCCGAGGAGTGGCTCCGTCGCAGCGGTCTGCCGGTCCGCTCCCGCAGGCTGTACGACGCCGAGGCCACCCGGGCGGCCGTGCGGGCGGGTATCGAGGAGCACCTGTCCGGGGGCGGGCCCGGGGACACCGCGCTGCTGTGGTTCAGCGGGCACGGCAGCGAGGAGGACACCGACGACCCGCGCGCGTCGACCGGCCGGTCACGGTCCCTCGTCTGCCATGACAGTCTCCGTCCGGGCGGGCAGCCCCTGCTGCGCGACACCGAACTCGGCGCCCTCCTCGACCGGATCGCCGCGCGCGGTGTCCATGTCCTCGCCGTGCTCGACTGCTGTCACTCGGGCGGCGCGACACGCGATGTCGCCCCGGGCGCCGTCGCCCGTGGGGTGGAGTGGCGGCCGTGGTGGCGCACGGAGGGTGCGTGCGGTGGCGGCGGGGCACGCGACGGCGGCGGCCAGGGGCCCGCGCCGTCCCGGCATGTCCTGCTCGCCGCCTGCCGTCCTCATGAACGCGCCTACGAGGACGTGGTGTACGGGGAGGTACGCGGCTGTTTCAGCCATGCGGTGCTCGCCACCCTCGACCGGCTGGGCCCCGGTGCGACCTACGGGGCGGTCCACGCGCTCACCGAGGAACGCGTCAACAGCCGCATGCCCTGGCAGCACCCCGAGCTGCGCGGCCCGGAGGACGGCCGCTTCCTGCGCGGCGACTCCGCCATGGCCTCCCCCTTCCTGCTGCGGCACACCGCGGCGGGCTGGGAGGTCAACTGCGGCCGGGCCCACGGCCTGCGCGCGACCGGTGCCGAGTTCACCGTACGGGGCGCCCGCGGCGACGGCCCCGGAACGGTCGTCGTCCGTACGCTGCGCGCCGAGTCCGCCCTGGTGGAGCCGGTCGGCCGGCGCCCCGGAGCCGTCGGCACGGACAGGGTGTACGAGGTGACGCCCTCAGCGCTCGCCTTCCCACCCGTCGCGGTCTCCCTCATGGGCGAGCCGGCCGCCGTCAAACCCCTCGAACGGATGATCGCCGACGCGCCCCTGCTGACATTGAGCGGAACGGAGCGCGACGGGGACCCGCTCCGGACCGTCGTGAACAGCGGTCACGCCCATGTCTCCGGTGGCGGCGGCCGGTCCATACCCCCGCTGCCGCTCCGTACCCCCGAAGACGCGCGCCGTGTCGTCGACTGTCTGACGCATGTCGCGCGCTGGCAGCACCTACGGGATCTCGCCAACCCCGACCCCTGGCTGTCGTCGCTGGTGCGTGTCACGGTCCGGGAGACCCCGGTGGGACGGGTGCGGTACACGGCGGAGGGGCCGATCGTCTGCTCGTACACCCCGGAGGGCGCGCCTCCGCAGGTGCGGGTGAGCATTCACAACGACACGGGGCACGAGCTGTGGTGCGTGCTCCTCGATCTCACCGACAGCTACGGCTCCTCCCCGCACCTCTTCGACGGTGACTTCGTCGGCCCCGGCCGCGCGGGGCTCGCGCGCGCCGGTGAACCGGTGTGGCTGACCCTCCCCCCGGGGCGTTCGGTGGTCAGCGGTGCCTTCACCCGTGACTGGCTGAAGGTCGTCGTGGCCGAGAACGAGCTGAATCTCGCGCCCTTCCGGCTCCCCCGGTGGTCGTACGACTCCGCCTCCGCCTCCCGTGACGGCACCCCCGGCACCGGTAGCGGCAGCGGGCTGCTCCGGCTCACCGCGCCCCCGGCGGACGGCGCACGGGACGCGGGCGGACCGGCGCCGGAGCCCGGCCGCTGGGGCACCGCCCAGGTGCTTCTGCACACCGAGGTGCCATAACCCGTCGACGTGCGGATGTGCCCGCGTGAGCCCGTGGACCCCGGGCCCGGTCACCCGCCGATGTGCGGCAGGGCGCGGCGCTCACCACCCCAGGTGGGTGAAGCCCGCCCATGCCGTCAGGTCGTCGCTCGTGATCCGCCGTATCCGCTCCTGAAGCCGGTACGGCATCCCGGGCGGCGCCTCGCGCCGGTCGTCGAGCATCCAGAGCTGGGCCCTGCGCAGCGCCTGCCCCGGCGTCAGGCGCTCCCGGCTCAGATAGTGGTGGGTCATGTACATCAGCAGCGATGTGGCCTCGTCGGGCACCGGCCAGAGCGACCCGATCACCGATCGCGCGCCCGCGACGAGGAAGGCCGTCGACAGGCTGTACGCCTCGTCGTAACCGTGCCCGGAGACGCTGGTGCGGCAGGCGGCGAGCACGACGAGATCCAGCCGTTCACAACGTGCTCCGCCCTCGGTCAGCTCCTCGGCGGCGAGGTCGCCGCCCGCGAGCACGAGGGAGGAGCTGCGGCGCTCGCCCCGGCGCACCACTCCGTGGCAGGCGAGGTGGAGCAGTCCGCCGCGCTGCCCGCGCAGCCAGTCGGTGACGGCGGCGGGCGTCGCGGTGCCGGGGCCGAGGAGGTCCCCGCCCGGGTGGAAGGCGCGGTGGATGGCCTCGGCCTCCTCGCCCGCGTGGTGCAGATCGCGGGTGGGGTTGCCGACGACGAGGGGCTGCCGGATCCCGGCGGCGGGCCGGGCGGCCACCTCGCAGAGCAGGCGCGCCGACGGCAGATACGAGATGTCGGCCTGCTGGCAGGCGTACACCCCGGTGGTGCCGCGCCGCCGCAGCCGGGCCGCGTGCCAGGGGACGAGTCCCAGCTCCGCCATGGGGACGAGAACGAGCCGCGGCGCCGGGCCGCCGTCGCGGGCCAGTTCCCGCAGCAGCGGCCGCATGGCGACCGTACCGGCCCAGTCGCACAGCCGGTCGAGGGCGGCGCGGCTCTCGCCGGTGCGGCGGGGCGGGACGGGAGCGGCGGCGGCCTCGGTGGGCGGGCCCCCGGCGTCGCGGCCCGGGGTGCCCAGGGCCCGGTACTCCGCCAACTCCGGTGCGGACACCGACAGATCGGGCAGTTCCAGCGTCCGGACCGACCCGTCGGCACGGACCAGGACGGCCATCCCCGGCAGGGCCCGCAGCCCGAAGAACACCTGGTCCTTCATGCTCCGTTCCTCGTCGTCGGCGGGGACGAGATAGACCAGCGCGGTCGCGCCCAGGGTGCGCAGGGCGGCCCCGATCTCCTCGGGCGTGGGCGTGTTCAGCAGCCGTCGGCGCAGCGGTGAGGCGGCGAGCGCCTGGAGGACGCGGCGGCGCAGCCTGCTGCCGGGGCCGGTGACCGGGGCGTTCGGTGCCGTCCCCGGGCCCTGTTCGGGCACGGCGGCGGGACCGGCCCGGCGCCACTCGTCCGCGAGGTCGGACCGGCCCAGGGCGTCGAGCATGTCCGGCACGGTGGTGGCGACGGTCGCCGCGTGCAGGGTGAGCCCGCGTCCGGAGTCCAGGGCCCGTACGGCGTCGGCGGGGGCGCCGTCGTCCAGGCACCAGCGGGCCACCTGGAAAGCCCGTTCGCTGGCGTAACGGGCGGTCTGCGCGGCGTGGGCGGTACCGGTCTGGAGCAGGACCGCCCAGACGGAGGCCGTGAGGGATTCCAGGCCGAGGCGCCGGGCCTCGGCGTGGTGGCGGCGCTTGGCCTGGGGGTCGACCGCGTGGACCACATCGCCGCGGACCCGATGGGCGTCGGCGAGACCCATGCTCATGTTCCCCCACAGGGGGTGCTCGGGGCCCCGGACCAGCCGCCGGGCATGCCGAAGCCAGGAGATGCCCTGGTCGAGGTGGGGAGTGCGGTCCCTGCGCGGCGCGAGGGAGAGCACCGCCTGGATCATATGGCTCAGCCCCAGGGTGAAGGCGGCCCGTGTCCAGCGCTCGTCGTCGGGCTGGAGGTGGTCCAGCGCCTCCCTGAGCAGTCCCTGCGCCTCGACCAGCCCCGCGTGGTCCTTGGCCATCTGGGCACGGCCGCCCAGGATGATGCCCGTCTCGACGAGCCGGTCGATCCGTGCCTCGCGCGGCAGCCCGGCGATCTCCCGCCGTACCGCGTCCGCCGTGAACGACACCGCCGCGTCCTCGGAGGGCCACTCCCCCGTGCGGCGGGCCCGCAGGATCGCCAGATGGGAACGGGACGCCTCCAACTGGGACTGGAGTCCGACGCGGTCCATGTGGTCGGGCGGGAGCGTGGGGAGCACCGACTCCAGGACGCGGATCTGCTCCGCCAGCGCGGCTTCGTCCTGGTGCCGGATGGCCTGGTGCGAACGGAACACCGCCAGTTGGGCCGTCATACCGGTGCGCTGGCCGTCGTCCCAGATCGGCGAGCCGATCAGCCGGGCCAGATCGTCGACGGCCGAGTCGAAGTCGTCCTCGCCCCCGGTGAGCTGGGCGAGATGGAGCCGCAGGACGGCGTGCTGGACTCCAAGGGCGTCGGCCTCCCGGCTCCCCGGCTCCACCAGGGCGAGCGCTTCCTCCATCCGGCCGATCGCCGCCTCCATCTCCCCGGGGTCCGCCATCCGCTGTGCCCCGGCCGACGCGCCCATCGAGATGACGGCGCTCTGCCACTTTCCGCCCTCGGGGCCGTACCGCCGCGCCTCATCGCGCAGTTCGTCCTCCCGCTGCCGGTCCCCGACGACCTCGTCGAAGCGGAGCATCGGCAGCATGCCCAGGATCTGTCCGGCGCGCAGCCCGGACATCACCGTGCCCCGCGGCAACTGCCGCCAGTCCCCGTACAGCCTGTCGAACGCCTCGGCCCCCGTCGTGCAGCCGAGCCGGTCGAGGACCAGATCGGTCATCCGGCGCATGTCCTCGATGGAGACCAGGCCCTGCCGTGCCGACTGCTGCATCTCGTGCATCAGGGCCTGGAGGTCGTACGGTTTCCTCATCGCTTCCTCACCCCGCCCTCACCCCTGTCCTCACCACGTCACCGTTCCCCGGACACGGCTCCCCCGACCTCCGGAGCGGTCCGGGTCAGATAGGGCGCCAGGGCGTTGTTGAGCCACTGCTCGCCCTCCGGGGTACCGAAGTCCACGGACGCGGATCCGGCCGCTTCGAGTGCCCCGGTTCCGCCGCCCCGGTCGTCGAAGAGGACGGCGACCCGGTCGGCGGGGTCCCGTTTCGACGGCCAGACGAAACCCCGCGCCCAGGGCGCCGTCCGGCGGCGAATCCAGTGACCCCAGTCGCGTGTCTGCGGATAGTCCCTTCCTTCGGCGTGAATCAGCCAGGGGTCCTGTGCCACCGCCGCCAGCTCCGCCGCGGACATCAGGGACACCACCGGCACGTCCTCGGTGAGTTGGAGGAAGGCGAGGCTGCGCCGCTCGAACGCCGAGCGCGGAAGGAGCCGTCGGGGCCCGCTGCTTCCGTGGCTTCCGTCGTCCTCGAACGGGAGGGACCGCAGCAGCACCTCGCAGAGGGCGGCGCCGACACCGAAGCCGACATAGACAAAGCCATATGTGTCATACGGAGTGCTGTCGAAGCGCCCGCCGTAGTAGAAGGGGTGGCTGAGGCGGGTGTTGTACGCGGTCGGCTCGCGGCCAGTGGTGTGCACCCGGTAGACCGGGGTCCCGGCGCGCAGGACAGCACGGGCCGGCTCGCCCGGCAGGGCGTCGGGAGGCGGACACTTTCCCATGGCCCTCACTCCCCGTCCGGGGCGACGAGCGCTTCGGCCGCGCCCCGCAGTTCGGTGTCCCGGCCGCCGCCGAGGAGCGCGGCCGGTGTCCCCTCCCACCAGGTCGTACGGGACAGCCACCAGTCGGCCGCGCCCCAGGGGTCCCGGTCGGCGCCCAGAAGGGTGTTGACCTCCAGGACGATCCGCCAGGGCCGCCAGGGCCGCCAGGTCTGCCGGGGCTGCCGGGGCATGGCGCCCGCCTCGAACTGGAAGAGCGGCAGTGACTTTCGGCCGTTCCGGTCGGAGAGGACGATCAGACGGGGGTCGGCCGCCAGGTGCCAGGGGGTCGAGGGCTCTGCGAGGAGCCGGTCCCGGATGGGGCCGAGGTCGGGGCCGACCATGGGGTTGTCGTCGAGGACCAGCAGGCACAGATCGATGGCGCTGTAGCCCTGGAATCCCGGCTCAAGTGTGGCCGCCGACGCGCCCGCGAAACGCGCCGTCCCGCCCTCGTGACGCAGCCGGGCGGCCTCGTCCGCCGGTAAGGAGCCGAGGACTCCGTCCACCGCCCGGCCGGCCGCGGACTCCCGGTCGGACACGGCGGCGCCGTTCGCGATCAGTGATCTGAGTTCGGTGAGCCGCCCCCGCAGCGATCGACGTGCCGCGGGGTCGAGCACGGGTGCCAGTCTGTTCCAGTCGGCCGCGAAAGCGGCGAGCACCGCGAAGGGGTTCACCCGCACCTGTGACCTCTCTGCATCTGTTCAGGTGGTTCGGTTCCACAGGGCGGAGGAACGGACACGCCGCCGACGGCCTCCGCGACCTCGTCCGCCTGCCGCGCCCGCCGTACGACGAGGTGGATCTCCCGTCCGGGTCCGGCACCCGCCGCCAGCGCGGTCCACAGCGCGGTCGCGCTCGTCCGGGTCGGCAGTCCGCCGCGCCCCGCGCCGAGCAGGGGGAAGCAGATCGAACGCAGCGGCGGCGCGAAGGTGTCACGCTCCTCGTCGATCAGCGCCAGCGCCGCGCCCGCCGCCGCGACGACGTCCTGCGGATTGACGTCGTAGTCGCTCGTACCGGGCCGGGGCACGGCGACCGCCGCGTGATAGATACGGCGCACTCCCCGGCCGACGAGGGCACCGGGGCCGGTCGGCGCGACGGTGCCGGGCTGGACGGGGCGGCCGAGCACACCGTTCTCGCGGCGCCAGGCGAGGAGGGAGTCGCGCACGGGGTCGTCGACCACGCCGCCCGTCGCGTCGCGCACCGCCCCGGCCCGGCGCAGGGACGCCGCCACGGACGCCTTGTACATCTCGGGGAGGCCGAGGTGGGTATTGCTGGGGGACACGATCACATCGATGTCCCGCACCAGCTCGACGGGGTGGACATGGACCGTCGCCCGCAGCGGCCCGACCTGGAGGACGCGGTGCTGCACATGCGGTGCGAGCAGGGGTATCCCGGTTGCCGTGGCGCTGTGCACCCGGGTCTCCGCCAGCCAGCACACCTGCTCGGCCACCTGCCCGAGGATCATCTCCTCCTGGCTCTTGCGGAAGCGCTCGACGCTGAGGTCGTAGACCTTCGCGGCGCGTTTGCGACGGTCACCGGCCACCAGGTCCCGCATACCGGGGGCGAGGCCGAGCGAGTAACCGGCCGCCTCCTGGAGATGGCCGCCGCCCAGCCGGGACACCGCCTCCCGCAGCACGTTCTCCACCTCGACGGGCCAGGCGTCGGTGATGTCGGGCGAGACGAGCGCGGCGGCCCGGCGGAGAGCGGGGAGGTCGAGGTCGCGGAGCCGGACCAGTCCCTCCGCCCGCACCATCTTCACCTCCCGGAGGATCGACGCGGCATCGAACGGTCGGACGTCCCGGGCACCCAGCGGCATGGGGCCATGATCCGGCGTATCCGGTGCCGGTCACAAGTCGGTTGTCCGGGGCTCGACACTCTAGTGACGCCGGGGCCGGGCGGAGGGGCGGCGGCCGGTCGTCCTCCGGTCGTTCCGCGGTCGCGCCGCGCTCCTGCCTCCGACCGGCCCGCCACCGTTCCCGCCCCCCTCGTCCCGCCTCCGACCGGCCCGCCTCGGTACCCGGCGCCTCGGTACCCGACCCGTCAGCGCTCGGAGAGCGTGCCCTCGTCCTCGCCCTTGACGCCACGGGCGACGCCGTCCGTGATCCCGCCTCCGGCGGAGCCCTCGAACTCGCCCTCGAAGTCCCCGAAGTCCTCGAAGTCCTCGTCGAAGTCGTCCTCGGGGAGGATGTTGCCGTCCTCGTCCATCGGCGGGTGCATGCGCTCGGGGTCCTGGCTGTTGGTGTCGGACGGGCGCGGCCCCTCGGGGCCGTCGGGGCCCCAGCGCAGCAGACGGCGGGTGCGGGCGATCTGGTAGGCGGTGCCCTGGAATTCGAGCCGGTTGACGCGGCCGTTCCGGAGTCTGGCGGCGGCCTCCATATAGGGCGCCAGTTCCGGGTTGTCCGCGGCGTCCGGGGTGGTGAGGGTCTGCGGATCGATCTCCCTGATGGCCTCGAAAGGAATGAGCCCGCGCATGCGCGGCCACGACCACCTCAGGGTGAAGTCCAGCGATCTGCGGGCGGCGTGCACGCTGGCGTGCAGACAGGTGACCGGTTTCCATCCGTTCTCGGACTGCTGGACGACGGTGAACGTGGCGGGCATCAGCAGGATGTCCGGGTGGGTGTCCAGGGCATGGAGCGAGTCGGCGAGGACACTGCCGGGGAAGCGGTCGCCGGTGTAGTGCAGATCGCGCAGCGCGAGCTGTTCCGCGGCCTGGGTCGGGGTGACCGGCGCGTCCGGGTCCAGGAGCAGGCCGTCGTCGATCTCCGGGTCACGGCCGTCGAGGGACCAGTCGGGGTGGGGCGGTTCCGGATCGGTGGGCCGGGGCAGCTCCATGCCGTCGGGGCCCGTGCACGCGTACTCCTCGGCGCGCACGATCCGGTAGCGGGACTCCCCCACCACGAGGTCGTCGACGCGTTCGGTCTCCAGCCGGGCGACCGCCGCCAGCAGGGCGCGCCGTTCCGCTCTGTCCTGGGCGTCGTCCCTGGCGCGGAACCACAGCAGCGAGTTCAGATTGTCGCGCGCCCGCTGCGGGCAGCCTTCCATCACCGGGACGACGACCTGCCAGCGCTGCCCGTCCCCGGCGTGCTGCACGGCCACGCCGAACAGCGGTCCGCGCACCGCCAGATCGCCGACCCGGGCGGCGGCGTCCGCCGCGTCGGCTTCCACCGCGGCCTCCACCGGCTCCACGGGAACACGCACCACCATCGGCCGCCCTCGCACCGGCCCCATCTCTCCATGGCTCATGGCCCCATCTTGCCGATCGCGGCGCACCGCTGTTGCCCGTTCACTCATCGTCACAGGAACGGAGGAGGAGGAACGGGGGCAACGGGTCGGGGGCGGCCCCGCGCAGGGGCACCGGGACGGCGGCGGAGGGCCCTGGCCACAGCCGCGGCGGTGTCACGGGAGCGGCGGCGGATGGCAGGGGCGGAGGACGGACGGAACAGGAATTCCGTTCGAACGGGCGGTGGCCGCCGGGGGATCAGACGCCGAGGCCGTCGACCAGCCGCGCGCCCGGCAGCGCCGCGAACGCCTTTCCGGGAAGGATCAGTTTTCCGCGTCGGCGTCCGCTGCCGACGAGTACCCAGGGGAGCCCGGCGATCGCCGTGTCGATCAACAGGGGCCAGTCGCCGGGCAGTCCGACGGGGGTGATGCCGCCGTACTCCATCCCGGTCCGTCCGGTCGCGGTGTCCATCGGGGCGAACGACGCCTTGCGCGCGCCGAGGTGTTTGCGGACCACCCCGTTGACGTCGACCCGGCCGCTGGACAGGACGAGGCAGGCGGCGAACGTCGTCCCGCCGCCGCGTTTGGCGGCCACCACCACGCAGTTGGCGGACGCGTCCAGCAGCCCGGCGCCGTAGTGCGCGACGAACGCGGCGGTGTCCGCGATCTCCGGGTCGGTGTCCACGAAGATGAGCTGGTCGGGCGGGAGGTCGCCCGCACCGGCGCGTACGGCGTCGGCGACCGGTGGGGTCAGCAGGTCGACACAGTCGAGAGCGGGCCGGGCGTCGTCGAAGTCACCGAGGGGAGCGCGCATACGGCTCACGCTAACAGGCGTGGTCCAGGGGGAACATGATGCTTCCCGGGGCGACGGGCCTGCACCGGACCCGCACCGTCCCCTTCCCGTGCGCGCCCGCGCACACCCGTGTCTACCAGCTCCGCACCGGGCGGGCCAGGGCCTCCGTAGCGGCTCCCCTGAAGGGGTGATCCTATGAGCTGGTCGGTAACCGGAGCGCCTCCGCGCTGGTTGACCGGCATGCGACACCGAAGCCGCAGCCCACAGGCGAAAGGCTCACGGTGGGGACCGGCGGAAGCCGGGTGAATCGACCACGGTGGACGCCGACCACCGCGGACAGGGCGCTGACGCGCAGGCAGCCCCTGTCCGGGTGGCCCTGTCCGGCTGTGACCTCGCACGGCCGGGGGCAGCCGGAGAACCCACAACTCGACGAACGAATCAACCATGCCCGAGATGTCTGGAGGAGTCATGCCTGATGAGTTGTCCGCCGCGCGGACCCAGCGGAACAGAACATGGGGTGTGCGGGGAGCGGCCCTGCTGGCGGCGCCGCTGAGCGTGGTGGCCCTGAGCGGCCCCGCGCCCGCGGCACCGGAGCCGCAGCCGAAGCCGAAGGCCGTGAGCTGCGTGGGCGAGACCAGCGCCCCGGTGAAGGTCACCGGGGGCACGCTCTCGTGGTGCACGGTGTCGATCGACGGGGAGCCGGGACAGCGGCTGATCTTCACCAACCCCAACCGCGCCTACGCCAATCTCTCGGTCGTCGTGTACGACTGCGACGGCGGCAAGGGCACCGAGGCCACGCCGCAGGCGTGCGCCGAGAACCTGACCGGCACCTACAACGTCGTCTGGCCCGTGGTGAAGTCCAAGCAGTCCGTGAGTGTGGACCTCCAGCTCAGCCACCCCGGCGCGCAGGTGTGGTGGACCGCCGACAAGCCGTCCGGTGCGAGTGACCTGACCTTCCTGGGGACGCCGTGGAACTCCTGACCTCGCTCACCGCCTCGCGCGGCTCCTCGTTCGCCACGTCCTTCGCCTCGTCCTTCACCCGCCGCACCGGGGCGCTGCTCGGGGCCTGCTCGCTGGCGGCGTCCGCACTGGTGGCCATGCCCGCCGCCGCACCCGCGGTCGCCGACGCGTACGACGTGGAGTGCGACGGCAAGTGGCACTTCGACCCCGTGGGTGATCCGGTCTTCGACCGTGTCGTCGCGGACTCGTTCACCTTCGACAACCGGCAGGGGAACGAGCCGCTGGAGCGGACCGAGCGGGTGAAGGAGACCCTGACACGGTCCTTCTCCCACTCGGCGGAGATCGGGATCTCGGTGGAGGCCGGGTTCGACATCTTCGCCGCGAGCATGAAGACGACCCTGTCGGCGAGTTACAAGTTCTCCTTCACCGAGACCAACTCCATCGAGAAGGAGACGGAGGTCCGGCACACCGTCGGCCCCCGTAAGGGCTACACCTACAACGTCGGCATCCAGACCGTGGCGCAGTCCGGCTACTACGAGCGCATCCTCGACTGCGACCGGCCGAGCCAGCGCTATCAGCGCGTCGGTCCCCTCACCGTCGAGGTGCCCGGGGTCGGGAAGGCCGTCTGGACCGAGGCGCTGCCCGCCCCGGCCGCGAACCGGAATGTGACGAAGGAGCCCCGATGAGCACGACACGTCTGATGAGCCTGCTGGGCCCGGCGGACCGGGTGACGCCGAAGAACGGCCGCACGGCCCGCCGCCGGGTGGTCCACGCCCTGCTCGCCGTGGGGACGGCGGCCGTACTGGCCGGTACGGCAACGGCCTCGACGGCCGCCGACGGCCCGGTCAATGTGCCCGGTGTCCACACCCTCAACAGCAATCAGCACAACGAGTTCGGCCCCTCCTGCCCCCAGGGGTGGTTCTGCATCTGGGGGAGCTACCACCTCAAGTACGGCTCCTATGCCCTGCTGCCCGGCGCCGACGCCCCGAGGGTCGAGGATCTGAGGTTCGCCAACGAGGGCTCCATGGGAGGCGTCTACAGCTGGGTCAACAACTCGCCCGTCACCTACTGCGGGTTCGAGGGCAACGACTACACCGGGACGAAGACCACGCTGAAGCCCTTCGAGACAGCGGATACGTCCGAGTACAAGTCCGTCAAGGTGTGCTGAGGGCATGCCGACCACATCATCTGGGGGTCTGTCCATGCCCATCGTCCTCCGCCGTGGCTCCGCCGTGCTGCTCGGCGCGGCCGTCGCCTTCGGCCTCCTGACCGCGAGCGCCGCCACCGCCACTCCCGCCGCCACCACCTCCGCTGCCACCTCCGCCCTGCGGGGCGCCGCCCCGGCCGACGCCAACGCCCGGGTCGACCATCTGCGTGCCGTCGCCGGGGACAGCCAGGAGGTGCCGACCGGCACGCAGGCGCCCGTACAACTGGCCGTCCAGGCCCTGGACGGTGACTACCAGCCCGTCGAAGGCGCCACCGTCACCTTCTCAACTCCCGGCCCGGGGCTGAAGTTCCCCGACGGCACCGACGATGCCACCGTCGTCACCGACGCCGAGGGCATGGCCGTCGCCCCCGAGCTGACCGCCGCCGGGGCGCCCGGCCCCGACCTGGTCACGGCGTCCGCCAACGACCACGCGCAGGTCGGCTTCGAGATCACGATCACCTCCTGACACCCTGTGAGGCGCAAGTGAGCACCACGCCCGCATCACCACCCGTACCGTCCGCTGCCGCGGATGGGCCCCATGAGCGGAACCGGCCGCGCCGCTGGGGCCGGATCGCGGCTGCCGCCGCCCTGATCGGCCTGGCCGCCGCGGGCACCGCCGTGGCGGCGGCCCCCGAACCGGGCACTCCGCCCCCGGCCCCGGCTCAGGTCGCCGCGCTCGACACCTGGGAGTACCGCTGGGCCCTCGCCCGGCCCCGGGGCGAAGACCTCGGCGAACTCGCCGAGTTCGGCGCGGAGGGCTGGGACGTCGTCGGTCCCGTCTCCGAGGGCACCGGCGGCTACTGGACGTTCCTCATGAAGCGTCCACTGCCTCCCGCTCCCTCCACTCCGGCTCCCTGACCGACCCCCGGCACCCCGTTCGGCGGCGCGGACGCACTCCCCATGCGTCCGCGCCGTCGGCGCGTGTTCGGGGGACGCGCCGGTGAAGTCACCCCAGAAATACCCCCCATGGGTATTTGACGCGGCCGTGAGCAGCGGGTTAGCCTCTCGTCAGATCGATACCCCACCGGGGTATCAGCGAGATCGGTGAGAGAGGGAACGGCCATGAGCGAGACGAACTGGCACCTCAAGGGCGAGTGGTTCGACGTATGCAGCTGCTCGCTGCCCTGCCCCTGCACCTTCGCGCAGGCCCCGACGGACGGCTGCTGCCGGTTCACGCTCGTCTGGCAGATCCACGAGGGGCACTTCGGGGGCGTCCGCCTCGACGGCCTGGGCGTCGTGGCGCTCGGCGAGTTCACCGGGAACATGTGGGTGAACGACCCCGATGCCACGATGACGGCGATGTTCTACATAGACGCGAAGGGCACACAGGAGCAGCGGGACGCCCTGGAGGAGATCTTCCGGGGCAACGCGGGCGGCTGGCCGGGCACATTCGGCTCGCTGATCACCGAGGTGCGCGATGTGCGGTACGCCCCGATCCACTTCGACGCCGCGGCCGATCTGGCGCACTGGCGCGCGACCGTCTCCGACAAGGTGAGCGTCGGCGCCAAGGCGCTGACCGGCCCCACGTCGGACCCCGGCCGCCGGGTGCAGCTCATCAACGCCCCCGGGGCGGAGGTGGGTCCCGGACAGGTCGCCACCTGGGGTGTCGTGAGCGAGGACCACGCCGAGGGCTTCGACTTCTCCGCCGAGTACCGCGGCGGCTCCAGTAAGCACTTCCCGTTCGACTGGCGTCCGGACGCGTAACGGCGCGCTGCCCGCCACAGGGCGTGCACCCCTGTCGATCCGGGCGGCTCACGCTGCCCGGATCGACAGGGGTCAACGGGGTCCGGCACGGCCGCGCGGGTCCGGCGGGCCGGATGGGTCGGGTGGGTCCACGGCGGGTTCCGACCGCCGGACCACTGGTTCGAGGACCTACTCGATCGCGGCGCCGGCCAGCATGGTCACCGGGTCCGTCAGGGGCGTGAGCTGCCCCAGCGCCCCCAGTACCTGGGTGAGCTGGCCGAGCTGGCCGAGTTGATTCAACTGGCTGAGATCCTGGGCACCGTTCGTCATCCCCGCGGCGGGGGACGGGGTGGGCTGCGGCGCGGGGGCGGCAGCCGCGGTGCCCGCGGAGAGCACGGAGGCCCCGGCGGCGAGGACGACGGCGGTGAGGATGCGATGTCTCTTGGTCATGCCCGGGATAACGGCCGCCTCCGGCGGGGGTCACGGCCGACGGCGGGGGACGACCCGCGCGGAGTCGTCCGTGCGGCCCGTGCGGCCGGTGCTCAGCGCGGGGGTTCCGGGTGGCGCGCCTGTCGGGCCAGGGCCTCCAGCACGGGCAGGGCCTGGCGGAGTTGTTCCCTCCGTACGGGGTCGAGACGGAGGATCGCATGGCACAGGGCGCTCTCGGTCTCCCGGCGCACCGTCCGGAGCAGCGTATCGCCCTCCTCGCTGAGGCTGATCAGGCTGGCGCGCTGGTCGGCCGGGTCGGGGTGGCGGTCGATCCAGCCGGAGGCGGCGAGGAGGTCGACCATGCGGGAGGCGGTGGAGAGGGCGATACCCGTCCGGGCGGCCAGTTCCGAGATCCGCAGGGGCCGTTCGGCCGTGTGCAGTTCGGCGAGAGCGGTGAGGCGGCTCGGGGTGAGGTCAGGATGGATGCGCCGACCGCCCCGCAACAGCGGCAATATGCCGTGGAGCGCGGCGCGCAGCCGCCCGGCGAACTGATCCGGTGCGGCGGGTCCGGCCCCGCCGCCCTGGCCGGCCCGCTTCCGGTCGGGGTCCTTCCGCTCGTTCTGTTCCCGGCCGGGACGGGGCAGTGGGTCGGCGGCGGTCACCGGGGGCTCCGGGTGTCGGTACGGGGTACGGGGGCGGGGCCGCCGGGCGGTGGCCGTTCAGCGGTCCCGGTGCCCACGGCCTGGTCGGTGTGGTCAGTGTGGTCGACGTGGTCAGCACGATCGGCACGCCTGGTGCGGTCGGTGTGGTCCTCGCGCCCGGTGTGGTCCAGGTGACTCGTACGCCTTGTACACCCGGAGAGACCGGTGCGGCCGGCGGGCCGCCGGTCCCCGTCCTCGCCCCCTCCTCCGTGGCCGTCGCCGCCTCCGGCGGAAGCCCTCCCGGGCGCTTCCGCCGTGGCACCGGGCGGGGTGGCGCCGTCGCCGTCGGTGCCGTGGATGTACCTGCCGCCCCTGAGGAGCGAGGCGACCGCGGCCACCAGACAGGCGACCATGGCGAAGTCGAAGGCGACGGAGAGCCCCTGGGCGAAGGGCCCCGAGATCAGCTGCGGGAAGAACTCACGTCCCGTCAGATAGGCCGCGTGCCCCGGTGGCAGCCGGTCCAGGACCTGGCTGCCGAGCAGCGTCCCCACCGGGTTGTACCCGAGGAGCGAGGCGAAGAGCACACCGACCGGCGGCAGCGCGGCGATCCGGACGGCGTCGGCGGCGGGCACACCCTGGGTGGTGAGCCCGCTGGTCAGAGTGGTGGGCAGGGAGCCCGCGAGTCCCGCGATCATCAGTGAGAAGAAGACACCGATCGAGAGCACCATGGCGGAGTTCTGGAACGTGGTGCTGATCCCCGCCCCCACACCCCGCTGGTCGGGCGGGAGGCTGTTCATGATCGCGGCCCGGTTGGGGGCTGCGAACAGGCCCATGCCGATCCCGTTGAGCAGGAGGATCAGCGCGAAGGCGGGATAGTCGAAGTCGACGGGCAGCGCCTGGAGCGCGGCGAAGGTCCCGGCGGCGAGGAGCATGCCCCCCGTGGTGAAGATCCGTGCGCCGTAGCGGTCGGAGAACCAGCCCGAGACGGGGCCCGCGACCAGGAAGCCCAGGGTGAGCGGGAGCATATAGATGCCCGCCCAGAGCGGGGTCTCGGCGAAACCGTAGCCGTGGCGGGGCAGCCAGATGCCCTGGAGCCAGATGATCAGGATGAACATCAGCCCGCCACGGCCCAGCGAGGCGAGCAGGCTGGCGAGGTTTCCCGCCGTGAAGGCGCGGATACGGAAGAGGTCCAGCCGGAACATGGGCTCGGGTACCCGGGTCTCCACCAGGCAGAAGAGACCCAGCAGGGCGATGCCCCCGGTGATGGCGGCGAGGACGGCCGGATTGGTCCAGCCCATGGGGTGTCCGCCGTAGGGCTGGATGCCATAGGTGATCCCGGCGAGGACGGCGATCAGCCCGGCGCCGAAGGTGATGTTGCCCCACCAGTCGGGGCGGGCGGGGGTGCGGATTCCGGTGTCCTTGAGCCGGAGGAAGGCCCAGACGGTGCCGAAGAGCCCGAAGGGCACGGAGACCAGGAAGACCAGCCGCCAGTCGATCGGCCCGAGGAGTCCACCGATGACCAGTCCGAGGAACGAGCCGGTGATCCCGGCGACCTGGTTGAGCCCGAGGGCGAGCCCGCGTTCCCCGGGCGGGAAGGCGTCGGTGAGGATCGCGCTGGAGTTGGCCATGAGCATGGCGCCGCCGACCCCCTGGAGCACCCGCATGGCGATCAGCCACAGCGCCCCGGCCGTGCCATGTGCCCAGGTCACCGAGAGCAGTATGGAGAAGACGGTGAAGACGGCGAAGCCGGTGTTGTACATGCGCGCCCGGCCGTACATATCGCCGAGCCGTCCGAACGAGACCACCAGCACGGCCGTGACCACCAGATATCCCATGATCAGCCAGAGCAGTAGCCCCGTGTTGCCGGGTTGGAGCGGGTCGACGCCGATGCCCCGGAAGATATCGGGGAGGGCGATCAGCATGATCGACATATTGATCGTGGCGATCAGGACACCGAGCGTGGTGTTGGAGAGGGCGACCCACTTGTAGCGGGGGCCGACGGCTGTTCCCATGGGAATCACTTCCACAGGGGTCCGGTGGGGCCCGCGATTACTTGCTTGACATCAACCAAATTAGACCCCTATGGGCAGTATTGCCAAAGGGTCTCAGTGAGGCCGGGCCGACCTCCGTCCCAGCGCGGTGGAACGTACCGTCACCGGAGGGTGACCGTCAGGGTTCGACGGGGGTCCCCGTCGCCCGGGGGCGGGCCGACGGCGTCAGCGCCGCCCCTGCTTCAGCCGCTCGCCGAGGTCGTCGAGGTCGGACACGAACCAGGTCTGCTGTCCCCGGTTGCACTCGCGGACGAAGTCCCGCAGCGCCGAACTCTCCTCCGTGTGCCGGGATATGTCGCCGACGACCGCGAGTCCCATCCCGTACTGGACGAACTTCTGGACGATGCTCCCGGCCAGACGGGTCCGGAGCTGGAAGAACGCGGTGTCGAGGCGGTCGGCGGGGACGGCGGTCCAGCGGGCGCCCTGATACCCGGCGTTGCCGATGAGGTCCAGGGCATCCTGCTCCGTGGCGACGATGTCGCCGTCGGAGGGGTGCATCATCACCGGGACGCCGTGGAACTCCTGGACCGTGGTCATGGGAGCAGAGAGTACGGTCCGGGGCGGAACGGCGTCGACTCGATTACCGGGGGCGAGGCCCCGCGGGGCGGATGGTCCGGCCCTGGGCGGTGCCCTCGACGACCTCCACATAGGCCCGTGCCACCTCGGACGCGGGGGTGCCGTCGGCCCCGTCCGCGCCCAGGTGCTCCAGGGTCTCCCTGACCCAGCCGGGGCTGACGACGTTGATGCGCAGCCCGCGCGGCAGTTCGGCGGCGGCGTTGCGGACGAAGCCCTCAAGGCCGGCGTTGATCAGCGCCCCCAGCGATCCGCCGGTGAGCGGGGCGGAGAACGTTCCGCCGGTGAGGGTGATGGAGCCGCCGTCCCGGAGGTGGCGCGCGGCCCGCCGGGCCAGTGCCGTCTGGCCCAGCAGCTTGGCCCGCAGCCCGGCCGCGAACGCGTCGTCCGTCACCGTCGCCAGTTCCACGAGCGGTCCGCTCGCGGCACAGCACACCACCGCGTCGAGGTCGGTGACCTCGTCGAACAACGCGTCGAGGGTGGCCGGATCGTCGAGGTCCGCCGTGACGGGCCCGCCGCGCGAGGCCCGGACGACATCGTGGGACGCGGCTGCCAACGCGTCCGCGACCGCGTTGCCGATGGTTCCTGTCGCTCCGATCACCAATACCTTCATGGGGAGATCATGTCAGCAACACCCCCACACGGCAGCCCCGTTCGGGTGGTGACGGCGCGGGTGGGCCCCGCCCCCTTGGCCATGGTCGGTGGGCCGGGGGGCGGGGCCGGGTGTTCGGTGCGGGGTGGTGGGGCCGTCAGGTGAGTACGGGTTGTTTGACGTGTACGGGTGGGTCGTGGGGGGCGGTGTGGCCTGTGGCCCAGTTGTGGAGGGCGACGCGGCAGGCGTGGTCGACGTGGTGGAGGCGGGTGAGGTCGAGTTCGACCGGGTGGCCCGGGGGGAGGGCTTCCAGGCTGTCCAGGATCTTGGGGAGTCGCAGGAAGGTGGCGTTGCCGCTGAGCTGGACCCGGATCGGGGCCTGGGCGTCGGGCTGGTCGTCCTCACCGGGTGCGGGGTCCAGGACGCGCAGCTTCACCGCGGATGCCTCCCATGCGGTCTTGACCACCGAGAGGGCGAGTCCGATGAGGACGCCTTCGAACATGTTGACCGCGACGATCGAGACCGCGGTGGCCAGCAGGATCAGTGCCTCGCCCCGGTGTTCGCGCCACATGGACACGAATTGTCGCAGGGGCAGGAGTTTCCAGCCGGCGTGGACGAGGACGGCTGCGAGGGCGGGCAGGGGGATCAGGGCCAGGGCGGCGGGGAGGACCGCGGCGAAGAGGAGGAGCCAGATGCCGTGGAGGACGCGGGAGGCGCGGGTTTTGGCGCCTGCTTGGACGTTGGCGGAGCTGCGGACGATGACGGCGGTCATGGGCAGGGCGCCGAGGAGGCCGCAGACGGTGTTGCCCGCGCCCTGGGCCATGAGTTCCTGGTCGTAGCGGGTGCGCGGGCCGTCGTGGAGGCGGTCGACGGCGGCGGCGGAGAACAGGCTCTCGGCGGAGGCGATCAGGGTGAAGGCGAGCACGGTCCCGATGACCCCGACGCTCAGCAGCCCGCCGAACGTATCCGCGCCGGGCAGGTGGACGGCGTCCAGCAGCCCCTGGATCTCCACCGTCGCCACCGGCAGGGACAGCAGGTAGGAGGCGGCTGTCGCCAGCACCACCGCGCCGAGCGCGGCAGGTATCGCGCGCAGACGGCCGGGCAGCCGTTTCCAGCCCGTCAGGATCAGCAGGGTTCCCACGCCCAGGGCCAGGGACGCCACCGCCTGCGGCGAGGCCAGGGCACCGGCGGCGGCCTGCGGCAGTCCGGCGAGTTTGCCCAGGCCGGAGGCGGGGGCCTGTTGGCCGGACAGTGCGTAGAGCTGTCCGGCGATGATGACGAGTCCGATGCCCGCGAGCATGCCCTCCACGACCGCGACCGAGGTCGCGCGGAACCAGCGGCCCAGCCGCAGGGCGCCCATGAGCAGCTGGAGCAGCCCGGCCGCGAGGACGATCACCCCGAGCATCGGCAGCCCGTGGGCCTGCACCGCCTCGAAGACCAGGACCGTCAGCCCGGCGGCGGGGCCGGAGACCTGGAGCGTGGAACCCGGCAGCAGCCCCGTGACCAGACCGCCCACGATCCCCGTGATCAGACCCAGCTCCGCCGGAACACCCGACGCGACCGCGACCCCCACACACAACGGCAGCGCCACCAGGAACACCACCAACGAGGCCCCGACATCCTCACGCGGCACCGCCAACCGCCCCCACGCCCTCCCGGAGGAACGGGGTGCGGACTCCGAGGGACGGGGTGCCGACTGCGGGTCTTTCACGCCGCTGCTCACAGCGCCTCGAACATGTCGCTGCCGCCCTGGTGGGCGAGCACGGTTCCGGTGTGGACCTCGTAGTACCAGCCGTGCAGCCGCACCTCGTGCCGTTCGACGCACGGGTACGAGCGCAGCCGCAGCACCTGCGTCAGCACATGGTGCTGCACCGCCCGCTCCACCGCAGGGTCGTCCCCACCACCCGGCCCACCCGGCGAACCCGGTCCGTCGGCCGCGTGCGCCAGCCACTCCCGCACCGCCGGCACCGCTGTCAGGTCGTCCCCGCGCACCAGCGCACCCACCGCGCCGCAGTGGGAATGACCGCACACCACGATGTCACGCACACCGAGCACATCGACGGCGTACTCCACCGTCGCGGCCTCCGCCGACGGACGGCCCGGAGCGTAAGGAGGAACGATACTGCCCGCCGTCCGCAGCTCGAACAGCTCCCCCGGACGGGCGCCCGTGATCAGCGAGGGGATCACCCGGGAGTCCGAGCATGTGATGAAGAGAGCCTGCGGGGCCTGGCCCCGCGCGAGGGCGGCCAGCTCCTCCGAGCGGCCTGCCGAACGGCCGAAGGAACGAGCATGATCAATGAAGGTCTGCACGTCGGTACCTCCTGACGCGGCCCGTGACGAGGGTCGCGTCCTGCTGTCTAGGGCGGGTGGCGGGGGCTGTCAGCGCATCCGCGTCCGCGTTGCCGATGGTTCCTGTCGCTCCGATCACATGTGCCTTCAGGGGGAGGTCGTGCCAGCGGCGCATATACATGTCGGCCCCGTTCGGAGCGGGGCCGCCGCGGTGGTGCGGTCCGGGGGACGCCGGCAGCGGCGTCCCCCGGAGAGGGGTCAGCTGCGGTAGGCGGTCGTGTAGGAGAGGACGTTGGTCCCCGAGGGGCAGCTGACCTCGTTGTTCTCGCGCTTCCAGGCCGGGTTGCTCTGGTAGTTGCCACCGTTGGAACAGAACACCCGGACGTTCACCATGGTGTCCAGACAGGTGGCGTAGACCCGGTTGCCGTGGACCCACTCCCAGCCCTTGGTGGTGCAGCGCCCCTTCGCCGCGGCGGGTGCGGCGGCGGGCGTGGCGGTGGGCGTGGCCGGGGCGGCGGAGGCCGTGGCGGGGCTCAGCAGAGCCATTCCGCCGGACAGGGCCAGCAGACCGGTGGCCAGTGCCGCGGCACCCTTCTTCATCTTGCGCATCGCTGTGACCTTCTTTCGATTCCAGGTCGCCCGACGTCATACGCGCTGGGCGCGGACGGCACGGACGCTCCCTGATGGCCGGTGCTTCGGGGGAACGCATGCGGGTTGGCCCATGCTGTGGTCGATGACCAGCCGCGGCAAGGCGCGAGTCATTACCCCAGACAGGTCATATCAGTTCATTACGCCCGTTCATCTGGCCAAAAAGCACGGCGTGCGCCTGCCCGACCTTGAGGAACGAGTGCCCCGCGCCCACTCCCACGGCTGCGCCCCGGCTGAGGTTCACCGGTTGGGTTTGACCGGAAGCACGGCCAACCCATCAGGACCCCTGCTGTGCACTCGGCGAAAAATGATACATTGATGTCTCACCTCAGACATGCACGTATCATTCGCGTCTTCTTTGGGAGCCCTCCATGTACCGCCCCGCCGCAATCCCGGACGCGGACCGTGTCCACGCGCGCCGCTGGATCGTCCTCACGATCCTCTCCGGCAGCCTGCTGCTGATCGCCATGGACACCACGATCCTCAACGTCGCGTTCCCCTCCCTGGTCGCCGATCTCCAGCCGGGGTCCGTCGAACAGCTGTGGATCATCGACGCCTATGCGCTGGCCCTGTCCGGACTGCTGGTCACGGCGGGTGCCCTGGGTGACCGATGGGGCCGCAAACGGCTGCTGCTGTCCGGCTTCGCGCTGTTCGCCGCGGCCTCGCTCGGCGCGGTGTTCGCCACCGAGGCATGGCATGTGATCGCCGCCCGGGCGCTGCTCGGCGTCGGCGGCGCCGCGATCATGCCCGCCACACTGTCGATCCTCCGGCATGTCTTCACCGACGCCCGTGAGCGGGCGTTCGCGTACGCGGTATGGGCCGCCGTCATGGGCGGCGGCATGGCACTGGGGCCGGTCGTGGGCGGGCTCCTGGTGGAGAACCACGGCTGGACCTCCGCGTTCCTGCTGAACATCCCCATCGCACTGGCCGTGATCGGATTCGGCGCCTGGCTGCTGCCGGAGTCGTTCGCGCCGAGCGCCGAGCGCTGGGACTGGACCGGTGTCGTCCAGTCCGTCGTCGGCATGATCGCCCTGGCCGCCGGTATCAAGCAGCTCGGCAAGAGCGGGCTGAACACTCCCCTGCCGTGGCTGCTGCTGGCGATCGCCGCCGTGGTGCTGACCCTGTTCGTCCGCCGTCAGCTCCGGCTGGCCCACCCGCTGCTCCAGGTGCGCCTGTTCACCAGCCGCGCCTTCAGCGTCTCGGCCCTGGCGCTCTTCCTGGGCATGATCGCGCTCGGCGCCGTGCTGTTCCTGCTCACCCAGTGGTTCCAGTACGCCCAGGGCTACTCGCCGCTCCAGGCGGGCCTGCGGGTACTGCCCGCGCCACTGGCCCTGATGGTCGCCTCGCTGCTCGCCCCGGCGCTGATGCGGACCCTGCCGATCCGGCATGTCATGGGAACGGGTCTGGTGGCGATGGCCGCCGGGCTCGCCCTGCCCTGGCTGGCCCAGGACGGTGACGGACACCTGGGCTACCCGGTCGTGGCGACCGCGCTGGCGCTGATCGGCCTCGGCTCCGGGGTGGCGATGACGGTGGCCTCGGTGACGCTGATGGCCGCGACCCCCACGGAGCACGTCAGCGGCGCCGCCGCGATCGAGGAGACCTGTTACGAACTCGGGGCCGCGCTGGGTGTGGCCTCTCTCGGCTCGCTGGCCGGAGCCCTGTACCGGAGCGATCTGCCGGCCTCCGTCCCCGAGGCGGCGCGGGACTCGGTGGGCGAGGCCGCGTATATCGCCCAGGAACTCGGCGGCACGGACGGCGCCTCCCTCCTGGAGCAGGTGGCCCGGGCCTTCACCCACGGTATGACGCCCGCGTTCGCCCTGGGCGGCGTCCTGGCGCTGGCCGCGGCGGCGGCCGTGTGGGCGTGGATTCCCCGGGGCATCCGCCCCACCGAGAACGCGCACTGACCGACCCGGCCGCCGGATGTGTCAACGGCGGACGTGTCACCCGGCGTTCGTGTCGCCATCGGCGCGGGTAGCCGTGTACCTTGAGTGAGGGCCTTGCTCTGGACCGGATATCCAGAACGGGAGCCCCGCGTCAAACCGAGGGCCTCGGCCTGAGCCTCATATAGCGAGGCTCAGGTCAGCCCTTGAACCACCTCCCCCAGGGGAGAGGGCCCCCGCCCTGGACGGGATTTCCAGGACAGGGGCCCCGCGTCAAACCGAGGGCCTCGGCCTGAGCCTCGTATGTGGAGGCTCAGGTCAGCCCTTGAACCACCTCCCCAGCTTCCACGCCATACGGACCAGCAGGTCCTCGACGCGCTGCCGCAGAGTCGGCTTCGGCTTTCCGCGACGCCCCATGGGCGCCTCCCCTCAGAATCGGCCGCCGATATCCCGGACGACGACCCTTTCTTCGGACTCGGGCCGGGCCCCGAGGGGAAGGGGCCCGGACTGATTCCATGAGGGGAGGCGCGCCGCGAGGCGCAGTCAGCACCCTACCCCGCGGCAGCCACCTCGACCGACAGTCCGTCAACTTCCGTACACTGTCGGTCACTCCTATGGGGAGCGCCCCGCCGAAGACCGGCCCGGACGACGAGCGGGCATCAGCCCCGGCGGACCGGCACCCCTCCCGCCCGAAGAGCGGCACATCGACCGCCGCGCCGGTCAGCGCGCGTATCGCGGGATATGTCTGCCCGACTGTCGTACCCCTGTGGGACTATCACGACAGCTCTCACGCCTCGCACAGATGTGCGCCGCGGCGGCCCGCTGCCCCGCGAGCGCGTTCGGACGTCTCCGCTCGTCCCAACTCAGCTCCGTCGATATGTGTTTCGTCGATATGTATTCCTGGGGGAATCGATGTTCCGTCAACCGGGTACGGCCGCGAGACCCGCGGCGTACACCGCGCTTCTGCTCGCTCTGTCCGTTCTGGTCTCCCTGCTGCTGCCGTTGGCGACGGCGGGCACCGCGTACGCGGCCGGGGCCGCCCCCGTCCCCGTCCCGGAGTCCTCGGGTCCGTCGGGCCGGACCGCGGTGCCCACGGACGCCGATCCGGAGGCCAGGGCGAGGGGCGAGAAGAAGCAGGCCGAGCAGAAGAAGGAGCAGCAGGCCGGGAAGGCCGACGGGAAGCGGCGGAAGGCCGCGCAGGAGCGTGCCGCCCGGCTCAAGGAGTCCGGGGCGAAGGCGCTGGCGCGGGCGGAGGCCGAAGGGGTGCCCGCTCCCGCGGAGTGCGCCGCGCTTCCCCTCGCCTCCTTCGGCGACCCCGGCTCCGCCGTCGGCCGGGTGAGCGTGCCCGGCTACGGCAACGCCTGCTTCGTCTTCACCGCCGAGCGCGCCGGGATGCACCGGGTCCTGCTGGGCGGCGCCCCCGGTCTCGGCCATCTCCAGGTCTTCGACGGCGAGACCGCGCTGAACTGCTCGGACGGCACGGCCTGGGGCGACAACGGCTGGTGCGACCTGCCCCGGACGGGCGCGTTCACCCTGCGGATCGTCAACCGGGATTGGGACGAACAGGAGTTCCTGACCACGGTCGTCCCGGTGGGCGCGGGCACCGCGGGCTGCCTCCCCACGGTGGGGACCGCACTGGGCACACCCCCGGCGGCGGGCTCCTCGCCGTCTCCGCTGGCCCTGATCTGCCAGCCGTTCACGGCCCGGCCGGGCGAGCGGATCGTCACCGAGGTGAGGACCGAGCGATACGGCTGGGGCGACGGCTGGATCACCGACGACAGCGGAAGGAACATCTGCCCCGTCGACCTGAACGACGGCGACGACAACCAGGGGTGCGTCCTGCCCGGGACCGGCCCCTACCGGTTCATCGCCCGGGTCACAAAGTCGGAGGGCGGCTTCCCCGCCGCGTACCGCATGGGAATCCACCGGCTCTCGCAGCCGGAGGGCTGTGCGACCGTCCCCGTCAACAGCTACGGCTCCGCTCCCACCCCCGGTGACCCGGGCGTCGGCTGCAAGATCTTCACCGCCACCGCCGCAGGCCACCACGAGCTGTACGCCGTGAGCGGCGCCTCCCGCACCAAGGTGCGGGTGTACGACGGCGACGGGAGGACCGTCTGCGAGCCGTACCGGCAGCCGTGCGCGCTGACGCCCGGCACCACGTACACCCTGCACACCGGCGCGGACACGCTGGTCCTGAACCGGGCGTCCGACAGCGGCTGCGAGCCTGTCGCCGCCGGGACGCCGCGGGGCTCGCTGGCGGCGCCCGCCTCCGCCGACTGTCTGACCCTGCCGTTCCCCGAGGGCGCGTCGATCGCGGTCAACGAGTCGTACGCGGCGGACGAGCTGAGGACCGACACCATGGTCTTCACCGCCGACGGCGGCTATGTGTGCGACTGGACGAACCTCCGGAACGGCACCTGCAAGCTGACCGGGAAGGCGCCGTTCCGTGCGATCGTCTCCGCCGAGGACGCGTCCGACGACGAGCCCACCCTGGCCTACTCGCTCTCCCTGATCCGCACGGACGACCCCGCCGGCTGCCGGGTGCTGCCCGCCGGTGACTTCACCGACCGGAGTCCTTCCGTGCCGATCCGCACCGGGGGCGGCTCCTTCGCCGAGTGCCTGGCCATCCCGGCGGCGGACCACAGCGCGGGCGAGATCATCCAGCTCAGGACCCTGACCGGGACCCCCAACCGGGCCGATCTGACGGTGATACGCCCCAACGGCACGGAGGTCTGTTCGATCGACAGCGCCTACGGCGGCACCTGGGCCTCCTGCGCTCTCGCCCCCGGCACCGCGTACACCGTGCTGTTCGGCGGGCGGGACGAGCCCGCGGCGTTCACCGTCACCCGGCGCGACATCACCGGCTCGGCCAAGGGCTGCGCCGCCGCCCCGGTGACCGCGGTCGGCGGCCCCTCCACCGGTGGTGTGCCCGCCGAGCGGGGCTCGATGGTGTGCCGCCAGGTCGGCACGGGCAGCGCCGAGGACGCGCTGTACCTCAATGTCCGCGACGCGCAGCAGGCCCTCCTCCAGAGGGTGTTCCGCGCGGACGGCTCATGGGTCGACTGCGGCTGGAGCCGCCTCGCCGCCTGCGCCGCCACCGGCTCCACCACGTACCAGGTGGTCCTGAGCGTCCCGGCGGGCAAACAGAAGCCGGACACCTACCGCTATGACGCGCTGCGCATCCGCAGCGGGAACAAGCCCGCGCCCGAGTGCGTCACGGTGCCCAATGTCAGCTACGGCTACGGGCCCGTCACCGGTGTGCTGGACGAGCGCCGCACCGCGTACTGCGCCGCGCTGCCCACAGCGGTCGGCGACCGCTTCCGGTTCGACATCGAGGACACGGCGGGCGGGACCGCGACCACGGTACCCGCGCTCTACAACACCGCTCTGGCCAGCAGTTGCACGAGATTCTTCCCCAGTGGCTACGAGTGCGCGGTGAACGGTTCCGGAACGCGTCGGACGCCCGAGCCGACCCTCCTGGTCCTGGGGCTGCCGGAGGAGGCGTCCACGACGTCCTACCGGGTCCGCCTGGACTGCTCGTACGCCCCGTGCGGCAGTGACGCCCCCACCGTCACCGGTGTCGCCCCACTGACCGGAGCAAGTGATTCCAAGGTCACGGTGCAGATCTCCGGCGGCGCCCTGCGCGAGAGCGACCGGATACGGCTGTCCGCGCGCGGGAGGACGGTCGAGTCGACGACGGTCTCGGTCGCCCCGGACCGCAGGACGCTCACCGCGCTGCTCGATCTGACGGGTGTCCCCGTGGGCGCGTGGAGCATGAGCGTCCTCGCCCACGGCATGGAGTTCGGCATGCGGCCGTTCACCGTGACGGCACCGCAGGCGTCGGTGAACACCAAGGCCCCCTCGGTCGGTGGCACGGCCCGCGTGGGCGCGCGGCTCACCGCGCGGCCGGGGGTGTGGTCGCCCGTTCCGTCGTCGTTCTCGTACCAGTGGCGTGCGGACGGGCAGCCGATCGCGGGGGCGACCGGCTCGGCGTACACGGTCCCGGCGGCGCTGCTGGGGAAGCGGGTGGGTGTGGCGGTCACCGCGCACCGCACCGGTGCTCCGGTGAGCAAGGCAGTGTCGTCGGCGGCGGTGACCGTCGGGAAGGGTGTGGCGCCGAAGGCGTCGAAGACACCGGTGGTGTCGGGTAGGGGGCTGAGGAACATCGGAACGAAAACCGGCGCTAAGCCTCGATCGCCGCTGGTGGGCGCTGACAGACCGTCGGCGCCGGGGCGGCCGTGAAGTCGTTCCACAGATAACGCCCTATTATCTGGGGGATCTTGGTTCGTCACCTGCGGTGACGTTCTCCGGGCCGTACGTAAAGCGGCCCTGTTATCCGTGGCAAGGGGGAAGTGGCGCCCACCGTCGTGCAACTGTCGGCCGGGAAGGTGTTGACCGTCCGCGCGGCGGCCGACGCCTTCCTCGACTCGCTCCGGAACCCGAACACCGTCCGCAGCTACTCGACCGGGGTCGGCAAGACCGCCGAGCGGATCGGGGAGACCCGCCCGCTGGGGTCGGTCGCGGACGACGAGATCGGCGAGGCCCTGGAACTGCTGTGGGGCACCGCGGCGGTCAACACCTGGAACGCCCGCCGGGCGGCGGTGCTGTCCTGGCTGGGCTGGTGCGCGGAGCATGGCTACGACAGTCCTTCCGTCCCGGCCTGGACGAAACGGCTGGCCGTGCCGGACTCGGAGACCCCGGCCCGCTCGAAGATGGCCGTGGACCGGCTCATCGCCCGCCGTGAGGTCCATCTGCGGGAGAAGACGCTGTGGCGGATGCTCTACGAGACCTGCGCCCGCGCGGAGGAGATCCTCGGCGTGAACATCGAGGACCTGGACCTCGCCGCCCGCCGCTGCCCGGTCAAGGCCAAGGGCGCCCGGAGCAAGGCCCGCCGGCGCGGGCAGGCCCGGGAGGACTTCGTGCTGGAGACCGTCTACTGGGACGCGGGCACCACCCGGCTCCTGCCCCGGCTGCTCAAGGGCCGCACCCGGGGCCCGGTCTTCGTCACCCACCGCCGCCCCGGCCCGGGGAAGGCCGTCAGCCCGCGCGACGTGTGCCCGGACACCGGCATGGCCCGCCTCTCCTACGGCCAGGCCCGCGCCCTCCTCGATGAGCACACCGCCGTACGCGGGCCGGGAACCGGCTGGGACCTGCACGAGTACCGCCACTCGGGACTGACCGAACTCGGTGTGCAAGGCGCCTCCCTGCTGATGCTGATGGCGAAGTCCCGGCACAAGAAGCCGGAGAACGTCCGCCGCTACTTCAAGCCCTCCCACGAGGCGATCTCCGAGCTGACCAGCCTCCTCGCACCCGGCGACGCACGCCGCTGACCGGACGGCCCCGCGTCCGGCTGTCCGGGCGAGAACGCGCTACCCGCTGCCCCGCCTGCTCGTTGTCCGGTGGCGGGGGCCGTGCAGAAGGAGGACAGCGGCGGGACGGGACGCCAAGCGCGCCAAGCAGGCCCGGCGGGACAAGCGCCGGCGCAAGGACGGCCTCGGCCTGGACGGGGTGCCGCCGATCTTCCGGGCGGAGTTCGTCCGGGTCGCGGCCGCCTGGGACCGGGCGATCGACGCGGGGCTGATGGCGGACGGCGCGGAGACGAAGTACCACTTCGCCCCCGACGTCGGGGTGCTGTCCGTGGCGGAGGGCCGCAGCGGGCAGGTGCTGGTCAACGGCGAGCGGCTGACGCCTTCAGTGGCCGAGCGGCTGCGGGAGCAGATGCCGCTGTTGGCGCCGATGGTCACCTTCTACGAGAACAACCAGCTCGCCGGCCGCGGCCTCGCGGGAGCGCCCGAGGACGGCGTGATGCCGCTCGCTCCGCCGCGCGGGCCCGACCCGATGCCGGCGCTGGACGAGGAGGCCCTGGCCGAGGCGCAGGCCGCCACCGCGGTGCTGGTGCGCCAGGACAAGGTCGCCGAGCCGGTCGGCGCGATGGTGATCCCGGCCCCGCGCGGCGGCGTGCTGTTCGCCGTCGGCGGCCGGGACGGGGAGCTGTACGTCAACGGGCAGGCCCTCACCCGGCAGTGGACCGACGAACTGCGGACACAGGTCCCCGAGCTGTCCACGGACCTGGACCGGCTCCAGGCGATGCGCGCCGAGTGGCTGGGCTCCCCGCCCCAGGACCGCACCCTCGCTCTGGCCGGGGCCTGCACCGATCCCAACTGCCACACCCCGCACTGACCGTCGCGGCCTGCTCCGGGCCCCGGTGGCGGCCGGGAGCGGTGCTGCCCATGCTGGAAGAGGAGGCCCTGCGCTCGCATAGCTACGGCGAAGTGACAAGCAGCTCTCTGTGGCCGATGTGACGGCGTGTTGTCCCGGGTTTCGGTGTTCCCGTCCCGGCCCGGTCGGTCGTCGGCATCTTGATCACGTCGGATTGGTCGATGCAGAAGGGAAGGGCCCTGGTCGTGCGGCAGGAGTGGGAGCCGAGGAGCTGATCTCCGTCTGGACGCTGCTTGAAGAGGACATGGGGCGGCTGCGGAACAAGTCCGGGGCGAACCGCCTCGGGTTCGCGCTGCTGCTGAAGTTCTCGCAGCGCGCTGCGCCCGGACCTCTCTGCGCGTCGATGACGGGTCACGGCGCCCGGCCCGGCGGGTTGCGGCCGGTCGGTTGTGCGGTTCGGAAGGAGCGTCACGTGAGTGTTCCCGGGCAGGTCTGTGGTCTGTTGAGGAAGAACCGGTCCCGGTGCCCGCCTGCCACTTTGCTGGGCGGGCGGGCACCGGGACCGGTGTCGAAGGTCAGGTGGCTGTACCAGGAGAAGGCTTCTGGCCGGCCTTGTCGACGACGGCGCGTTCGGTCACGGCGGTGCTGACGAGGATGCGTCCGGCTTTGCCACCGGCGCTGTCGTCGTTGATGAGGACGGTCCGCTCGCCGAGGTAGGTGAGTTTGTCCTTGTCGAAGATCCATTCGGTGCGCTGGTTGCCGTGGTCCTGGCTGACGGCCACGCCGTGCCGGCCGGACGCGTCCACGGCGTCGTCCACGACGTTCACCCCGGGGATCTTGGCCGCGGCCTTGTAGAGCGCCGCCCCGATCTGCGGGGGCATCAGGGACTCGCGCAGCGCGTCGCCGATCGTCTGGAACGCTTCCTGGTCGGGGTTGAGGTTCTTGTCCACGCCGGTGTTCTGGGCGTAGACGGCTGTCAGCAGGGCGTCGGGGTCGGTGGGCAGGGAGGCCAGGTACGTGTAGGTCGGCAGCTGGAGGGAGGGCTTGGTGTTCTTGCCGAGGTTGACGCCTCCCTCACCGGGCCGGAAGCCCGGGTTGAGGGGCCCGGTGAGGAGACCGTCGCGGCTGCCGTTGACGGAGAACCATGCCTGTCGGGGGTGGGTGGTCCCGGTGCCGTCGTCGTTGTACTGGGCCTTGGCACCGTCGCCGTCGGCGCCGATCTTCTTGCTCGCGCCGTAGACCTGGCTGGCGATGTAAATGTACTGGTCGTCACGGACCTGCGGGGCAGAGGTGCTGGCGGCGACGGCGGCGATGCGGGTCAGCAGCTGGACGGCCTGGGGTGACGCGCCGCCGGGCCCGCGCTCGCTGACCGAGCTGTCCGGAGCACTGGCCGCCTGAGGGACCGTGGTCGGGGCATTGGAACCGACGGCGGTCACCGCGATGACCGCAGCCATCGCCCCCGCGGCCAGCGACGCCCCAAGGACCAGTCGGCGCCGGGGACGGCCGGGGGCGGCCGCGTCGACCAAGCGCCGGCGCAGTCCGCCTGGCTGGTGGGAGGTGTGGGTGGTGTCCTGGTCGATCTGTCGCATGAGGAGTTCCTTGTGGTGGAGGTGGCGGCCCGGCGGCAGGTCCCGTTCGGCCGGGACCGGCAGCAGCCGGGCCGTCTCCTCGCGCTCGGCCTGTGCGGGCCGGTACGGGGTGGCGTTCATCGGGTTCCCTCCTGGACGGACAGGGCCGTGAACGCGGCCTCACTCTCTACCTCTCCGCGCCCCGGGCGCGGTTCCCGCTTTTCCTCGGCCAGTTGCCGGTCGGTCAGGTCCCGCAGCCTGACCCGGGCGCGCGACAGGCGTGAGCGCACAGTGCCCACCGGTACCCCCAGCGCGTCAGCGGTCTGCTGGTAGTCCAACCCCGACCACACGCACAGCGCCAGCACCTCCCTCTCCTGACGGCGCAGGCCCCTCACCGCCCGGTGAACCGCGTCCAGGCGACGGGCGTCGTCGATCCGCCCGGCCGCCTCGTCCGCGAAGTCCTCCACCGGCTCCGGGGCGGGCACCCGGGCCAGGAAGGCGAAACGCCGACGGACACCGCGTCTGGCGTTGTGCGCCTTGTTCGTCGCGATCCCCAGCAGCCACGGCCGCAGCGATCCCCCCTCCTCTCCGACCTTCTCCCTCGTCCGCCAGGCGTCCAGGAACGTCGCCGACATGACGTCCTCGGCCACCGACCAGTCGCCGGTCAGTCGGAAGGCATGGTTGTACACCGCCTTCGCATACTGCTCATAGAGCTCGCCGAACGCCTCGCGATCGCCCGCGCGTATCCGCTCCCGCATCCCATCTCCTCACTCACGCCCGCACCGGGCCGTATCACCTTCTCTCTCCGCACACCCAGCAAGGTTCCCAGAACGGCACCAAGAAGAATTCCGGGCATGAGCGTGCCACTTGAACCCGACCCGTTCGAACTCCTGACCGACGAGCCCGCGATGCGGACCGAGATCCTCATCGGCTACGCCCGGGTCTCCACCGGCGGACAGAAGCTCGACCGCCAGATCGATGCCCTCACCGCCACCGGCTGCCGGCGCATCTTCGCCGACAAGAAGTCCGCCAAGGACGACCTGCGCCCCGAGCTCAAGGCCTGCCACGCCTTCCTGCAGCGCGGCGACACCCTGGTGGTGCCCGCACTCGACCGCTACGGCCGCTCACTGAAGGACCTGGTCAACATGGTCGGCGAACTCCGCCAGCGCGAGATCGGCTTCTCCTCGCTCAACGAGCGCCTGGACACCACCACCCCGGGCGGCCGGCTCGTCTTCCACGTCTTCGCCGCCCTCGCCGAGTTCATCCGCGAGCTGATCGTCTCCGGCACCCGCGAAGGCCTGGACGCCGCCCGCGCCCGCGGCAACGTCGGCGGCCGGCCCACCGTCGCCACCCCCGAGATCATCCGGGCCGCCATCCCCGCCCAGGCCGAGACGGGGAGCGAGCGGTGATCCCCTCCGACTGGCGGCGCAAGGGCGGCGCGCTGCTGCTCGGTGCCCAGCACGGCGAGCCGGGCCCCTTCGGCACCTTCGCCGAAGACGACGACCATGAGCACGGCGTCCATGAGGACGAGGACGGCGTCCCGTATTGCTGACCGGCCGGCCGACCCGCGCACTCAGCAGGTCGCAGAAGGTCACATCGGCTACAGAGAGCTACTTGTCACTTCGCCGTAGCTACTGCGAGCTCAGGGCCGAGGAGGCGATCGGCATGGGGAAGAGCAGCGGCAGGAGCAGCGGCACCGGCGCCCGGCGTACGTCGATGACGCCGCAGGCGGCCTCCCGGGTGCAGTCCGCCGGCGCGAAGAACCCCGGCGGCCGGACCGCGCAGACCGGTTTCCCGGCCCGCGCGCAGTCCGCCGCGGCGAAGGGCTCGCGCGCTGCCGGGAAGTGACCCCCGCCCCACGCCCCCGGCGGCGGTGCGAGCACGGCTCACTCGTCGTCGGCGGCGTGCTTGTCGCGCAGGGGCCGCAGCCCGCCGGGCAGGTCGGGGAGCTGGAAGGAGTACCGGCCCAGCACGTTGATGTGGTGGCGGACGAACGGCGAGAGGCGGGCGACGTCCTCGTCGCGGACGTCGAAGCCGTCCGCTCGGAGCCGGGTGACGGCGGCGTCCATGTACCGGGTGGTGAACAGGACCATCGCGTTGAGGACCAGGCCGAGGGCGCCGATCTGGTCCTCCATGCCGTCCTGGTAGCGCTGGTAGAGCTGCCCGGATCGCCCGTGGAAGATCTTCCGGGCGAGGGCGTGGCGGCCTTCCTGGAGGTTGGCCTGCACCTTGATCTGGCGGCGGTAGCCGGGCTCGTCGGCCAGGCGCAGGATGTGCAGGGTCTTCGCGATCCGCCCGTAGTGCGCGATCGCGTCCCCGAGCGGGGTGGGCCGCCCGTCGCGCGACAGCATCCGGATGACGTCGTAGGCGCGGACGGCTCCGGTGTGGATGGAGCCGATGATCCGCAGGATGTCCTCCCAGTGCCGCTCGATGCGGGCCAGGTCGACCCGGCCGCGGGCCGCGTCCTGGAAGGCCCCGTAGTCGGCGGTGCGGTCGATGCGCCACATCTTCTGGTCCGGCAGGTCGGCGAGCTGGGGGGCGTAGGCGAACCCGGCCAGGGTCAGCAGCCCGAACACGATGTCGCTGTAGGAGGCGGTGTCGGTGACGATCATCTCCGGACGGCGGCCGCCGTCGCGGTCGTAGAGGACGTCCAGCACGTACAGGGAGTCGCGTGGGGTGCCGGCCACGACCTTCCCGCCCAGCCCCGCCGCCTGGTCGTTGATCATGTTCAGCCACGTGGCGCCGCCCCGGCGGCCGAAGTACTTCGGGTTCGGCCGCGCGTACACGCTGGGGACGGGGACGACGAACCTCATCCCGTCGACCGAGGCCACGAGGCCCCCGCCCCACGCCTGGGCGAGCGGGATGGACGCCTGGTGCTCGATGAGGGCCGCGTTCGCCGCCCGGTAGGTCGCCAGCCGCAGGTACGTCTGGTCCACGTGGGACAACCGGCTGTACTTCAGGGCGTCCGCGCCGCCCATCACCGGGGTGTAGCCGACGTTGCAGCCGTGGGCGACCAGCAGCCCGCCGATCGTGACGTGCAGGTCCTTCAGCCTCGCCTCGCCGCCGGTGACCGAGGTGAACGCCTGGTCGGCGCCGGTCCAGGACATCACCTCCAGCAGCGCCTCAGGCAGGTCCACCCGGGGCAGCATCGCGTTCACCGCCGCCCGCAGGTTGAGCAGGGAGGCCGGTTCGGGCTCCGGCTCCAGGGCGGCGAAGTGCAGGCGGCCGTCGTCGTCGAAGACGATCTGCGCGTTGTCCGGGACGCGGGCGGCGACCTCCCGGTAGGTGCCGTCCAGCAGCGCCGCCCGCGCCGCCAGGTGGGCGCCCGCCTCCCCGGGCAGGTTCAGGGAGGCGAGCACGGTCGGGCGGGCCTGCTGCCACGCCTCACCGGTCAGGAGCTTCGCCCGCGGGTCGCCCCACTTGGAGGAGTTGCGGGCGAAGACCTGCTTGCTGCGCAGCATCCGGTGCAGCTGCTCCAGCACGCAGAACGTGTACGCCTTCCAGTCCACCGTCCCTGGTTCCAGGTGCGGGGCGGACAGGACCAGGCGCCGCCAGGAGCCGGTGAGCAGGCCGGTGTCGATCTCGGCGGGGCCGACCTTCTTGCGGCCCATCAGCTCCGGCAGCGACAAGAGTGCGCCCAGCACCGGCTCGCCCTCCGGGGTGGCGTCGAAGTCCACCACGGTGATCAGCAGCTTGAGGAACGGCCGCACGGTACCGAACCGGCCCGCCATGCCTCGTCCGCGTCGGAGTCCAGGGGCGGGGTCAGCTCGAACAGCGCGGCGATCGCCGCGGCCAGCTCGTGGCGGGGCACCACCTGCTCGATCGCCGCCCACATCGCGTCCAGGCTCTCCACCTTCGGCCGAGTGATCTCCCCGGTGTCGGTGTCGACCTGCTCGCTGGTGGTGTCGAACACGACCTGGAACGCGGTCGCCAGCTTCGCCGACGCCCGCTCCACCCGCGGCAGCGTCTTCAGCTTCTCCTTCGCGCTCTCCCGCTCCGCCCTCGCCAGCAGCTTCGTCGCGATCAAGACCTCCAGCAGGTCCAGTGCGTCGTCCACCGCCCGCGAGGTCAGGTAGACGGTGGTGGCCAGCAGCGTCGCCAGCCGGCGGGCATCGGAGTGCCGGCGCAGCAGCGACGCCTTCCCGTCCACCCGGTACCGCGACAGCTCCGCCAGACGCCAGGGCGGTATCCCCGACACGTCCACGGCGCCCATCCCCAGTGCGGCGATCTCCTCCGCCCGCTCCAGGGCCCGCTTCATCTGCGGGCCCGAGACCCGCACCGGCCCCCGGCGCAGCCGGTCCAGCTCCGAGACCCGCTCACCGGGCGGCACGGTCAGCAGCGAGTCCAGCACCGCCCGCTGCCCCACCCCGAGCATCCCGTACAGGGTGTCCCACAGCCGCTGGTTCGCCGCCTCCCGCACCGAGGCCACCAGCCGCGTCAGCGTCGTCACCCCCGGCAGCAGCACCCGCCGCTCGCGCAGCCACCCCACCGCCGCGTCGAACAACGCCTTCGGCCCCTCGCCCGTCGTCCAGGCCCGCGCGTCCACCCACTCCCGCAGCTCGCCCTCCGCCTCTGCGAACTCCCGGTACTCCAGCATCTGCCGCAGCTCGCGTACGTGCTCCAGCCGGGTGTTCTCCCGCTCGCCGTACGCCTTGAGAACCGACGGGTCCCCGATGTCCAGCTGCTCGGCCAGGTAGTCCACGACCTCCGGCGGTACGTCGGCCGGGTCGTCCAGGAACACCCCGAGATACCGCGCGGTCGTGAGCTGGGCCGCGAACCCCAGGCGGTTGTGCGCCCGCCTCTTGGACTCGATCAGCTCCCGGTCCGCGTCGTCCAGGAAGAAGAACCTCTCCAGCTCCGTACGGGACGGCGCCCCGCGATACGCCGCGTACGCGGCAGCCTGCTCATCCGTCAGAAACTCGATCGGCACCCCGGACCTCCAAACAGTCGATCAACAACGACTGCCGAAGGTTCATCCCCCACAGAACCCCAGGTCAAAGCCCTCTCAGAGGCCGGACCGGCTTAGCGCCGGTTTCCGTTCCGATGTTCCTCGACCCCGGGTACGGCGAAGGTGGGCCGGAAGCTGACGGCCGCGCCGGGGGCGTGGTCGCCCGCGCCGTCCTCGTACCGGTACCAGTGGTACGCGGACGGGAGGACGATCGCGGGGGCGACGGCGTCGGCGCTGACCCTGAAGTCCGCCGAGCGCGGCAAGAGGATCACCGTCAGGGTGACCGCCCTGCGCACCGGCCACGACAACGGCACCGCGACCAGCGGGCCGACCGCCGCGGTCACCCGCTGACGTTCACGTCATACGGTCCACAGGCCCGCCCTGTGTCCGGAACACCTTCCGGACACAGGGCGGGCCTTCTCGTCCTCCGGCCGCCGGGGTCAGTGCCCGGCGACGGCCCCGGAGAGTTCGTTCGTGGCCTTCGGCAGTGTCACCGACGCGGTCCTGTCGCCCGATGCGAGGTCGACGGCGTGCAGGGCGCGCTTGCCCGGCTCGGAGACATACGCGGTGTGGCCGCGGACGAAGAGGGCGGGGCGGGCCTGCTGCCAGTCGAGCGGTTCCTGCCAGGCGTCCACGACCGGGATCTTCTTCTCGACCTTGCCCGTGGCCGGGTCGATGACGCGGAGGGCGCCGTCGGTGCCGAGGACGAGCGCCTCGCCGTGGGGTCCGCGGCCCAGCGAGCGGAAGGAGTAGCTGGTGCCCAGGTCGACCAGGCGCAGCCGGGCGGTCCTGGTGTCGATCAGGGAGATCCGGGTGGGCCGTTCCAGCTCGGCGTCCGGGTCGGTCTTGTAGTCGCCCAGGAGGACCGGGGACTTGTCGCTGCCCGCCTGGTTGCCGATACGGCCGTAGGTGTCGGGTGCGTCGACCTTGGTGAACTCGCCGTCCTTGTAGATCAGGACGCCGTCCTCGCAGCCGACGGCGACGGCTTCGCCCTGGGCGGCGGCCTCCCCGTGGACACCGGGGCAGTTCTCGCTGCGTGCACGTTCCTTGTTGGCCTTGTCCAGGACGATGGCGCCGGTGCGCTTCTCCTCGGTGCCGAGAGTGGTGAGGAGTTCGCCATTGCTCAGCTCGACAGCGACGCCATGGTGCGGCTCGGCGGCGGTGTAGGTGCGGCCCCGGGGCTTCTCGCCGCCCGCGAGGAGGGCGGGGTCGAAGGCGTTGACCTCGCCGGTGCCATCGCTGAACAGGACCGTCCTGCCCGCGTGCCGTACGACGTGCCCGGGCTTCGCGCCCTCGTAGGCGATGTCGGTGAACGCCGTGCGGCGGGCGTCCAGGAGCCGGAAGCCGGTGCTGGTGGAGACGAAGACATGGGAGTCGTCGCCCGCGGGGTTGACCCGGTTGAAGCCGGGCAGTCCGATCGTCGCGGCGCGCTTCAGGCTCTTGCCGTCCAGGATGTACAGGCCGCCGTCGAAGGTGGCGACGAGCGGGTCCTTGACGTCCGCCGCTCCGGCGGTCCTGGCCGCCGCGGACGCCCCGGCCGCTCCGTCGTCGGACGGGGAGCCGTCCTCTCCCGCGCAGGCGGTGAGGGCCAGGGAGACCGTGAGGGCGAGGGCCGCTCCGACGGCGGTACTGGTGCGTATCGATGTGATCACTGTATGTGTTCCTCTGTGGTCGGGTGAAGACATATGGCGGGTGGAGAGACATATGGGTGTACAGATGTCGGGTGCCGGGTGCCGTACGGGCCGCTGGACGGCGGGGGTACGGGGCGGCGGGGGCGGCGCCTCAGTGGCGCGCCGGGTCAGCCGTCCGCCGGGGCGGGGGGTGTGGGGCCGCCGGTCAGACCGGCGGTGATGGCGGTCGCGTTGGCGCGCATCATCTCCAGATAGGTGCCCGCGCCCTTGCCCTTCTCGCTCAAGGACTCGGAGTGCAGTTCCATGACGCCCACCCGGCCGCCCAGTTCCGCGCGCAGCACCTCGGCCAGCCGCTTGGGCTGCGAGGAGTCGGCGAACACCGTCCGTACCCCGGCCTCGCGCACGGCCTCGGTGAGCGAGCGCAGATCGGACGAGCTGGGCGAGGCCAGCGTGGTGCCGCTGGGGACGACCGCGCCGATGACCCGGAAGCCGAAGCGTTCGGCGAGATAGCCGAAGACATGGTGGTTGGTGACCAGTGCGCGCTGGTGCTCCGGTATGCGGCCGAAGGACTTCTCCATCCAGGTGGTGAGGTCGGCGAGCCGCCCGTCGTACCGGGCGGCGTTGGCCCGGACCGCCTTCTCGTCCACACCGGCCACGTTCTCGACGACCCGGTCGGCGATGAGCCGGGCGGCCTTGCGCACCCGGTCCGGGTCGGTCCAGAAGTGCGGGTCGGGCCGTCCGGCCGCCGCGCCGGGGCCGCCGTCGTCGGGCGCCCGGAAGGTGAGCGGGCCGACCGCCTCGCCGACCTCGAAGGTCTCGACGCCGGACGACCGCGCGGCGTCCACGTGCCGCAGGACGTTCTCCTCCAGCCCCAGTCCGTTGAAGACCACGAGGTCGGCGCGTTCCAGCTCGGCGGCCTGCACGGCCGACAGGCCGAAGGAGTGCGGGTCGGCGTTGGGTTTCATCAGCACCGTGACCTCGGCCTGGTCGCCGACGATCTCCCGAGTGACATCGCCGAGGATATTGGTCGTCACTACGACCCGGGGCCGGTCCTCGTCGCCGCCCGCGCAGGCGGTGGCGGTGGCGGCCAGGACGAGGGTGAGCAGCGCGGACAGCAGGCGCCAGCGCAGGCGGCGCAGCCGCGCACCCGGCCGCATCGGTATCGGTATCGGCGGCTTGTTCATCGGCCCGTCTCCACCATCAGGACGGGCTTCATGCCGACGTCGAGGGTACGGGCGAGACGCAGGCGGTCGTTGTAGTCGATCTCGTGGACACGGCTGCCCGCCGGGTCGTTGACATAGGCCCGGCTGCGGTCGACCTCGACGACGGGGCCGGTGCCGCCGCCGTCCGGGGCGCCGGTCAGCAGCCGCTCCGTCCTGGACACCCGTGCGCCGGTGGCGATGTCGTAGCCGTGCAGGGCTCCGTCGTTCTGGAGGACGAGGAGCGGCGAGCCCTCGCCCGCGGTGTTGACGGCGACGACGGGCCCGGTCCGCACCCGGGTCCAGGTGCGCGCGCCGACGTCCAGCGCCCAGACGGCCCGGTCCCCGGAGGGCGCCGTGAGCGTGTCGCTCCCCGGCCGGTGCCGGAAGGAGACGGCCCGTTCCGCCGTGGGCACTTCGGTACGGTACGGAATCCGCACGGCAGTGAACCCTCCCCCACTCCCGCCCTTGTCGCCTTTCCCGTCCTTCGTGGCCCGCTGGATCAGCAAGGCACCATCGGCGCATCCGAACACGACACCGCGCCGGGTGACGGCGTCGCCCCTGGGGTCGGCGCACGGCGCGTCCGGGGCCTCGGCGCGCTTGCCCGCACGGTCGTACACCGCGACCTTCGGTGTCCCGGTCCCGTCGTCGTCGAGGGTCAGCAGATGGTCTGCGTAGGGGACGACGGCGGCCCGGTGCACTCCGGTGAGTGCGAGTGGCCGGGCAGCCGTGTCCGCGTTCTTCCGCTGTCCGGTCCCGGTCTTCTCCAGCTTCTCCAGCTCGGTGCGGCGGTGGACGGAGGCCCGGCCGTCGGCTCCGGTCACGGCGGTCACGGCGGCGTCGCCGCGGACATATCGGGCGCCCGCTCCGCCGGGCAGACGGCCGAGGTCGCGGATGGCCGCGCGGTAGTAGTGCGCGTGGTCGCCGTGGTCCACCGTCCAGGCGCCGCTGTCGAGGGCGTGCAGGCCGTCGGCGGAGTGGAGATAGCCGAACCGGCCGTCCGTGCCGAGGGCGGTGGCGCCGTCGGACCGGGGTGCCCGGTGCACCTTCCCGGTGACCAGGTCGAGGACCCGGGTGTCGCCGGTGCCGGGGTCGTTGAGCATCAGCCGGGGCTGTGGCTCGGCCGCCTCCTGCGCCCCTTCGACGTATCCGTGCGGGGCGGCGGAGGCCGGGGGGCCCGGCTTCGCGCCGGAGGTCTCGCCGTCCTGCCCGGTGCAGCCCGTGGTGAGCAGGGTGAGGGCGGTGAGTGCGGCGGCCGACGCCCAGGCGGTGGCGTTCAGTGCCCCGGGGCCGGTATCCGGCGCCGCAGAGTGGACGTTTCTTCGAACAAGCAAGGACACCATGCTCCGCTCTCTTTCGGTCAGTGGTCGCGCGGTCGGCCGGTGGCGGCGGCGCCGGGGCGGGGTCCGGGGCCGGACAGGGAAGCGACGCCCGCCGCCGGGGTGCCCGGAGCGCGACCGTGGGCGGACCGGCGGGCACGTCGGCGCCCGCGGATGCCGGATGCCAGGTGGGAGAGGAAGAACAGGCCCACCGCGAGCGCCGAGACGGTCGCCCCGGCGGCGGTGCTCAGATGCCAGGACAGCAGCAGACCGAGGAAGGTGGCGGTCATTCCGATTGCCGCCGCGAGCGCCATCACCCCCCGTACCCCGCGCGCCCAGGGCAGCGCCGCCGCGGGCGGTGCGATGAGCAGGCCCAGGACCAGCAGTGTTCCCACGATGTGGAAGGAGGCGACGATGGCCAGGGCGAGCAGCCCCAGCAGCGCCGCGTGGGCCAGGCGGGGGCGGAGGCCGAGTGTCGCCGCCTTGCGCGGGTCGAACGTCAGGGCGAGGAAGGCCCGGTGTCCGAGGAGCGACACGGCCAGCGCCACCAGCAGGGCCACGCCCAGCAGGAACAGATCCTGTTCCCGGACGGCGAGGACGTCGCCGAAGAGGATTCCGGTGAGGTCCACCGCGAAGGACTGCGACCGCGAGACGACGATGACACCGAGCGACAGCATTCCGACGAAGAGCAGACCGATCCGGGTGTCCTGGGACAGCCGTGGCCCGCGGCCGAGCACGGTCACTCCCGCCGTCATGACGGCCGCGCTCACCACCGCCCCCACCAGCAGATTCCCACCCAGGAGCGCGGCGATCGCGACTCCGGGCAGCAGTCCGTGCGACATCGCGTCCCCGAGGAAGGCCATCCCCCGCAGCACCACCCAGGTTCCCGCCAGGGCGCAGATCGCCGACACCAGTACTCCGCCCCACAGGGCCCGTTGCACAAAGGCCACCTCGAAAGGGCCTGTCAACCACTCCATGACGAGCACACTACAATGAAAATCATGTTCAAAACACACTTCTCCCCATCCGCCGCCGATGACGGCCCGGCCTTCCGCATCCGGCTCTCGGGGCTGTCCGCGGGCTACCCGGGCCGACCGGTGCTCCACCAACTCGACGCAGAGATACCGGCGTTGGCCGCCACGGCGCTGGTCGGCCCCAACGGCAGCGGAAAGTCCACCCTGCTCGGCGTTCTGGCCGGAGTGATCCGGCCCACAGCGGGCGAGCTGCACAGCGCGGGCCACCGGCCGCCCGCCTTCGTCCCCCAGCGCGGCGCCGTCGGCGACACGCTTCCCCTGACGGTGCGGCAGACCGTGGAGATGGGCCGGTGGGGCATCCGCGGCCCCTGGCGCCGGCTCACCCGGCACGACCGCGCGGCGGTGGACTCGATCATGGAACGGCTGGGCATCGCCGACCTCGCCCCGCGCCAGCTCGGCGAGGTGTCCGGCGGGCAGCGGCAGCGGGCCCTGATCGCCCAGGGGCTGGCCCAGGAGTCGGACCTCCTCCTGCTGGACGAACCGACCACGGGACTCGACCCCGAGGCCAGGGCGCGCATAGCGGCCCTGCTGACCGAGCTGGTCACCGACGGCGTGACCGTCGTCCAGGCCACTCACGACCTGGACGCCGCGCGCTCGGCCGACGCCTGCCTGGTGCTGTGCGAGGGGCGCCTGACCGGGCAGGGGCACCCCGGGGAACTGCTCACCCCCGAGGCGGTCGCCCGGATGTGGCAGCCCGTGTGAGACCCGCGCGGGATCGATACCCGTGCGGGACCCCGCGTGCGGCCCCGTTCGGGACACGGGCCGCGCCGCTCCCCACCGGCCGGAGGCATCCACCGGTTCCCCGCCCACGGCGACGGCGGCGCGCACCAACCCCGCGCGCCCCACCGGTACGCCCGCACACCGGTGGGGCGATGCCGTACCAGGGCGGCGGCAGGGCATGACATACACATACAGGCCATCGTCGGCCGAGTGGACACAGAAGCGTTTTTGTCCAGTTCTCATTCTGGTGATGCCTGGTCACGGAGTGTCATGATCCGGGCTGTCGAAAACCGTCGGCCCACGGGTGCCGTGGGCACAACCACCGTTCCGGCCCGGCGGCGGTCGACGGGGTGCCGAGTGTGTGCCGGGCGTGCCCGGCCGAGTGAAAGGTAGTGTCCGTTGACGGATTCCGAGCGCAAGCCCCAGCCTGCGACGCAGTTGACGAAGGACCTGAACGACGCGATCGCCGTTCCGCCGTGGGTGGCCGATCCGGAGCGGCGGCTCGCCGCCAAGGGGCAGTTGGTGCCGTTGCCGGACGACTTCACGGTCTACAAGGCCGGGACCAAGGTGCCGATCTGGCGGCTGGAGCCGTACCAGTTCCTGAACACCGAGAAGACGGCGCCCGACACGGTCAATCCGAGCCTGTGGCGCAACGCGCGGCTGAACATGTACACGGGCCTGTTCGAGGTCGTGAAGGACGCGGTCTACCAGGTCCGGGGCATGGACCTGTCGAACATCTCCTTCCTGGAGGACCCCACCGGCCGCTCCAAGAAGATCGTGGTGGTGGACCCGCTGGTCAGCGAGGAGTGTGCGACGGCGGCGCTCAAGCTCTACCGCGATAACCGCGGTGAGGACCGCGTCATCACCGCGGTGCTCTTCACCCACTCCCACATCGACCACTACGGCGGTGTGCTGGGGCTGTTCGAGGACGGCACAGTGCCGGACGGCGTGGAGATCATCGCGCCGGACGGGTTCCTGGAGCACGCGATCAGCGAGAACGTCTACGCCGGGAACCCGATGCAGCGCCGGGCGCTGTTCATGTACGGGGCGCTGCTGGAGCGCTCGGCGAAGGGGCAGGTCGACGCGGGTCTGGGCAAGACCAACTCCACGGGGACTTCGGGGGTGCTGGCCCCGACGTTCAACGTCACCTCGGACATTGCGCAGAAGGGGCAGGTGCACCGCTTCGGGCCGGTGCGGATGGAGTTCCAGCTCACTCCGGGCACCGAGGCCCCGTCGGAGATGAACTTCTACCTCCCCGACATCGACACGGTGTGCATGGCGGAGAACGCCACCCCCACCCTGCACAACCTGTACTCCCTGCGCGGGGCACAGGTCCGCGACGCGAAGGCGTGGTCGGAGTATCTGCGGCAGTCCGTGGAGTGGTACGGGGACCGTTCGAAGGTGCTGTTCGCCTCCCACTTCTGGCCCCGCTGGAACACCAAGGAGGACCCGGACGCGATCGTCTCGTTCCTCACCAGCCAGGCGGACCTGTACCGCTACCTGCATGACCAGGCGCTGCGGCAGGCCAACCACGGCCGCACCATCATCGAGATCGCCGAGGACCTCGACTCCAATGTGCCCCTGGGTCTGGCCGACCGATGGTTCAACCGGGGCTACTACGGCACCGTCAACCACAATCTCAAGGCCGTCTACCAGCGCTATCTGGGCTGGTACGACGGCAACGCCGCCCATCTGCACACCCTGCCGCCGGAGGAGGCCGGCCACCGGTACGTCGAAGCCATCGGCGGCGCGGACAAGGTCGTGGCCCTCGCCCGGCAGGCGTACGAGAACGCGCAGGACGCGACCGGCTACCGGTGGGCGGCGGAACTGCTGAGCCACGCCGTCTTCGCCGACCCGAACAACCGCGACGCCCGCACGTTGGAGGCCGACGTCCTCGAACAGCTCGGCTACCAGGCCGAGAGCGGCCCTTGGCGCAACTTCTACCTCGCCGCCGCCCATGAACTGCGCACCCCCGGCAACGGCGTCCCGCCCGGCACCCCGTCCCAGCAGATCATCACCCCCGCCGTGCTCGCCGCGATGCCGCTGGACATGCTGTTCGACTACGTCGGCATCCGTCTCAACGGCCCCGACGCCGCCGAGACCGTGCTCACGATCGGCCTCACGGTCACCGGCGGGCTCGCCACCGACCCCGACCAGGTCACCGTCCAGGTCCGCACCGGCGTCCTCGTCTACACCCCCACGGCCGCCGACGCGGACACCGCCGACGCCACGTACACCATCACCCGCGACGGCCTCAACAACCTCGCCGTCGGCAAAACCACCCCCGACGAACTGGCCACCAACGGCGAGCTCATCATCGACACCGGCACCATCGAACCGTTCGACACCCTCAACAACCTGTTGGACACCTTCGACTACTGGTTCGGCCTGACCCTCCCGTAGGCCCGGAGCGTGTCGATCCGATCCCGCCGTCCTCTCCTGTGAGGAGTCTCCGTATGAGTGTCGTCGTCATCGTGACCGACAGCAGCTTCGGCAACGACGTCCTGAAGGCCAAGCTCCCGGTCCTCGTCGCCTTCCGCGCCGAGTGGAGCGGTGTCTGCCGGGCGCTGGATCCCGTTCTCGCGGACATCGCCAAGGACTTCGGCGGCCGTCTGGTCGTGGCGCGGCTCGACATCGACGAGAGCCCGCAGACGGGACCCCGGTACAACGTCACCGCCATTCCCACGCTGCATGTGTTCAAGGGCGGCGCGATCGTCGCCACCCGGGTCGGGCCCGCCAGCAAGGCGAATGTGGCGGAACTGGTCAAGCCCCATCTCTGATCGTGCTCCTGGAGCGGGATCGGACCCTGTGCCCGTGCGGCACGGTCCGGTCCCGCTCGTTTTTCCGTCCCTACCGTGCGGCGGGGAGGTCCGGCCCGCCCGGCTCGCGCGAAGGACCGTCAGGTAGCAGTGCATTGGGCATATGACCGGACGATGTGCGGTTCGGGACTCCTGACTCAGGGCGCAGGCACCCGGCCCGGGGGACGGCAGGACCATGGCACTCATGCGGGCGAGTCAGCCACTTCAGGTAACAGGCGTCACTCTCTTGCCTCACTGCGGGGAGAAGAGTACACCGTACTCTTGGCGCGGTCTTAGCGCTTGGCCCATGCTTGACGCAATCCTGGCATGGGCATGGAAACTCGGTAGTCAGCCTGCTGTAATCCGCCTCGTTCCTGCCCGACGACGCCGGAGGTGTGCTCATGCCCGAGCGAGTTGACCGTTTCCCCGTGGACCAGAGGGACCTGCGGTGGGTGCCGGAGGGCGCCGTCGGCGCCTGTCCCGCGTCACGGCTCCAGACGGGCGTTCTCTACCACAACGTCAAGGGGGACGCCCATGTCTACCACGACGTCCTGAGCTGCACCGTCGAGCACGCGCCCGGCACCGGGTGCCTGGACGAGACGGCCTTCCGCTCCGCCCTCACCTCACTCGTCGCGGCCCATCCGGTGCTCCGTACCGGCTTTGTCGTGGAGGGAGCGGGCAGCCCGCTGCACGTGCTGCACCCCGAGGCGGAGATCGACTGCGCGTTCTTCGACGTGCGGGACGAGGGCCCGGTGGCGGTGGAGCGGTGGGTGACCGCCGAGCGGGCGGCCCCGTTCGACATCACGGTCCCGGGCCTGCTCCGGGTCGCCGTCCACCGCACGGGGGAACGGCGGTCGGTCGTGTCCCTCTCCTACCATCACGCCCTCCTGGACACCCGCTCCGCGGCTGCCCTGGCCGCCGAACTGCTGAGCCGGGCCACCGGATCGGAACCCGCCGTACGCACGGAGGTGGACGCCTCGCCCGCGCACCTCGCCCTGGAGCGCGCGGCCGAGCGCTCCGCCGACCAGCGCGCCTACTGGGCGGATGTCCTGGAGGGCATCGAGCCCACGGAGATCCCGCTCCCGGGCCGCCCGCCCGGACGGCCGACGACGGCGGAAGCGGAAGCCTCCGTCCCCGTCCCGCCCGAGTTATCCGAGGGCATCCGCGCCCTGGCCGCCCGTACGGGTGTCACCTCCCGGAGCGTCCACGCAGCCGCCCATCTCGCGCTGCTCTCCTATGTGTCCGGCGAGCCGGACGTCGTGACAGGTCTGGTCGCCGACCTGCCGCCCGAGACCGGAGAGCTGGGCTTCTTCGTCAACATCCTGCCCTGCCGACTCGACGTCGGCCGCCGTGCCTGGCAGGACCTGATACAGGCCGTGGCGGACGCCGAGGAGGCCGCGCGGCCCCACAGCCGCTACCCCTTCGCCCTCATCGAGGCGGACGCGGGGGCCCGGTTCTGCGCCACCGAGTTCGCCCATACGGAACTCCCCGACATGGACCCGCCGCCCGCGACGGGTGTCCGTGTCACCGGCGTCCACCTGCACGAGCGAACCGACTACTTCCATCTGCTGGTGTCCGTTCTGGAGCAGCCCTCGACCGGCCGTACGCGGGTCACGCTGCACTACCCGCCCGCCCTGATCTCCTCCGAACAGGCCGAGCACTACGCCGAGTTGTACGGGCGGCTGTTGCGGCACGCCGTCGGGGCGCCCGACGAACCGGCCGTCGACGCGCTCGGGCACTGGTCCGAGCAGCAGGGGCTGACGGCCCGCGCGGCCACCGGGGAGACCACCAGGGGCGGTGGCACCCCCGTTCTCGCGGAGATCGTCCGCAGGCTGCGGTCCGCGCCGGACACCGACATCGTCCAGGAGTACGCGGGTCGCCGGGAGACCGCTCATGGCCTCGCCGTCCGCGTGAGCCGTGCCCGCCGGGCCCTGCTCGCCGCGGACGCGGGCCCCGGTCGCCGGGTCGCCTGCTTCCTGGAACGGGGCGCCGATCCGCTCGTCGCCCTGCTCGCGGTGTGGAGCGTCGGGGCCTCGTACGTCCCGATCGACCCGGCCCTCCCGCCGGACCGGCAGCGCGCCCTGCTCGCCCTCGTCGGCTGCGCCGCCGCCCTGCGCTCCCCGGGGGTCCCTCCCGACGCCCGTGTGTGGGAGGGGCCCGAGGCCGTCCTGACCACCGCCCCGGCGACCGCCGCGCGGGTCGGGCCCGGCCCGGACGACCGGCCCATCGGCGCCGACGGCCCGGCCTCCGTCCCGGACGGCCAGAACGGCCACGACGACTGGACCGCCGAGCTGGGGAGCTGGACCGTCCCCGCGCCGGACAGCGAGGCGTATGTCCTGTTCACCTCCGGTTCGACCGGCCGGCCCAAGGCGGTGAGCATGCCGCACCGCGGCGTCGCCAACCTGGTGTCCTGGCAGCTCGCCGAGCCCGAGTTCGCACGTCCCCGGCGGGTGAGCCAGTTCGCCGCGCTCTCCTTCGACGTGTCCGTCCAGGAAATGGCCTGTGCCGCCGCGTCGGGCAGCACCCTGGTGGTGATACCGGACGCGGTACGCCGCAACCCGGAGGAACTTCTCGGTTTCCTCGGCCATGAGCTGATCGAGGTGGCGTTCCTGCCGGTCGCCGCGGTGCATCAGCTCACCGTCGCCTGGGAGGCGTTCGGTATCACCCCCGGGCGGCTGCGGTATGTCGTCACCGCGGGCGAGGCCCTTGTCGTGACCGGCTCCGTCCGCGGTTTCTGCCAGGCCGTCGGCGCGGAGCTGATCAACCAGTACGGCCCCACCGAGACCCATGTCACCCTGTGCCACCGCCTCGGCCCCGATCCGGCCGCCTGGCCGCACCGCCCGCCGATCGGGCACGCCATCCACAACACCACCCTGCGCATCCTCGACCCGCTGGGACGGCCCGTCCCCCGGGGCACCCCGGGGGAACTCCACATCGGCGGAGCGAGCGTCGCCGACGGATACGCGGACGCGGGCGGGACGGACCCGCTGACCGCCGAGCGGTTCACCCACGACGCGGCCGGGGGCGGCCGCTCGTACCGGACCGGGGACATCGTGCGGGTCAGGGAGGAGGACGGCGCGGTCGTGTTCGTCGGGCGCGCCGACGAACAGACGAAGATACGCGGCCACCGGGTGGAGCCCGCCGAGGTGGCGACCGTGCTCCTGCGCCACCCGGGCGTACGGCACTGTGCCGTCCGGGCCCTGCCGGTCGGCGGCGCCGGGCTGGATCTGGTGGCGTTCGTCGAACCCTCCGCGCCGGGGCTGACCGCCGAACAACTGCGGGAGCATCTGCGGGAGGCCCTCCCCGAGTACGCCGTGCCCGCCCATGTCGAGATCCTCGACCGGCTGCCGCTCACCCGCAGCGGCAAGATCGACAGCCGGGCGCTGCGGATCACCGCCCGGCCCGCGCACGAGGCGGCCACGGCCGCGCCCCACCCCGTCGGAGCGGTCGAGGCACAGGTGCTGCGCGTGTGGGAGGAGGTGCTGGGCCGTCCGGTGACCTCACCCCGGCTCACCTTCTTCGCCGCGGGCGGCAACTCACTGCTGCTCATGCGGCTCTACCTCGGGCTGCGTACCGCTTTCGGCATCGAGTTCCCCCTGCATGAGCTGTTCCGGCACACCACGGCCGCCGCGTTCGCGGAGTTCGTCCGGGAACGGGAGACGGCGACGGGAGCGGAGGCAGGGGCGGGGACAGGGCCAGAAGCGGAAGCGGGGACGGGTCCCGGGACCGGTGCGGCGCGCGGACGGGGCGGCCACGGACCGACGCACGAGGACGCCGACGTCACGGCCGTGCACCGGACGCAGGACGGCACGCGGCCCATGGACATCGCCGTCGTCGGCATGTCCTGCCGCTTCCCCGGCGCACCGGACGTGGACGCGTTCTGGCGCCTGATCCGCGAGGGCACCGACAACGTCACCTTCTTCAGCGAGGAGGAACTGCGCGGCGCCCGGGTGCCCGGGCCGCTGCTCGCCGATCCGGACTACGTCAGGGCGGGGCGGCCGCTGGAGCACCCGGGCGCCTTCGACGCGGCGTTCTTCGGGATCTCCCCGCGCGAGGCCGAGCTGACGGACCCCCAGGCACGGCTGTTCCTGGAGCTGTGCTGGCTCGCGCTGGAGGACGCGGGCCACGATCCGGCCCGGTACCCCGGACAGATCGGCGTCTTCGCGACCTCCGCACGGGACACCTACTTCCGCAACAACGTCCTGCCGACGCTCGGCGCCGCCGCACGCCAGGACGGGTCGGTCCTGGGGCTCCAGGCCGACATCGGGAACCTCGGCGACTATCTGGCGACCCGGGTCAGCTACCGGCTGGGGCTGCGCGGCCCCGGCGTCACCGCGCAGACCGCCTGCTCCTCCGGGCTCGTCGTCGTGCATCTGGCCTGCCAGTCCCTGCTGACCGGCGAATCCGACATGGCCCTCGCCGGCGGGGTCGCCGTCAACGCGCAGCACGGGAGCGGCTATGTCCACGAGGAGGGGTCGATCACCTCGTCCGACGGGCGCTGCCGGCCGTTCGACGCGGCAGCGGGCGGGACCGTGTTCGGCGACGGCGGCGGTGTCGTCCTGCTCAAGAGGGTCGCGGACGCGCTGGCGGACGGCGACCGGATCATCGCCGTGATCAAGGGCACCGCCATCAACAACGACGGCTCCGACAAGATGACCTACTCCGCTCCCGGCGTCGACGGCCAGGCCCGTGCCATCGCCCGGGCGCAGCGGATCGCGGGGGTCGACCCGCGCACCATCGGATTCGTCGAAGCCCACGGCACCGGCACACCGCTCGGCGACCCGATCGAGATCGCCGCCCTGACGGCCGCGTTCGGTCTCGGCCCCGTGGAGCGGCCGTTCTGCGCCATCGGTTCGGTGAAGGGCCAGATCGGGCATCTCACCACGGCGGCGGGCACGGCGGGTCTCATCAAGGCGCTCCTCGCCGTCGAACGGGGTCTGATCCCGGCGGCGGTCCATGTGGACGAGCCCAGCCCGCATGTGCCCTTCGCGGGCTCCCCGTTCTATCTGCCGCGTGAGCCGCGGCCGTGGGACGGAACGCGGCGGGCGGGTGTCAGCTCCTTCGGTGTGGGCGGCACCAACGCGCACGCGGTGATCGAGCAGGCGCCGGACCGCGCGGGGCATCTGGCGCCCGGCGCGGCCGACGCCGGGGGGACGGCCGGTTCCGTGCCCCGCGACGAGCTGTATGTCCTGTCCGCCCGTACCATCACGGCGCTCGACGCGCAGCGCACCCGGCTCAGCGCCCACCTCCACACCCACGACGGTCTCACCCCCGCCGCGGTGGCCCACACCCTGGCCCGGGGCCGGGCCGCCTTCCCGTACCGGATGGCGGTGGCCGCCGGAAGCACCGGCGAGGCGGCGGCCCGGCTGGCCGCCGCCCCGCTCCCGGAGTCCCCCGCCACGGGCACGGGTCTGCCGGTGGTGTTCGCCTTCCCGGGCCAGGGCGCCCAGTACGAGGGCATGGGCCGCGCCCTCTACAAGGGGGACGTCACCTTCCGTACCGAGGTCGACCGCTGCGCGGAGATCATCCGCTCGCTGACCGGGCAGGACGTACGCGAGGTCATGTTCGGTCCGGTGGCGGGGCGGGCGGCGGGCGCGGGACCGGGGGCTCCCTGGAAGACGCGTTGGGCCCAGCTCGCCCTGTTCACCATGGAGTACTCCGTCGCCCGCGCGGTGCTCGCGGCCGGTGTGGCACCGGCCGCGATGCTCGGCCACAGTGTGGGCGAGTACGCGGCGGCCTGCGTCGCCGGGGTGTTCCCCCTGGCCGACGCCCTGCGGATCGTCGAGGCCCGTGGGCGGTTGATGGGGTCCACCCCGCCCGGGGCGATGACGGCGGTCTGCGTCGGCGAGGCCGAGCTGCGTGAACTCCTGCCGCCCGAGCTGGACATCGCGGCGTTCAACGCGCCGGACCGGTGCGCGGTCTCCGGCGCGCCGGACGCCGTCGGACGCTTCGAGGACGCGCTCACCGTCGCCGGGGTCGCGCACACCCGGCTGCGCACCTCGCACGCGTTCCACTCCCGGTCGATGGACGCGGTGCTCGACGAGTTCCGTGAGGTGGTCGCGGGCACCCGGCGGGAACGGCCCACCCGTCGGATGGCCGCGACCGCGACCGGGACCTGGGCCGATCCCGACCAGCTCACCGACCCCGAGTACTGGGTGCGGCAGACCCGTGACCCGGTGCGGTTCATGGACGCTCTGGCCACGGTCGTCAGGGATCTGGGCCCCGTGGTCCTGCTGGAGGCGGGCCCCGGGCGCGGCCTGACCGCCATGGCCCGCAGAACCCTGCGGCAGGGCACGGCGCCCGGCGGCACGGCGCGGTGGCAGGGTACGGCGCGGAACGGTGGCACCGCAGCGCCGGGGGACGGCACCGCGGCCCTGCCCGCCCTGGCGCCGTGGAGCCCGACCGTCGACGCCGCGTCCGCCCTGGATGTGGTGGGCGGCCTGTGGACGAGGGGCGGCCATGTGGACTGGGACCGCTGTTTCGCCGGGCGTTCCCCGCGCCGGGTGCCGCTGCCCGGCTATCCCTTCGAGCGGGCGACGTACTGGATCGACCCGCCGGAGCCGCCGCCGCACGCGCCCTTGGCCACCGGCCGGCCCCTCGCGGAAGGGGCCGTCAGGGACCGGTCGGCCATCGGCGGGACGGCCACCGGCGGAGCCGCCGCGGGCGGGACGGTCGTGGGCGGGACGGCCGCGGACAGAGCGATCACCGGCGGGACAGCCACCGGCAGAGCCGCCACCGACAGGGCAGCCACCAACGGGACAGCCACCGGCGGAGCCGTCACGGACAGGGCCCTCACCTGCGGAGCGGTCACCGGCGGGGGCGCGCCCCAGGCCCCTGACCGCGAGGCCCGCGGCTGGCTCCAGACACCGCGCTGGTCACCGGCGCCGCTGCCGGAGGAACCGGCGCGGCGGCGCGCCCGCCGGGTCCTGGCGCTGGTCCCGGCGGACGGCCTGGGCATCGGCGAGGCGCTGACGGCCCGCGGCCACGAGACCGTCGCGGTCCCGTGGTCCGTGCCGACCGGCACCGGGCCGTCCACCGGCGGTGCCCCGGCCTCCGCTCCCGCCGCCCCGGCTGCCGCCGCCGTCCCGACGCGGATCGGCCCCGGTGACGCGGACGGCCTCGACCGGCTTCTCGAACGGGTGCGGGACGAGCCCCCCTTCGACTCCGTCGTCTGCGCGTGGGGACTCGCCCCGGCCGACCCGGACGCCACACTCGGTGAACGCGCCGACGCTGTCGTCGAGAGCTTCCTGCCCCTGCTGCGGATCGTCGCCGCGGTGGCACAGCGCGAACGGTCCGCGCCCCTGGACGTCCTCCTCGTCACCCGTGGCCGCCACCACACCGACCCGGCGGACGGTACGGAACAGCGTCCCGAACTCGCGCTGCTCGACGGCGCGGCCAAGGTGATCCCCCACGAGTATCCGCACGTCCGGCTGGCCGAGGTCGACCTCGACCCGGTCGCGGACCCCGGCGCGCGGATCGCCGCCGAACTCGACGGCCTGGTCCCCAACAGCGTCATCGCCCACCGCGACGGCACGCGATACGCCCTCGGGCACGAGCCCGTTCCGGCCCCGCTGCCCGCGCCCACCGCTACCCCCACCGCTGCCCCCGTCCCCGTCCCCGTCCCGGGGGAAGCCGAGCCCCTGTGGACGGACGGCGGCACCTATCTGATCACCGGCGGGCTCGGCGGCATCGGCCTCGCGCTGGCCGAGGACGCCGCGCGGACGGCCGGGGATGTGCGGCTCGTCCTCACCCACCGGGCCCCGCTGCCCCCGCGCCACCTCTGGCGCGACCGCGCCGCCGACCCGTCGACCCCGCCCGGACTGCGCGCCCGACTGGCCGCGCTCGGCCGGATCGCGGCATCGGGGGCCTCGGTGGTGTGCGTACGGGCCGATGTCTGCGACGAGGAGGCGATGGGCCGGGTCCGCGCGGAGCACGGTCCCTTCGACGGCGTCGCCCACTGCGCCGGTGTCCCCGGCGGACGGCTCATCGAGGCGATGGACGACGGGCATCTGCGCCGGGTCCTCGCCCCGAAGCTCCGCGGCACCCTCGTCCTGGACGGGGCGGTCGCCGACGACGCCACCCGCTGGCTGATCCTGTGCTCGTCGATGGTCGCGGTCTTCGGTGGCCTCGGCCAGGCGGACTACACGGGGGCCAGCGCCTTCCTCGACGCGTTCGCCCGTGCCCGCACCGCGCGCGGACGGCGTACCCTCTCGCTGAACTTCGACGCGTGGAGCGAGGCGGGAATGGCGGTCGACGCGGCGCGCGCGGCGGGCGGCGGACCGGAGGTGTACGGGCAGCATCTGCCCGTCGACGACCCGGTGTTCACCACCGAGAGCGTGCACGCGTCCTCGGTCGAGTACCGGGGCACCCTGGGCCGGGACGAGAACACCGCCTGGCTGGTACGGGACCACCGCGCCGGTGCCGACGGTCTGCTGCCGGGTTCCGCCGCCGTCGAGTTCCTGCGGGCGGCCGGTGCCCGCAGACTGGGCACCGAACGCCTGGAGATCCTCGGACTGGACATCCTGGCGCCGCTGACCGTGCCGATGGGTACGGCGGCCGAGTTCGCGGTACGGCTCGAAGAGACGGCACCGCCGTCCGGACAGCCCGCCGCCGCGGAGCCGGTGCCCGAACTGGAGGCCGCCCTCCGCGCCCGCGCCACCTCCGACGGGCCCTGGACGACCTACGCCCAGGCCCGCGTCAGGCCCCTGCCCGCCAAGGCCCCGGTCCCGTCCGCGCCCCGCCCCGAACACACAGACAGCACAGACCACACAGATCACCCAGGCAGCACAGACGACACGGGCAGCACAGGGCGTGTCGGCGCCTCCCTCCGCTCCGGCGTGCTCGTCTTCGGCCCCCGGTGGCAGAACATCCGCCGAGTGAGCCGCACGGGCCCCCGTGAAGCCCTCATCACCTGTGAACTCGACGCCCCGTTCACCCCGGACACCGAACGGTTCGCCCTGCATCCGGCGCTGCTCGACAACGCGGCGGGCGAACCGTTCTGGGACGGCGAGCACGACGACCACCTGCCCGTCTCCTATGAGCGGATCGCGGTGTACGGGCGGCTGGGCCCCCGGGTCCACGGCCGGGTGCGGGGGCACGAGGACCCGGACCCCGATGCCCCGGCGGTCCGCATCGACAGCCTGATCACGGACGACGAGGGCCGCGCCCTGGTCGCGATCAGCGGATACACCCTGCGGCGGGAGACCAGCGGCCGTCGCCGTGCCGACCGGGGCGGTACCGGACCGGACGCACACCCCACCGGCGCCCGCCCCAATGTGCGCCTCGTCAGCACCGAACCCGCCGACCTCGACTCCCTCCGCTTCGTACCAGGACCGCGGGTCGCACCCGGACCCGGCGATGTGGAAGTGGAGGTCCGGGCGACGGGTCTCAACTTCAAGGAGGTGCTGACGGCCACGGGCATGCTCGACGCCGACACCCCCGACCACGCCTACGGCCTCGAAGCGGCCGGGACCGTCACCGCCGTCGGCGCGGAGGTCTGCGGGGTGTCCGTCGGCGATCGTGTGATGGTGATGGGCGCGGAGTGCTTCTCCCGGTATGTCACCGTCCCCGCGCGGCTCGCGCACCCGGTCCCGGACGGCATGGCCTTCGCCGAGGCGGCCTCCCTGCCCGTCGCCTACGCCACCGCGTACGACTGCCTGGTGCGCCGGGCCCGCCTCCGCCGCGGCGAACGGGTGCTGATCCACGCCGCGACGGGCGGCGTCGGCCTCGCCGCCGTCCAGGTCGCCCAGCGGCTGGGCGCCGAGATCCACGCGACGGCGGGCTCCCCGGAGAAACGTGCCTACCTCACCGGTCTCGGCATCGCGAAGGTCATGGACTCGCGCACCCTCGACTTCCAGCGGGAGACCGTCGAAGCGGGTGGCGTCGACGTCGTCCTCAACTCCCTGGCGGGTGACCGCATCACGGCCGGTCTGCGCACGCTGCGCCCGAACGGCCGGTTCGTCGAGATCGGCAAGCGGGACGTCGCCTCGGGCACCGCGCTCGACCTGCGGCTGCTGGAACAGGGAGCGACCTTCAGCGTCTACTACCCGGATGTGTACGGCACCGACTTCGCGGAGTGCTGGGCCGAGGTGTCCGCGCTGCTGCGCACCGGCGCCCTGCCCGCGCTGCCGGTCCGCGCGTTCCCGGAAACCGAGGTGACGGAGGCGTTCCGGTACATGTCCCGGGCACGCCACATCGGAAAGATCGTGGTCACTCGGCCCGGTGCGGACGGGACGGCCGCCGGGCGCCCGGGCGGAGGGGGGCTCATCCCGCTCGGTGACGGCATCACCAACGCGATCGGCGTGCGGGCCGTCCATGACGCCTTCGCCCTGGCCCGGCCCCAGGTCCTGGTCAGCCGGCGCGGCGCCGCCGCACGCGAGGACGACTTCCTCGTCGCGGAACAGATCCTCGACCGCCGGCCGTCCGCATCCGCGCAGCACCGGCCCCCGCTGCCGTACGACTGCGTCACACCGAACGGCGCGACGGAGGAGGCCCTGGCCGCGATCTGGTCCGACCTCCTCGGGCTCGACCGCGTCGGCCGTGAGGACCGCTTCCCCGACCTGGGCGGGGATTCCCTGGCGGCCACCCAGATCGTGGCGGCGGTACGCAAACGGTACGGCGTGCGGGTCTCACCCGCCGACATCCTGGACGGACGCCCGCTGCACGCACTGGCCGCCTTCATCGACACACACCGCACCACCGGCTGAGCCCCGCTCCCAGCAGGACAGGCGAAGGCGTCCGACCACCGCACACCCGGTCGGACGCCTTCGCGCCGCATGAGGTGCCGTCGGCGGAAGGCCGAAGGGCGTTCCGGGCGGAACGGCGGTCGCCGCGGGGCTTTCCCCCGGACGGTCAGGGCGTGAGGCCGAAGTCCGCGCCGGAGTAGACATGACGTCCGCGCGGCGCCGGCTGCGCGAGATGGCGGCGCAGCGTGGCGGGCGGCAGGCCGGGGAGGCCGAGCAGGGTGAAGAGGCGCTGCGCGGTGGCGGCCGGGGCGCGGACGAGGTCGTCGTAGTCGACGGGGATGTGGGTGACGCCGGGTGGGGGCGCGGCGGTGAAGGCGGACAGCCGGGCGGCGCCGAGTCGCAGGGCGCGGTCGATCTGCCGGCCGATCTCATGGGGATCGGTACGGTCGCTGCGCTTGCGGCGGGCGTGCAGGGTGAGGCTGCACGTCGAGGCGGTGGCGTGCCGGGGGTCGCGGCGCAGCTCGATGAGGGTCAGATCGGGGTAGGCGGCGGCCAGGTGCGGCAGGTACCAGATGTGGGAGGGGCATTTGAGCAGCAGGCGCGCGCGGAGGGCGGCCGGGCGGCGGGCGAGGATCGTCCCGATCTGGCGGCGGTGGAGCCGGTAGGCGTTGGTGAGGTCCTGCTCCAGCAGCCAGTCGGCGTAGCTGGGGACGCGGTAGCCGAAGAGGCCCAGGACCGTGTTGTGGAAGGCCGTCGTCATCAGGTATTCGCACTCCTCCGGCCCTTCGGCTGCCATGAGGTGGATGTCCCGCATGGCCGGGGCCGCCGTGTAGTAGGCGGTGACATGGTGGCGGGTGGCCTCGATCAGCGCGGAGTCGGTGACACCGGGCGGGCAGAGCGGGTGCATCAGCTCCCACAGCCGTGGCGCGTGCAGACCGGGGTGATGGGCCAGCAGGGTGTGGAGGAAGGTGCTGCCGCTGCGCGGTGGGCCGGTGATGACGACGGGGCGGCCGGGCAGGGGTGTCGGCGGGGGGATCCGTGGAGGGGTAGGTGGAGGGGTCGGCGGGGCGGGAGGGCGGTGCAGCAGCAGCCGGTTGACCAGGGCCGATGTGAGTGTCGTACGGGCTTCGGCGCGGCCGTGGGCGTTCAGGCGGGCTTCGGCGTTCAGGGCCTCGGTGAGCCGGTCCAGCGCTTCGCGGTAGGAGGGGTCGCCGAAGTCGTCCAGGCCGGTGGCCGCGGTGGCCCGGGCATGGAGGTCCGCCGGGTCCAGCGGCTTCACGCACGGCCTCCGGAGTGCTTCCGGGCTGCTTCCCGTGCCCTGGCGCGCCACAGGTCGCGCAGCCGGATGACGACATCGCGCAGGTCGGCGGGGCTGGTGCGGGGGTTGACGGTGCAGATCCGGAAGGCCCGGCGGCCGGTGGCGGTGGTGGGCATGACCATCGCGCCGCCGTCGTTCGCCAGGTCGGAGGCCGCCAGGTCCACACAGCTCTCGGGGACCTCGTACCCGTCCGGTGGTACACAGCGGAAGGTCAGGACGGCCAGGCTCGGCGGGGTGACCAGTTCGACGCCGGGCTGGGCGGCGATGAAGCGGCCCAGTTCCCGGGCGTTGGCGAGACCCCGGCCGACGGCTTGGACGAAGGCGTCGGAGCCGAACATCTTCAGCGAGAGCCAGAGTCTGAGCGCCTTGAACTCACGGGTCTGCTGGATGCCGAAGTGCAGGAAGTCGACCCCGCCGCCCGTCCCGGTCCCCGTTCCCGTCTCCGTCTCCGTTCCCGTCTCCGCGTCCGGGTGCTCCCCGGACGGGCCCAGGAAGGGGGGCAGGGAAATGCCGAAGGTGCGCCGCAGCAGGGCGGGGGAACGGAGCAGTACGCACCCGAGTTCCGCGGGCTGGAAGAGCCACTTGTGCGGATCGACGGTGAGCGAGTCGGCGAGGTCGAGGCCGCCGAGCAGGGACCTGCCCTCCTCGGTGAGGGCCGCCGCCGCGCCGAACGCCCCGTCCACGTGCAGCCACAGCCCCTCGGCCCGGCAGAGGGCGGCGAGTTCGGGCAGTGGGTCGATCGCGCCGGTGCTGACCGTGCCCGCGTTGGCGATCACGGCGAAGGGCCGCAGCCCGGCGCGGCGGTCCGCCGCCACCCGCGCCGCCAGCGCTACCGCGTCCAGCCGGGAGGAGCCGCCCGTCGGCAGGCACCGCACCCGGCGGGGGCCGACTCCGAGCAGGCGCAGGGCGCGCGGGACCGAGAAGTGGGTCTGGTCGGAACAGTACGCGGTGCCCTCGCCGATCCCCTCCTCGCCCAGGATCTCGTCCCGGGCCACGGTCAGGGCGGTCAGATTGGCGGTCGAACCGCCGGGCACGAGCAGTCCGCCCGTCCCCTCGGGCAGCCCCATGAGCCGGGCCAGCCAGCGGATCGCGGTCACCTCGACGGCACTGGACACCGGGCCGGTCAGCCGCCAGCCCGTCGGCACCGCGAACCCGGTCGCCAGCGCCGACGCCAGCACGCCCGCGTAGGTGCCGGGGCTGGGGACGAACGCGAGGAACCTCGGGTGGTCCGGGTGCGCGTTGCCCCGGCGGAGCAGGCCGAGTGCCTCCTCCAGCAGCCGTTCCGGGTCGTGCGCCGCCACCGGCAGCGGCTCCGTGAGCAGCCGCTCGGCCCAGTCACCGGCCGCCCGGTCCGCCACCGGTCCTCCCCCGGGCCCGGTGAGATGCTCGACGATCGCGTCCACCACCCGGTACCCGAGCGTCCGCATGGTCTGCTCCGGCAGCCGTAACTCGTACTCCGCAGACACCCTCGGCCTCCCCCATCGGCTGGCAACGGCGCGCGGCGCCCCAGGCGCCGCCTCTTCGCCCGGGGCGAGTGGTCACCGTCCGCTGCCGCGGGCCGCCGCAGTCGGGACACCCGCGAGTCCGGGCATCTACCCGTCCGCCCCTGCCCTGAACCATCGGCACCCGGCCCGGACACCCGCTGCCGATGTCCTGCCGATGCGTGCGCGGAGCGGTGGGGGACGTGATACTGGGTCCGGCCATCCGGGAGGCGGGTGGTGTTCCGCGCGGGCGACGTCATGAGGATGGCTGCCGATGGATCTGCGTCTGAAGGACAAGGTCGCCGTGGTCACCGGGGGAAGCAAGGGCATCGGGCTCGCCGTGGCCGAGGCGTTCGGCCGGGAGGGCGCGCGTGTCGTCGTCGGCAGCCGTACCGGGACACCCGGGCTCGCCGCTCTGCGGGAGAGGTACGACACCGTCTTCGTCCCGGTGGACTTGGCCGCGGCCGACGGCGCGGACCGGCTGATCGGGGCCGCGGCGGACCGGCACGGCCGGGTCGACGTGCTCGTCAACAACCTCGGTGTCACCAGCCCCCGCAGCGGCTTCCTGGATATCGACGACGACGCGTGGGAGCGGGTGTTCGGGCTCACCTTCTTCAGCGCGGTCCGCGCGAGCCGGGCGGCGCTGCCCCATCTGCTCGCGGGCGGGGCCGGAGCCATCGTCAACATCACCTCCGTCAACGCGCGGCTGCCCTTCCCCATGGTCGTCGACTACTCCGCGGCGAAGGCCGCGCTGTCCAATCTGACCAAGGCGCTGTCGGAGGAGTTCGCCCCGCGCGGTGTCCGGGTCAACGCCATCGCGCCCGGCCCGGTCCGTACCCCGTTCTGGACCGACCCGGGCGGCTTCGCCGACGCCGTGGCCTCCGAGGCGGGAGGCACCGCCGAGGCGGCCCTCGACGAGGTCGTACCGCGCACGATGGGCATCTCCACCGGCAGGATCACCGAGCCCGGGGAAGTCGCCGATCTCGCCGTCTTCCTGGCCTCCCCCAACGCCGGGAACATCACGGGCGCCGAGTTCATCATCGACGGGGGTCAGATCAAGACCCTCTGAGGACGTGCAGAGCCCGGAGCCCGGGGCAGGCGCACGTCCGGACCCGGGGGCGCGGGCCGGGCCCCTGCCGCCGCGTCCGGCGTCCGGCGTCCGGCGTCCGGCTCCGACGGCCGCCGACCGCCGACCACGCGGTATACGCCGGTGACGGGTGTCACCACACCGATCACCGGCGTATACCGGCCGATCGTCGACGAGCGTTTCGGACGTTCTTCCGGACGGCAGAGTTGTCATGGGCTGAACTGATGTTCTGATTCTGGCGCGACCTATTGCGGTGGTGACCGCCAGTGCCTACCTTGCCCGCCAGGCCCGCGCGACACCGCCGTCACCGGGTACCGGACAGGAAGGAGTGGCGTGACGCTCTGGGAGTATCTGCAGAGCCGACAGGACGTCCTCGTCGCCCAGACCCAGGAGCACGCCGGTGTCGTCGTCGTGTCGATGGGGATCGCGACGGCGATCGGCGTGCTCGTCGGAATCCTCACCTACCGCACGCCACGCCTGAGTTCGCTCGCGGTGTCGCTCTCGGCCGCGGCCCTGACGATTCCGTCCTTCGCCCTGCTCGGGCTTCTCATCGGACCGCTCGGCCTGGGCTATGTGCCCAGCGTCGTCGCGCTGGTGATCTACGCGCTGCTGCCGATCGTCCGCAATACGGTGGTCGGTCTCGCGGAGGTCGATCCCGCGCTCACCGAGGCCGCCCGGGGCGTGGGCATGGGGCGTCTGCGGATGCTGGCCACCGTCGAGTTCCCGCTCGCCTGGCCGGTGATCCTGGCCGGTGTCCGGGTCTCCACCCAGATGACCATGGGTATCGCGACCATCGCCGCCTATGTCGGCGGCCCCGGCCTAGGCCATCAGATCTTCGACGGGCTCGCGGGCCTCGGTGGCGTCAACTCCACCAACCGGGCCGTGGTCGGCACGGTCGGTGTCGTGCTGCTGGCCCTCTTCTTCGACCTCGTCCTTGTGCTCTTCGGGCGGCTCACCGTCCCGCGCGGGCTCGCGCCCCGCCGTATCCGGACCCCCAACCCGCGCAGGAGCGTGCATGCCTGACCAGCCGATGATCAGCCTCCGGAAGGTCTCCAAGTCCTACCCGGGCCAGCCCTCCCCCGCTGTGGCCGGGTTCACCCTGGACATCGCGGCCGGGGAGATCCTGGTCCTGGTCGGCCCGTCAGGGTGCGGCAAGACCACCACCATGCGGATGGTCAACCGGATGATCGAGCCCACCTCGGGCTCCATCGAGATCGACGGCCGCAATGTGCTGGCACTGGACCAGAACGAGCTGCGGCGCGGCATCGGCTACGCGATCCAGCAGGTCGGCCTCTTCCCGCACATGACCGTCGCCAGGAACATCGGCCTGGTCCCCCGGATGCTCGGCTGGAACCGCAAGCGGATCGAGGAACGTGTCGACGCGCTGCTCGATCTGATCGGCCTCGGCCCGGAGTTCCGCGACCGGCTGCCGCGCCAGCTCTCCGGCGGCCAGCAGCAGCGGGTGGGCGTGGCCCGCGCCCTGGCGGCCGATCCGCCGGTGATGCTGATGGACGAGCCGTTCGGCGCCACCGACCCGGTCACCCGGGACCGGTTGCAGAGCGAGTTCCTCAGGCTCCAGGAGACCCTGCGCAAGACCATCGTCTTCGTCACCCACGACTTCGACGAGGCGATCCGGATGGGTGATCGCATCGCCGTCCTCGCCGAGGGCTCGCGGATACGCCAGCTCGACACCCCGGAGGCGATCCTCGCCCGCCCCGCCGACGAGGTCGTCGCCCGCTTCGCCGGAGCCGGTTCCTCGCTCAAACGGCTCGGGCTGCGGCGGCTCTCCGAGGTCGACTGGGACCCGGTCCCCGCGCAGGCCCCGCCCGCCGTGCTCGGCGCCGACGCCACCCTGCACACGGCGCTGGACACCATGGTCGCCACCGCCTCCACCCGGATCGGCGTCCTCGACGCCGAGGGCCGTCTGCGCGGAGAGGTCGGGATCGAGGCGCTGATGCGGGCGGTCGCGGAACCCGCGGCCCTGCCGTCCGGCGGTGCGGTGTGAGCACCCGGCTACGGCGCCACCTCACCACTCCGGCCGTGATCGCGACCCTGCTCGCCCTGCTCTACGTCTGGGTGCACGCCCGCCCGTTGGACTCCATCGAGCAGCGCACCCTGAACCCCACGTACATCACCGACGCGGTGACCCAGCATCTGTGGCTGACCTCGGTCTCCACCGTGCTGGTCCTGGTGCTGGCCCTGGGCGGGGGCATCCTGCTCACCCGGCCCGCCCTGCGCCGACTCGCCCCGCTGGTCACCGGTCTGGCCAACATCGGCCAGGCGGCCCCGGCCATCGGACTCCTGGTGCTGCTCTCGCTCTGGTGGGGCATCGGCTTCGGCACGGCGGTCATGGGCATGGTCGCGTACTCCGTCCTCCCGGTGCTGCGCAACACCATCGTCGGCATCCAGCAGGTGGACGCCCCGGTCGTGGACGCGGCCCGGGGGCTCGGGATGGGCTCGTCGGCCGTTCTGTTCCGGGTGGAACTCCCGCTGGCCGTGCCGGTCATCCTGGCCGGTATCCGTACGGCGCTGGTGTTCAACGTGGGCGTCGGCACGCTCGCCACCTTCGTGAACGCCGGTGGGCTCGGCGACATGATCGTCAACGGCATCAAGCTCCAGCGCACCCCTGTCCTGGTCACCGGAGCGGTCCTGGTCGCCTCGCTGGCCCTGCTCATCGACTGGCTCGGGTCCGTGGTCGAGGACCGCTTCCGTACTCGCTGAGCCCGCGGTTCCCCCCGTTCGCCACCCATCTGTGAACTCGCCGCCCGTCTGTGAACTCGCCGCCCATCTGTGAAGGGGACACGATGCCCTTGCGCCGCCGTACCGCCGGAGCCCTCGCGGTGCTGGCCCTTCCGCTGCTGCCGGTCGCCTGCTCCACCCATGTCACCACCGACGCCAACAGCGGTGCCACGGCGGCCGTGGGCTCCGGCTCGATCAAGGCCGACGCGGCGCTGACGGGCCGGACCCTCACCGTCAGCTCCAAGGACTTCACCGAGAGCATCGTCCTCGGCCAGATCACCAAACTCGCCCTCCAGGCGGCCGGCGCCAAGGTCAAGGACAAGACCAACATCAAGGGCAGCGCCAACACCCGGGCGGCGCTGACCTCGAAGGAAGTCGATCTGTACTGGGACTACACGGGCACCGGCTGGATCATCTACCTCAAGCACACCGACCCGGTGAAGGGCGCCGCGGCCCAGTTCAAGGCCGTGGCCGACGAGGACAGGGCCAAGAACGGCGTGCGCTGGCTGACTCCCGCGCCCGCCGACAACACCTTCGCCCTCGCGGTGCTGTCGGCCAAGGCCCGGCAGTGGAAGCTGACGTCCCTCAGCGACTTCGCCGCCTTCGCCAGAAGCCGCCCGGCCGACGCCACCGTCTGTCTGGAGAGCGAGTTCTCCACCCGCAACGACGGCTGGCCGGGCCTGATCCGCGCCTATGGGATCGACATCCCCAAGAGCAATATCAAACTGGTGGACACCGGTGTGGTCTACACCGAGACCGCCAAGGGCACCACCTGCAACTTCGGCGAGGTCTTCGCCACCGACGGGCGCATCACCAACCTCAAGCTGACCACCCTGGAGGACGACAGGCAGTTCTTCCCGGTCTACAACCCGGCGCTCACCCTGCGCACGGAGACCGCCGACAGCTATCCGTCCATCGGCCAGATCATGGCGCCGATCGCGGCCAGGCTCGACAACGCCACCCTGCGCGGCCTCAACGCCCAGGTGGCCGTCGATGGCCTGCCCCCCGACCGGGTCGCCGAGGGCTGGCTCAAGAAGAACGGTTTCATCGGATGAGCGACGAGAAGTCCGGCCGCTTCGGCCACCAGGTCATGATCGGCGAGTCCTTCGTCGGCAGCGGCCCGCACGCCGCCCATATCAATACCGTGCTCGGCGGGCGGGGCACCGCCGCCGAGACCGCCTGGGCCACCGCGCTGGCCACCCCACGGGCCGGTTTCACCCCGTTTGTTACGGTGCTACGGCCCAGCCTGCCGGTCAAACCGCTGACCCTGTTCGTCAATAAGGCGGAGGTTCGGGGGGACACCCATGCCGCGCTGACCTGGGGAGCAGCCCAGGCCGGGGTGGCCGGTGGGGTCGCCGACGCGGTGGCCGAGGGGATCGTCCCGGCCGAAGCGGCCGACGATCTGCTGCTGATCGCGGCGGTGTGGGTCGACTGGGCGGCCGAGGACGCCGAGGAGGTCTACCGCAACAACCGGGCCGCCACCCGGGCCGCCCTGGCCGCGGGGGTCGCGGGCGCCCCCGGCATCGCCGAGGTGCTGGCCGCGCGTGACCAGGTGTCCAACCCCTTCTTCACCCCGGCCGGGCCCGGACGGCAGACCGGAGCCGATCCCGGAGAAGGCGGGTGACGACCGCCGCGTCACGGCCGGACCGGGCGGGGCCCGGCGCCGGGCGGCCGCTCCCGGCGGCCCGGGGTCCGGTCCCCCGTGGCCGCCCGACCGCCACCACCGCCCGGGGCGGGGCCCGCTCCGGGGCCGGGGCCGCCGGTTCCGGTTCCGGGTCTGGCTCTGGCTCTGGCTCCGGGTGCTGCCCGGCCACGGCGAGGTGAGGGGCCGGGCACCCGCCCCGCCGCCCCCCGAGGCGCGCGGGGCCGCCTTCACCGGCCCCACCCGCACACACGTCCCGCACATCGCACACGTCGCACACGTCGCACACGTCCAGGCCGGGCAGCTCCGCTCACGCGGTACGGGAGCGTCACCGTGGTCCGTTCGTGGGCGGGCGTCGGCCTGGCCCGTACGGCGCTGTCCGGAGGTCGCGCGCGGAGATCCCCGCCCGGTGCCGCGGTGACCCTCCTCCCGGGAAGGGGGAATGCCCACAGATCGCCCACCAAGCCCACGAAGCCCCCGCGGCCTCACCACCGCCCACCGGCTCCGCCGAAAGCCACGCGGCGGGACGGCGTCGAACGGTCCGGAACGACAGCTTCGACGCCGGTGACACCAGCACTCCGTTCGGCGGGTCCAAGAGCTCCAGCCCCGGTCACGACACATCCCTGTCCGCCCTGGACGGCCACCCCGTCCTCAAGACCACCTGGATCGGCCTTGTCTGAGACCCCTGAAATCCCTGAGACTTCCGAGATTTCCGAGACCGCTGAGACCGCTGAGACATCTGAGAGCCCCAGGGCCCCGGGAAGGTCCGACACACCCGGAACCCCTCCCACCGTCGGATTCATCGGACTCGGCCATATGGGCGGGGCGATGGCCCGCAATCTGCTCACGGCCGGATTTCCGGTCACCGTCCACGACATCCGCCGCGAGGCCGCCGCCGCCCACCTCGCCGCCGGTGCCGACTGGGCCGACAGCGCCGCCGACTGCGCCGCCGCCGTCGATGTCCTGATCACCATGCTGCCCGGCCCCCGGCAGGTCGAGGCCGTCCTCCTGCACGCCGGGGCCGCCGCCGCACTGCGGCCCGGCAGCACCTGGATCGATATGTCGACCTCCGCTCCGGCGACCGCCCGCCGCATCGCCGAGCAGCAGCTCGACGGGCGCGGCGTCCGGCATCTGGACGCACCGGTCAGCGGCATGGCCAAGGGCGCCGAGGCGGGCACCCTGCAAATCTTCGCCGGTGGGGACGCCGCTGTGTACACGGAGCTGCGGCCGGTCCTCACCGCCATGGGCGATCCGGAACGGATCTTCCACGTCGGCCCGCGCGGCACCGGCTACACCGTCAAGCTGATGATCAACCTGCTCTGGTTCTCCCATCTGGTCGCCACCTCCGAGGTGCTCACCCTGGGGGTCAAGGCCGGGGTGGACCTGGCGGTGCTGCGCGATTCGCTGATCGCCAGCCCCGCCAACAGCAACTTCCTGGAGCACGACATCCAGGACCTGCTGACAGCCGGTGACTACGACGAGTCCTTCGCGATGGCCCTCGCCTGCAAGGATCTCGGACTCGCCGTCGATCTGGGCCGCGATGTCGGCGTCCCGGTCGAACTGTCGGCCCTGGTCGAGCAGATCTACCGGCGGGGACTCGCCCAGTACGGCGGTCCGGCCGGCGAGATGATCCCGGTCCGGCTCTACGAGGAGCTGGCCGGGATCGAACTGCGGATACCGGCCGGACCGGGAGATGCGCGATGACCGCCACCCGCACCGCCCCGACGCCACGACTCCACCCCCGACCGAGCAGGAGGACACCCCGCCCATGACCCTCCGCACCGAGCGAGACGTCCTGGCCGCCGTCCCCGACGGCTGCCTCATCGACGGCGTCTGGCGGCCCACCGCCACCGTCTTCGACGTCCATGACCCGGCCACCGGCGAGGTGCTCGCCCAGGTCGCCGACGCCACCCCCGCCGAGGCCGCCGAAGCCCTCGACGCCGCCTGCCGGGCGCAGCCGGGCTGGGCCGCCACCCCGCCCCGGCAACGCGCCGAGCTGCTGCGCCGCGCATATGATCTGCTGCTGGCCAGGGCCGACGACTTCGCCCTGCTGATCACTCTGGAGATGGGCAAGCCGCTCGCCGAGTCCCAGGGGGAGGTCCGCTACGCCGCCGACTTCCTGCTCTGGTTCAGCGAGCAGGCCGTACGGATCGGGGGCGAGTACCGGCTCGCCCCCGACGGCGGCAGCCGACTCGTCACCACCCGGCAACCGGTCGGGCCCTGTCTGCTCATCACCCCGTGGAACTTCCCCCTGGCGATGATGACCCGCAAGGTGGGACCGGCCCTCGCGGCGGGCTGCACCGCCCTGCTCAAGCCCGCCGAGGAGACCCCGCTCAGCTGTCTGCTCCTCGCCCAGGTGCTGATCGAGGCGGGCCTGCCCCCGGGTGTGATCGGCCTGCTGCCCACCGGCAAACCGGCGGAACTGGTCGGTCCGCTGCTCGCCGACGCCCGGCTGCGCAAACTCTCCTTCACCGGCTCGACCGAGGTGGGCCGGGAGCTGGCCGCCGCCTCGGGGAAACAGCTGCTGCGCAGTTCGATGGAGCTGGGCGGCAACGCCCCGTTCCTGGTGTTCGAGGACGCCGACCTCGACGCCGCCGTCGCGGGCGCGCTCCTGGCCAAGCTCCGCAACGGCGGACAGTCCTGTGTGGCGGCCAACCGCTTCCTCGTGCACGAGACGGCGGCCGAGGAGTTCGTCGAACGGCTGACCGAGGAGATGTCCGCGGTCCGGCTCGCCCGGGGCACCGACCCCCTGGCCCGGCTCGGGCCGGTGATCAGCGAAGAGCAGCGGGACCGGATCGCCCTCCTGGTCTCCGACGCCGTCGACCGGGGCGCGAAGGTCCACACCGGCGGGGCCGAACCGGCGGGCCGGGGCTGGTTCTTCCCGCCGACCGTACTCTCCGGGGTGCCGGGGGACGCCCTGATGGTCCAGCAGGAGATCTTCGGTCCGGTCGCTCAGGTCCAGCGCTTCACGGACGAGGCGGACGCGGTCCGGCGGGCGAACGCCACCGGGTCCGGTCTTGTGGGCTACCTCTACACCCGCGACATCGGCCGGGCGCTGCGGGTGGCGGACGCCCTGGAGTGCGGCATGGTCGGTGTCAACCGCGGCCTGGTGTCCAATGCCGCCGCCCCGTTCGGCGGGGTCAAGGATTCGGGTCTCGGCCGCGAGGGGGGCTTCGAGGGGATCGACGAGTATCTGTCGACGAAGTATCTCGCCGTCGACCTGGGCTGAAGCCCGCCGCCGGCCCGGGCTGAAGCCGGCCGTCGGCCCGGGGTGACGGCGGTGGACGGGCTGCCTCCGCCTCCTGCTGGGCCACCGGCGGGTGCCTGTCCCCCGTTGAAGCGGCCGAGGGAGCGGAACGGCCGCTCCCCGCCGTGTCTCAGGCCGGGCCGCGCGGCGGGGACTCCGGCGGCGCGATCACGTTGGTGACGTCCACCGTCCGGCGCAGGGCACGGGCGATGCGCACGGCGTCGTCCACCGCCCAGAAGTGGATGAAGAACAGCCGTGGTGTGTCCCGCAGATGGTGGTTGTGCAGTTCCACCAGGCTGATCCCGCCGCGCCGCAGGGCGCCGATGACGTCGTCGACCTCGTCGGCGGTCACCGCGCAGTCGCCGTGCAGGGCCGCCCGTCCACCGCCCACCGGCTGGAAGACGAACGCCGTGGTCGCCCCGAGCCCGGGAGGCAGCACCAGATGACTGTCCACGACCTTCTCGGCTCGGATGAAGGCCGCTTTGTAGATTCCGTCAACGCCGGAGCCCTTGATTCCGAGTGCGGTGTCGATTCCGTCCGTGTCCAGGTCGATCGGTCCGGTCGGCGGTGGAGCGGGCGGCGGGGTCGCGGTCCGGTCGAGCCCGGCGCGTACGCCGCGGGCGATGGCCACCGGGTCCTTGCCATGGGCGTGGATATGGGTCCACCAGATGTCGGGGTGGTGGGCGAGCAGGTGTTTGTGGATGGCCGTCTGGGCGATCCCGTGCCGCTGGAAGGCGTCGGTCACCGCCTGGAGCTCGTCCTCGGTGACCACGATGTCGCCCATGGCCATGGTGGAGCCGTCGGCGTACCGGGCGAAGGCCACGTGCGAACCCAGCGCGAGCCCCGGGGTGACCCTGACGCCGTGGGAGAACACGCGGAGGTCCGAGCGGTTGAAGGCCGTGTGGTAGGTGACGCCCCGCAGCAGACTGCCGTCGCGGCCCAGGACCCTCGCCACCGCCGCCCAGTCCGCCTTGGCGGAGGGCACCGGCTCGATCAGCGCATGGCCCCCCGGGCCGCCCCCGGCGGGCATGGCGGCGGGGAGCGCGTGGGCGGCACCACCGCCCATTCCCGCCAGCACGGGGGTCAGCGCGCCCGCGGCCAGTATGCGCCGCCGTGACGTGCCGTGCCGCCGGTCTTCACCTCGTTCGGACGCTTCGGATGCTTCAACCGTTCGAGCCATGACGTATCACTTTCACGAAAAGTCATGAGAATGCGAACGTAACATCACCTCATGCCGCCAACCCCATGAACATCCGCCAATCGGGCACACGGGGCCACACGGGGCGGTACCGGTGATCGACTACTGCGGTCCCTCGTTCATCGGTGCCGTGGGGCTTCCTCGGCGAGCCGGTCGGCGAGCCGCTGTATCGCCGACCGGATGCCGTGGCCGTAGTCGTCGTCGCCGAGCGCGTCGAGGTGTTCCTGCGCCCGGGCCAGATGGGTGCGGGCCTGCGCGGTGTCTTCGAGCCTGTGGAAGTCCGCGGCGAGGTTGAGATGCAGGGACGGGTAGAACCCGCGGATGGCCAAGGAGGCGTCGTGCTGCCTGGCCCGGTCGTCGGTCACCGAGGCGGCGGCGTCCAGGGCACGCAGGTCCCAGGCCAGTTCGTCCCGCGGGTCCGGCTGGAGATCGGCCATGTAGTGGGCGAGGACACAGCGGTGGAACGGGTCCCCGTCCGGGGCGATCTCCGCCCAGATCTCGCCGAACCGCTCCCGGGCACCGTCGGTGTCGCCCGTGCGCTGGAGCTCCATGGCTTCCTCGATGCGCTTCATCGTCTTGTCCTCGGTGGTCACGGCGGCCTCTCCAGCGCTTGTCGGCAATTGGTCGAAAGCGTAGGGGCGGCCACTGACAATCGGCCGGGACCAGGGGCTAGTAGAGGTCGTCGAGGCGGAGCGGCGCGGGTGGGGGCAGGGGTGTGCCGTCCGTCGGCGGGCAGGACTGGAGGAAGTAGGCGAGCAGGCGGCGGGACGCGGCCGGGGAGTCCCCGGGCTGGGCGGGGCTGCCGCTGGCCGCCGGCCTCGCCGACCAGGGCCGCCTCACCGTCCCGCTGCACGCCGTGTTCCCGCTCGGGGAGACCGCCGCGGCCCATGACGCCAGCGCCACCGGCCACGCGCGCGGCAAGATCGTCATCACCGTGCCCTGACCCGTCATCCCGTGCCCTGACAGCGGTACGGGAGAGCGGTCGGGTCGAGCGATCCGCCCGGCCGCCACCGGCCTTCGCACGCGAAGGGGTGTCCGACCGGTGCGCGCCGGTCGGACACCCCTTTGCATGGCCTCCGGAAGCCTCGCCGCGGCGGAGCCGCCTGGCTGTCGGAGGACATGGGCGATCGGACAGGGGTCCCGGCTCCACTCCCCCCTCCTGGGCGGAGTCATGGCCCCTGCGCGATCTCAGCGGATCAATGGATCAATGGATCAGCGGGTGCATCGGATCGCGGCGTTGCCCCCGTAGTAGCCGGGTGCGAGCCGGTAGGACTCGGCGTAGAGCAGTACACACTGCTCATGGAGGTATCCGCTGATCAGCGCGGACCGTCGGGCCATGTTCTCGGCTTCCCGCTTGGCTTCCTTGGGGCTGTTCTCGTACGCGAAGCCCGTGAAGGTCTGCGTCTCTTGGACGCCGACGCCAGCACCGGCGCTCGCACCGGAACCGGCGTGCGCGACGGACGGCATGAACGCGGCGAGGCCCGCGAGAGCCAGGGTGACGCCGCCCCGGATGAGTGTCGAGGTCATATCGATATCTCCTTCTTGGTGAAAATCGGTGTGATACAGGGTGATTCAGCGCTGGCAGAACAACTCGGCGACCGCGGAGTACAGACCTCCGCCGACCGCCCTGACGCTGGTCGCGCGGACATAGCACTGGTTCGCCTGCCAGCCGGAGGACTGGGCGACCCCGTAGGCCATGCCGACCGCCGCGCTCACCGCCTGGCTCTGGGAGACGCCCATGGCGGAGCCGGTGAAGGTCCGCACCTCGGCCACGGCGACGGACTTCTGCGGGGCGGCCCCGGCCGGGGCCGCCTGGGCGGACGCTGCGCCTCCGACGAGGCATGCCGTCGCGGTGACAGCCACCGCGACGGAACGCAGAGACCGCGGAGAACGCAGAGACCGCGGGGAACACAGTGAACTCAGGGACGAGCGGGCCACAGGGACTCCTCGATGGTCGCTTCTGCCGAGTGGTCGGCTTGACGATCAACAGCTTCGGGAGCCCGGCGGAACACGACAAGCGCTGGGGGCACTGGTGTAACGGTGGAACCATTCCACCCCTACTGACGTGGGAATACTCAACAAGGGTGGAACGCCGCCCTGAAACGCCGGGGGGCTGGAACGGTTGAGCGCGCTGGAATCGGACACCGAGGCGTTCGCACGTCGGCTGCGGGAGATGCGGGAGGCGTCGGGGCGCAGCTATGCGGCTCTGGCCCGCCGGGTGGGGGTCAGCCCCGCCACGCTGTACCGCTACTGCTCCGGTCGGACCGTGCCGCTGGAGTTCGCCCCGGTCGAACGGCTGGCCCGGCTGTGCGGCTGCCGGGACCAGGAACTCGTCCCGCTGCACCGCCTCTGGGTGCTGGCGGACGGGGAGCGCCGCAGACGTCAGGCGGCGGCTGCCGGGGGCTCGGGCACATCACCGGAGATGTCGTCAGGGGCGGGGCGCGGCGGGGTCGCGCCGGGGGACGGCGCTGCGGCGGCGGTGCCCGAAGCGCGCCGAAGATCCCAAGAACCCCGAGCCCCCGAAGCCGCCGAAGCGGTCGAAGCCCCCGAAGTCGCCGGAATCACCGAAGCGGTCGGAATCACCGAAGCCGTCGCCGGAGCCTCGGGGAGTGCGGGGACCGCCGCCGTGAGGGCTTCCCGCGAGGCCGGCACCGTCCCGGAGGAGCGGCCGGAGGCGGCCGGGTACACCGTGCCGCCGGGGGTGCTGCGGCGTCGGCACCGGACCGCTCGCGCGACTGGACTGATCGCCGTCGCGTCCGTCCTCGCGCTCCTCGTCCTGCCCGCGTTCGAGCACTCGCCGTTCCTTTCGGGCGGGACGGGAGGCCCGGGGGGCCCGGAGCGCGCCGCCGCCCCCCGGTACCCGGACGGCGCCGTCCCGTTCGCGGTCACCGGGCCCACGCCCTTCTTATCGGCTCCGCCCTCGCGGTCCGCGCCGCACGCCCCGTCCGCCTCGTCCGCCCCGTCCGCCCTGTCCTCACCGGCCGCTCGTTCCGCTCCGTCCGCTCCGTCGCGAACGGCTGCTTCCGGGCCGTCGGCCGGTCCCTCCGGCTCCGTGGGTCCGAGCCGCACCGGCGGCCCCGCCGTATCCCCGGAGCCCGGCGGCGCCCCGGGGCGCCCAGCGGGCCCGCTGCCGTTCGCCTGGGACGTCGACCAGCATCTGTGGGCGGGCGACTGCAACCACTCCTACATCGTCGACCGCGCACCGGCGGCGGTCCCCCCGCCGCCCTCGGTGTCCGACGCCGAGCCCTGGGCCCGCTCCCTGGACGCGGTGCACGGAGGCGACACCCTGCTCAGGGTGACCCTTCAGGGCCGCGGTGAGGAGGCGGTGGTGCTTCAGGGGCTGCGCGTCCGGGTGGTCGCCCAGCGCCCGCCGCTGCGCCGGAACGTCTACGGCATGGGCATGAGCTGCGGAGGCACGATGACCCCCCGGACGTTCGACGTCGACCTCGACGCCGCCCGCCCGGCGGCCCGTCCCATGCCCGGCAACGACGCCGGGGTGGAGATCCCCGCCCTCTCGTTCCCGTACCGGGTCTCGGTCCGGGACCCGGAGGTCCTGCTCGTCACCGGCCGCACCGTGGCATGCGACTGCGACTGGTACCTGGAGCTGGAGTGGAGCAGCGGCGACCGTTCGGGGACCGCGCGGATCGACGACGCCGGGCGGCCGTTCCGTACGAGCGGTGTCCAGGACGGGCCCGCCCATCTGTATGACACCCGCGCCGGACGGTGGTTCCCGGTCGGGGAGGAGGCCCCGGGAGAGGCCCCGACCGCCCCCTCCGGCGGCAGCCCCCGTCCGGACGGCCCGGCGGACCCCGGAGCGCTTCCGGGCCCGGCGCTGTGACGGGCCCGTGGCGCGCCGGGCGACACGTTCCGCTGCGTGTTCCGCGATGAGTCCGGCCATGGCGGCGGTGGGCAGCGCGGGGTTGGCCTCGGCGGTCTCCGCAGTCGCGGCGGCCTCGGCGGTCTCGTGGTCGTCGTCGGTGAGGAGCCGGGTCAGGGTCGGCGGCGCGGCGGGCCTGTTCGTCGGCGAGGCAGCCGGGGAGGGCTCCCGGGGGCGCCCCGGCGGGCCGGGCCACCCCCAGGCGGGCCCGGCGGGCCCGGCGGGCCGGGGGGCCGGGGGTCCCACCGGGTCAGCTCCTCCAGCAGCGCGGGCGGGGTGTCCGGATCGGCCGCCACCCCCGCGGCGACCCGGGCGCGTGCCGGTGCAGCAGGGAGCGCGGCAGCTCCCCGGAGAGCCCCGGGTGGGAGGCCACGGCCGTGACGACCTTCGCGTCGGGGGCGGCGGCGAGCACGTCCCGTATCCCGGCGGGCAGGTCACGCCGCCGGGCCGGCAGCAGGCGCGGTCCCGGGTGCGGCGACCGGGCCGGCTCCCGGACCTCGGCGGGCGGGGCGGCGGCGCGACCGGACACCGCGTGCCCGGACACCGCGGCGGCACATCGGCGCGGCGGCGCGGTCAGTCGGCACCGGTGCGTGCGCCGCCCAGCACATCGGCCACATACGCGGGGCTTCCGGCTTCGTCGAGCTGTCCTGGCCCCGCGTAGCGGCTCACCTCGAAGTGCCAGTCGAAGTTTCCCCGGGTATGGGCCTTGATCGCCTCGACCATGGCCAGCGCGTCCGCCCGGGTCCGCTCCGTGACGCCCACGGCGTCGAGCTGTCCCGGGAGTTCGTCCTCCGCGGCCAGCATCCGGTGGACGCAGTCGGTCAGCATGTCGTTGACGGCCTCGGCCGCCTCCGCGGCGGGCACACGGGAGTGGCGCGACACAAGAGTGACCGCGTTGTGCACGTCGCCGATGGGTTCCTCCTTGGGCAGGGAGACGATGTCGTTGAGCAGTCCCATGTGCTCCGCCGCCGCGTCCTGCAACGCGATGTAGGCCGGGAGCCTGCTCACACTGTCGGGAAGCTCCCTGCCCGCTCCGTGCTCGGCGAGCATGAAGAACATGTGCTCGCCGCTGGTGACCTGCCGATGGCGCCGGTAGTCCGGCAGCGGTTGGTGCCGGTCGGTGGCCCGGTCCAGGCTCTCGGCGTAGTAACTCCACAGCCAGCGGGTGGTGACGTCCGTGTAGTCCCGGACCCACCGGGGCGAATGGACCTCTCCCAGTCTCCGGTGGAAGTCGGCGGCGGCGGCTTCGAGGGGGTTGCCCGGTATGTGGCTCCCGCCCAGTACGGCGTCCCGCAGACCGCGGAGGGCCGTCAGACACCAGCGCGGATCACGACCGGCGGGCCCGTCGTCGAACTGCTCGTCGACACACCAGGCCCATGCCATGTGCAGCGCGAGCAGGGGCAGGGCGGACGGCTCCACGAAGGGGTAGTAGCGGGCCGTGATCACCTCTAACCGCAGCTGTGACAGGCGCTGGTGGGACGCCTCGGAAGGGCCGAGGCCGAAGTGGTCGATCCATGCCCACATCCGCTGCCTGGCCTGCTCCATTCCCGCGTTCAGCGGGCGGGCGGGGAACGGCATGAAGAACTCGGGAAACCGGACCACAGGGTTCACTCCTCACGACCGCGGCGGACAGATCGCCGGACAGGCACGTGGGACATTCCGGGAGCAGCCCACCGACCATGTCCGTCCCCGGGAGCGGGCCGCCGTCGGCGGCTCGGTTCGACGAGCCGGAGACGGAAGCAGCGGGTGAGGCGGCTGTGCCGCCATCGCACCCCTGTGCCCGGGGAGACCGACGATACTTTCGCCGGGCCGCGGCGTACAGTACGCGGTCCGGCCGTGGCCGACAGTGGACCTGCGTCAGGCGCGCGCCTGCGCAGCACCCTGTTCGCGCGCTCCCTGTCCGCGAACGGCATGCTCAGGCCGGACGGGAGGGTCAGCGGCACCGTGCCCCTGCCGGACTGTCCGGCCGGGGCGAACCCGGCCGCGTCAGCGGATGGCTGACGCACTCTCCCGCGAGGCCCGTACGGGCCCTCCCCGTTCGGCGGCTGCCGGGGGGAGGGCCCGCCCCCTCCTCCGATGGATCGGACGGCGGATCGGACGGCGGGCAGGACGACAGACGCCGGACGACAGGGTGCCGGACGACGGGTCAGACGCCGGGGTCGCAGCAGCCGTCGCGGTGCATCCGCGTGCCGACGGAGAGCCAGTCGGTCCGGTCGGCGGCGAGGGGTTCGGCGGCGGCGGTCGTGGGGGCGGCGGTGGCGGCGATGAGGTCGTCGGTCTCGTACACCACCCCGCCGCGCAGGCAGGAGACCGTGCGGATGAGGGTGTCGAAGTCCTCGAAGGGGTCGCCGTCGACAATGGCGAGATCGGCGAGCCGACCCCGTTCGACGGTGCCGAGGTGCTGTCCGAGGCCGAAGACGCGGGCGGGGATGACGGTGGCGGTGCTCAGCGCCCGGGCGGCGGAGAGGCCGGAACGGCGCAGGGCGCGCAACCCCAGATGGAGGGAGAGGCCCGCCGGGCCGAGGGGCGCGTCGGTGCCGAGGGCGACCGCCCCTCCGGCGGCGAGGACGCGCCGGTAGACGTCGATCTCCGTGTCGAGGGTCGCCAGTTGGTCCGCCGTGGGCGGCTGGGCGGCGGCCAGTCTCACCAGGGCCGCGTCCCAGGGCGCCATCACCACGGTGACACGGGGGTCGTCGGCGAGTTCGGGCGCCGAGCCGATCAGCGGGGCCGCAGTGAACGGGGTGGCGACCAGCGAGAAGTCGGCGCCCCGGGCGCTGTAGACCGCCATGACGTCCTGGTGGGCGCGGCCGGAGGCGGTGGTGGCGTGCCCCGCCTCCGCCCGCTGGGTGGCCTGGAGGTGGGTGGTCAGATCCTGGCCGAGGAGGATTCCCGGGGTGAGGAAGTGGCTGCCGGAGCGCACCCCGAGGCGCTCGTGGGCGAAGCGGGCGGCTTCCTCCATGACCCAGGCGGGGGCGCGGACATAGGTCTTGACGGTGTCCCAGTCGAGGGCGACGCCGCGTTCCAGGGTGCGCCGGAGCCCGGCCCGGGTGCGGTGGACGCGGCACATGCTGTAGGCGGCCCGGCTGCCGTCGAGGGGTTCCCCGCAGGTCAGCAGCCTCGGTCCGGCGAGCTGTCCGGAGTGGACGGCCTCGCGGATCCTGACCTGTTCATGGGCGAAGCCGCCGAAGGACACGGTGGTGGTGACACCGTAGGTGAGGGCCCCGGTGGTCTGGCGGCCTCCGTAGCTGCTCGGCCAGGGGTGGGTGTGGGTGTCCCACAGCCCGGGGAGAACGGTGCGGGCGGAGGCGTCGATCCGGCGGAGGGCGGGGGTACGGCCGGACCGGTGGGGTTCGACGGCGGTGATCCGTCCCCGGCGGATGACGATGTCGACGTCGTCGCGGACGTGTTCGCCGGTGCCGTCCCAGAGCCGGCCCGCGTGGACGACGGTGTCGGCGGGGGTGGGCGGGCGCAGATCGAGGGGGACGCGGACGGTGGTGGGCGCGCCGCCGGTCACGGGGATGGTGCGGAGCCTCGCGCCGGAGAGGTAGAGCAGGGTGGACGAGTCGCCCGACCAGGAGGGGTGGTCGGCGGGTTCGTCGGTGAGGGGGCGCAGGGGCCCGGTGGGGGTGCCGTCGGGGGCGACGGGCAGCAGGCAGAGCGCGGACTCCACGACGACGGCGAGCCAGGCGCCGTCGGGGGACCAGACGGGTCCGGAGGCGTGGCGGTCGGAGATCGAGGTGTGGGGGGCGACGGTGTGCAGCCGGTCGGCACCGGTCCCGGCGTCGACGATCCGCAGCAGGTTGTAGCCCTCGCGGAAGCGGAGGCTGATCCGGTTGCGGTCGCAGAGGGCGATCCACCGGCCGTCCGGGGACCAGCTCGGGCGGCCGGGGAGCCCGCCGCCGCTGAGGGGGGTGGCGAGGACCCGTTCGGCGCCGGTGACGAGGTCGCGGACGAGGAGTCGGCCGGTGGTGTCGAGGCAGGCGAGCCGGGTGCCGTCCGGGGAGAGGGCGGGGAAGGCCCGGCCGCCCGCGGCGAGGGTCTGCTCGGCGCCGGTGGCGAGGTCGAGGCGGCGGATGCCGAGGAGTCCGTCGCGGTCGTCGGCGTAGAGGAGGGAGCGGCCCGCGGGGTCCCAGACGGGGCCGAGGAGATAGCGGGTGGCGGGAGCGGTGCGCAGTCGTCGGGGCGGGCGTTCGCCGTTGGTGTGCGCGAGCCACAGGGAGTTGAGGGCGGCGAAGGCGATCCTCCCGCCGTCCGGGGAGAGGGCGGGCAGATGGATGCCGCGCACCGGCTGGACGCGGGCTTCGCCGAGGTCGTACTCCTTGACGCGGTAGCGGGGCCGTCGTGCGGTGAGGGTGCCGTCGAAGGGGAGGGTCCTCGGGGCGGTCGGCCGGTCGGGGCGCAGCAGGGTGAAGCATCCATCGACGGTGAGCAGCAGCTCTCCCCGGGCGGTCCAGCGCGGGGGTACGGCGGCGAGGTCGCCGGTGACGGGCACGGGTGCGCCGTCGAGGACGAGGACGCACCCGGCGCGGGGCGCGGGGGTGGTGCGCAGATAGGCGAGCCGTCGGCCGTCGGGGGCGAGGGCGGGGGCGATGATCTGGCCGTCGGCGGTTCCGGTGTGGACGGTGGTGACGGCTCCGGTGCCGGTGGCGGATACGGCGGCGACGGTACGGGCGTCGAGGGCGGGGCCGGTGGCGGTGGTGACGCCCTGGCCCCGGACGAAGAGAATCCGGGTGCCGTCGGGTGACCAGGTGGGGTCGTAGTCCTCCCAGGGTCCGTCCTGGAGGGGGCCTTGTTGTCCGGAGAGGCCGGTGAGACGGGTGAGGTTGCCGGTGCGCAGATCGAGGACGTGAATGCGGTAGGGGGCGCCGGTGGCGGGGTCTCCGCCGCGTTCGGAGGCGAACGCGATCCGGGTGCCGTCGGGTGACCAGGCGGGGCCCCGGTCGTCCCAGGGGCCCTCGGTGCGGCGGCGCAGTCCGGTGCCGTCCGGGCGTACCGTCCACAGGTGGTGGTTGCCGTCCCGGTACGCGCTGAAGGCGACGAGTTCCCCGTCCGGGGAGTGTGTGGGCCGGGCGGGTTCCAGGTCGGCGGGGGTGAGCGGGGTCGCGCGGCCCCCGTCGGCCGGCAGCGACCACAGGGTGCTCTGCACCTCCGCGATCAGCCCTCCGCCGCCGGGGGCGAGGCTCGCGGCCCCGTTGGTGGCCTCGGTGAGGCGCAGCGCGACGGCGGTGGTCGCCGTCCCGGCCGCTGCTCTCCCGGTCGCCGCGGCGGACGAGGTGGCGGCCGCCGTTCCGGTCGCCGCGGCTGTTCCCGTGGGGACCGCGCCGAGCGCGCAGGCCGCTCCGGCGGCGGTGAGCAGCCCCCGGCGGGAGAGAGGGAAGGGAAGGGCGTGAGTGCTCCGTTCACTGTCCATACCCCGGGACGCTGCCGCACCCCGGGGCCGGTGGGCAACACGCCATTCTCGCCAATCGGGAGTCGCGCCAGCCCCTGACACATCATCAGTTTCTCTTCATATCGGGGTGGGCGGGGATTCCCTCCCGGGGGAGCCGGAGCCCTGCGGCAGCGGTCGGCGGGGCCCTGGGGGCGGAGGGACGGGCGGGTCACCAAGGGGTGGTGGCCCGCCCCGTGCCGGTGGGGCGGTGAACGGCGTAGCGGTTGGTCTCGGCGCACCAGTCGTAGTTGCCGCGGATGGCGGCGCGCATGCCTTCGACGGCGGTGTAGAGGGATGTGCGGTCGGCGAGAGGAATGCCGAGGCGGCCGCAGAGGGCGGGGAGCCGGGGTTCGGTGCGGATGAAGGTATCGGTCCACTCGTCGATCATGCGCCGGGCGGTGGCGAGGGCCTGCTGTCGGGTACTCTGCCGCTCGTGCTGGATGACCAGGACGAGGTTGTGCGGGTCGCCGTGGGCTTCTTCCTTCTCCAGGGACAGGACGTCATTGACGATGTTGATGTTCTGGTTGGTCGTATGGAGAAGGGTCTGCACTTCGGGGGTGGTGTAGACGGGGGCGGGGATTTCGGCGCGCCAGACCCGTTCGATCAGGTCGAGCAGCGGGGGCATGAAGCCGGTGCGGTGGCGCAGCTCCAGGTAGTCGGCGATGGTGGGACTGGTGTGGCGGGTGCGGTTGGTCGCCTCGGTGATGTGGGCGGTGAGGTACTGCGTCCAGTGGTCGACGGCACGCCGCTGCCAGAGGGGGGACATGGGGGCGCTCTCACGTTGCCATAAGTCGTGAAAGGCGATGTTGAGGGGGTGCTCGCCGGTCGGGTCGGCGCGGGGGTCGAGCATGGCCACGGTGCGGTTCACGAACGCGGCGGTCTGCCGGGGATCGGTGCCGGTGGGTCCGTCGAAGTGGTCGTCATAGGCGAAGAACCAGCCGAAGATGTCGCAGCCCAGGTCCAGGTCCTCACCCTGTGCGAGATAGAACCAGCGGGCTCCGACCTTGGCGGGACTCCAGCGGCGGTACGTCGCTTCGGCGGCGTCGCCGGTGATCAGACCCATGGCGCGCATCCAGGCCACATGGCGGTCCTCGGCCCGGGCGTGGAAGGGGTTCACTCGGGACGGGAAGGGTATGTCGAACTCTTCGTGGCCGGCGGGCATGTGCGCTGCTCCTGTGGTCTCAGACGGCGAGGACGACGGTGCGGCCGTCGGGGTCGGTCAGGGTGCTCCGGCCGGGGGCGTGGCCGCTCCGCCCCGTTCCGGTGAGGCCGAGACGGAGGTAACCGGTGGCGGGGCGACGGCCAGCCGGGTACAGCTCGAACACCGTTCCGCCGTCGAGTTCGGCGGCGTAGTGTTCCGGGCCGGTGCCGTGCTGCTCCCGCTGGAGGTCCAGGCCGAGACGGGAGTAGAAGTCCCGGCAGGCTTCGAGCTGGTCGGTGTAGATGACGATCAGGTTTGTGATCACGGCTGCTCCCAGGACGGGGCGGATCTCTTGCCCGCCGGGTGGGTGTCTCAGGGCCGGGTCAGCTCTGCCCGGCGGTCGCCGGGGACAGGCCGTCGAACCACGGCTCGGCGCCGTCCCCGGTCGCCTTGGACAGCAGGAGTCTGTCGTTCTCGGGAAGCTCAGGAAGCGCGTCCAGGGGAAACCACGCCACGTCGAGGGACTCGTCATCGTTGACCTGCGCCGTGCCGGAGACCACGCGGCAGCGGAAGGTGATGTCGAGGTACTGGGCCTGGTCGCCGTTGTCGCACACCATCGGCGGAAGCGTGTAGACGCTGGTGATCCGCTCGGGGCTCACCACGATGCCGGTCTCCTCGTACACCTCACGGGCCACAGCCGCGGCCGGTTGCTCGCCCGGCTCCAGGATGCCGTGCAGAAGCGCCCACCTCCCGGTGTCCGTACGCCGGTTCAGCAGCACGCGTTCTCCGTCGAGCACGACCGCGGTAACGCCGGACAGCCAGAGCGGATCGTGGCCGATGAATTCGCGGAGCCGCAGGATGAATTCAGGGGTGGTCATGCGATCACACCTTAGATGTCTTATGGACGGGCAGGGGCGGAACACGGCACATGGGGGCCTCACCTTCCCTGCCCGCCCCGCCGGACCTGCCCGACCCACCCGAACGGGCAGACCCGCCCGACCCGCCCGAACGGGCAGACCACCTCACCGACCGCCAGGGACAACACCCCCGAAACGATCACTTCAGGATCAAGCCGGTGGCCCCGGACCGGGTGTGCGGCCGCGCGACCTCCAGTTCCCCCGTGACCGGCACGGCATCGGCGATCAGGACCTGTGCCCGGGGGTACGCCTCCTTCAGGCTCCGGGAGAGCGACCGCTGGATCTCCCCCGCGTCCCCCCTCGGGCACACGCCGATCATCGAGCCGCCGCCACCGGCACCGGTCACCTTGAGCGGCAGCCCGACCGTTCGCCGGGTGATCTGCCGGATGTCCTCCAGAACGGAGGACGACATGTGCTGGATGTCCCGCATGGCGGTGTGGGCCTGTTCCATGGCCGACCCCAGCAGCGTCAGGTCGGAGTCCGCGATCGCCGACCAGACCTGAGCGGCACACCGGTCCGCCGCGGTGATGTAGTCGTCGAGACGGCGATCGCCTTCCTGGCTCTGACGGCGCACGTCGGCGAGGTGCCGGACGGTCGACTTGGGTGTGGCCGAGTCGACGACGACGATCCGCCACTCCTCCGGGAAGGGAACGCAGCCGGTCAGGACCGGCACGGAGCCGTCACGGCCCTCGGTACGGACCGCGCCGCCCGCGATGATCGACGTCTGGTCCATGCCTCCTCCGTGGTAGATCTCGTACTCATAGGTGTAGGACCACTCCAGCAGCGCGGCCCCGTCGACCTCGACCCCCAGATACCGGGCAAAAGCCCGCAGGAGCCCGATCACCAGGGACGAGGACGAGGACAGGCCGCTCGCCAGTGGCGCGGACGCGTCGACCGACACCGCGGGCCGTCGTGTGACGGTGGGACCAGGCAGGGAGCGACGCATATGGTTCCACACAGCGGTGGCGGTGGCTTCGACCTCCGGGTGAGGATCTTGGGCACCGCTCGCCGCCACCTGAATCCGGGTGGGCAGATCGGCCGCCACGCAGACGGATCGATGGCCCAGCCAGTCAAGATCCTCCCCGGCGAGGCAGGCTCGGGTAGGTGTGTGCGTGATGGCGGAAGTCATGGACATAGAGAGGCTCTCTCCCTGTCGATGGGTCGCTGAGGTCGGTGCCGGGCCCGCTCAGAAGGCCGTCGAGCAGTGTGGTCGGCTGCTCGCGGCGAGGGCACGGGCCAGGATGAGGGTGCTGCCGTCGGTGTGCTCCACCACCCGGCCGACTGCGGCGAGTTCGGGCGCGGTCGCCGCACCCAGCAGGACGGCGGTGAGGTCGTCGATCGCCAGCTCCAGGTCCACGGCGCGCCGAACGGAGCCGACGCACCGCGGACCGTCCGCGCCCGGGACGATGTCCCACTGCGCGGGTGGGCGTCCGTCCGTGTCATGGACCAGGAGGGTGAGCGGTGCGTCGAGGAGGGTGAGGCATGCCTCCGCCACCGCCGGTACGTCGAGGACCCGGGCCCACAGACGGTCGTTCACCTCGGCCACGCGCATGCGCCGGGGGTCGTCGAGCTGTCGGCGTACCGGGTCCGCCAGTGGTCTGCGCCGCAAGATGACCTCGGAGCAGAGATCCAGCTCCGCGAAGCAGGTCAGAAGGGCCCGCACCGTGTGATGGTCGAGTGCGACCAGCTCTTCCACGACGACCGGCCCCGCGCCGGAACCGAGGCTCCAGGCGGTGGGCCGGTGCCAGCAGGCGTAACCCGAGGCGGTTCCGTCCGGGGCGCGCACCAGTACATGGTGTGTGTCCTGCGCGGCGCCGACCGCTTCCGGGCTGTCCCAGCGGGCGCGCCACCACGGAGCGGATCGTTCCAGCTCCCCGGGGGTGGCTCGCTGGTACGCGGCGAACAGACCCGGGAGGACGGTCCGAAGGAGCTCCGCGCCGGGCATGTCGACGGTGTACCCCGGTGCCGGGCCGGACGGTGACGGCCTCAGCCCCGCACCCCGGGTGTCCCAGGAGTGGGTGCAGTCCGCGGTCACCGGGGCATATCCGAACCTGCCGTAGATACCTCCTTCGCTGGCGTTGAGCACCGCGACGGCGCAGCCCTCCTCCGCGGACTCCCGGAGGTGTTCCCGCAGGAGCGCGCGCAGCAGCCCGCGCCGCCGATGGGACGGCAGGACCGCGATCTCCCCGATCCCCGCCGCGGGAAGCGCGCGGTGCCGTCGCAGGGTGATGGGCCACCGATAGCCGACCGCTCCCGCGACGATCTCCTGGTCGTGGACGGTCAGAAAGCCTTTCGGTTCCGCCAGGCCCAGCTTGGTCTGGATGGTGGCGTCACTGTGGTGGATGCCGTAGTGCAGGCGTAGCGACGCCTTGTTGAAGCGGACGAACTCGTCGGTCAGCGTTCCTCGCTCGATCACGCGCGTTCCCCTGGCGCGTGGAGGGTGAGGGTGTGTTCGCGGCCGTTCACCCTGGTGTCGAAACCCACGCCGGACAGGTCTTCGACCTGCCAGTCGGCAGCCGTCAGCCGGGCCGAGGCGTGGGTGGTGGTCAGTGCCACGACGCGCATGCCCGCCTTCTTGGCCGCCGTCACACCCGCCGGTGCGTCCTCGAACACGACGACCGCCGAAGGGTCGGCCCCCAGCCGCCGCGCGCCGAGGAGGTAGCCCTCGGGCGAGGGTTTGCCCTCGGAGACGTCATCGGCGCACACCAGGGTCGGGGGGTACGGCAGTCCGGCGGTCGCCAGTCGCTGGGCGGCGGCGCGCGAGGAGCAGGAGGTGACGATCCCCCAGTCCATCCCCGCCAGCCGGGAGGCCAGGTCTTCGGTGCCTCGCTGCGCGGTGACGGCGGCAGAATGCTCTTCCTCCAGTGCGTCCAGGCGTTCCACTTCCGTCCGGGTGGCGAGACCGGGGGCGACGAGGCGGATGTGATCCACGGTCTGGAGACCATGGCCCACGCTGAAGGTGGCTGTGCCGTCGATCCCGTGGGAGGCCGCCCAGGTGTGCCAGGCCCGCCGGTTGCCCTCGGTGCTGTCGACGAGTACCCCGTCGAGGTCGAAGAGCACGGCGCCGACGGTCAGGCGGATCACTGAGCTGCCTCTCGGAGTGCTTCGATTCCCGCGGCCACCCCGCCGGTCGCCTGGAACACGGCGGAGCCGGCGATGAGGCGGTCCGCCCCTGCCGCGCGGAGCGCACCGGCACGGGCCACGGTCACGCCTCCGTCCGCCGCGATCGCCAGGTGGTTCAGGCCGCGCGAGTCCAGGAGGGTCCGCAGGCGGCGGATCTTGTCCAGGACGTGTGGCATGAAGTCGCTGGTGCCGGGGCTGCTCGTCATGACGGTGACCTGGACGACCTGCTCCAGGACCTCTTCCACCTGTGCCAGGGGGGTGCCCGGGTTGAGGGCGACTCCCGCCTGGAGTCCGGCCTGTGTCACCGTGCGCAGCAGCCGCGATATGTGAGGTGTGGTCTCGACGTGGACGGTGACGAGGTCCGTCCTGGCTTCGATGAGGGCGTCCAGGTAGGTCTCGGGCCGCTCGACCTGGAGGTGCACGTCGAGCTGGAGGGTCGTCCGCCGTCGGACGGCGGCGATCGTGCGGGTGCCGTAGCTGATCTCCGGGACGAAGGCGCCGTCCATGACGTCCAGGTGCAGCAGGTCCGCCCGGGTGTCGGCCAGCGCGTCGATGGCCTCGCCCAGAGCGAGGGGGTCGGCTCCGAGAAGGGCGGGAAGTATCTGGGTCATCGGTGTGCTCCTCGGGTTGTGGCGGCGGCCTCGTTGAACCGGTCGATGACATAGGTGAGTTCGGCGGTCGTCAGGTCGGGGTGGATGGGCAGGCACAGGGTGTTCGCGGCCTGGTGTTCGGCGTTGGGGAAGCTCTGTCCGAGTGACAGGTCGGCGAAGGCCGGTTGCCGGTGGATCGGTACCGGGTAGCGGACGATGGCTTCGATACCGGCCGCGGTCAGTCCGGCGAGTACGGCGTCCCGCCCGGGTACGGCGACCTGGTACAGGTGGAAGACGTGTTCTTCGCCCGCCGGCGGCGGGACGGCCGCGTGGGGCGACAGATCTTGGGAGTAGCGGGCCGCCAGTTCGCGGCGGCGGTCGTTCCACGCGTCCAGTCTGCTGAGCTTGTGCCGCAGGACGAGGGCTTGAACGGCGTCGAGTTTTGAGTTGTAGCCGCGGACCACGTGGTTGTTCTGTGTCCGCTGGCCGAGTCCGCGCAGTACGCGCAGGGCGTCCGCGATGTCGGCCCGGTCGGTGGTGACGGCTCCGGCGTCTCCCGCCGCCGCCAGGTTCTTGGACGGGTGGAAGCTGAAGCAGCCCGCGTCCCCGAAGGAGCCCACGCGCCGCCCGGCCCAGCGTGCTCCGACGGCCTGCGCGCAGTCTTCGACCACGGCCAGTCCGTGGCGGTCCGCGATGTCCCGCAGGCGGTCCATGTCCAGGGCTTTGCCGAACAGGTGGACGGCGAGGATGGCCCTGGTCTTCTCGTTGATGGCCGCTTCGACACGATCGAGGTCCATCAGGAAGTCGTCCGGTGTGCAGTCCACCAGGGCGGGTCGGGCGCCGACCGAGGTGATGGCCAGCGCGCTGGCGTGGAAGGTGTTGGCGACGGTGATGACTTCATGGCCGGGGCCGACGCTCAGGGCGCGCAGGGCGAGGACGAGGGCGTCCGTTCCCGAGTTGACGCCCACGGTGTGGCGGGTTCCGACATACGCGGCGAAGTCTTCCTCGAACTGTTCCACCGGGGCGCTCAGGATGTACTCCCCCGAGCGCAGCAGCCCGTCGAGCTGGGTGAGAAGGGCGGGGAGGTCGGGGAACTGACCTTCGTGGTGGTACTTGGTGACGATCACTGACCGAGTCCCTTGGTCGAGTCCGGGGATGGGCTTGGCAGGATGACGGCCTTGCCCATGAAGGGGCCCCGGGCCAGTCGGTTGAGCAGGTCGGCGCTCTCGTCGAGGGAGAGCACGGTGGTGACCATGCGGTCGAGACGCCGTGGGAGCTCCTGGCGGCCCGGGGTGCGTGGATCGAGCAGATGTATGGCCCGTACGAAGTCCTCGCGGGTCGCTCCGTGCGACCCGACGATGTGGAAGCTCTTCCCTGCCCGTGTGATGCGAGCGGTCCGTTCCTCCCTGCGCAGGCTGTCGAGGTCGACGCCCGCGTAGGTCTGTCCCGGCCGGGTTCCCGCGTAGAGCAGCACGACGCCCCCGGGGGTGACGCGTTCGGCGGCCAGGTCGAGGAGGCCGGTGTCGGTGGCCGCGGTGGCGACGATGACACGTGGCACCGCCGGCCCCAGCGGGCCGTCCGCGGTGTGGAGCGCCGCCGGTGGCAGCACTCCGCGGTCGATCAGGAACGACAGACGTCCACGGCTGCGGTTGATCAGTGTCACCGGTACCGAGCTCGTGTCGAGCACGGTGGCCATCAGGGTGCCCGCCATACCGGCGCCGAGGATCGCGACAGGTCCGATCGGGTCCGCGCCGGCCTCCTGGGTCGCGCTGTCCAGGCGTCCCAGACAGTGGCAGACACAGGCCAGGGGTTCGACGAACACCGAGCGGACCGTCCCGCTGGTTTCGGGCAGGGGGACCAGCGCTGCCGTGACGTCGCTCCGGCTGCCCCAGATCTCGACCAGATCGGCAAATCCTGAGGTGCGGCCCACTGCCGGATGGGGATCGAGGACCACCCGCTGTCCCGTGGGGACGGTTCCTGGTGGATCGCTGGACACGACCGTGCCGACGATCTCGTGTCCGAAGTCTCTCCGCAGGTGCCGGGTCCCGTTGATCTCCCGCAGATCGGATCGGCACACACCGATGGCGTCGGGAGCCAGCAGCACGGTGGTCTCGGCCTCCGGGTGGGAGCCGATCTCCGCGTGGGTCAGGCGCACCGTGGCGTCACGGTGTTCCAGTCGGCGATAGGTGCTCACCATGCGGTGGTCACCTCACTCAGTGCGCCCAGTGGGGTGGTGAGATCGGGGGACCGGGAGAAGGCATGGTCAAGGGTGGGGTCGACGACCACCTTGATGTACTCCCCGAGAAGGGTGGACGGTCCGCTGGCGGCCGACATCGTGGCGAGGCACGTTTCCAGACCGTCGAGGGAGACCACGTGGGTGACCAGGGCGCCGAATCGCTCCGGTTCCTGGAGCAGAAGCCGCTGTGCGCGTTCCAGATGTGCGGGGGAGGTGCCCCGGTGCCCGGTGAGCCTGAGTGGTTTGCCGTCGTCGCTCCTGGTGTCGCGCACGGCTCCGGCAGCCGGGTGTCCGCACACATTGCCCCGGCGGATCGAGCCGAGGTCGCAGCCGGGCAGCCGTTCGTGGGTGTCCCCCGGGCCGAAGCCCCCGAACAGGTCGATGACCCCGTCGGCGCGCACGGCACCGACCGCTTCGGCCAGTCCCGCGCCCGCCGCTTCCCTGGGCAGACAGAGGAAGGCCGCGTCGAAGAGACCGTCCGCCGCGGGCACCCCGCGCCGGGGCCCTCTGAGCCTGCTCCGGTGGAGCAGGCCCCGGCGTTCGACATACTCCAGCCGGGCAGGGCGGTGGTGGATCACCTCCACCGCGCAGCCGTGGAGTTCGGCCACGAGGGCGGCGAGGAGCCCAGCGGTCCCCGCGCCCCAGACGGCCACGGTCTGGATTCGCCCCGCCGCGGAGACCAGGTCCCAGCCGTACAGAACCGTTGCCAGCGGTTCCGTCAGAGCGGCCAGGTCCGCGATGAGTTCGGGTGCCGCCGGGCACAGGTCCGGCCCCTCCCCCGGTGCGCTGTCCGCCGAGTAGGTCCGCTGGAAGATCCCGTCGTAGCTGTGTCCGAGGATGCGCTCCTGGTCGGTCGGGTCGACCGGGTTGAAGAGGGCGAAGCGGCGAGGCGTGCCGGGTTCCCCGCGGATCTCGGCCACGCCTTCGTGTCCCAGTATCCGGGCCTGGTCGGACCGGACCCGGCGGTGTATCTGAAGGTCGGTGCCGCATACCCCGGCGCGCAGGATGCGCAGGTCGGCCCTGGTGGCTTCGGGGCTCACCGGCCGGCCGATTCCAGAGCGAGGTCCGCCAGCAGGGTGGTGGCGCGTCCGAGGTCCTCGGGGGTGACGTCCTCCAGGAAGCGGGCCCGTCCTATCCCGGTGGGAACGGGGAGGTGCTGGTGGCCGTCACGGTGCCGGACGGAGTCCTCAAGACCGCTGCACAGCTGACTGAGGTCGCACACGGGGTGCCATGTGGGCAGGCCGACCCTGTGGAGCAGCCCGATGACGCGCATCGTCGCCTCGCGCCCGAGGATTCCGCGGTCGTGGGCAATGGCGCAGGACAGGGCCATGTCGATCGAGACGGCTTCGCCGTGCAGAAGCTGGGGTTCCGCGCGCATCTCGATCACGGGGCTGAAGGTGTGGCCGAAGTCGACCAGTCGCTTGAGGTCGTGCTCCCACAGGTTCGGTTCGAGCTCCTCCAGCATGCCGGAGACACTGCGCTCGATGACCTGCTGTGCGAGGGGGGTGTCGAATCGGCGGTCGACGAGCTGGTCGGCGTCCTGCTCGACGAGGGAGAACAGGGTGCTGTCCTTCATGACGGCCATCTTGATGATCTCGGCAAGCCCGTTGCGGATGTGCCGCTCGGGCAGGGTTCTGAGCAGTGAGTGGTCGAGCAGTGTGTGGGTGGCTGGGAAGTAGGTGCCCAGCCGGTTCTTGTGGCCGTTGAAGTTGATCGCCGTCTTGGCGCCGACGGCGGCGTCGACCAGGCCGATCAGTGTCGTCGGGATACGTACGAAAGGCGTGCCGCGCCGGTAGAGGCTGGCGGCGAGTCCCGCGAGGTCGGTGACCACCCCGCCGCCGATCGCGACAATCGGTTCCGACCGTCGTTTGATGCCGGCGCGGTCGGCGGCCTGAGCGATCGACAGCAGGGCGTCGCTGGACTTCGCCGCCTCGTTCGGCTCCAGGACGAGGAAGGTGGCGTGGTCGTGCCCCCAGGCGGTGAAGTAGCCGCGTATCGCCCTGCCTAACAGCCGGTCCACATTGCGGTCGACGACGACGAGGCGACGGCTGCGCTGCTGGAGGCCGGCCACATCGGCCAGGGTGCTGTTGCCCGGGTCAAAGATCGAATCGGTCTGCTGTACTCGGTAGGTGACGTCCTGTGTGGATCGCACCGTCCAGGCCATAATGACTCCTCACGGGTTATATGTGACCCGGGTCCGCCGCAGATGAAGCCCTGCGCCTCGGAGCGCCGCCAGACCGTCGTCGGCTCCGCGGAAGACCCGTCGGGCGAAATAGGTGTCGTCCTCGGTGGATATCTCGTACAGACCCAGGGTGTTCAGGTTTCTGAGCAGGCTGTGCAGGTATGGATCGCCCAGACCTTCGACCACACCGCCGAACAGATAGGTGGCGGAGACTTCGGGGTCGAGCGTGGCCTGGTGGAGCAGTACGTGCGCCAGCGGGAGGGTGAACAGGTCCAGCAGCTCCCTCGCGAGCGGGTCGCTCTGCGAGACCCGGCGGGTGAAGAGGCCGAGGGTGGTGCGGGGATCACCGACGCGGAAGGGGGCCGCCTCGGGGAGGGAGTTCAGGAGTGCGGCGATTCCCCGCCCTGAGGAGACCGCGCTCACATGGTCGGCACCACCGCAGTCGCAAACGGTCCGGAGGACACGGTCACGCCATCGGACCGGAACAGGCAGATGGCCGATCTCCCCCTGCATTCCGTGTCGTTCATCGAGAGGGATGGTCCCGCGGTCGAGGTGGATGGTGCGACTGGCGATTCCGCTGCTGATCGTGACGGCGGCGGCCTTGCGGGTACCGGGCGGGTGTCCGCCCTGTGACCGGACCGCGTGGGCGAGTGCGGAGACGTCGTTGATCACACCTACGCACAGGCCCGGCAGCCGGGCCCGCAGGATCTCCGCGAGGGGCAGGGGGTACCGGCCCGGCCCCCAGAGCGGGCCGCTGCCGAGCACCAGGCCGGAACGCCCGTTCATCGCGGCGCCGAGGGATATCGCGACGGCCGAGCAGTCGTGGTCCGTCCGGGCCGTACGGGCCGCTGCCACGATGTGCTCGACCAGCAGTTCCTGGAGGACTTCGGGCGGTTGGGCATGGGTGTGGACGGAGAGCGCGGGCGTGCGCGTCAGCAGATGGAGTTCGTTGTTCCCGTCCAGTACCGCGGACCGGAACCAGGTTCCACCGAGATCGAGGCAGAGGACGCGCCCCGCCGAGCCGTCGGTGGAGTTCACCGCGGCGGCGGAGCGTGCGGGTCCGCCACCGGTGCCTCCGGGCCGAATGCCGCCCTGTCCACCAGCAACGTCCCGTCCGGCCCCAACAGCCCCCGAAGGGCGGCCAGTCGGGGATCGTCTCCCTGGCGGTGCGCGCGCACAGCTGATGCCTTGCCTCCACCGGCGGCGAGCACCATACGGAGACCGGCCCCGCTGAGGACGGGAAGGGTGAGCGTCATGCGGACGGTGTTCTGGTAGGGCTGGGTGACAGCGACCCAGTCGTCCGTCTCCAGCGCGGGGTCGCCGTGGAACAGGGAAACAGTGTGGCCGTCCTCCCCCAAGCCCGCGACCACGACATCGGGGGCGCCGCCGACCAGGAGGAGACCGAGAAGACGGGCGTAGGACTCGGCTGCGTCACCAGGGTCCGGACGTGACCCCGTGGGCATGGGGTGCCGGTTCCCCGCGGGTACCGCGGCAGGATCGAGCAGATGCTTCCGGATGACCTGCCATGACGGCCCGTGCGCCTCATCGGTGATGTGGTCGTCCGTCTGCACGATGTGCACTCGTTCCCACGGCACGGGCATACGGGCGAGCTGTTCGTAGGTCGCCGCCGGGGTGCTGCCGCCCGTCAGTGCGAGGACACAGATATCTCGCTGTTCAAGGGTCTGGCCGATATGCCGTGCGATCGCCGTGGACGCGTCGCGGGCCATGCGTTCGACGGTTTCGACCACCGAGACGCGGGGTCGTCCTACAGGCTGCGAAGTCATGTGGGGCTCCATGAAGTCTTCCTGTTGTTCGGTCTACGCCAAGGCACCCGGTGCCTGCGGATCATGCGTCGCCCTCGGTGCCGCGTTGGCCATCTCCGGGCGTTCGTGCATCAGATGGAGCAGGGTGTGAGGCGTTCTCGGAACGGGGCTTTCCCGTTCAAGGCGAGTGATGAAATCTCGGTCCTCACCACCCCAGCCCACAAAAGAGGGATCGAACCCTCCGACGGAGCGGAATCGTTCGCTCGATACGACGACACACCCACCGGGGGGACGGCGCAGCAGACACCCGGACAGGGTTCCCACGAAATCCGCCCCGTCGGCATCGAGGCCGTCGACCACACGGGAGGACGATTCGAGATCGAGGTAGAACGCATCTTCATAGGGAAGGAAAGCACTTGCATTCTGTGACTCGCACAATATACGTGAGACAAACTCCCGGTCCACCACTATGTCTGCATCCAAAAGGCACAGGACATCGCTGTCCTCCTTGGTGCAAGCCACACCTGCATTAAGGGAAGCAGACTTGTTGAAGGGTCCGGGCTGGTACTGGAAGACATAATTGTCCACCCAGGGTTCCAGACGGTCCCGATGTACCGGACTTTCATCGCTCTCCACCACCGTCACATAGAATTTTACGTTCGCATCGGACTGCGAGCGGACAGAGTGCAGGCAGGCCAGGATGTTCCGCAGACGCAGAGTGGAGTGACGCGCCCGGAAGGGCACCACCACATGCACCTGTCCGGCGGGTTTTCCCTCAGGAGGGAGACCGATTCGACGGGGTGACGACAGTTCACCGGGATCTCCCGAAAAATACACAAGGCGGATATTCTCCGGCAAGTCGGCAAGACGGTGGACAAGCCCCGCCGGGAGCGCACCATCGTCTCTTGCCTTCCCCAGTGCGGATATAAGGCTGCTGTACACGGCCTCGGGAGGGAGTTCCCTCTCGAAGGCCGGGAACCAGTGAACGGCCGAACGGATCTTCTCGATCTCCTGAATGGCACGCTCATAGAGCGGAAGACTGCTGTCCCAGTAGGGCGGGCAATATTCCCTGGAATTCATATCTTTACCGGCTACGAACGCTCCCGCAACAAGCTCTTCGAGATCCAAGTACACAGCTGTGCCTTTCACCGGACGATTTCATCGGGATGATTTCACCGGACGATTGACGACTGCGCAGGCGATTCGGCGGAATCCACCGGCGGGACAAGGGCCGTCACCGGGCGAACCGGCGACGCTCCGGGGAAAGCACCTGCACAAGACCGGAGATGAGGACACAGCCGCCCAGTACGCACCACAGGAGCAGCGCGTGCCCCATGCCCCAGCCGATGAGAGCCGGTCCTACCGCGTAGGAGACGGCCCATGTGAGCTGGAAGACGGCCATGTACGGCCCCTCGTCCCGGTCCGGGGCGAGGGCCACCGCGGCTGCGGCGGCCGTGGGTTTCGAAGCCGCCTCCGCGACGGCGAGCAACACGGTGGCGAGCACCGCCATCCAGCCTTGAGCCACGGCCGGCGCCGATGAGATGAACATGGTTGTCAAGATTGCGGTTTCCGCCGCGGCGATCGCCAGAACGAGCACTCTGCTGCGGCTCCAGCCGGCCACCCGGTTGCCGAGCGGAATCTGAATGGCGGAAATTACGGCGTAGCGTACGGCGATTACCGCAGCCGGCCAGAATGCAGCATGGTGCAGCACATCGACCAAGTAGATCGGAAATGCGACCGTCGGTATCAGCCAGGCAAGCGACAGAAGGGTCTGGGAGCTCACCAGGGCCATGAATGCGCTGTTCTTGAGAGTGGACATCAGAGTCGCACGGGAATCTGTGGCACCCGGCTGTACGCCGGTGCCACCGGGCGGTATTCGAGTTCGCAGAACGAAGAACGCGGCGGCGAGAGAACTCAGACAGTTTCCCATCAGCGCGACCTTGAGACCTGCCGGTCCGGCCAGGGCCAAGAGTCCGGTGGACGCGACGGCCCCCAGCCCGAGGCATGTCGTCTTCAGGAAGTTGACAAAGGAGAACCACTGGGGGAGCTGCTCCTTCGAGGCAACACGCGCCACTGCTCCCGGCCATGCTGCGCCGTACAGCCTGTCCGCCGCCATGACGATGAACGACGCACAGAACACACGTGTGCCGGACGAGGCCAAGAAGTAGGAAGAATACCCTGCGGCAGTCATCAGATTGCTGATCAGAAGACAACGCTTCGGCCCCATGACTTGCACGAGACGTCCAGCAGCAGGAATGACGAGAAAGGACAGGATCGAACCGGCGGAGACGGCCGCGCCTGCGGTGGCGGCGGACATGTGGTGGACGTTGAGGAAGAACAGCAGGGACAGCGGCAGGAATAATCCTGCGCCTGCCGTGTCGAGCGCGACAGAGTACAGCAAAGGGCGCTCCATCGCACCCACTGCAAATTTTCTGCTCCTGGCCGATAAGCATTTCGAGCTGTCTGCGCGCGCGCTGATGACGTCCCCCCATCGTCAATGAGTCTCTGCGGCTTCAACTCTTGCTTGTGCGTGTGGGAACCCAAGGCTTGCCCGGCAGCTGCTTGGTCATGGGCAACTGCTGGTCATGGGTGAGATGATCTTTTCGCGGCAGATGGGATCACGGCATCGGAGCACCCTGGACAGCCCGCTCACACCGGGTTGATCACTGAGCGGTTGGACCAGAGGGGCGCGGGAGCCGTCCGGCGCGAAGGCCGCCGCCGACAGGGCGCCGGATTCCACCACGCCATGCTCGGTATCGCCCGCCTTCACAACCTCACCGCGGTCGGGTGACCGGGGAACCGCACAGGCCGACCGACATGCCGTAGATCATTTACTGGACAGGTGTCAACATCGAGAAAACCCCGCTAGAACCATTTAAAAAATGTATGTCTATACCAATCGAATACGCAACAGGCACCTGCGCAATGACTCAAACCACTGGCATCTAAGCCAACCCATACATGCATCTAAATGGGTGCATACTCATAAATGTTATGCACCCTACTGACCAAGCCTTGGGACGTCCCGACCTCACAGTGATCCAAAAGAGCCATTGGTTCAGACCGCGCTGTCGGTGCGGTACGCGCCATCGGCGCCACAATGAGCGCATGGATCCGACCACTGTTGTATGGGACATGGACGGCACGCTGCTGGACTCCAGCCACGCCGTGCCGCAGGCGTTCGTCCAAGCCACAGAGCAACTGGCAGGCCGACGGGTGGAGTTCGACGAGGTCGTGGCGGCCTACTGGCGAGGAACCCCGGAGGTCATCCTGTCGTTCCTGGTGGGTCGCACCCTCTCGGCGGACGAATGCGAGGCGTACTACCAGGCGCTGGACGGTGTGCGGGTCGCCCCGTACCCAGGGGTGCCGCAGACCCTCCACGCTCTGAGGCAACGGGACCTGCCAGTCGCTGTCTTCACGGGCGCCAGCACACGCGCGGCCGAACTCCTGCTGCGTTCGGCGGGGCTGTCGGTGGACCTCCTCATCGGCGGGGACTGCGTGGAACGGCCCAAGCCCGCCGCCGATGGCATGCTGATGGCCGCCGAACGACTCGGCGTCGCCGCAGGGCAGTTGGTCCTCGTCGGCGACTCCGCGCTCGACCTCCGGGCGGCACGCGCCGCGGGCAGCCACAGTGCCGCAGCGGCATGGGGCCATATGTACGACCCCGAGGAACCGGCCGACACCGTGCTCGACTCCCCTCAGCAGGTGTTGCGCCTGCTGCCCGCACTCGCTGGTGAGTGACCCCGGGGGGGGGAAGGCCCTCAGCCTTCGGCGTGCCGGGCGATCCAGGACAGGGCCGCCGCGCGTTCGGCCTCGGTCGGAGCGGGGCACAGTTGATCCGGGTGATGGAGCAGGCAGTGCCCGCGGGCGGTGCGCAGGCCCATCGCGCGGGCCGCCGGGGAGAGGCCGGGGTGTTCGGCGACCTCCACGGCGCGCTGCCACCAGCCCCGGCTGCGGGGGTCGACGGCGTAGTGCCACAGCGGTTGTCCGGGGTCGGCCACACCGATCAGCACCTGGCACAGGTCGTGCTCGCGGATGCCCGGGGTACCGATCAGCCGGTCGGCGACGAGCAGCGGGTGTTCCCCGTCGAGACGGGCCCGGACCAGTACCCAGGTCATCAACTGACCCACGTCGTGGGCGGGTGAGACGACGAAGTCCCACAGCTCGGCGGCCTTGGCCTCGTCGGGGGCGCCGAGGTGGGTGAGGAGCCGCAGCTCGTCCTTCCAGGCGGGGCGGGCTCCGTTCCACCAGGAGACCAGCTTCCCCGCGGCCGGATGGTCCAGGTCCAGGGCGAGACAGGTCAGGGTGACGAGCGGATGGCGCCACTCGGTGTACGTGGTCCGGTACTTCTTGGTGAGGTCCTTCAGCCGGCGCGGCAGCAGCGCCTCGACGTCGGAGTCCGTGGCCAGACCGTGGGAGAGCAGGAGTTCGAGGCAGAAACCGAGTCCTTGCAGACCGGTGGCCGGGTCGCTCACCCGCTCCCGCAGCCAGCGCACATCGGCGTCGGTGAGCGTCCGGTACCGGTGCCAGACGTCGCCCAGCGTGCCTTCGTACGCGGTGAGATCGGGTCCGGTGCCGGACAGGAGGCCGTCCCGGGCGGCCTCGTAGCGGTCCACCGCGGCCAGTACCTCGGCGGTGCCGGTGCCGACGAACACGGAACGGCCGGGCCGGAGCGCCTCCTCCCGTACGAGGTCCGCGTGGTCGCGGGCCGCGTACGCCGCGAGGACACGCAGGGAGCGCGGCAGCCGGTCGTCGGTGCCGAAACGGATCGCCGCGAGGGCCGCCCACTGCCGCTCCGTGTGGTGGTCCGCCCCCGTCCGACGGCTCCAGTCGGCCGTGACAGCGCCGATCAACGCGTGGTACAGCTCGCGCAGCGCGGTCTCCGGGACACCGGGCGCGGCGAGTTCCGCGGCGAGGGAGGCCGCGGCCCGTACCGCGTCGGGCTCGTGGACCGAGCGGTGCAGTGCCAGCCAGGCGGGGACCGCGCCCCGGTCTCCGGCGAGCGCGAACCCGCGCACGACGGCCAGGCCCCGCTCGGACGGCACCTCGCGCAGGACGCCGGACACCCGGGAGCCGAGCGCGGCGACGATCTCCCACGCCTCCTCGTGGCCGTGGCGCAGCAGCGCGTGAAGCAGCTCCCCCCAGGCGTCCCATTCCGCGAGCCGCCCCTCGTACCCGACCCGCCACGCCCGCAGCAGCCGCTCGGTCTCGTCGGGTGTGAGCCCGTCCCGCCGCTCCAGCGGGATGGCGAACCGGGTCGCGGCGGAGAGGTCCAGGGGGTCGCGCAGCCGGTCGTGGAGCCATTCGGCCTCGACCGGGGAGAGCGCCCGGTACCGGGGGGTGGAGGTACGGCGGTCCACCGGCTCGTCGAGCGCGTCGAGGAACTGGCGTACGCCGTCGGGGTCCATGGGGTCGGGCAGGCCCGCGTCGTCCCGGTGGGTGACCCGGTCCAGCCGGAAGGCGCTCCGCGGCCCGCCGTCGACGACCCGGAAACCGGTCGGTCCCTCGCCGAGCCCGGCGGCGACGGCGGCGTGGTCGCCGCCCCAGTGCAGCAGCAGTTCGCCGGTCAGGGCGCCGGATCGGTCGAAGGCGCGCTCGTGGGACTGCCAGTGCCAGTACGCGAAGGAGGCGGGGCCGGTGCTGCCCCGCGCCGCGAGGAGTTCGGCGGCGTCCTCGTGACCGTCGGACTGGGTGTAGCGGCCCCGCTTCGGCGGCGGCAGGACGAGGAACCCGTCGCCACCGAGCCCCCGCCACCAGGCCGTGATCGTGGCGAGGTCCGGGCGCCGCCGTGCCGCACGGTGCCCGGGCGGGGCGGTGTCGGGGCTGTTCACCTGCTGCTCCCTGAGGTTGCCGGGGTGTCCCGGACGGGGTTTCCGTCCAGGACACCACCCTGCCACAGGGGTCTGACATCCCGTCTTCTCCGTGCGGTGGTGGGCCTCTCGACGCGTTCCCGGCGGTCGGGGCGCGCGGTGCTCGGGTGAGGGGTGGTGGTGTGCCTGGCGGTCGCCCGTCCGGCGGTCGGGTGCGTGAGCGGTGGTCGGTGTGTGAGCGGCGGTCGGGTGCCTGGTGGTCGGGTGTGTGACCCGGTGGTCGGGTGAGCGGTGGTTGGGTGTGTGAGCGGTGGTCGGGTGCCTGGTGGTCTCTGTCGGTGAGGCGCATTCCGGCAGGGGTCACACCCCGGTCCGGCGGCCTCGGGAGCTGTCGGGCACCTGTTGCGGCAGTGGCCTTTCCTGCCACCCTGGAAGCCAGGGGGGACACGCTTCCCGGCCGGCGCTGACGACCGGACGGATTCGACGGGGGAGAACCGATGGCAGGCTTCCTGAGCGGCTTACCGACCTTCTGGGCCTTCGCGGTCGTCTGGACCGGCGCTTTCGCGGCGTTCATGGCGTACTCGCTGATCCGCCTCCGGCTCCGGCTCCGGCGTGACCGGAGGATCATCGGACGCTTCTTCGAAACCGGTGCCGCCCAGCCCGTTCTCGCCATGTACCACCTCGAAGGAGAACAGGCGGCGACCCAGGCCGGGCTTCTGCTGCTGTCCCGCGGAAACCGCCCCTCCCGCAGCCAGCGCCGGTCGGTACGGGAAGGCCGGTCGGTGCAGGAAAGCCGGTCGGTGCAGGAAAGCCGGTCGGTACGGAAGAGACGACCGGAGTCGCATCCCCTGCTGGCGGCGCTCCAGACGGCCGTTCACGACGCCGGAGGAAGCGGTTCCGTGGAGGAGGTGAGGGTGTCCCCCCATTTCCCGGCCTTCACGGCCCAGTTGCAGCAGGCGGCACGGCGCAGCCTCCCCGCATGTCGGACGCGCGGCGTGCCCGGTGAGACGGAAGCGCGGGCGGCGGTGTTCGGCCTGCTCGCCGTCCTGATCCACGGCATCGGGTTCTATACCCGCCAGCCGGGCGCGGACGGGATCTGGTTCCTGATCGCCCTGGCCGTGCATGTGCCCGCGGCCGTCTGGCTCGTGATGACGAACGACAAGACGCGACAGGTTCAGTGGCCCGAGTTCGAGGCGCGGTGCGAGCGCTGCGTCACCCGGGCGCGGGTCCGCGTCCACAGACCGGAGCGGGCCGCCGGTGCGGACCCCGCCCCTTCCTCCGGCTGGGCCCGCGACGCCGACGGCGGTGTGGGCGCGGCCAGCTCGTGCGGCGGTGGCGGCTGCGGCGGCGGGGTATGAGCCGACCGGGACGCCTGGCCGGGACCCCTGGCAGAGGCTCGGACCCTGCGCACGAGGCTGCCCCCCCTCGGTGCGGACTCGACCGCTCCGCTCAGACATCCGCCCCACGCGGGCGGGGCGGACGCTGCGCGACCCGGGGATTCATCGAGCCTGGCCGGCCTCTGGGAGTGACCGGTCCGGCCCGACGCGAAGGCACGCCATCGGCACCGCCGCGAGGACCTGCCGGAGACGGGTGGTCGACGGAGGGGCACGGAAGCGGCGCGGCGCTCCTCGCACCCCGAGGCCGCCGCCGAAGACACCGCCGCCCGGCCCGGGAAGCGGCCGCATCCCGTGATGACCTTGCCTCGGGCGCGGCCCGCCGACCAGGATCGTCCTGCCTCCCGCGGACCCCGTGCGAGGCACCAGCCTCAGGAAGGACAACGGGGACATGTCGATACCTCAGGGCGCCCACAAGGTGAACTACTACATCTCGCAGTACGCCGAGGACGGCTCGGTGGAATCGGCGCTGTCGTTCTCGCTCCCGCTCGAACCCGACCCGGAGCTGACGGACAGAGCAGCCGCCGCGGCGGCACAGGGCATCGTCGACACTTTCAAGGCCGCGCATCCGCACGTCCCGGTGCGGGTCGGCCGCGGCTACGACTGCAAGGTGCCTGGCGCCCCGTGGCCGTCCAACCCCGCCTGACCGGACGGATCGTCACCCTCCCGCCCAGGGCCTGGCATGGGGCCCCTGGCCGCGATGTGCCCCCAGTGCGGTCCTGGCCGAGGAGCGCAACCGCTCCGTGCGAGATGCCGGAATAAGGCCCTTCCGAAGCGGTCCAGCGCCAGGAAATGACATCGCGGTCCTGGTGGAGGCGGTACGGCGACGGGTCTCCACAGCGCGGGCGGACTGCCACTCTCCGGTTTCCTGGCCGAGCGGGAAGCGGCCGTTGGCTGGGCTGGACGGGGCGGCGGCGTCCAGAGAACCGGCCATGTGTCAGTCCCACCAGAAGGTCCAGTACTCCGTGTCGACGAGCCGTTCGGCGTAGGCGTTCAGCGAGGGCGGCCCGGCGCCCTGCTCTATGTTGTCGGGGCAGAACGCGAAGTGTTCGGCGGCGACGGCCAGCGCCTCGGCATGGCTGGTGGGCGGCGCGGCGACGCTCAGGTGCAGTGTGTCGAAGCCGATGGCGACGACACGGGCGCCGAAGCGCTCCTCCCAGCTGCGGACGACGGCGGCGCATGTGGCGGTGTCGCCCTCGTGGTTCACCGGGCCCTGCCAGCCGAGTGCGGCGAGGGTGTCGGCGCCGCATTCGGCCGCCACCAGACCCAGCCGGGCCTCGGGGTGCAGGGAGGCGAGGAAGTCGGACCACTCGACGGCCGTCCTGTCGGCGCCCGCCACATCGGCGCGCGCGGGCGCCGGGCCGGGCCAGGTCTCACCGAACGGTGCCGTGACGGCGAGCCGGGCGGCGCGGGAGGAGGGGTCGTCGTCCTTGTCGGGGGCGGTGTGTCTCTGCCACCAGCGGGCCAGCAGCGCGTACGGGTCGTGGTCGCCCGGAGCGGACATGCCCTGCGGGTACAGCTCGCCCGTGGCCCAGGGGCGGCAGTCACCGTCGCCGTCCACCGGTATCAGCAGCAGCGGCCAGAGCCCGGCACGGGCGCCCAGCACCCGCGCCCAGAGCCCGGCGGGCGCCGGTCCTTCGCTCAGCCACAGGCGCGGCTCGACGCCGGTGCCCTCGTCCGGCGTGATCATTCGGCCGGGCGGCAGCGCTGTGCCGACGGACCGCAGCAGTTCGGGCAGCAGTTCGGAATCCACGGCAACGACGCTACCGCCGAGGTCTGACAACGGCTCCCGTCCACCGTGCGCGACCTGGTACCGCGCGGACCCCACGCACCACGCTCCGGCTCTCGGCCGTTCCATCCGCCACCCATGCGCCGCCTGCGGTCGTGAGCCGGACTCCTGGGACGAGGAGGGGCCCGGCAGGTCGAGCCGTCGCCGCGAGACGACATATGCGTTCTCCTGCGGAAGCGCACCCTGACGGGCAGCTCGACCATGGTTTCGGCGGAGCCGTCCGGAGTCGTCACACCTGTGCGGATGCCAACCCCAGCGATGACACGGCGTCGGCAGACGTGTGGGGTGCGCCGTCCCGGCACAAGTAACGAGCACCGTACTTGTGCCGGTCGTTGTTCCTGGTGACGGCCCCGGCTCAGCGCTGGAATGGACATGAGGCCCCGGAGGGCTCGGCAACGGGAGTGCGGGAAGGGCCCCCGGCGGAGTCCGGTCGAAGGGTGCCTCCGCTTTTCCCGCAAAGATCATCGGGTGAACAGCGCTGTCGGCATGGACCGGTCGGGCCTTTCACCCCGTTGGAGACAAGGAAGAACATGAGAGTCGGAACAAGTGCGGCCGGGCTCGTGGCCGCCGCGTGCGCGAGCGTCCTTCTGGTTCCCAGCCCGGCCGCGGCGGCCTCCCAGGCCAAGCCCGTCGGCCACTGTGTCGTCGATCTCGCCACAGAGAGGATCACCTGCTACGACACCTTCCGGGAGAGCATCGCCGCGGCCACCGGCGGGCGGATCACCGACGCTCCCGCGACCCCGGCGAAGGCGGCCGAGGACAAGCGGTTCCTGGCCGAGCTGGACGCGCCCGCCGGGAATTCCGCCAAGGCCGCGGCCAAGGCGAACACCTCACGGACCAGCCCCCGCGCCGCGAGCCAGGTGGTGGGCGGCTTCGTCTACGAGGACTTCAACTACGGTGGCTGGTCCTGGACACTGACGATCCCCTCCCGGTGCCGGAACGACGGGGCCTGGGACGCGACCTACGGCGACCTCGGAAGCTTCTGGAACAATAAGATCACCTCCGTGATTCCCGCGGGCAACTGCCACATCGAGCTGCACTCGGACCCCCACTACCAGGGCGCGCGCCAGATGTACACCTCCAGCACTCCCTATGTCGGCGACGCGATGAACGACCAGGCCAGCTCCATGGTCCTGACGTAGAACGGCGGCTGACGCCCGCCCCGCCGGGAGCGGGGCGGGCGTCAGTGGCGGGCGTGGTCGAGGGTGTGGAGTTCGGTGGCGGCCTCGGCCTGGCGGGGGTGGTGGTGGGCGGTGAGGGTGCGCAGGGCAGCAGCCAGTGCCGCGCGTGCTTCATCGGGGTGGTCGAGACGGCGCAGGACGCATCCGAGTTCGAGCTGGGCGGGTCCGGCCCACCCCGGCATGTCGAGTGACTCGAAGACCGCCAGGGCCTGCCGCAGGGGTGCCTCGGCCTCCTGCCAGCGGCCGAGGGCGGCGTGGTCGTTGCCGAGGTGTTGCAGGGTGACGGCCCGGTAGATGGCGCGGAGGTGGGGTGCCACCTGGTGCAGGACGCCTTCCTCGCAGATCTCCAGGCTGCGCCGGTGCACCGCGGTGGCCTGGTCGGCCCGGCCGTGTCCGCGCAGCGCCTCACCGAGGGTGTTGAGGGTGGTCAGCAGGGCGAGCCTGCCCTGGAGGGTGAGATTGTCGCGATGGCAGTCGGCGGATTCGTCGAGCCGGGCGATGGCCTCGTCGATCCGTCCCAGGCGGCGCAGCGCGCCGGCGCCGCATCCGAGGGCCCAGCCGGTCTGGAGCGGGTCGTCGCAGGCGCGGGCGACAGAGAGCGCGGCGTCGGCGGCTTCGAGGGCGGCGAGGGGGTTGTGGGCGCATCTGTTGTGGGCCCAGGCCAGGTAGTTCAGGTGGGTGGCCTCTTCGTGCGGGCTGCCGAGGGCGCGGGCGGCGTCGACGCCGATTCCGAAGACGTCGACCCACTGGCGCCAGTGCTGGGTGAGGTCGGAGAACCAGTGCATCGCCAGCGCGGTGTCGAGGACCTGCCGGTGTCGACCTGCGGCGTGGGCGTGGTGAAGGGCGGCGAGCCACTGGTTCCGTTCGGCCTCCAGCCAGGCGCGGGCCTGGTCGCGACCGGCCGGGGCGGTCGCGGGGTCGGGGTCACCGGTCGGGGCGTCATGCCGTTCGGCGTCGAAGTGGAGGGCCGTGGCGGTGGCCCGGGCCAGCATCCAGCGGGAGAGCCGGTCCAGCGCCGCGTCCCGGGCCGGTGGATCGTCCTCGGCCGTCATCCGTTCGGCGGCGAAGAGTCCGAGGAGGTCGTGGAAGCCGTAGCGCTCGGCCGCAGGGTCGGTCTGGAGCAGCCCGCGGTCGCAGAGTTCCTCCAGACGGAGCCGGGCGTCGCGGAGCGGGATGTCGGCGAGGAGGGCGGCGGTCTCGGGGCTGACATCGGGGCCCGCCGCGAGGGCGCAGCGCCGGAGGAGGAGGCGGGAGGCGTCGTCGAGCTGCTGGTAGGAGAGCGTGAAGGCGGCCCGCACTCTCAGGTCTCCGGTCTGGAGCAGGTCGAGTCGGCACTCCTCGTGGCTGAGGAGGGCGGCGAGTTTGCCGAGGGTCTCGTGTGGTCGGGCGGCGAGGCGTTGTCCGGCGATCCGGAGGGCCAGTGGCAGGCGTCCGCACCGGTCGGCGAGGTCGCGTGCGGCCTGGGCCTCGCGGGCGACCCGCTCCGGGCCGACGATACGGGTGAGGAGTGCGACCGCTTCCTCGCGGCGCAGCAGGGGCAGGTCGACGCGGTGGACGGCTTCAAGGCCGGTGAGACTCTTGCGGCTGGTGATGATGGTGAGGGAGGTGCCGGAGCCGGGGAGGAGGGGCCGTATCTGGTTCTCGTGGGCGGCGTTGTCGAGTACGAGGAGCAGGCGGCGGGTCGCGGTGAGGGAACGTAACAGCCCGGCCCGGTCCTCCAGGCTCCGGGGCACGGCCTGACCGGCGACCCCGAAGGCGGCCAGCAGCCGGAGCAGCGCCTCGTCCGGCCGGACGGGTTCGGTGTCCATGGCACGCAGATCGAGGCAGTACTGCCCGTCGGGGAAGCGGGGGGCGAGGCGGTGTGCGGCGTGCACGGCGAACGCCGTCTTCCCCAGGCCGGGGGCGCCCGCGACGACGGCCACGGACGGGCCGCCGGTCTCCGCGCTGTCGGCCAGGTGCTCCAGGGTGGTGAGAGCGGCGGCGCGGGCGGTGAAGTCTCCGGCGTCCCGGGGCAGCGAGAGAGTGCCCGAAGGCGCCGGACCGGCCGCCGGGCGGACCCGCTGTCGCCCGGGCACGGCCGCGTCCTCCAGCGACCGGGTCCGGTCGGCGTTCAGTCCCAGCGCCCGGGCCAGGGCCTGGACGCTCTGTCGCTGCGGCCCTGTGGTCCGACCTCGTTCCATGTTCGCCAGCGCCCGGACGCTCAGTCCCGCGCTGTGGGCGAGCTGCTCCTGACTCAGTCCGGCGCCGAGGCGCAGGGCCCGCAGGCGCTGTCCGAACTCTCCGGGTGTCGAGCGGGTCATGTCCGGGCTTCCCCCTGCTGTCCGCACCCCCAAAGAGGGGGCGTATCGGTCCGGTACACGTTTCAAGTACCGTGTTTGTGCTGGTCATTGTGGCTGATGACGACCATGGACCGGTGCGGGGACGGGCATGGGCCCGGCGGACCCTTCGCGCGTGGGGAGCGGGGCGGGCCACGGCCCGGTGCCGGGCCGCTCGGGAGCCTACTGGGTGAGCAGTTCGAGGCCCTGCTCGTCGAGGTAGGTGTTGAGGGCCGCGTACCAGCCCTTGCTGGCGCAGGCACGGCTGGTGTCGCCCTGGCATGCGGCAGGGTGGTTGCCCTTGTCCGATGCGGAGACGATTCCGTTGGCCCAGACATGGTCACCGTTGTTCTGGGCAACGGGCCCGCCGCTGTCGCCCGGCCCCCAGACCGCCTGCCCGGCGGGCTTGCTGACCTGGACGGTCCGGTAGACGGGCTGAGAGCCGCTGAGCCAGATGGTCTTCTCGGTCGCCTCGATCCTCAGGTCGCAGATAGTGCCCGACGACGCTCCGGACGAGCAGACACGCTGCCCGACATGGTTGCCGTTGAGTCCCCTGACCGGCAGGGTCTTCTGACCCGAAGGACTTCCCACCCAGGGGCCCCACCATATGCGGGGCTGGAAGAAGCGGTTCGCGCCGTTCTGTTCGGGGTACAGGATGCTCGCGTCGCGGTCATGGGTGGCGGTGTCGATCCAGGCGAAGGGCCGGCTGGAGGGGTACTCCGGACTGTATGCCTTGCCCCACTGGCTGCCGCAGTGCGCCGCACTGGTCGTCAGCTGCACCGCCGTTCCCGGATAGCGCACACCGAATGCGGTCGAACAGACATACTGCTGACCGTCCTTCGTGAACATCCATCTGGCGCCACCGTACGCCTGCTGGCCATTTCTTCCGACAGCGCGCGCTCCCACTGACGCCTTCCCCACCGACGCCTCGGGCGACGCGCTCTCCACCTTGACGACCGCGACCCCGCCGGTGATCCCCGAGACGCCGCGGGAGAAGGCTGTGGCCTTCCGCGCAGCAACGGGCTTGCCGCCTTCCGCGGCCACACCGACCAGCAGGCCCTTGCCGTCCGGGCTGGGCCCGATCGAGGTCAGCCCGGGGAGCGCCCCCCACTGCCTGACGACCCGGTCCCGAGCGGTCTTGAGCTGGTGCTCCGTGTACGGGGCCGTCGCCACCCTCACCTTCACCCGCCGGTCGCTCCTCATCGCCTGACGCACCTGAGCCGGGACGCCGCCCTTCCAGTAGAGCGTGATGCTCGACCTCTCCGGGGCGGTGATCAGTCCGGCGTACCCGCCCTGCCGCGGCAGCGTCCGCGAGGCCGCGACCAGGGCGTCGGCCACCACGCCGACCCGCTGGTGCTTCACCAGGAACGCAGCCCCGGAACTTTCGACTCCGGCCGTGGCGGGCCGGGCCGCGTGGGAAGGAACGGCGGTGAGACCGGTGATGGTCAGCCCGGCGAGAGCGAGGGCGCCCAGTGACAGCACCGGGCGACGCGAGAACGGTATGGGCATGAAGATCCACTTCCTGTGGGAGGACGGCACGCTGAAGGCGGATTCCTCCTGACGAGAAACCGCCGTGCTTGAGTTCAACACCAGGTCATCGCTCTGACCAGGAAGAACCGACCAGCAGAAGGAGAGCGCGCCGTACTTCTGCCGGACCGGTGCGCCTCCTTCGCGGGTTGCAGGCGGCGGCGGGAGCCCGGACTGTGACGCGGTTGCGGTCCCGGGCGCGCCCAGCCCGGGGAGGGCAGCGTCCGCCGTCCACGCGGCGCGTGAGGCACAGGCCGCCCGCGATCCGGCGGACCGGTGCCAGAGGTGCTCCGCCACGGCGGTCTGTCCTGCACGGCCGATGAACCGCAGGCCCTGTCCGCGGTGCCAGGCAGGGGCCGGGTAAGGGCGCGGCCCAGCGAGCCGCCTCACCGGGGTGGCCGCGGTGGCGGTCGAGGGGGCGCCGAGGCGGTCCTGGTGGAAGTGGGACGCGAACGGGTCACCGGGCGGATCGCCGTCGACACGACGGCTGACCCTGACAGCACCATGGTGCCGTCACGCCACGACAGCACCGTTCACCTGCATCTTTCTCATCCGCGCCGCGAATGCCCCAGGCCAGGACCGCCCTTCGAAGCGGTGATGGCAAGCGTGGAGAGCTGATGGTCGATCACGTATGTGATGTTGGCCGAACATCATAGGCCGGTGCCCGCTTCGGTCCGTGCCCCGGCGGGGTGAGTTGGCAGACCGGGTGACGTCAGCTAAAGTTGCTGGCCAACCGCTCGCTGTTGGTGAGCCCGCGTCGCCGTTCCCTGCTGACGCGCCCTCCCACGGCGGTTCCTGCGGACTTGGGCGTCTCCCTCGGCTCCGCCCTCTCGTGCTCCCGAGCCTTCCTCACACCCCCTCTCCGAGCAGCAGCGTTCACCGTCACGGTGGCGCCTTCCGGCTGCGCCCTCCCCCTCAACGGCATCTCTCCCGATCCACCACCCCAACCGCCGCACGACCGTGCGGCGCTGTACCGACGACGCTGCCGCCGCAGCACTGGAAGGAGGTCAGGGGCCCTATGGAGACACCGAGCCGCACCGTCCGGCGCAGCGCCCTACTGGCCATGTCCGTGGGGGTCTTCTGCATCCAGTTGGACGCGTTCGCGCTCAATCTGGCCCTGCCGGAGATCGGCCGTGACCTGGGCGTCGAGGGCGCTGGGCTCCAGTGGGTGATCAGCGCCTATCTGCTGTCCACGGGGACGCTGATGCTGGGCGCCGGACGCCTGGGGGATCTGTTCGGACGGCGGCGGCTGCTGGTCTGGGGGCTCGTCCTGCTCGGGGTCTCCTCCCTGGTCTGCGCGCTCGCCCCGAACCTTCCCACGCTGATCGGCGCGCGGGTGGCCCAAGGGGCGGGGGCCGCGATGATCATGCCGGTAGGCCTTTCCCTGCTGACCAATGTCTACCCCCCTGAGCTGCGCGGCCGGGCCACCGGCCGGGCCCTGGGCATCGGCGGGATCGCCACCGCCTGCGGTCCGTTCATCGGCGGGGCCCTGACCGATGCGGTCTCCTGGCGGGCGGTGTTCTGGCTCAACATCCCGCTCGCCGCGCTGGGCGCGGTCTGGGCCTCCCGTACGGCGGAGAGCTATGACACCGCCACCCACCGCCGGGTCGACTGGACCGGGCTGTTCACCGCGACGGCCGCGCTCGCGGCCTTGGCCTTCGCCATCGACCGGGGCCAGTACGGGCAGTGGTCCACCGCACTGGCCGGGCTGGCCTTGGTGGCGGGGCTGCTGATCTGGTTCATCCACCAGGAGCGGGTGACGTCAAGTCCACTGGTCGAGCTGACCCTCTTCCGCAACGGCCCGTATGTGGCACTGACGCTCGCCGGTGCGGTGGTCAACACCGCGACCGTCATGCTGCTGTTCGTTGTCCCCCTGACCCTCCAGGGCCGATGGGAGCTGCCGGTGGTCACGGCGGGCATCGCCTTCCTCGCACCGGCACTGGCCATGGCCGTCGCCGGCCCCCTCGCCGGGCGGGTGACGACGTCGGGCGCGGTACGGGTGATGGCCCTGTGTCTCAGCGCGGGGGCCGCCGCCCTGGCCCTGCTCAGTTGGGCTTCATCGCTCACCGCATATCTCGTCGCGGCCATGGCGGCGGGCCTGGCCCTCGGGACAGCGAACTCCCTGACCCTTATCGCCACCCAGGCGGTGATCAGACCGGAGCGGGCCGGGGAGGCCTCCGGCGTCACCAAGACGGTCATCACGGTCGCGGCCGGCCTCGGCGTCGCCCTGACCGGCGCCGTCACCGAGCAGCACCATGGCGCGGCGACATCGGAGGCCGCCGCTACCGCCCTTCAGATCACCGCCCTGGCCTGTCTGGCCGCCTGTCTGATCCTCGTGGCATGGACCCGGGCCCGGGAGCGGCGCCTCCCGACTCCGCCCACCCAGGCAGAGAGCCGGCCCCGTGGCCGGTCGGCGGCGGGGGCGGAAGGCCCTCGGCTGCCGTAGCGGGCCGCGCCGGGTTCAGCAGCGGACGGAGGAGGCGGTGTCGTTCTCGTTCGCCGGGAGGTTGATCCGGTAGGTGTTGTTCATGCGGTGGCCCTCTCCCGTCATGCCGATGTGCGGGAACCACATGCAGTACCGGAAGGTGTCGTTGGACCAGGACGACATCACGTCGTTGAAGCCGTAGTCGCCCAGATTCGAGATCGAGTTACCGCCCTGGAGGGCGATTCCACCGCCGGTGTAGTTGGCGTCACGGTAAAGACAGAGACTCTGGGTCGGACAGTCGGAGCCGGGGAAGCTCACGATGGCCCTGGGCGCGGGGTCGGGCGCGGCAGCCGCCGGGGCGATCGGTGTGGCGATGGACAGGGCCGCGGCCAGGACCGTGAGACGACGCACGGATACCTCCAGTGAGAACGGAGACGGATAAGGGGTGTCGAGCGTGGCGGGCGGGACACCGGCCGTCAGCCACGGCGGTCCCCGCCCACCACGCCCATTCCCACGGGCCGCGGCCCCGGCCGGCCGCGTGACGATCACCACAGCCGTCGGGTGAACCAGTCGCACCGGACACGGACGACCGGGTCGGCGTAGCCGGATCGACAGTGGCTGATCCGGTCGGCGGCAGCCTCCTCGGCGGGGTGGGCGGGCTCGGCCCGAGGGTGGGCGGGCCGCCCTTCGCCCGTCCCCCGCCCGGGGCCGGATGCGCTGGGCCGGACCCGGACGGGGCGATCGCCGGATGCGCCGACGGCCTCGCCCCGGCCCCCCGGTACGTTCATCGGCCCGTGCCGCACGGACGGTTGTCCTACGGTGTCCGGGGCCTTTCGCCGTGTCGGTGCCTGCGCTCCCGCTCAGCGTCCCTGTTCCCGACGGCCACGAACCAGATCCGAGGGAACGCCGGATCGACATCGGCGGCGTCGAGTACCCCTGCGTCGACCAGGTGGTCCGGGCCGGTCTTCCCACCATGCCCGGCTGGAGAACGTCCGCCGCTCCGTCAAGGTCCACGCCGTGACGTGGCGCAGTGGACGGGAACCGGTGTGGCGGGCGCGGGCGGCACCGGCGCCGGGCCTGTTGTCAGGCGGTGCTGCGGCATCCGGTGAGGAGGAGGGCGACCATGCGCCTGGCGTCGGCCTGATCGTAGTCGGGGCCGGTGATGCAGAGGTTTCCGATGGCGCGCATGAGCGTGTAGGCGGTGGCACCGGAGCGGAGTTCGCCGTCGGCGGCGCAGGCGTCCAGCAGCGTCGCGCAGGCCGGGACCAGGGTGTCGAGCATGAGGGTGTGAAGGTTTTCCAGCCCCGGATCTCCGGACCCCAGCGCCGCGCCGAGACCGTGCTTGGTCACGAGGAAGTCGACGAACGCGTCCGCCCACAGGGTCAGCGCCGTGAACGACGAGGCGGACTCCTCAAGGAGCCGGGGCGCGAGAGCGGCGCAGGCGTCGATCTGGTGCCGATAGACGGCGGTGACGAGGTCCGCGCGGGTCGGGAAGTTCCGGTAGACGGTGCCGACCCCAACACCTGCGCGTTCGGCGATGTCACGGACAGGCGCCTGGACGCCCTGCTCGACGAAGACCGCCGCGGCAGCCTCCAGCACGCCACTGCGGGTGCGCTGCGCCTGTGCCTGGCGTACCCCGACCGACTCCCGCACGGATGGCCCCCTTTACTCGCGGAACAGCGTTCCGCTAAATTGGCGGAACGTCGCTCCGCCAAAGTATGGCAGAGCCGATCGGCAGAGAAAGCACAGGTCTCCCATGTCTTCGCGCGCCCTCGGCCACCAGACCGTCTCGGTCAAGCCCATCCCCGTTCCCGCACCTGGCCGCGGCATCGACCTGCGGGTGAGGGTCACCGCCCCTCGGTCGGGCCGGGACCTGCCCGTGATCGTCTTCTCCCACGGCAACGCATGGTCCCTGGACGGGTACGAGCCCCTCGTCGACCGGTGGGCCGCCGCCGGATTCGTCGTGGTGCAGCCCACCCACCTGGACTCCCGCCGCAACGCCATCGGCTGGGACGATCCGCGCTTCGCCACCATCTGGCGCGTTCGGACAGCCGACCTCCACGCGATCCTCGACAACCTCGGCGACATCCTGGCCCAGGCCGACCTGGGGACCCGCGCCGACCGTGAGCGCATCGCCGTGGTCGGCCACTCCTGGGGCGCCCAGACCGCGGGCGCCGTCCTCGGTGCCCGCGTACTCGACGCCGACGGCGTGCCCGGCGAGGACCTCTCCCACTCCGCGGTGTCGGCCGGCGCGCTGATCGCCGCGGCCGGAACCAGCGACTCCCTCACCCCGTTCGCCGCCGGGAAACTCCCCTTCATGAAGCCGGACTTCTCCACCATGACCACTCCGGCCCTGGTCATCGCGGGCGGCAAGGACCAATCGCGGCTCTCCACCCGGGGGCCGGAGTGGTTCACCGACGCCTACTGCCTCAGCCCGGCCCCCAAGAGCCTGCTCACCATCGCCGGGGCCGAGCACACCATGGGCGGCATCGCCGGCGAGAGGGTCGCCGAGACCACCGACGAGAACCCCGCCCGCGTCGCCCTTGTCGCCGACGCGATCTCCGCCTACCTCCGCGCGACCCTCGGCCTCGACGACACCGAGTGGACCGCTCTCGGCAGCACCGCCGAGGACGGCGACGGCGCGTGGAGCATCACCAGCAAGTGAGCCCAGCCCGGCAGCCGGGGGTGCCCCGCACCGGTCAGCGGTACACGTGCCGATCGCTTTGCTGAAGCGCGGTCAATGTCATGCGCCAAGGGAGGAGTGGTCGCCGGATGGACAGCTCCCTCGTTCTGGATTGCGGGCGGGGTGATCGGCCGGCTGCACAGGATGCGTTCCCGGCGGATGAAGGAGCGCACCGCCGGGCACCTGTCGGGAACTGCTTCCAAAACCCCTGCGTACGAGCAGAGCATTTAAGCAGCGACTTCATCGTGTCGCCGCCGCAGAACGGGCGTGACAATCTCACATCGCGAAGGGCGGGGCGCAGGAGGACCGCGCATGAACTCCCTTCGCCGACGGAATTCGTTTTTCCTGACTGGAGGCACCTGTGAGATCCATCCGCAAGGTCAGCGCGTTATTGGCTGTCACGGCGTCCGTGGCAACCCTCGGCCTGGCTTCCTCGCCCGCCCACGCGGCGGTCGACTACGCCGGTTGCCGCTCCGGCTACGTGTGTATCTACCCGGACGCCAGTTGGAACAACAGTCGGCCGGAGCACGACTACTACACCTACGGTGTGCACCAGCTGTACGACGAGTTCGGCGTCCACCGTGTGTTCAACAACCAGACCGGCGGCGCCGTCGTGCGCCTGTGCACCGACCGGGCGGGCAGGAACTGCACCGCCTCGATGGGCGCGTTCCTCTACGAGGACATCAACCTCACCCCGTACAACTCCATCAAGCTCAGCACATCCTGAACGCCGCCCTGTGCCCGGCGTCGCCCCACCGGCGAGGCCGGGCGCAGGACGCGGGGCATCACCGTCCGCGCCCGCAGGGCCGGCATCCGGCGGCAGGCAGCGCGCCACGAACATCAGCGCCCCCGACGGCCGGCTCGCCGTCGCACGGGTTCTCCGTGTACAGCGCGGCCGAGGCGGCACCGGAGCAGATGCCGAAGGGGCTGACCGACGTGCCCGGGAGCGTACGGACCCGTGGGGGGGGGAACGGTCCGTACGCGCTCCCGGGCCGCCGGTCTACAGGATGGTCCAGAACTGGTCGGCTCCGTGCGCCGAGCAGGTGGCCTGGATCGCGTCCACACCGTTCTCCGCGCCACCTCCCCGCAGGGCCAGGCAGCGCCCGCTGTTGATATTGCGGATCTGGGTGTTGACGCCGTCCCCCCAATTCCAGTGCTGGTCACTGCCCGGGGGGTCGCACTTGGCGTGGATCACCACGGCCCCGCCCTCCGTGCTCCCGCCGCGCACCGCGAGGCAGGTACCGGTCCTGTAGTTGACCAGGCGTCCGGCGGTGGTGAACGCCCAGAACTGGTCGGCCGCGGCGCTGTTGCACGTCGCCTGGATCGCGGCGGAACCCAGCTCGGCTCCGCTTCCGCGCAGGGCCAGGCACCGGCCCGTCTTCTCGTTGCCGATCATGTAGAAGGCGGCATTGGTCTCGGCACGCGGGCTTCCCGCGCCCGGCGCGGGGGCGGCGAGGGCGGGGGAAGCCAGTGCGGACATCAGCAGACCGGTGGCGCCGATGGCGGTCGCGAGAATCCTGCCAGGTCGTCGCATCAGAAAACCTCCTCTGGTGGGTCTGTTCGCGTGTGGGTTTCGCGGGGACGGCCGGATACGGCGAGTACGCGGGCCGGCGGGCCCAGGAGGACGCAGGTCTCCGGGTACGAGCGGTGCGGCCGCCCCACACATCACACGTTAGAAGCGCGGCTGGCCGGCGTCTTGACGAGGAGTGCGGGCCTGCTGTGCGTTCCCTGCGGATTCGGGCAGGTCGCGGGGGCCGGGGCCGGGATCAGTCGGTGGGGGTGCGGAATTCACGCGGTGATGCGCCGTACGCGTCGCGGAAGGCCCGGCTGAAGACGGCCGCGCCGCTGAAGCCCCAGCGGGTGGCGATCGTCTGGATCGGGCGGTCGCCACGGGCGAGGTCGGCGCGGCAGTGTTCCAGACGGCGACGGCGGATGGTGGCCGCGACGGTCTCCTCGCGGGTGCGGAAGAGGCTGTAGAGGGTGCTGAGGGAGATGTGGTGATACGCGGCGATGGTACGGGGGGTCAGATCCGGGTCGGCGAGGTGCCGGTCGATGAAGGCGTCGATCCGCGCGAGCAGAAGTTGTTCCCTGCTCTCGGTGGGCAGGGAGTCCCAGGCGTCGAGCTGCTGGGCCAGTACGCCTGAGGCGAGGTCCAGCGCGGTCCGTTCCAGGATTCGTAACTCCTGCGGACCGCACTCGGCGCCGTGCTCGTCGAGGGAGTCCGTGAACCGGCGGAAGATCGCCCCGATGCCCTGACGGGCGGTGAAGCGGCTGCCCAGCGCGGCGTCCAGCCGGTCCACGGGGAGGCCCAGCAGCTCCCGGGGGATGTGCAGAAGGGTCATGATCGGATCGTCGTCGGAGGGGGTTCCCGCGGTGTACGGGTGGGAGGTGTCGAAGAAGATCAGGTCCCCGCTCCCGGCCACGGTGTCGTTGCGGCGCTGGGAGATCCCCTTCGCCCCCCGGCTGATCAGCGCCAGGACATAGTGCTCGGGGTCGCTCTGCCGGATCAGCCGCGGAGTGCGCAGCGCGTGGTGCGCGGAGTGGATGTGCCGGGACAGCTCGATCCGCCCCAGCGGCAGCACACCGGCCCGCGCCCGGAAGCGTGGGCCGTCGGGTATCACGAGGCGATGGGGGGCCACCGTCCGGGACACCACGTCGTGGTACCAGTCCACCCGGTCCTCCACCGCGACCTCGTCGGTCGACAGCCTCACCCACATGACACGGCCTGCGGCCGGAAGGTCCGGGCGACCTGCTGGGAGGCGGCCGTCAGCGCGTCGGCCGCCGCGCCGCCGATGGTTCCTGTCGCTCCGGTCACGGGTACCTTCATACGGCCGATCATGTCAGCGCCGCCGGGTCCGCGCCCGCAATCCCCGGCACCGGAGTACGGTGGTCCCGCGGCGTGCCGCCTTGGGCACTCGACGGGCTGGTGGGTTCAGTCAGCGCAGGTCAGCCCGTTACTCATACCGGTACTTCAGCGAATCCGCCTCCGACTGCTCGATGTCGGTGATCGTCAGCTCCGGCATCCGCAGCTGGGCCAGTGTCACCTCGGCCGAGGTCGGCTGGGCGTCCGTCGGCAGCCACTGCTCCGGCTTCCAGGCCCCGCTGCGCAGGAGCGACTTGGGGCAGTGCGGGTAGACCTCCTCGATCCCCAGTACCAGCGCGCTGGCAGGCGGCTTGCCCACGGCGGTCAGTTGCGCCAGCAGCTCCGGGCGGGTGGAGACACAGGCCCGGCCGTTCACCCTGAGCGTCGTGGTGCGCCCCGGTATGACGAACAGCAGCCCGGCCCGTCCGGTGGCGATGATGTTTTGCAGGGTGTCCAGACGCTTGTTACCGGTTGCGTCCGGTATCGCCACCGTCCGTGCGTCCAGGACGGAGACGAACCCGGCGGGTCCGCCGCGTGGGGAAACGTCGCAGTTGCCCTCGGCGTCCGCGCTGGCGACCAGGACCAGCGAGGAGCATCCGATCAACCGTCTGGTCTGATCGGTGAGTTCGGTCATCTGCTTGCGTATGGCCGTGTCCCCGGGCAGCTCGTAGACCCGGCGCAACGCGTCCTGATCAGCTACGGCGTCGAGGCTGAGCGAGTCGAAAGCACTGCCGGCAAGGGGTGTCGTCATGCTGCCGACCCTAGTCGGCCGACCCGACGACTGGGGTGAGTCTTGTCCCGTCACCGGTTCGCAGAAAGGATCACGACATGTCCAGTGACCGTCTTATGCGCATCCACAGTGCCGAGTTCCACGCCATGGCCGAGAGGGTTCTGCGGGTCACCGAGCTGACCTCCCGCCTGAACGTCCTGCCCTTCGAGGACGAAACGGGCAAGGCGGAACTGTTTGAGCAGATCCTCGGCAAGCCACTGCCGCCGAGAGTCACCATCTATCCGCCCTTCTACACCGACCACGGACTCAACCTCGACCTCGCCGAGCGCGTCTTCATCAACCAGAACTGCACATTCCTGGACTATGCCGGTATCCGGCTCGGCGAGCGTGTGATGATCGGACCGAAGGTCACGTTCATCACCATCGGCCACCCGGTCGATCCCGAGGAGCGGCGGCTGTATCTGACCGGCGCGCCCATCGACGTGGCGGAGAACGTGTGGATCGGCGCCGGTGCCACCATCCTGCCCGGCGTCAGCATCGGCCGTGACGCGGTGGTCGCCGCGGGCGCGGTCGTGGCCGATGACGTTCCACCGGCAAGCCTGGTGACCGGCAGCAAGGCAACCGTGCACCGAACGTGGTGACGGCCCCTTCCTCCTCGTCGAACCAGTATCCGGGCGGGTGCGGCACCGTCCTATGTCTCGTACCTCCGGTCCGCCCCCTCGCCCGTGTCGGCCTGCGGCGGGAGCCGGAGCTGCGACGACTCGTCGGTGTCGACGTTCGCGGCGAAGCCCTGCATCTTGTCCAGGAGCCCTTCCAGCCTTGCGACCGGCTGTGTTTCGAGGAAGGACGAGAGGTCACCGCCACTGATGAACTGGGGGACGGGGGCCTTGGTGATCTCCTTGAGCATTTCGATGACGACGACGTGGTTCAGCCCGAACAGCTTGATGCGGGTTTCGAGTTCCATGGAAATCCTCCGGCGCTCCGCCTCCACACGGACCGCGTCGATCGCGTCCTCGATTTCCGCGTTCGCCCGTTGGGCCTTCAGCAATTCGCCTCGCATCTGTTCGTGGGCCGGTTGTTTCATGACCTCGTTGAGCGAGGGGTCCTCGGCCTGGAATTCGCCCAGGGTGGTGGTCCTGGCCTCCACTCCCCAGTTCTTCAGCGCGGTCTGCACCTGGGTGGCCAGCTCCATACGGGTCTCGGCGTACGCCTCCAGGAATTCCTTGACGGTCGCCGCGGCGGCGATCTCGTTGAAGTAGGAGACGACACTCGCGCCCAGCACCCGCTCCACGAACCGTTGGACGGGAAGCGGGTCCGGGTCCAGTCCGCCGATTCCTGACGTCTGGCCACTGCCGTTCCTGGTGACCAGCAGGGGAGCGGATTCGGGTGGGATCTGCAAGGTCTGCTGCATATTGACGGACAGCCGGTGTCCCTGAACGGTCACCGTGATCCGGTCCAGATGGGCGTCGTAGTTGCTGGACTGCGCCGGAGTCTTGTCGTCCCACTCCAGGGTGAGCAGACGCATGGGGACCAGCACGACCCGCACGAAGTACGGGTTGAGCGCGCAGACCGTGCCCTCCGGCAGGGTTTCCGACTGCACACCGCGCTGACCGCCGTTGCGAAGGAACTCCCAGGGGAGCGTGAATTGCTGGTGACCGTCCACTGTCGGACGTGGCTGATCGGGCTGCTCCGGAATCGCCCCGGCAAGTGCGATCACCACGCCCGTGAAGCCGTTCGGGATCTGGAACTCGTACAGATGCTGGTCCGTCAGCCCGCCCTGGCCCTCGTTGCCGGTGAGGACGGTGGTGACATCGAACAGTGCCGGGTTGATGTCGTAGTACGCCCCTCCTTGGAGGATGGCCAACTGCCGCCCCTGCTCCCCGCCACCGGCGAGGAACGCGGCGCCGTCCTGGAAGTCGTCACACGGCACATGTTTGCCGAAGGTGTGGTCCGCGGGCCGGAGCCCGCCCGCCTTCGATGTCACCAGTCCAATGGTGTCGACGGGCACATGGACCCGCTGCACCTGCTCGACCTCGAACAACGCCGTGTTGATGTAGAACTGGCCGGGGGGCAGGGTGTCGACCTGCACGCCCTGTTCGCCGCCGTTCAGCAGGAACGCGTCACCGTCCTGGAAGTTGTCGCACTCCACGGAACGGCCCAGCGCCCGCCCCTTGGGCCGCGTCTTCCCCTCCCTCGCCGTGACCAGGCCGACGCTGCCCTCCGCCACCTGGGTGCGGGGGGCGAACCGGACCTCGTTCAGGGCGGGGAACACCCAGCGGGAGCGGCCGGGCCGCAGGACACCGGCGAGGACTCCACGCGTTCTGTGCGGCGTGATGTTCCGGAACTCCGAGTGGGTGCGGCCGTATCGTCGGCGGACGATGCCCACCCGGTCGGAGGGAACATTCCGGAATCCGAGCCAGCCGACGACAGCGGCCGCGATCACAAGGACGGCAAAGGTGCCGCTGGCCACGGACAGGGTCGTGTACCCGGCAGCCAGAATCATCACCATCGGCTTGTCCCTCCATTTCGCCGAACCACTCACGCTGCGTTCGTGCTTGCGGTCGCTGAGATATTGCATGAGCACGATGAGGCCGTAGCCATTGATGATCGGGAAGGCCCACCACCATTTGAACAAGAACATGATGGTGAGTGCAGACGCATAGATCATCAGTTTCACGGGACGGCGCCTCCCCTGCGGGCGTGGAGATGTGTTGCCAGCACGGTGGCGCTCCATCGGTCGTACCAGTCGTGGAAAGGCTCGTCCTGCGGGTTGCGCAGGGTTGGGTAGAACCCTCTGCGGGGTCCGTGCCCCGCCCGTTCCGTCAACCGGCGATAACGTCGTGGGACGGGGCTCTCGACGGAGTCGCGCCAGCCGCAGGCCACCGAGAGCGCGAGGAAGTCGGTGTGGCGTGCCCGGCTCACCGGGGCCAGTTCCGCCTGCGCACGCAGACCTTGCCTGCCGCGTGAGTGGTCCGACCACAGCGCGTCGACACCGGCGAGGACTTCGGCGGAGAGCGCGCGTACGTGCCGCGTGCCGAACCATCCCTCGTCGAGCCGGTCCGCGGCCTCCAGGAGGATCGCCGTGGTGTGCAGGTCGGCGTGGGCGAGTTCCCCCTCGGAAAGGTAGGTGTCGAGGCGTTTGAGCGAGACCGCCGCCGGAACCCGTACCGCGGCCACGGACGGTCGTGTGCGCGGTGCCGGGAACGCCAGAGGCGGTTCGTCCGGCAGCACGCCACCGCCCCTCGCCGCCTCCAGGTCGCGCAGCAGATCGAGTTCGGACGGGTTCAGCAGTCGGCCGTCCCGTGCGTCGACGTACCAGGTGTGTGCCAGGTGGTAGTTGCGTCGCCCGTCCAACAGAAGCGGGAAGAAGGGGCGTTGGTGCAGCATCCCCTCCAGAATCATGCGGGTGATGTCGTCGGAGTCCTGGGACTGCGGTGACATCAGGACGATGACGGCGGTCGCGAAGGCCAGTTGTTGCCGGACCATCCAGAACTGAGGGTCCCCCGCCCGTAGGTCGTCGGCCGACCATACGGAAAGCCCGGCCGTCCGCAACTGGTCGACCAGGGCCAGCGCATAGCCCGCGTCGGCCGATACGTAGCAGACGACGAGGGAGGGCCGGGCCGGCTCGGTCACCGGGCGGGGTGGCGTCGGCAGCACCGCCGCGAGGTTCTCCGGCGCCGGGCCGGTGGCACCGGCCGGACCGGACCGGCGGACCGGACCGGCCGGACCGACCTGCGCGGCCTCGTCCAGGAGGACGGAGGCCAGCTCCGCGATCTTGTCGTCGTACGCCGTCCCGTCGACACCGCGGAAGTCCCGCCAGACCCGGTTGGCAGCGAACGGCGGAAGTACGGCCTCGCCGATCAGCACGGGAATGAACCTCAGGTTCCGCTCCGCCGCGGCGGTGGCGAGGGCCGCGTACTCCTCCAGGGCACGGGGCGAGCGGGCCGAGGCCGGGCTGATGACCACGAGGGCGCTCGCGGCGGCGCTGATGGCGGCGTCCGTCCGATGGACGATCACGTCGCCGGGGAGGACGTCCCACGCGTCGAAGAAGACTCTGAGCCCATGGCGGGAGAGTTCGTGTGCCAGTCCTCGCGCCCACTCCTCGTCCTCGTGGGCGTAGGAGACGAAGACTTCGGTCACGAGGCGGTACCCCCGGCGCGCGGGCGTACCGCTCGTACCAGGGCGGTCAGCCCCTCGTCGTACCCGGCGGTGCCGGGGGCGCGGAGATCGACCGGCCTGCGGATGCGCGCGAACGGTGGCAGCTCCACGTCCTCCACCAGGACGGGGACGAACCGCCGCCCACCGGAGTGGACGCGCTGGAGCAACGCGGCGTACTCGTCCCGGATCGCCGCGTCGGCCATGGTCGCGCCGCTGAAGACCAGAAGGCCATTGGCCGAGGCCAGCAGGGCTTCTTCCTTCTCCAGGCTCTCCACCAGGCCGGGGCCGATCCAGCGGGCCAGGAACACCCTCAACTGTTCGGCCCGCAGTCTGGAGGCCAGCGTCTCCGCGACCTCCGCGTCCGCCTCGGTGTAGGAGATGAACACGTCATAGCTCTCCCCGGGCTCCAGGGAAGGCCGCGGCGGCGCGGGACGTCGTCTGCGGCTGAGCCGGGCCCGGACCTCGAAACCGGTCGTGAGGACGGCAGCGGCGGTACCGAGGGCTGCGATTGCCAGCTCCCACCCGTCAAGTCCCATGGGCACATGGTAGCCAGGCGGCTTCTTCGAAGTCCGTCGAACGACACCTTCGTCCGGCGCGTCCGCCCACGGACCGGCGCCACCCGCCCCCGACCCCAGCCCCCCCCTCACGCGGGCGGCGACCCCGGCAGGGTGAGGGCGGTGTGGGCCGGGCGCGCGGCTGCCGGGGGCAGGGTGGTGAGGCCGCGAAGTCGGTCGTTGCGTTGTTCCAGGGCTTCGGCGGTGGTGGGAAAGAGCGCGGCGGCGCCCGCGCCGACCTCGGCCTGGTTCAGTTCGACAAATGAGCGGATGGCGCGTTCATAGGTGGCGAAGGCCCTGGCGTGGTCGCGGTGCTCGGCCAGGGAACGGGCGAGCATGAAAGCGCCGACCAGGGCGAGGCTGGTGCCCTGGCCGGTCAGGAACGACGGGGCGTGGGCGGCGTCGCCGACGAGCGCGACGCGGCCCCGGGACCAGCGGGGCATATGGATCTGGCTCACGGTGTCGAAGAAAGGGTCGTCCGCGCGGCGCAGGGCGGCGACCATGGCGGGGATGTTCCAGCCGTCGTGGGCGAAGGTGGTGGCCACGAGGTCACGGGGGTCGCGGAGGCGCTCCGGCGGGTCGGGGTGGGCGAAGGTGAGGAAGGCGTACAACTGGTCGCTGTCCTCGACTGCGTAGAGCGCGGCGGCCCGTCCCGGGGTGTTCCAGATGAGTCCCTCGTGGGAGAACCCCCAGGTGTTGGGCAGGGTGAAGACGGTGAAGCAGTGGCCGAGATAGCGGTGGAACCGCCGCTCGGGGCCGAAGACGAGCCTCCGGGTGTGCGAGTGCAGCCCGTCCGCGCCCACGACCAGGTCGAAGCGGCGTTGGGCGCCGCTGCGGAAGACGACGTCGACACCGTGCCCGTCCTCGGTGAGGGTGTCGATGGAGTCGCCGTACCTGAACTCCACGTCGTCGCGGACGGTCCCGTACAGGATCTCCATGAGACGCCCGCGCGGCAGTTCGACGTCGTGTCCCTCGACGCCACCGGCCACGGCCTGTGGATGGACGGCCGCGACCTCGCGGCCGTCGGCGTGGAGGAAGGTCAGCCGACGGGTCTCGATATGGGCCTCCCGGAGGGCCGGCAGGATTCCCGTCCGGCGGGCCACCTCCACGGCGGTGCCCCGTACGTCGACCGGATATCCGCCGTCCCGCACGGTGCTGGCCTTCTCCACCACCGTCACCGCGAATCCATACCGGTTCAGCCAGAACGCGACGGCGGGCCCGGCGATACCCGCGCCGGAAATCAGGACCGTACCCATGGGTGCTGTTCTCCTGTCCATCCTCAATCCTTCATCCAGGTGGTGCGTGCGAGCAGGGCGGCCAGCACGGCGGCGAGGGTGAAGGCGCCGGACGCGATGGCGATACAGCTGAGGACCCCGGTGGCGGAGTTGACCGTCTCGCCGTCGATGACGACGGCGGTCGAGGCGAGGACGGCGGCGCCCACGAAGTTCAGGGCGACGGAACCGATCGAGACCATCACCATGACCAGGCTGGAGACGATGCCCTGGCGTTCGGGGGGTGCGAGGCCGCCCGCCATGTTGAACCCGGAGGTGCCGAGCGCTCCCACGGTGACCCCCAGCAGGAAGGCGCAGCAGAGCGCGGCGGGAAGGCGGGAGACCCCGAGGAACATCCCGAGGGTGACCACCGTGCCGAGGGTCACCGCCCCGGCCAGGGTCGGGGCCGGTCCGACGCGGGCGGCGAGCCAGCCGGCGGCCGGGCCGCCGAGGGTGACGCCGAGTCCGGGCGCGGCGAGGAGCAGGGCCGTCGATCCCCGGTCGGCGAGGCCGTAGCCGAGCCCCTGGTCCGAGGAGACATCGCCGATGAGGGGGATGAGCTGGAGCATGCTCTGGTACGAGCCGGCGGCGAGGAAGACGACGAGGAGCAGGAGCGCCAGGGGGCCGTGGAGGTCCTTGACGTCGATCAGGGGGTCGGGTTTTCGGCTCGACACCAGGAACCACCGGGCCGAGGCCGTGACGCCGACGGCGAGGAGGGCCAGCGGGCCGACGGCGAGCCAGCCGAAGTCGGAGCCGAGGCTGACATAGCCGAGGACCCCGCCGAGTCCCGCGCCGAGGAGGAGGGCGCCGCCGAAGTCGATCCTGCCCGGTGCTCCGGCCGGGGACTCGGGAACGACCTTGTGCACGCACCCGGCCATCGCGACCGCGACGGCGGCCGAGACGAGGAACAGCACCTGGAAGCCGAACTCCGAGGCCAGTTCCTCGATCAGGAAGCGGGACGCGATGTTGAGCACCGCGGAGCCGGAGGTCACGACGCCGACGGCGATCATCGCGGTACGGGGCGCGCAGGCCCCGCGCACGATGGCGACGGAGAGGAAGATCGCGGCGAGGGAGGCGCCCTGGAGCATGCGCCCCGGCACGAACAGCCAGAGCCCGGGGGCCACGGCGCAGACCAGGGCGCCCGCGCAGCTCAGCAGCAGGGTGAGTACGAGCACCTTGCGCCTGCCGTGGATGTCGGCGCTCCTGCCGAGCAGGGGCGCCCACATGACGCCCGCCAGCATGGCGGTGGCGTTGAGCCATGCCGCCTGGTCGGTGCCGAAGTGGTCGAGCATCTCCGGGAGGACGACGAGGGGCGCGGTGATGGCCGAGTCGACCACGAAGTTCACCAGGACCAGGACGGTCACCAGGCCGATGAGCCGCCCGTTCGCTCTGGCGTCCGTGCTTCCGGTCCCGCTCTGCCGTGTTGAGGACTGCATGACGACGACGCCCCCTCGATCTATAAGATACGTGCAGGTTTCTTATCTCGACAGTAGAGTGCCCCGACAAGAAACGTCAAAGGCTCCAAGGAGAGTTGTGGGACGACGGCGCGGCGAAGCGCTTGAGGCGGCGATCCTCGACGCGGCCTGGGACGAGCTGAACGAGCGGGGCTACACGAACCTCACCACCGACTCCGTCGCCCGGCGCGCGGGCACCAGCAAACCGGTGCTCTACCGGCGCTGGGCGGACAAGCGGAAGCTGGTGGAGGCGGCCGTCGTCCGCCGCAACGTCACCCAGTTGACCGTCCCGGCCGACACCGGGTCCCTGCGCGGCGACCTGATCGCCACGCTCACCGGGGCCAGCGAGCGGCAGGGCCCGGTCCTCGCCCAGCTCAGCCTGCTGCTCGCCGGATACTTCGCCGAGACCGAGACCAGCTTCACCGAACTGCGCGAAATGATCATCGCCGGACGCCGCTCCGGACGCGATGAGATCATGGAGCGCGCCATCGCGCGCGGCGAGATCGACCCGTCCAGGCTCACACCGCGGATCGCCGCGCTCCCCTTCGACCTGCTGCGGGGCGAGACGATGATGACGCTGCGTCCGGTCGCCCCCGAGGTGATCGAGGAGATCGTCGACACGATCTTCCTCCCGCTGGTCCGCCCCGCCGACGGGGACCGGTCATCTGACTGAGGGGCAGCGGATCAGCCTTCCACGCGGTTGGCGCGAGGTGGGCGAGGGCCCACAGGAACGGTGATGAGGGTCGGCGGCGGGCGGGTGCCGCCCAGCGTGGTCGTGCATCCCTCGCCGTCCTCACGGCAGATGTACCGGGCGACGCACTCTCCCCTGCCGGCGACCGGGGCGAGGCCGCCGCTGCCCGGGAGCCGGGCCCGCCGCCCGGGCAGCCCCGCACGGCGGGACCCTGCGGACAGCCCAGCCGCCCGCCAGACAGAAGTCACGCAGGCCCGGAACGCGCGGGCCGTGCCAGACCGCCGCCGTTCCGCCCGGCGGGCCGCGCCGAGATCCACGCCGCGGCGACGGCGACGGCGACGGCGACGGCGACGGCGACGGCGACGGCGACGGCGACGGCGACGGCGACGGCGACGGAAAGAACGACGGCCGGACGGATCGCACACTGGATTTACTAGGACGTCCAACTATATAGTCGCGAGCAAGGCCCGCGGTGCAGGGAAGCCGGTGTGATTCCGGCACGGTCCCGCCACTGTGACCGGGGAGTATGCCGTCGAGCGTTACGCCACTGACGAGTTGGACGTCGGGAAGGCGGACGGCGCGCGCTGATCCGGGAGTCAGGATACCGGCCGCGGGATGTTCCGTGTTGTCCACGAGGATGGAGCTGACACGCATGGCACCGCCGCGCCTCCACGATCCCGGCAGCCCCGCTCCGGACGTCCGTACACCGGTGCGTCTCCCGGCGGCCCGCTGCCGACGGTCCGCCGCCTGACGGCTCCCCGCCATACGCGCTCTCGCGCCGCCCCCCGCACGCGGACACCACCGTGTCCGCGTGCCCGCCGGACGGCGCGCCATCCGGATCACCTGACGAGAGCAGGCAGACATGGTCCGAGCGTCCGACCGCGCCACCGTGCGCGAACTGACCCACTTCATCGGCGGCAAGGCCGTCCCGGGCACCTCCGGGGAGCATGCCGACGTGTACGACCCCAACACCGGGGAGGTCCAGGCGCGGGTACCCCTCGCCGGCCGGGACGAGACCAGGGCGGCCATCGCCGACGCGGTCCGCGCACAGCGCGAGTGGGGCGGCTGGAACCCGCAGCGCCGGGCCCGGGTCCTCCTCCGCTTCCTCCGGCTGGTCGAGGAGGAGAAGGACACCCTGGCCCGGCTGCTCTCCTCCGAGCACGGCAAGACGATCGCCGACGCGCACGGCGACATCCAGCGCGGACTGGAGGTCGTGGAGTTCGCCGCCGGTATCCCGCATCTCCTCAAGGGGGAGTTCACCGACAACGCGGGCGGCGGCATCGACGTCCACTCCCTGCGCTCCCCGCTCGGCGTCGTCGCGGGCATCACCCCGTTCAACTTCCCCGCGATGATCCCCCTCTGGAAGGCCGCACCGGCCCTCGCCTGCGGGAACGCCTTCATCCTCAAGCCCTCCGAACGCGATCCGTCCGTCCCGCTGCGGCTCGCCGAACTCTTCCTTGAGGCCGGGCTGCCGCCCGGGGTGCTCAATGTCGTCAACGGCGACCGACAGGCCGTGGACACCCTCGTCGAGGACCCCCGCGTCGCCGCCCTCGGCTTCGTGGGCTCCACCCCCGTCGCCGCGCACGTCTACGCCACCGCCGCCGCCCACGGCAAGCGCGCCCAGTGCTTCGGCGGCGCCAAGAACCACATGGTCGTCATGGCGGACGCCGACCTCGACCAGGCCGTGGACGCCCTGATCGGCGCCGGATACGGCTCGGCGGGGGAACGCTGCATGGCGGTCTCCGTCGCCGTCCCCGTGGGCGAGGAGACCGCCGACGCGCTCGTCGCCCGTCTCAAGGAACGCGTCTCCGCGCTGCGGATCGGCCGCAGCGACGACCCGGAGGCGGACTTCGGCCCGCTGGTCGGCCCGGACGCCGTCGAACGGGTCCGCCGCTATGTGGACCTCGGGGTCGAGGAGGGCGCGGAGCTCGTGGTCGACGGGCGGGACTTCGTCCTGCCCGGCCATGAGAACGGCTTCTTCGCCGGTGCGACTCTCTTCGACCGGGTCACCCCCGCCATGGCCATCCACCGTGAGGAGATCTTCGGGCCGGTCCTGTGCGTGGTCCGCGCCGCCGACTACGAGGAGGCCCTGCGGCTGCCCAGCGAACACCTCTACGGCAACGGCGTGGCCATCTTCACCCGGGACGGGGACACCGCCCGGGACTTCACCCGCCGTGTCGACACCGGCATGGTCGGCGTCAACGTGCCCATCCCGGTCCCGGTCGCCTACCACACCTTCGGCGGCTGGAAGCGCTCCGGCTTCGGCGATCTCAACCAGCACGGACCGGACGCCATCCGTTTTTACACCCGGACGAAGACGGTCACCTCCCGCTGGCCCTCCGGGGTCAAGGAGGGCGCCAGCTTCACCATCCCCACGATGGGCTGACCCGCCATGACCACCACACTGCTCACCGAGGAGCAGCAGGCCCTCGTCGAGACCACCCTCGACTTCGCCCAGGACCACCTGGCGCCCCACGCCCTCGACTGGGACCGCGACAAGCACTTCCCCGTCGACGTGCTCCGCAAGGCCGCGGGGCTCGGCCTCGGCGGCGTCTATGTCGGCGAGGAGTCCGGCGGCTCCGGCCTCAGCCGCGCCGACGGCGTCCTCGTCTTCGAGACCCTGGCCACCGGATGCCCCTCCATCGCGGGCTATCTCTCCATCCACAACATGGTCGCCTGGATGATCGACCACTACGGCGACCCCGCCCAGCGCGACCGCCGACTGCCCCGGCTGTGCTCCATGGACGACCTCGCCAGCTACTGCCTGACCGAACCGGGCGCCGGATCGGACGCGGCGGCCCTCGCCACCCGCGCCGTCCGCGACGGGGAGGGCTGGGTGCTCAGCGGCGTCAAGCAGTTCATCTCCGGCGCGGGCGCCTCCCAGCTGTATGTGGTGATGGCCCGTACCGGCGGCGAGGGAGCCGCCGGAGTCTCCGCGTTCCTGGTCGAGAAGGACGACCCCGGTGTCGGCTTCGGACCCGACGAGCGGAAGATGGGCTGGAACGCCCAGCCCACCCGGCAGGTCGTCCTCGACGGCGTACGCCTGCCCGCCGACCGGCTCCTCGGCCGGGAGGGCGAGGGTTTCCGCATCGCCATGAACGGCCTCAACGGCGGCCGTCTCGGCATCGCCGCCTGCTCCCTCGGCGGCGCCCGCAGCGCGCTGGACCGCAGCCTCACCCACCTCGCCGACCGGGAGGCGTTCGGCCGCCGTCTGCTCGACGCCGACGCGCTGCGCTTCCGGCTCGCCGACATGGCGACCGAACTCGCCGCCGCCCGCGCCCTGGTCCAGCAGGCGGCGCAGGCCCTCGACCGGGGCGACCCCCAGGCCCCGTACCTCTGCGCGATGGCGAAGCGGTTCGCCACCGACACCGGCTACACGGTGGCCGACCGCGCTCTCCAACTCCACGGCGGCTACGGCTACCTCAGCGAGTACGGCATCGAGAAGATCGTCCGGGACCTGAGGGTCCACCGGATTCTGGAAGGAACGAACGAGATCATGCGCGTCATCGTGGCCCGTGGACTGACGGAGGCGTTCGGATGACCGGCCCCGCCCATCCCTCAGGCCCTGCCCGCCGCACAGAACCTGCCCACCTCTCAGACCCCGTTCGCCCCACTGGACCCGTCCACCCCTCAGAACCTGCCGACCCCACCAGCCCTGTCGGCCCCACCGACCCCACTGGCCCTGCCCGCCTCACCACCGCCACCGCCACCGCCACCGCCACCGCCACCGCCGCCGACCGGACGGCTGACGCCGCCGAGGAACACGTCCTCCTCAGCACCACCGGACGGGCCGCCCGCATCGTCCTCAACCGTCCCCGGGCCCTCAACGCCCTCACCCATGACATGGTCCGGAGCATCGACCGGGCGCTGGCCGACTGGGCCCACGACCCGGCCGTCGAAACCGTCGTGATCACCGGCGCCGGGGACCGGGCCCTGTGCGCGGGCGGCGACATCCGTGCCATCTACGACGACGCCCGCGACGGCGACGGCACCGCCTCGGCCGCCTTCTGGCGGGACGAGTACCGCCTCAACGCCCGGATCGCCCGTTACCCCAAACCGTATGTCGCCGTCATGGACGGGATCGTGATGGGCGGCGGCGTCGGCGTCTCCACCCACGGCAGCGTACGGATCGTCACCGAACGGTCCCGGATCGCGATGCCCGAGACCGGTATCGGCTTCGTCCCGGACGTCGGCGGCACCTATCTGCTGGCACTCGCCCCCGGCGAGCTGGGCACCCATCTCGCCCTCACCGGCGAGGCGATCGGCGCCGGTGACGCCCTGCTGTGCGGACTCGCCGACCACTGTGTCCCGTCCCAGTCCCTCCCGGACCTCGTCCACGACCTCACCCACCGGCCCGTACGGGAAGCGCTCACCCGGCATGTCCAGCCACCGCCCCCCGGGGAACTGTCCGGGCGACGGGAGTGGATCGACGCGTGCTACGGCGCCGACACCGTGGAGGAGATCGTCCAACGGCTCCTCACCCACGGCGCCCCGGCCGCGAAGGAGACCGCCGAGACCCTGCTCACCAAGTCCCCCACCGCTCTCAAGGTCACCCTGGCCGCCCTGCGCCGCGCCCGGGGCCTCGGGCCGCTGGAACGGGTGCTGGAGCAGGAGTACCGCGTCTCCTGTGCGGCCCTGACCGGCCCCGACCTGGTCGAGGGCATCCGTGCCCAGGTCGTCGACAAGGACCGGAACCCGCGCTGGTCCCCGGCCGTTCTCACCGAGGTCACCGACGCCGACGTCGAGCGGTTCTTCCGACCCCTCGGCGACCGTGAACTCCGCCTCACAGGTCCCGGCGGCACAGCGGAGGTGGAGCGGTGAACCGGACCGTCGCCTTCCTTGGCCTGGGCCACATGGGCGGCCCCATGGCCGCCAACCTCGTCACGGCCGGCCACCGGGTCCGGGGATACGACCTGCTCGCCCCGGCCCTGGACGCCGCCGTCGCCACCGGGGTACGGGCCGCGCGCTCCGCCACCGAGGCCGTCACCGGCGCGGACGTGGTGATCACCATGCTCCCCGCAGGGCGCCATGTCCTCGGCCTGTACGAGGAGATCCTTCCGGCCGCCCGCCCCGGCACCCTCCTCGTCGACTGCTCCACCATCGACGTCGCCGACGCCAGGGAAGCCCATCGGCGCGCCGTCACAGCCGGGATGCGCGCCCTGGACGCACCGGTGTCGGGCGGAGTCGTCGGCGCCGAAGCCGCCACCCTGACCTTTATGGCCGGGGGCGGGGAGGCGGAGTTCACCGAGGCCAGGCCCCTGCTGGCGGCCATGGGGAAGAAGGCCGTCCACTGCGGCGGCGCCGGGGCCGGACAGGCCGCCAAGATCTGCAACAACATGATCCTGGGCGTCTCCATGATCGCCGTGAGCGAGGCGTTCGTCCTCGGCGAGAGTCTGGGCCTCTCCCACCAGGCGCTCTACGACGTGGCCTCCACCGCCTCCGGGCAGTGCTGGGCCCTCACCGTCAACTGCCCCGTCCCCGGACCGGTCCCCGCCAGCCCCGCCAACCGCGACTACCGGCCGGGCTTCGCCGCCTCCCTGATGGCCAAGGACCTGGGCCTGGCGGCCGACGCGGCCCGGGCGGGCGGCGTCCGCGCCGAACTGGGGCTGCGCGCCGCCGAACTCTACGCCGCCTACGCCGAGCACTCCGGTGCCACGGAGGACTTCTCCGGCATCGTCCACACCATCAGAAACCACGCCACCAGCAGAGACCACGACGGAGGACAGCCGTGACCACCACCTCCCCGGAGGCGTACGAGACGATCACCGTCGAACGCAAAGGCCGCGCCGCCCTCCTGACCCTCAACCGCCCCCAGGCCCTCAACGCCCTCAACCTCCAGGTCATGGAGGACGTGGTGGCCGCCGTCGAAGCACTCGACCGCGACCCGGGGTGCGGCTGCATCGTGATCACGGGCTCCGCGAAGGCGTTCGCGGCGGGCGCCGACATCAAGGAGATGCACCCGCAGGGCTACCTCGACATGTATCTGTCCGACTGGTTCACGGCCTGGGACCGCCTCGGCCAGGCCCGCACCCCCACCGTCGCCGCCGTCTCCGGCTACGCCCTCGGCGGCGGCTGTGAACTCGCCATGCTCTGCGACATCCTGATCGCCGCCGACACGGCCGTCTTCGGCCAGCCGGAGATCAAGCTCGGCGTCATCCCGGGCATCGGCGGCTCCCAGCGCCTGACCCGGGCGATCGGCAAGGCCAAGGCGATGGACCTGTGTCTGACCGGACGCACCATGGACGCCGCCGAAGCGGAACGCGCCGGACTCGTCTCCCGTGTCGTGCCCGCCGACGAACTCCTGGGCGAGGCACTGGCGGTCGCCGGGACCGTCGCCGCCATGTCGCTGCCGACGGCGATGATGGCCAAGGAAGCCGTCGGCCGGGCCTTCGAGACCACCCTCGCCGAAGGAGTCCGCTTCGAACGGCGGCTCTTCCACGCGGTGTTCGCCACCGCCGACCAGAAAGAGGGCATGAGCGCCTTCATCGACAAACGGCCACCGGACTTCCACCACCGCTGACCACCGCGAGGCGGGGCGGGGGAACCATCCCCCGCCTCCGTCCGTTCTTCCCACGACCGCACGGGGAAGGGGGAACACACGCCGTGGCCGGACATCCCGAGCCGCACCGCATCACCGTCGGGGGACACGAAGCGGTGGCTCTCACCGTACGGGGGTACGAGCAGCTCCTCGCGAACCGGCGGCAGATCGGCGGCCAGAGCGCCCGTATCCGGGTGCTCTCCCAAGAGATACGCAAGTCCCGGCTGCTGCTGCGGGAGCTGGAAGCACTCGTCGAGGAGGCGGTGTGCGACTGCCCACGGCAGGACGGGGAGCAGGTGCTCTGCCCCACCGTCCGGCCGGCGGAGCCGACGGACCGGAAGGGCGAGGAGTGCCTGCGTGGCGCGCTGGCCTCCCTGATCCGCCACCATCAGGAGGGGGCCGTCTGAGCATGCCGTTCCGTGGCGGCCGCGTGCCCGCCACCGGGTACGGCACCTACGTCCGCCGGTCCTGGTCGACGGCCGGCCGCCCCCCGGTGCCGACGGCCCCCCGCCCGGTGCCGACGGCCCTCCGGCCGGGCCGGGTCGGTCCGGCCGGTCCGGGCCGGGTCGGCTCCCCGGCGTGGAGCGGACCCTGCGAGACTGGCCCGATGAGCACGGAACAGCGCGCGATACTCGTCATCGGCATCGGAGCAGGCGATCCGGACCATCTCACGCTCGCCGCGATCAAGGCCATCCGCCGGGTGGACGTCTTCTTCGTCATCGGCAAGGGGCCGGACAAGTCCGCGCTGACGGACCTGCGTCTCAGCATGATCGAGGAGCATGCGCGGGCCCCGTACCGGGTGGTGGAGGCCGACGACCCGAGCCGGGACCGCCGTCCGATGGACCGTTCCGACTACACCGGGGCCGTCCAGGACTGGCGGACCCGGCGGGCGGACGTCTTCGAGCGGCTGATGCGCGAGGAGATGGCCGAAGGGGAGACCGGTGCCTTCCTGGTGTGGGGCGATCCGACGCTGTACGACAGCACGCTCGCCATCCTCGCGGACATCGAGGCGCGCGGCACGGTCTCGGCCGTGGTCGAGGTCGTCCCGGGGATCAGCAGCGTCTCCTCGCTGGCCGCCCGGCACCGCATCCCGCTGAACCAGGTCGGCCGTCCCGTGCACATCACCCCCGCGCGGCGGCTGTCCGAGGTGGGGCAGAACGACGACGGGGACATCGTCGTCATGCTCGACGCCGACGAGTCGTTCACCCGGGTGGACGGGGAGGATGTCTGGATCTACTGGGGCGCCTATCTGGGCACCCCGGACGAACTCCTCGTGGCGGGCCCGCTGCGTGAGGTGTCGGACCGGATTCGCCGGACGCGGTCGGCGGCGCGGGCCCGGCACGGGTGGATCATGGACACCTATCTGCTGCGGATCGTGGCCCCGGGGGAGGCGCCGCCAGGAGCGCCCCGCCCCGGCGGTGGCGCCTGACGTCACCACCCGCGTGCGCACGGCGGGGTCGTTCCCCGGCTCAGAGGTGCAGCCCGAGATCCTGGTAGATCTCGGTGGTCACCTTGGAGCGGTTCATGGTCATGAAGTGCAGTCCGGGTGCGTCCTCCGCGATCAGGCGGCGGCACATGGCGGTGGCGTGCTCGATGCCGAGTGCCCTGACCGCCTTCGGATCGTTCTGTGCCGCGAGCATTCTTTCGGCCAGATCCGCAGGGAAAGCGGCGGTGGAGAGGGTGGGAATGCGTTCCAGCGATCGAATGGTGGTGACGGGCATGATTTCAGGAATGATCGGTGTCTCGCATCCGGCGGCCGTCACCCGGTCACGGAAGCGCAGATACTGGTCGACATCGAAGAACATCTGAGTGATGGCGTAATCGGCCCCGGCCCGGCACTTGTCGACGAAGTGGCGGATTTCGGCCTCCCAGTCGGCTGATCGGGGATGCATCTCGGGGAAGGCGGCCACCCCGACACAGAAGGTGCCCGACTCCTTGATCAGCTCGACCAGTTCGGCCGCGTACCGGACTCCCTCCGGGTGCCGCGTCCACGGGCCGAGGGGGTCGCCGGGCGGGTCGCCCCGCAGCGCGAGGATGTTGCGCACCCCTTGGTCGGCGTAGTGGCCGAGGATATTGCGCAGTTCGGCGATGCTGTGGTCGACCGCGGTGAGGTGGGCGACGGGGGTGAGGGTGGTCTCCTGGGCGATCCGCCCGGTGACGTTGACGGTCCGTCCGCGGGTGCTGCCGCCCGCGCCGTAGGTGACGGAGACGAACGTCGGGGACAGCGCCTCCAGTCGGCGGATGGCCGCCCAGAGTCCCACTTCGGCCGATTCACTGCGGGGCGGCATGAACTCGAACGAGTAGGAACGGCCTCCCCGACTGAGCAGTTCGCGGATGGAATGTGCGTGGTCGTTTCTTGTGCTGGGGATTCCGAGTGCCATTGACTCAGGTTATCGAATGTCGAAGCCGGAAGGACCGCCGTCCACCTGCTGATACGGGATGTCCTGCCGGTGTGCGAAAGGAAAAGAACCGATTGATGAATGCCCGTCGCAATCCCTTTCCCGGTCTCCCCGGCCGGGGATGTCGCCACGTCATGGACGGGGACGGGGTCCGCGTCATGGGCGGGGACGGGGTTCAGCCACCGGCGGTGGCTGCCGGGGTGGCGCGGGCCGGAGCGGGCACGGAGGTGCGCCCGCCCCCGGCCGTCGGCGGGCGCAGCGTTTCGACGGCGGCGGCGGAGATGTCGTCCACGGTGCTGGGCACCCGGACCGCCGGTTCCACGGAGTTGCCGCCGATGAGCCGGCGGGCCCGCTCCACCAGGGCCTCCTGCGGGACCTGTCCGCCCGGCACGGTGGCGTTCCGCGCGACCTTGGTCCAGGTCGATCCGCCGATACCGCGCAGGGCCACCCGGAGGTTGTCGTGGAGCCGTTCGGTGAACCGGTGACCGTTGCGGCCCTTGAGGAAGATCTCTCCGTGCTTGAGCGGCACACAGGCCCGAGGGCGGTCGGAGCCGCGGCCTCATGGGGCGCGGTCCGTCGGACCGGGCCGGGGCACCGGTGGGTGCCCCGGCCCGGCGGTGTGCCGGATCAGGCTTCGGGCAGCTCACCCCGTACGGTGCGGGCGGCTGCGACGAGGTTTTCCAGGGAGGCCCGGGTCTCGGCCCAGCCGCGGGTCTTCAGGCCGCAGTCGGGGTTGACCCAGAGCCGTTCGGCGGGGATGGCCTTGAGGCCGGTGCGCAGGAGGCGGGCGGCCTCCTCGGCGCTCGGCACCCGCGGGGAGTGGATGTCCCAGACACCGGGTCCGGCCTCACGGGGGTAGCCGTGGGCGGCGAGTTCGTGGGCGACCTGCATATGGGAGCGGGCCGCCTCCAGGCTGATGACGTCCGCGTCGAGGTCGTCGATGGCCTGGACGATGTCGCCGAACTCGGCGTAGCACATATGGGTGTGGATCTGGGTGCCCGGTGCCACGCCGCCGGTGGTGACGCGGAACGCCTCGGTGGCCCAGGCGAGGTAGTCGGCGTGGTCGGCGGCGCGCAGCGGCAGGGTCTCCCGCAGGGCGGGTTCGTCGACCTGGATGACGGCGGTGCCCGCGGCCTCCAGGTCGTTCACCTCGTCGCGGAGGGCGAGGGCGACCTGCCGGGCGGTGTCGGCCAGCGGCTGGTCGTCGCGGACGAAGGACCAGGCGAGCATGGTCACCGGGCCGGTCAGCATGCCCTTGACCGGGCGGTCGGTGAGGGACTGGGCGTGGGTGGTCCAGCGGACCGTCATCGGCTCGGGGCGGGAGATGTCCCCGGCGAGGACCGGCGGGCGGACATAGCGGGTGCCGTAGGACTGGACCCAGCCGTGCCGCAGGGCGAGGTAGCCGGTGAGCTGTTCGGCGAAGTACTGCACCATGTCGTTGCGCTCGGGCTCGCCGTGGACGAGGACGTCGACGCCGGTCTTCTCCTGGAACGAGATGACCTCGGCGATCTCGGCGCGGATGCGGTCCTCGTACCCGGCGGTGTCGATCCGTCCGGCCCGCAGGTCGGCGCGGGCGACGCGCAGTTCGTCGGTCTGCGGGAAGGAGCCGATGGTGGTCGTCGGCAGGAAGGGCAGACCCAGGCGTTCGCGCTGGGCGACGGTGCGCTGCCCGTAGGGCTGGGAGCGGCGGGCGTCGGCGTCGGTGACCGCTTCGGAGCGGGCGCGGACGGCGGGGTCGCGGGTGATGGGGGAGGTGGCGCGGGAGGCGAGGGCGGCGCGGTTGGCGGAGAGTTCGCCCTCGATGGCGGCGGTGCCCTGGGCCAGTCCCTTGGCGAGGGTGACGATCTCGGTGGTCTTCTGGCGGGCGAAGGCGAGCCAGCGCAGGATCTGCGGGTCGATGTCCCGTTCCAGGGCGGCGTCCAGGGGGACGTGCAGCAGCGAGGAGGAGGCGGCGACGTCGACCCGGTCGGCGAGCCCGAGGAGGGTGCCCAGGGTGGACAGGGACTTCTCCAGGTTGTTGACCCAGATGTTGCGGCCGTTGACGACTCCGGCGACCAGGCGCTTGCCGGGCAGTCCGCCGACGGCGGCGAGGTCGTCCAGGTTGGCGGCGGCCGATTCGGTGAAGTCCAGCGCCAGACCGTCGACGGGGGCCTTGGCCAGCACGGACAGCGCCTCGCCGAGGCGGTCGAAGTAGGAGGCGACCAGCAGCTTCGGACGGTCGGTGAGCGCGCCCAGCTCGCGGTAGGCGCGGGCGGCGGCGTTCAGCTCGGCCGGGGTGCGGTCCTGCACGAGGGCGGGTTCGTCGAGCTGCACCCACTCCGCTCCGGCGGCCTTGAGCGCGGCGAGGATCTCCGCGTAGACGGGGAGGAGGCGGTCCAGGAGGGTCAGCGGGTCGAAGTCCGCCGCCACTCCGGGGGCGGGCTTGGCGAGCAGCAGATAGGTGACGGGTCCGACGAGGACCGGGCGGGGGGTGTGTCCCAGTTCCAGGGCCTCGGTCAGCTCGGCGGTCTGCTTGGCCGGGTTCGCGGTGAAGACGGTGTCCGGACCCAGCTCGGGGACCAGGTAGTGGTAGTTGGTGTCGAACCACTTGGTCATCTCCAGCGGCGCCACCTCCTGGGTGCCGCGGGCCATGGCGAAGTAGCCGTCGAGCGCGTCGGCGGCGACGGCCGCCCGGTGCCGCTCGGGGATCGCGCCGACCAGGACGGTGGTGTCGAGGACATGGTCGTAGTACGAGAAGTCGCCGGTGGGGACCTCGTCGATCCCGGCGTCGGCCAGTTCCCGCCAGTTGCTCCGGCGCAGTTCGGCGGCGGTGGCGGTGAGGGCGTCGGCGGTGACACGGCCCTTCCAGTAGCCCTCGATGGCCTTCTTCAGCTCCCGGCCCTGCCCCTGACGGGGGTAGCCGTACACGGTGGACCGTGCTGCCGCGGCTGCGGACTTCGTGGTCACGGAGATCTCCTTCGCGAGATGAATCCCTGAGAACCCGGCGACGGGACGAGGACGCGAAGGGGTGACGAACCGGACGGGTACGACCTCGCGCGGCAAGGCGCGGTCGTCCGCCTGGTATGAACGCCGACCCGCCCACGAGGTCACCGGATATCCGTACCCGGCACTGGGTCCGTGTACGGGCAACGGGCAGGTCTTCGGACTCACGGGCACACCCGCCGGAGCGTTCTCCGGCGGACACCTACTGGCCGTCGCTTCCCAGGCCCTCCCGGACCCAGTGCGTATGACGGCGGTCGTTCCCGCTCACCGCTGCGGGGCAGTCCCGGATTCCCACCGGGTTCCCTCTTACGACGCACCCGTCTGGCGGACGGGGCGAACCAGCTGCACCGGTCACTCTAAGCTCCCGGTTTGCCGGTGTGCCGCAACTTGTCCAGAATCCGGACGGTGAGATGAGACACGCCGCCGGGAGGGGTCGCCGGGCGGTGGACGGGGTACGCCCTGATCACGTTCCCCGTCCGCTCGCGTCCCACCTCACCGCGCCCCGTCGTACACATGGAATCCGCGCCCCGTCTTGCGCCCCAGGAGCCCCGCGGCCACCATCCGCTGGAGCAGCGGCGGAGGGGCGTAGAGCGGCTCCTTGAACTCGTCGTAGAGCGAGACGGCGATCGAGGCCACGGTGTCGAGGCCGATCAGGTCGGCCAGTTTCAGGGGTCCCATGGGGTGGGCGCAGCCCAGCTCCATGCCCGTGTCAATGTCGGAAGCGGTGGCAAGGCCGGATTCAGCCATTCGGACGGCGGCCAGGAGGTAGGGGATCAGCAGCGCGTTGACGACGAAACCGGCCCGATCCTGTGCGTGGATGACCGTCTTGCCCAGTGTGGTGGTGACGAAGGCTTCCACCGTGGCGACGGTGTCCGGGGCGGTGTGCAGGGAGGTGACGACCTCCACCAGCGGCAGCACCGGTACCGGGTTGAAGAAGTGGAGCCCGACGACCCGGTCGGCACGGCCGGTCGCCATCCCAAGGCTCATGATCGGGATGGCGGAGGTGTTGCTGGCCAGGATGGCCGACGGAGCTGTGACGATCTTGTCGAGCGCGGCGAACAGCTCGTTCTTCGCCTCGGGGTTCTCGATGATCGCCTCGATGACGAGCTGCCGGTCGGCCAGCCGCTCCAGACCGCTGGTGAAGACCAGGTGGCCGAGGGCGTCCTCGGCCACCTCCTGGTTCAGCTTGCCGCGTCGCACGGCCCGGTCCAGTGAGGCGGCCACCCGCTTCCGCGCCGCCCGCGCGGCCATGTCGTCCGCCTCGCAGACCACGGTGTCGAGTCCGGCCCGCGCGCAGACCTCGGCGATGCCCGCGCCCATCTGTCCGCCGCCGACCACGCCGACGCGTCGGATGTCCGTGCTCATGAAGTCTGCCCCTCTCGGCGGACAAGGTGACGGCTGTAGGCGTCCGGGGTGAAGAAAGGAATCAACTCGCCTGCGAGGGCGGTACGTTCGAACGTGGCGCGCACCTCGTCCAGCGGCGCCCACGGGTAGGCGGCGCCGAGCGCCGACAGTTCCTCGTCCACCAGGTCCCGTACCGTCCCCCGGTCGGTCATGCCGTGGCGCAGCCACTGCCAGATCTGGACCCGGGCGATCTCGGCGGTGGCCGCGTCCTCCATCAGCCCGTTCAGCGCGACGGCACCCCGGCCGTCCAGCCAGGCGGCGAAGTAGCGCAGGGCCACGGCGACGTTGACGCGGAGCCCCTGCGGGGTGGGCGGTCCGCTGATCCGCCGCACTGACAGCAGGTCGGCCGCCGTGACCTCCACATCATCGCGGGACCGCTCGATCTGATGAGGCCGTTCGCCCAGCACACCGTCGAACACGGCCCGGCAGACCGGGACGAGCCCGGGGTGGGCGACCCAGGAGCCGTCGAATCCGTCCTCCGCCTCACGCTCCTTGTCCAGCCGGACGGTGGCGAGCACCGCCTCGCGCGCGGCCGGATCACGGCCCGGGACCTGGGCCGCCATGCCGCCGATGGCGTGGGCTCCGCGCCGGTGGCAGCTCTGGACCAGCAGTTCGGTGTAGGCCCGCAGGAAGGGGGCGGTCATGGTGACCTTCGCCCGGTCCGGCAGGACGAAGTCGGGACGGTGGCCGAAGTTCTTGATCAGGCTGAACAGATAGTCCCACCGTCCGGCGTTGAGCCCCGCGCTGTGCTCGCGCAGCTCGTAGAGGATCTCCTCCATCTCGAAGGCGGCGGTGATCGTCTCGATGAGGACGGTGGCCCGGATCGTGCCCCGGGGAATGCCGAGGAGGTCCTGTGCGAGAACGAAGACCTCGTTCCAGAGGCGGGCCTCGTGGCGGCTCTCCAGCTTCGGCAGATAGAAGTACGGACCGGCTCCCGCGTCGATCTGCCGCTGGGCGCAGTGGTGGACGTACAGACCGAAGTCGACGAGCGCGGCGGGCAGCGGCCGGTCCTGGTACGACAGATGCTCCTCGTCGAGATGCCAGCCGCGCGGGCGGACCATGATCGTGGCGAGCGGTCCGTCGGCGGGCAGCCGGTACTCCTTCCCGTTCTCGGCGGTGAAGTCGATCCGCCGTTCGACGGCGTCGAGGAGATTGAGCTGGCCGCCGACGATATTGCTCCAGGTCGGGGCGGTGGCGTCCTCGAAGTCGGCCATCCAGACGCGGGCGCCCGAGGTGAGGGCGTTGACCGTCATCCGGCGGTCGGGCGGGCCGGTGATCTCGACCCGGCGGTCGGCCAGCCCGGGGGCGGGCGGCGCCACCCGCCACGAGGGATCGGCGCGGACGGCGGAGGTCACCATCGGGAATTCGAGCGGAGCACCGTCGACCAGCCGCAGGGCCTGTCGACGGCGTTCCCTGAGCAGGTCCTCCCGGCGCTCTGTGAACGCATCGGCCAGGCGGCCGACGAACTCCAGGGCGGCGGGGGTGAGGATCTCGTCGTGCCGGTCGCCCGGCGCCGCGAGGACATGGACGGGGTGGGTCAGGGCAGTGGTGGTCATCGTTGTCTCCTGGAATTCGCCCGGCGGGGCGGCGGGCGGTCCGGACCGCGGTGGGTGGGTGGCGGTCCGGACCGCGCCGGGGCAGTGGTCCCGGGCCGCTGCGGGCAGCGGGGTCCGGACCGCGGCGGGCGAGGGGCGGCCCGGATCACGGCGGGTGGCTAGTGGAACTGCTCCTCCTCCGTGGAGCCCGAGAGCGCGGTCGTGGACGACGCGGGGTTCACGGCCGTGGAGACCAGGTCGAAGTACCCCGTGCCGACCTCGCGCTGGTGCCGGACCGCGGTGAATCCGTCGGCCTGGGCGGCGAACTCCCGCTCCTGGAGGTCGACATAGGCGGTCATGCCGTGCTCCGCGTAGCCGCGGGCGAGATCGAACATGGCGTGGTTGAGGGAGTGGAACCCGGCGAGGGTGATGAACTGGAACCGGTACCCCATCGCCCCCAGCTCTCGCTGGAACTTGGCGATCCGGTCGTCGTCCAGGGCGGCCCTCCAGTTGAAGGACGGGGAGCAGTTGTAGGCCAGCAGCTGCTCCGGGTACTGGGCGTGGATCGCCTCGGCGAACTCCCGGGCCTGGGCGAGGTCCGGCGTTCCGGTCTCCATCCACAGCAGATCGGCGTACGGGGCGTAGGCGAGTCCGCGCGCGATCACCGGCGCCATGCCGTTCCGCACCCGGTGGAAGCCCTCCGCCGTCCGCTCCCCGGTGAGGAACTCGGCGTCGCGCTCGTCCACGTCGCTGGTGATCAGGGAGGCCGCGAGCGCGTCCGTACGGGCGATGATCACCGTGGGGACATCGGCGATGTCGGCGGCGAGCCGCGCGGCGTTGAGGGTGCGGATGTGCTGCGCGGTCGGCACCAGGACCTTGCCGCCGAGGTGGCCGCACTTCTTCTCCGAGGCGAGCTGGTCCTCGTAGTGAATCCCGGCGGCGCCTGCCTCGATCATCGCCTTGGTCAGTTCGAAGGCGTTCAGCGGGCCGCCGAAACCGGCCTCCGCGTCGGCGACGATCGGCGCCAGCCAGTCAGTGCCGTCCCCGGCGTTCTCGGCGGTGGCGATCTGGTCCGCCCGCAGCAGGGCGTTGTTGATCCGGCGGACGACCTGGGGCACCGAGTTGGCCGGGTAGAGGCTCTGGTCGGGATAGGTGTGCCCGGCCTGGTTGGCGTCGGCCGCGACCTGCCAGCCGGAGAGGTAGATGGCCTGGAGCCCCGCTCTGACCTGCTGGACCGCCTGCCCGCCGGTCAGGGCGCCGAGTGCGTGGACGTAGTCCAGTTCGTGCAGTTGGCGCCAGAGCCGGTCGGCGCCGCGCCGGGCGAGGGTGTGCTCCTCCCGGACACTGCCGGACAGCCGGATCACTTCCTCGGCCCCATAGGTCCGCTCGATGTCCCGCCAGCGAGGTTCGGTGGCCCAGCGCTCCGCCAGCGTCTCGGCCGTCTCTGCCGGCGCCCCGGCCGTCTCTGTCTCTGTCCCGGTCTCTGTCATTTCCATCACCGTGTCCTCGGTTACTGCCGGGATGCCCATCTCGCCATGGCGGGAAGAGCAGGGCACTCGGTGTCGTCTTCTTGGATGCGGCCCGCCGCCACCCCGGTACTTCCGACCTGGGCAAGGGCGCTTCATCAGCACCGTCGCTACCGGGATCACCGACGTCAGGGCATGAATCGCGCCCGGTTCCCGACGGTTGCCGCGGGGAGCGCGGCGGGCCGTGCTCAGACTCTGACACTGGCACCGAGTGCCAACAACCGTGGATGATGGCCAAGCTGTGCGAATCTTCCGCGTGCTGTCTGCCAACCTTGCGAAGGCCGCGGGAGGGATCATCCGATCGCCGATTCCGACCGAGCCCGGCCGGGGAAGGAGAACGCGGTGGGCAAGACCTACGCGGGAGCACGACTCCGGCGGCTGCGCGAGGAGCGCGGAATGAACCAGGCCGAGATGGCACGCCTGCTGGCCATCTCCCCCAGCTATCTGAACCAGATGGAGCACGACACCCGCCCGCTCACCGTCCCCGTCCTGCTGCGGCTGACCGAAGCCTTCGGAGTGGAACCCGGCTTCTTCTCCGCACACGACACGACCCGCCTGGTGGCGGACCTCCGCGAGGCACTGGCCGGCGAACTCACCGAGGCCCGGGTATCGGCAGCCGATCTGAACGAACTCGCCGCACGGCTGCCAGCCGTCGCCCGCGTACTCCTCGACCTCAGCCGCCGCGACCAACAGCTCTCCGAGCGGCTCGCCCACGCCACGGACGGCCGGGACACCGCCGAGGCCGCCCGTTCCCCCCATGAGGAGATCCGGGACTTCTTCCACCGCCGGGGCAACTACCTCCACGACACCGACATCGCGGCCGAGCAACTGGCACAGGAGATCGGCATCCGGCCCGGTGACGTTCTGCGCGTCCTCGCGGACCGGCTCGCCGCTCGTCACCGCGTCCGCGTCAGCACCGGGGCCGGTGATCACCTGCACCGCTATGACGAGGGCAGCCGGACCCTGCACCTCTCCTCCCGGCTGCGCCCCGGACAGCAGGCGTTCCGGATGGCGACCCAGCTCGCCCTCCTCGAATACGGCGACGGACTGGACCGCCAGGCCGTCGAGGACTTCCCGGCGGGCTCACCCGCCCACGCCCTGGCCCGGATCGGCATCGCCAACTACTTCGCGGCGGCGCTGATCCTCCCCTACCGCACCTTCCACAAGGCCGCCGAGGAGGTGCGCTACGACATCGAACGCCTCACCGACCACTACGGCCTCGGACATGAGACCATCTGCCACCGCCTGAGCACCCTTCAGCGCCCTCGGCTGCGCGGCGTTCCCTTCTCCTTCGTCCGCGTCGACCGCGCGGGCAACATGTCCAAACGCCAGTCGGCCACCGCGTTCCACTTCTCCCGGACCGGCGGCACCTGCCCTCTGTGGAACGTGTACGAGGCGTTCACCGCCCCCGGCCGCATCCACGTCCAGGTCGCCGAGATGCCCGACGGCTCGCGCTACCTCTGGACGGCCCGTGCCCTCACCCGCCACCACGGCGGCTGGGGCGACCCCGGCAAGACCTTCGCCATCGGACTCGGCTGCGAGATCCGCCACGCTCACCGCGTCGTCTACTCCGACGGCCTCGACCTCACCGGTTCCGCCCCCACCCCCATCGGCATGGGCTGCCGCGCCTGCGAACGACTCGCCTGTCCCCAGCGCGCGGCCCCGCCCGTCGGACATCCCCTCCTGATCGACCAGAACAGCAGCACCTTCATCCCCTATCCGGTGGAGGGGGAGCGGATGTGACGGCGTGGAAGCCCATGGCCGCCGGTCAGCAGCGCCGTCGCCCCGGTGCCGCCGGCAGACGAGAATCCTTGGCGTTTCCGGGCCAGGACCCGGGTGTGACGCGCCCTCCTCAGGGACCTCAGGGACCTCAGGGACCTCAGGGACCTCAGGGACCTCAGGAACCTCAGGGACCAGCCTCCGCCGTGCAGCGTTCCATGAGCGATGTCCCGACGCTGGAACTGCGCTCGTCGATCATGGTTTGGCGCCGCGCTGACCTACAGATATCTGTTGCTGAGCGTTGATGCCGATGCTCGGAGAGATCTCCTTCGGGTGCCCGCCGCTTTGGTGGGCGGACACACACCTGCCCTGTGCCACCGCGGCCATCCGCTTCGCGGCGGGGCTCTTGATCACGCGCATCTCCTCGTGATCGCGTCGCACCGGCCGGAATCGCCTACCGGGCGGAACCCTCGGCGGCAAGGGCCGCGAAGTAGTCGCGCTGGGCGGGGTAGTAGTCCTCGAAACGCGGCTCACCGGCTTCGCCGCGGGAGGCACGGAGCATGTCGAGGTAGTACTCCCAGCCCGGTCCGACCTCCCCGACGCCCTTCGGGTCCGTGAGGTGGTGGATCAGCCGCAGTTCCGTCGCCCCGCCCAAGGCGGACAAGACGGACAAGCGTAGCTCGATATGCCAGTCGCCCGCCCCGTCGAGCAGGGAGAGGGCCAGCCGGTGCGGCGGCTCGCACGCCTCGATCCGCGCGTCGGACCACGGCGCGTTCTCCTCGAAGGCGGGCCGGACCCTGATCGTGCGCCCGACCGCGGCGTCGCCCTCCCAGGGACCGAACCATCGTGCGGTGCGCCCGGGCTCGGTGACGCTGGCCCAGACGTCGTCGATCGGGGCCCGGAAGGTACGCGTCAGTATCAGGTCGTGGCCGTCGGGGGTGGGCGTGAGCCGGCCGGTGGGCGTGGGATTCATGCGATGTCCTCCGTGTGGTCCCGGTCCTGAGTCGTACGGTGTCCGGCCCGCTCCCGGCCGGCGCGGCGGACCTCGGTCTCCAGCGCGTCCAGGCGGTGCCCCCACCCGGCCGGGGTACGCAGTACGGCGATCCACTCGGCGAGCTCCGCCAGGGCTGCCGGTTCAAGGCGGTAGAGCCGCCGAGTACCCGCGAGCTCGTCCCGCACCAAGCCGCTCTCGCGCAGCACCCGCAGGTGCCGGCTGATCGCCGGCCGGCTGATGGGGAAGTGCCGTGCGATCTCCCCCGCGGTGAGCGTCGTCCCGCGCAGCATGACGAGGATGTCCCGGCGTACCGGGTCCGCTATCGCGTTGGTGACCTCATCCATGCCAGCAAGTGTAACCCATGGGTTACGAATGGTTCAGTGGCAACGGCTCGGCGAAGTACCCTCCGCCGCCGAGCCGTTGCCCACCGCGGCAGACCTGACGGGCCCCGCATGACCGACTGGTCGGCGCTGCGATGACCGGAAAGGGACGGATCGGCTCTGGGCGCGCAGGACGGCACGCCCCGTCGGCATCGCCTCCCGGAGGGCGTCGACATCGAGTCGGCCGCCCCGGTCGACGCATCCGGGAAGACCGCCTCCCCGGTACTGCCCACCTCGGCATCCGGCCCGAAGGAACGCGGGATTCCGAACGCGTCCCGGACCGCGCAGTCCTCGGTGAGCAGTCTCGCGCCGGGCGGAAGGGGGCCCGTATCCCCCTTCCAGTGTTCCGCTCGCGGGAGATGACCGCGAACACCACATCGCGTCCTCCCCACCGGCGTGGGCCCCATGCGGCTGGACCGCGTTCCCACCGGTGTGGTCATCCGAGCGCGGCGGCGCGGCTGCCGGTGCCAGTCCCCCACCCCGCGCGGAGCCGTGTGCCCTTCCGGCCTCTCCCCCCTCACGGACCAGGAGCTGGAAAGGGCGCCTGAACCGGGATGATCCCGTCAGGCGCCCTTGAAAGTGCTCCGCCGGTTTTGGTGAGGAAGCTCATGGGCGAGGAATCGTTATTTTTTGAGGTGGAGGCTCTGGAAGAGTGTCACGGGCGGTTGTGGGCGACGGCGTGGGTGTGGAGCTCCTCCGTCATGGACATGGTCTTCACGGGATTCCGCCTTGTCGGGAGGCGCGGTCAGGACCCGGTCGCCAGCCAGTTGCCGTGGAAGCCGTGCGGGACCCGGACGGGAAGCCCCACGGTCGCCACGGTCTCCAGGGTGGCGGCGTCGAGCAGGACGAGATCGCTGTGCCCGGTGGTCGCGTCGTAGACGAAGCCCATGAGGACGCCTTCGTCCTCCGCCGCGTCGGGCCGGCTCGGTACGAAGACGAACTCGCCCGCCTCCTTGCCCCGGCCCAGGGCGCGGGAGGTGACCGTTCCGGCCCTCAGGTCGTGCTTGAGGACCGCGTCGGTGGGGATCGCCCCGGTCAGCGCGCCCATCGCATAGCCGTAGCGGTGCGGTCGGCCCACGACCCGGTCGTCGACGCGCGGGAACTCCTGGGGCCGGTCGTCCAGCCGTGCTTCGACCACCTTGCCCGCGGCCGGGTGCACCGTCCAGCGGTGGAGGGCGGCTGTTCCCTCATTGGGCCCGTGCAGGTCTTTGACGAACATCCTCGGGTGGCGCACGACGTCCAGGACGACGGTGTCACCGGCGTCATGGGCATTGAGCGTGTGGAAGACGTAACAGGGTTCCACCTCGAACCAGCGGACGTCGGAGGAGCCCCCTTCTCTCGGCATGAGGCCGATACGGGCCTGGTGGCGCGGGTTCCACCGGAACGGCAGGTTCTCGTTGGCCCGCATCCGTGCCCCGACCATCGCGGCGATCGGGTCGGGCACCCTGACCCGGCCGACCAGCGCGGACAGCACCAGCGCGGCGGCCGGACGCAGCGGGCGCAGCGGACGCGGGACGGCGATACGGGCGGCCTGCCGGGCGTCGAACGTCACCGGAAGGTCATAGAGCACCACATACTTCTCCGTGAGCGAGAAGTCGTGCATCATCGGCATCCCCGGCACTTGGATGTCCACGGTCCTGCGGGCCCGCCCGTCCGTGCCGATGACCGAGTACCGTACCCGGTTCCCCTGTCCGAAATAGTGGGTGACGGCATGGAGTTCGCCGGTCACCGGATCGGCCTTCGGGTGCGCGGTGTAGCCGCCCGGCAGGGTGCCGCCGAAGTCCCAGGGGCCCATGGTGTCCAGCTCATGATCCAGCTCATAGCTGGCGATACCGCCTTCGACGAGGGCGAGATCGTGGCCCGCGTGGCGGATGACATTGGTGTTCGCCCCGTACAGCTCGACGCCCGCCCGGTGGTTCGGTGGCCGGGAGATCTCTCCGGCGGCCATTCTCATGCGTGAGGTCCGCACCCAGCGGTTGCGGTACCACTCGGCCCGGCCGTCCCGGATACGCACACCGTGGACCATGCCGTCGCCCATGAACCAGTGGTAGGCGTCCGGGTCGACATCGGCTATCGGATTGGGTCCGTTGCGCACATACCTGCCGTCCAGGTACTCCGGGATGCGACCGGTCGCCTTCAGCTCGGTGACGGTGTGCTCCGTACGGACCGGTGCGTAGTTGCCCTCAACGTATTCATTGCCCATCATCGGTGCCTTCCCTGACGGGCCGGGCCGCAAGCGGGTCGGGGGACGCGGAGCGGCCCCGGTGTGCGGCGGCGATGGCGCCGCGCGGGCGGGAGGGTTCGGCGGCGGTACGGAACTGCCCCTCGCCGACGGGGCGCCACGGGTTCACCCGCGGTGCCTCTGGCCCTCGACGCGGGCTGGACGGCCGGCCGTGTCCGGCCCGGCGACACGGCCCTGCTGCTCGCCATCGAGGCCGGCCGCCATGTGTACGCGGGGCTCACGCTCACCTGGGACGCCCCGGCGGCGCCGACTGCGGCCCGAGGTTCCCCGGTGGCGCCGGTGGGGCGCCCCCGGCGCGGCGCGGAAGAGGCGGACCGAGGGGGACAGAATTCGATGATTGTTGAACCATCTCGGTGATCACAGCCGTGCGGTCAGGTGAGACAGGTGTACGTAGGACATACGCGCGGACCGGAGGGGACGGGCGCCGGGATCACCGTCGCGAAACGGTGCCGACCGCCCCGTCCCCGGGCCGCGCGGAGGAACGGCCGGGCCGTCGCCGTGCGGCGTGCCGCCGTTCCGGCGCCCCCGTGGGCGATGTCTCCGTACCAGGCGCTGCCGGGCAGGGACGTGCGGCGCGCCTGCCGCAGGCGAGCAGAAGGCGAGGTCCCTCCATGTCGAGCCCCCTGGGTTCCGATGTGTCCGGCTCCACGATCCCCGTTCCGGCGCCCCGGGGCAGTTGCCCCTTCTCCCCGCCGCCGGTGTACGAGGCCGCGCGTGAGGAGGGCCCCCTCACCCGGGTCACGCTCTACGACGGGAGCGAGGCGTGGCTGGCCACCCGGCACTCCACCGCCCGGCTGGTCCTGTCCGACCCCCGGTTCAGCGCGGACATCAACGCCCCCGGCTTCCCCCTGATCAATCCGCAACAACGTTTCTTCGCCCAGGGAGAACCCTCGTTCGTCCGGATGGACGCCCCGGAGCACACCCGGCAGCGGAGAATGCTGACGAGCTGGTTCACGGCCCGCCGGGTCCGGGCCATGCGCCCGGCGGTGCAGGCCCTCGTCGACGAGCGCATCGACCGGATCGAACCGCACGGGCAGGCGGACCTGTACAGCGAGTTCGCCCTGCCGGTGCCGTCGCTGGTGATCTGCGACATCCTCGGCGTCCCCTACGAGGAGCACGAGTTCTTCGAGCGGACCACCGAGGGGCTGGCGCGGTGGAACGCCACGCCGGAGGAGACGTCGCGGTGCTGGGCCGATCTGCACGCGTATCTGAGCGAGCTGGCGGCGGCCAAGCGGGAGCAGCCCGACGACCGCCTCATCAGCCATCTCGCGGCCCGGGACGATCTGACGCTCGCCCAGGTGGCCTCCATGTGCCGGCTGCTGCTCGTCGCCGGTCACGACACCACGGCGTCGGCGATCGCCCTGTCGGTGGCGGTCCTGCTGGAGCACCCTGAGCGAACGGCAGCGCTCCGGGGCGGCGCGCCCGAGCGGTATGCCACAGCCGCCGACGAGTTACTGCGCCAGGTGAGCCCCCTGGGCCAGCACGGCATCAGCCGGGCCGCCGTGGCGGACGTCGAGGTCGACGGCTGCACCGTCCGCGCCGGGGAGGGAGTCCTCGTGGCCCTGTCGACCGCCAACCGCGACAGCCGGGCCTTCGACCGCGCGGACGAACTGGTCCTCGACGGCGAAGAGGGCCGTGCCACGGGCCATCTCTCCTTCGGCCACGGCCCGCATCTCTGCCTCGGGGCACCGCTGGCCCGGCTCGAAATGGAGATCGCCCTGGAAACCCTCTTCCGCAGACTGCCGAACCTCCGGCTCGCGCAGCCCCTGGAAGAGCTCCCGTTCCGGGGAGCGGCGGCCGTCCACGGCCTCAACGGGCTGCCGGCGCGTTGGTGACAGGACAGTAGCCGAACGAGCCCACCGTCGGCCTCCTTGGGGGGCCGACCGGTCCCCCGGGCCCGGCGAGGACCCCGGTCAAGCGGCCCACCACTCGTCGGTGCCGCAGCCGACTTCGTAGTGCCACCAGCCCTGTGCCCGCCCCTCTGCCAGGAGAGCCTTGATTCCGGCGAAATCCGCGCCCGCGGGCACGGTGAAGGCCACCATGGGGAAGTCCTCGCTGAAGACCTCACCCCGGAGTCCGAACACCGAAAGCCGTTGCCGGACCGGCTGAGCACTGCTGCCGAGAGGGCCCGTGGGGACGGGCACGACACGGATCGTGCAGTTGCCGGAGGAGCTGGTCCGCCCGACGGCCCAGTGGTGCCCGTCGGAGTCGGTCCGGTACCGCACCACATCGCCCTCGGCCACCCCGTCCTGAAGGAAAGCGGCGTTCTCCACCCGAGCGGTACCGTCGCTCAGCCTCACCGCCCACAGACCCTCGGTGTCCTGCGGCAACCACCCTTCACGAGGGACGAACCGGAACCAGACCTTGATCTGCTCGACCGCACCCTCCATGAAGGCCATCATCCGCCGGGCGCCCCTAACATCCTTTCCCGGGGCCGGACCGGAACGCGACCGGCGCCATCGCAGGTCAGCCGGATGTCGGCACCGTTCCCACACACCCGGCGCCCGGCGGGCGCCGGTCCATCACCCGGTGATGCCCGCCGCCCTGCCGCGCCTGTCCCGGGGACGAGCGTGCGGGTACGCGCGGGTAGCGGGTCCGGTCGGGGGGTTATCCCCGCCGGGGGTATCTGTTCAGCGCTTCTGCCGTGTGGCACGTTGATCTCCGTTCGCTGCCCGCTCGAACTTCTCCGAAAGGAGTACGTCATGCGCGTTCGGCACGCTCTGATGGGTCTGGGGCTGGGAGCCGCCCTGTCCGCCGGGTTGATGACGGGGACGGCACAGGCCGCCCCGTCCGCCCCGGCTCAGGCGAAGGCTCAGGCCGTGTCGGTGCAGGCACCGGCTCAGGCATCCGATGTGGTGATCCTGTCCTGTCCGTCCGGGGCCCCCGCGGCCGACCCGGGCTACCGTTGTCTGTCGCCGTACCAGACGATGTCCCAGTGCCTGGCCGGTGTTCAGCTGCACGTCGACGCCACCCCGGCGACCCGGGGGTACTGCCGGTCGTATGCCACCCGCGGTATCTGGGGTTACGTCAACATCTACTGATGACGCGTTGACCCACTGATGGCGGAACCAGCCGGAAGGAGCCCCGGACCTGCGTGGTCCGGGGCTCCCCCGGTTTCCGCGCGCAGCGCCCCCGTCCGCGTCCCGCCGTTGTCGCGGTAGGCGCTGGGGCTGACTCCGTGGACCCGTTTGAACGCGGCGCTGAAACCGAAGGCGTCCGCGTAGCCCACCTGGCGGGCCACGGCGGCGAGGGTCGCGGTGGACTCGGTCAGCAGGTCGGCGGCGAGCGCCATCCGCCAGTCGGTCAGATAGGTCAGCGGCGGGCGGCCCACCAGCCGGGTGAAGCGCTGGGCCAGCGTGGTGCGGGACACGCCCGACGCGGTGGCCAGGGCCGCGAGTGTCCAGGGGCGCTCGGGTGCGTCGTGCATCGCGCGCAGGGCCGGGCCGACGGTGTCGTCCGTCAGTGCGCCGAGCCAGCCCGTCGGCGGGCCGTCCGGCTGGTCGAACCAGCCGCGGAGCGTGCACACCAGCAGCCAGTCCAGCAGGCGGTCCTGGACGACCTGCCGTTCCGGCGGGACCCCGCCCGCCAGCGCGTCCAGCAGGTCGAGCACGGCGGGGCAGCCGTCGCCTGACATCACCATCAGCGGGGGCAGTACCCCGAACAGTTGCCGGGACACCGCGCCGCGCACCCGGTAGGTGCCGACGAACAGCGTCGTCCGGCCGGTGACGGGCAGCGGCGCGGGACCCCCGGAACGCGCGGCGGGCCGGTCGGCGAGGAGGCGTGGCTGCGGCCCCCGGACGATCAGGGCATCACCGGTCCGCAGCGGACGGGGCTCCCCACCGCCCTCCTCGGAGCAGATCCAGCCCTCGCCCCGGAGCGGTGTGGCGAGGGTCAGCTCCGTCTCGCCGGCCTCCGCGAACCGCAGAGCCCAGGGCGGTGACAGCTCCTGTCGGCTGAAGGCGGCGCCGTCCGCGCGGATGCCGCGCAGCAGGTCGTCGAACGGGTCCATGTTCCTTCCCAACGGCAGGACGATCGGACATGTTCCCCGTACGGCCGGCCATGGGTCCACGGTCACCGGCCCGGTTGACTGACTGCCATGACGAACAAGAGCACGGTGAGCACCCAAGGCACTGACGACAAGGCGATTCTGGTCCTGGGCGGTACGGGGAAGACCGGGCGTCCGCTGGTCCGGACCCTGCGGGAGGCAGGACGGCGGGTACGCTCCGCGTCCCGCAGGGGGGAGACGGTGTTCGACTGGTTCGAGCGGAGCACCTGGGGGCCCGCGCTGGAGGGCGCGGGGGCCGTCTATCTGATCGCCCCCGATGACCCGTCCCCGGTGGCGGACTTCGTCGAGCAGGCGACCGGGGCGGGGGTCCGCCGTTTCGTCGTGCTCTCCGGGCGCGGGATCGAGGAGTTGCCCCCGACCCTCTTCCTGGGCATGACCGCCGCCGAGCGGGCGGTACGGGCCTCCGGTGTGGAGTGGTCCATCCTCCGCCCCAACAACTTCAACCAGAACTTCGACGACGACGCCATCTGGCGGAACCAGCTCCGGGCCGGCCGCCTGGCCCTGCCGACGGCCGGTGTCCCTGACCCGTTCATCGACGTCCAGGACATCGCGGAGGTCGCGGCGGCACTGCTGACCGGGGACAGCGACCGGCAGGGCGAGGTGTACCACCTCTCCGGGCCGCGTCCGGTCACCTTCGAGGAGGCCGTCGCGACGATGGCACGGGAGGCCGGGCGTCCGATCACGTTCGTCGAGCTGACCCCGGAGCGGTACCGGGAGGAACTGCGCTCCGCCGGGCTGCCCGAGGAAGCGGTCGGCGAGTTCGACCTCCTCTTCGAGGGCCTGCGCTCGGGCCACTACGCCGAGCCCGGCGACGGCGTCCAGCGCGTCCTGGGGCGTGAACCGATCGACTTCGGCACCTACGCGCGCCGTGCGGCGGCGGCCGGGGCCTGGTCCTGACCCCGTACGCGTCCTGTGCGGGCGGGCCCGGCCGGTGACCGCCGGTCCGGGCCCGCTCCGGTCGTCCACACCCGCCGCGCGCCCGTCACGCGCGCCCGGCCGGTCCGCCGACCGGCACCGGACCGCGGGCTCATCGGCGTTCCCACTCCTGTGCCAGGAGCCGGTAGGAGCGCACCCGGTCGGCGTGGTCATGGGTGATGGTGGTGATGATCAGTTCGTCGGCCGCGGTGGCCTCCTGGAGTTGTTCCAACTGGTCGGCGACGCGTCCCGGGGAGCCGATGAACTGGGTGTCGACGCGGTCCGCGACCAGGGCCCGGTCCGCGTCGGTCCAGGTGAGGGCGCGGGCCTGCGCCGGGGTGGGGAAGGGGATGGCGCCCTCGGCGGTACGGATGCTGCGGACCCAGGGGCCGTAGCCGGTGGCCAGTTCGCGGGCGGTCGCGTCGTCCTCGGCGACGACGACATCGGCCGAGACGCTGACATGGGGCTTGTCGAGGTGGGCGGAGGGCCGGAAGGCGGCGCGGTAGCCCTCGGCGGCCTCCAGGACGGTCCCCGGGCTGACGTGGTAGTTGGCGGCGAAACGGAGACCGTTGCGGCCCGCGACGTCGGCGCTCTGCCCGCCGCTGCTGCCGAGTATCCAGATCTGCACATCGGCGCCCTCGCCGGGGACGGCGTGCGCCTCGGTCCCGTCCGCGGAGCGGTAGTCGCCGCGCAGCAGCGCGAGGATGTCGTCGACCTGCTCGCCGTAGTCCTGGGTACCGGCGCCCGGCTGGTGCAGCAGTGTGTGCTGGAGCCGGAACCGGGGCGAGCCGAGGAGGTGTTCGAAGGAGAAGCGCGGCGGGATGCGCAGACCGTTGGGGGCGCGTCCGTCCACGACGGGGGTGGTGGCGGACGGCCGGGGCGCCGCCGTCCGACCGGAGGGGCGTCCGCCGGAGCGGCCGAGGCCCAGATCGAGCCGTCCCGGGTGCAGGGCGTCGATCAGTCCGAACTCCTCGACCGTGGACAGCGCGGTGCGGTGGCCGAGCTGCACGGCGCCGGAGCCGATCCTGATGGTGGAGGTCGCGGAGGCGGTCAGGGCCAGGACGACGGCGGGGGAGGCTCCGGCCACGCCCGGGTTGAGATGGTGCTCGGCGAACCAGTAGCGGGCGTAGCCGAACCGCTCGGTCTGCCGGGCGAGGTCGATGGTGTCGCGCAGCGCGTCCGCGGCGGTGGAACCGGACGGTATCGGAACGAGGTCGAGGACTCCCAGGGGGATGCCGGACATGGTGGGGTGTCGCTCCTCAGCGGTCGATGGGCGGGGTGCCGGTGGGGGCCGGGGGTCGGCGGGAGCAGCCCGGGGAGCCGACGGCCGGGGCGGCCGACGGGTGGGCGGGAGCCCGGTGCGCGCCGGGCCGGGGCCGCCGGGCCCGGTGCGCCGCCGGACCCGGGCGGTCATGGCACCGCCCGCCGGGGCCCCGGCCGCGCCCGGGCGTCGGGGTGCGCCAGGCCGAGGTGCTCGCGGAGGGTGGTGCCGGTGTAGTCGTGGCGGAACACCCCGCGTTCCTGGAGCAGGGGGACGACGGTGTCCGCGAACTCGTCCAGTCCGCCGGGGGTGATGTGCGGCACCAGGATGAAGCCGTCGGCGGCGTCCGTCTGGACGAAGGTGTCGATCGTCGCCGCGACGGTGGCCGGGGAGCCGATGAACGACTGGCGGCCGGTGGTCTCGATGACCAGTTCGCGGATGGAGAGGTTCTCCGCGGCGGCCCGCTCGCGCCACTGCCGGGCGACGGCGAGCCGGTCGCCGAACATCCGGACGCTCGCGCGGCCCTGGGCGATGGTGTGCTCACCGGGGTCCGGGTCGACGGCGGGGAGCGGGCCGTCCGGGTCGTACGCCGACAGGTCGCGGTTCCAGACCTGTTCGAGGTAGGTGATCGCGGTCCGGCCGCTGACCTGTTGGCGCCGCACCTCATGGGCCAGTTCCCGCGCCTCCGCGTCGGTGTCGCCGAGGGCGAAGGTCGCCGCGGGCAGGACGAGGAGCTGGTCGGGGGTCCGGCCGTGGCGGGCCAGGCGTCCCTTGACATCGGCGTAGAACTCCCGGCCCGCCTCCAGGGTGCTGTGCCTGCTGAAGATGGCGTCGGCGCTGGACGCGGCGAACTCACGTCCCTCCTCGGAGTCCCCGGCCTGGAAGATCACCGGGCGGCCCTGGGGACTGCGGGGGACGTTGAACCGGCCGGTGATGTCGAAGTGCTGTCCGCGGTGGGCGAAGGTTCCCGCCCGCGCGTCCCCGAGGAAGACTCCGGAGTGCCGGTCGGCGACGATCTCGTCCCCGTTCCAGGAGTCGAACAGCTCGTTGGCGGTGGCCAGGAACTCCCGGGCCCGGGAGTAGCGCTCCTCCTGCGGGAGGAAGCCGCCGCGCCGGAAGTTCTCGCCGGTGAAGGCGTCCCAGGAGGTGACGACGTTCCAGGCGGCGCGTCCGCCCGAGAGATGGTCCAGGCTGGCGAACTGGCGGGCCACCTCGTAGGGCTCGTTGAACGTGGAGTTGATGGTGCCGGTCAGGCCCAGCCGTTCCGTGACGGCGGCGAGCGCGGTGAGCACGGTGAAGGTGTCGGGGCGCCCGACCACGTCGAGGTCGTGTATCCGTCCGCCCTGCTCGCGCAGGCGCAGCCCTTCGGCGAGGAACAGGAAGTCGAACTTGGCGCGTTCGGCGGTCCGTGCCAGATGCGCGAAGGAGGCGAACTCGATATGGCTGCCCGCCCGGGGGTCGCTCCAGACGGTGGTGTTGTTGACGCCGGGGAAATGGGCGGCGAGGCGGATCTGTTTCCGGGGCCTGTTCCCTGACGGTTCTTCCCTGGTCGGACGGGTCATGGTCGGACGGCACCTCCGGGCCGTGCTTCTCCGGATCGGGGACCTCCGGGCCAGGTACCTCCGGATCGGGGGCCTCCGGATCGGGGGCCTCCGGATCGGGGGCCTCCGGATCGGGGACCTCCGGATCGGGGACCTCCGGATCGGGCGGTGGCGTAGCGATTGGCGGGGCGGGGCAGCCCGAGGTGCCCGCGCAGGGTGTCCGCGGCGTAGGCGTGCCGGAAGGCGCCCCGGCGCTGGAGTTCGGGGACGAGGCCCCGGGTGATCTGCTCCAGGTCGTGGCCGAGGACCCCGGGGCGCAGCCGGAAGCCGCCGAGACCGGACGGGCGCCACTCCAGGAGCAGGTCCGCCAGGTCTGCGGGGGTGCCGGTGAAGATCGCGGCGTCGCTGGTCCAGGGGTGGCCCGCGAGGCCGTCCAGGCGGGCCCTCCGGTCGGTCGCCGCGGCGTGGTCGTCGTCCAGGAAGACCACCAGGTCCCCGAGGACGGGCAGCCGCTCGTCCGCCCGGCCCGCCGCGGCCTGCGCGGCGCGGATCTCGGCGACGGCGGCGCGGACCTGTCCGGTGTCGTGCGGGGTGACACAGGCGATGTCGGCCGTACGGCCCACCAGGGAGTACGGCACGTCCCGGTGGGCGAGCAGGCTGATGACGGGCTGTCCTTGCGGTGGCCGGGGGGTGATCGAGGGGCCCTTGACGTTGAAGTGCCTGCCCTCGAAGTCGATGTAATGTAATTTGTCCCGGTCGATAAAGCGTCCGGTGGCGACATCGCGGATCTCCGCGTCGTCCTCCCAGCTGTCCCAGAGGCGGCGCACCACCTCGGCGTGGTCGGCGGCCTCGTCGGAGAGTTCCGCGATCAGGTCCGGTCCGGCCGGGGCGGGCGGTTGTCCGGTGCCTTCAGTACGCCGGGTGTCCCCTGCGTTCTCTGCGTACTCTGCGTTCTCTGCGTCCCTTGCGTTCTCGGGGTTCGGACGGGGGAAGGTCCGGCGGCCGAAGTGCGCGGCCTCGTCGTGCCGCGCCGATATCTGGAGGAGCAGGCCCGCGCGCCCGGCGCTGACATGGTCCAGGGTGGCGATGGCCTTGGAGATGTGGAACGGCTCGGTATGGGTGGCGACGACGGTCGGCACCAGCCCGATGGCACGGGTCAACGGGGCGACACGGGCGGCGACGAGCACCGCGTCCAGCCGGCCCCGTACCTGGTCGGTGCGGGTGTCGGGGGCCAGGGGGTGCGCGGAGGCCGGGGGGTACTCGGGGGCCAAGGGGTGCGCGGATTGCAGGCCGAGCGAGTCCTCGAAGGTCACGAAGTCGAGCAGGCCGCGTTCGGCCTCGGCCACAAGACCGGCCCAGTAACCGGCGGTGAACAGGGCGCGGGGTCTGGCGCCCGGCTCACGCCACGCGGCCGGGTGCCAGCCCGCGCCGTCCAGCGCGACGGCGAGGTGCAGAGGGGACGTTGGGGAAAGGGGGGAAGGTGGGGACACAGCAGGGGCCTTCCTGGTCGACCCTGGGTGGTCACCGGCCCTCGCGCGGAGGGCCGGCGGCAGTGAACGGTCAGGAACGACAGCGGACTCCGGCCACTCGTCGCAGGTCGTTGTGGCGCCGGACGCGGGGGCGTGGCGCCGGGGGTACGGAAGCAGGTGATCGCACCGGGGGGCAGGGAAGCAGGTGATACCGGAGCGGGCGCCGCCGGAGCAGGCCGTACCGGAGCACGTCCTGTCCGAATGTCCGTATGTCCGCAGACTAGGCGGAGCCGTGCGGCCTCAGGTGGAGGGCGTATTGCGGTTTCGTGAAACCGTCCGGGTCCCGCCGGGACGGCGCGTCATCGGCCCCGTCCGGGAGCTGCCCGGTCCAGTCCAGGATCTGCACCGCCGCCCCCGCGGCCTCCAGCCCCCGGCAGTGGCCGTGGTGCCTGCGGGCGATGCCGTCCAGGTCGAGATTGCGGCCGAAGGCGGGCCGGGCTGCCAGCCGCCGCGCGTACCGCCACAGCCTCGGATGGTCGGCGACGCGATGGACCGCTGCGGCGTCGAGGTGCAGCCGGTGCACGGTGTCGAGCTGCACCAGGGCCACCCACACCTGTACGTCGGCGGCGGTGGGTCCGTCGCCGAGGACGAACTCCCGGGTGGTGAGGGTCCGTTCCAGCGAGCCCAGGGCCCGCAGCAGGGTATCGAGGGCAATCCGGCGCGCGCGGGCGTCGGTGTCGGCCCGTCCGGCGTGCTGGGCGGCTTCGTCGATGCCGTACGCGCAGAGCCGTCCGACGGCTGCCAGCTCCTCCTCGGCCCCCTGCGGACAGAGGTCGGGGCCGGGACCGCCGAAGGTCCGGGCCAGGTCCCGGAGGATGTCGGGGGTGTGGGTGCTCACGATCCGCCCCGTCCAGCCGTCGCTCAGGACGGGTGCGGCGGCCGGTCCGGGGTAGCGGTGCGCGCTGGCCTCGTACAGGGGGCGCAGGGCGAGGTGTCCCCCGTCGGGGCTGTCGGGGACCGCGGGCAGCAGGACCACCGGGAGGGTCTCCCCCAGTCCGAGCAGGCTGTGGGTCACGGCGATGCGCAGACAGCGGGGGCAGGAGAGCGACAGGTGGAGGCGGTAGCGGCGCGCTGCGGCGTAGTAGCCGCCGCGCGGATCACGGCCGATCCTGCCCCGGAACGGTCGTGGCGGGGCGGGCGCGGGCAGGGTGGTCGGAAGGGTGGCGGACATGGGTCTCCCTCGGTCCGGGTCCGGCTCTCTGATGCACGGAGGTGCGGCGGGCGTACGCGCGCGGGAAGCGGGGCGCGCGTACGCGACCGGGACGCGGTGCCGCTGGGCACCGCCGGATCAGCGCGGAGGGCTCGCCGCGCTGGAGACGCGCAGGAGATCGATGTGGCGGCGGGAGGTCAGGAGCAGCGGCGGCTGGGGCGCGCGCACCGCACAGCCTGCGGGCGACTCCAGACGCTCCGTCATGTCCTGTCCGCTCCTGCCCGTCCGCTGGCGCTGGGGATTCTGCTCTGGAGTTTCCGGTGGCGCGCGGGCCGCGTCAAGGGGGTACGGCCCGTCTTCCGTACGGCACCGCCCCCCGTACCGGGGCCCTTTCGCCGGTGAGCTGCGGTGTTTGTGCTCATCCGGTGGGTGCCAGGCGGGTCGTACGGCCGCCGAGAGCCGCCGAGAACCGGTCGACCACCTGGGCCAGGGCCTCGGCCGCGCCCTGGGTGACGGTCACGGCTCCGGAGTCGCCCACCGTGATGTCCTGGTCGAGGGTGAACCAGCCCTGGACGATGTGGGTGGCGCCCATGGAGCTGAGCACCGGGCGCAGGGCGTAGTCGATCGCCAGGGCGTGTGCGGTGGTGCCGCCGGTCGCCAGCGGCAGGACGGTCTTGCCCGCGAGGGCGTACTGCGGCAGCAGGTCCAGCAGCGACTTCAGCAGTCCGGAGTAGGCGGCCTTGTAGACGGGGGTGCCGATGACGATCCCTTCGGCGCGGTCGAACAGCGTGGCCGCCCCGGTGATCGCCGGGTGGCGGAGGTCGGCGCCGAACAGGGCCTCGGCGGGGAGGGTACGGACGTCCAGGGGGATCACCTCGTGTCCCTGGGCCGTGAGCCGTCGGTCCAGGTGGCGCAGGAGATGAGCGGTACGGGAGGTGGCGGAGGGGCTTCCGGAGACGGACAGGACGGTGGCCATGGCGGACCTTTCGGAGGCGTGCGGTGGCGTGCGGTGGCGGGGGCGCGGTACGGGGCCGAGGGGCACGCCCGTCCCGGAGCGGTGGGTGCCGACAGTCCCGGAGCAGTAGATGCCGACGGCCCCGGTGCTCCGCGTGGTGATGGGGGGCTCCGGGTACGGACACCCGCACCCGGGCGCTCACTCGTCGCGGACGCCCGGGCGGGCCCGGTGCCCCGCGGGCGGCAGATGCTTCTCGAAGGGCAGGAGGCCGATGGACTCCGGGTCGGCCTCGGTGTCGAACAGCGGGGTGTAGCCGGTGCTGAGGTACAGCCCCCGGGCCTCGGGCTGGCGGGGACCGGTGGTCAGGCGTATCCGCCGGTAGCCCCGGGCGCCCGCCTCGCGCTCCAGCTCGGCGACGACACGCCGGGCCAGCCCGCGCCGCCGGTGGGCGGAGTGCGTCCAGATCCGTTTCAGCTCGGCCGTGCTCTCGTCGTACCGGCGGAACGCGCCGCCCGCGACGGGCTCTCCGGCCTCCAGGAGCAGGAGCAGGACACCGCCGTACGGGGCGGTGAACTCCTCGTCGGGGTAGCGGGCGAGTTCGGCGTGGGCGTCCCTGCCGTAGCGGGCCGCGTACTCCTCACCGAGTTCGCGCAGCAGGGGCCCTGTCCTGGGGTCGGACACCGCCGCCCGCAGGACCACGGGCCCGGCGGGGGCCGGTGGCGGTTGCGCGGCGGAGGCCGTCCGCTCATCGGGGTCCGTCCGCTCGACGGAGGTCACTCGCGCACCGCCGTGGGGTTGCCCGCCGTGGGACTGTCCGCCGCCAGGGTGTGGGGACCGCGCTCCGTCCGCCGGGCGTCGCGCCCGACGACCTCCGCGCGGACGATCGGGATCACCTGCCTGCCGGAGTCGATGGCGTCGCCCAGCAGGTCGTAGCCGCGGGCGGAGAGGATGTCGACACCGAGGTCGTCGTAGTCCAGCAGCGCGCGGGCGACCGTCTCCGGGGTGCCGACCAGGGCGTTGGAGGAGGCGCCGGAGCGCGGGGTCGTTTCGGAGCCGTTGTTGGTGGCGGCGATGCCAAGGAACTCCACGGGCATGGGGGGTGACCTTCCCTCAGGTCCTCTGGGGCCGTACCGGGAGCCGGGCACGGCGAAGCGGCCTCGGTGCCGCCGGGGCGGGCGGCGCCTCAGGAGGCGGGAACCCCGTGGCGCGAAGGGGCGGTACGGGGTGCGACGGAGCGCGGCGGGGACTCAGAAGGGTCGGCGCCGGGTCAGGTGCGACACGCGGCCGACCACACCCGGCCGAAGTCGATGTGATCACGGGTGATCAGGTGCCGCTCGGCAGTCATGCACTCAATTGAGCAGAACTTTTCGCTTCTCGTCAACCAGGGACCGGACGATGCGGCGACGTTGAGCAAATCCCTTACGTGATGGACATATTCGGCCAGGACGGTGTCCGCCCTCCCGCCAGGCCGGTGTCCGCCCTCCCGCCGGGGCCGGAACGACCCGCCGCGCGGGAAGGCGGCCCCGGCCCCGGAGGCGCGTCCCGCCGGGGCGGCGAGCCCCGGCGGCCAGGCCCGGAGAGCGGTCAGCCCTGAGAGAGGTCAGCCCTGAGAGAGGGAGCGGGGGCCCCGGAGAGGGAGCGGCCCCGAGAACGCTCAGGCGTCGACGTACGCCGCCAGGTGCTCGCCGGTGAGGGTGGAACGGGCGGCGACAAGGGCGGCGGGGGTGCCCTCGAAGACGATCCGGCCGCCGTCGTGGCCCGCGCCGGGGCCGAGGTCGACGATCCAGTCGGCGTGGGCCATGACGGCCTGGTGGTGTTCGACCACGATCACCGACTTGCCGGAGTCGACCAGCCGGTCGAGAAGGCCGAGAAGCTGCTCGACGTCGGCGAGGTGCAGACCGGTGGTCGGCTCGTCGAGGATGTAGACGCCGCCCTTCTCGGCCATGTGGGTCGCCAGCTTGAGCCGCTGCCGCTCGCCGCCGGAGAGGGTGGTGAGCGGCTGTCCGAGGGTGAGATAGCCGAGCCCGACATCCGCGAGGCGGCCGAGGATGCGATGGGCGGCGGGCGTCCGCGCCTCACCGGTGGCGAAGAACTCCGCCGCCTCGGTCACCGACATCGCCAGCACCTCGCTGATGTCGCGGCCCCCGAGGCGGTGCTCCAGCACCGACGCCTGGTAGCGCTTGCCCTCGCACTCCTCGCAGGGGGTCGAGACACCCGCCATGATCGCGAGATCGGTGTAGATGACCCCGGCGCCCTTGCAGGCGGGGCAGGCGCCTTCCGAGTTGGCGCTGAACAGGGCCGGCTTCGCCCCGCTGGCCTTCGCGAACGCCTTGCGGATCGGGTCGAGCAGCCCGGTGTACGTGGCCGGGTTGGACCGGCGCGAGCCACGGATCGCGCTCTGGTCGATCGAGACCACCCCCGCGCCGTCCGGGTCCGGCCGAGCACCCGGCGAGCCGTTCATCAGGGAGCCGTGGACCAGGGAACTCTTTCCGGAGCCCGCGACACCGGTGACGACGGTGAGCACCCCGAGCGGAATATCCACATCGACATCGCGCAGGTTGTGCGTCGCCGCGCCGCGGATCTCCAGGGTTCCGGTGGGCTTCCGCACGGTCTTCTTGAGGGCGGCGCGGTCGTCGAAGTGACGGCCGGTGGCGGTGTCGGCGGCCCGCAGGCCCTCGACGGTGCCCTCGAAGCAGACCGAGCCGCCCGCCGTACCGGCGCCGGGGCCGAGGTCGACGACATGGTCCGCGATCGCGATCGTCTCCGGCTTGTGCTCGACGACCAGCACGGTGTTGCCCTTGTCGCGCAGCCGCAGCAGCAGCTCGTTCATCCGCTGGATGTCGTGCGGGTGCAGACCCGTGGTGGGCTCGTCGAAGACATAGGTGACGTCGGTGAGCGCGGAGCCGAGGTGGCGGATCATCTTGACGCGCTGCGCCTCGCCGCCGGAGAGGGTGCCGGACGAGCGGTCGAGGGAGAGATAGCCGAGGCCGATCTCCACGAACGAGTCGAGCGTCTCCCGCAGGGCCGTGAGCAGCGGCGCCACGGAGGGCTCGGCGAGGCCGCCGGCCCAGGCGGCGAGATCGCTGATCTGCATGGCGCAGGCGTCGGCGATGTTGATTCCGTCGATCCGGGAGGAACGGGCCGCTTCGCTGAGCCGGGTGCCCTCGCAGTCGGGGCAGTCGGTGAAAGTGACGGCGCGCTCCACGAAGGCCCGGATATGCGGCTGCATGGCCTCCTTGTCCTTGGCCAGGAAGGACTTGCGGATCTTGGGGATGAGCCCCTCGTAGGTGAGGTTGACGCCGTTGACCTTCACCTTGACCGGCTCGCGGTGCAGGAAGTCCTGCATTTCCTGGCGGGTGAACTCACGGATCGGCTTGTCCGGGTCGAGGAAGCCGGACTGGGCGTAGAGCCCCACGGTCCAGACGTTGTCCGACTTCCAGCCGGGGATGGTGAACGCGCCTTCGGCGATCGACTTGGAGTCGTCGTAGAGCTGGGTGAGGTCGATGTCGGAGACGCTGCCCCGGCCCTCGCAGCGCGGGCACATGCCGCCGGTGCGGGTGAAGGTCTGCTTCACGGTCTTGGCGGAGCCGCGTTCGACCGTGATCGCGCCGCTGGCGCGGACCGAGGGGACGTTGAACGCGAACGCTCCGGGCGGGCCGATGTGGGGGGTGCCGAGTCGGCTGAAGAGGATGCGCAGCATCGCGTTGGCGTCGGTGGCGGTGCCGACGGTGGAGCGGGGGTCGGCGCCCATCCGCTGCTGGTCGACGACGATGGCGGTGGTCAGTCCTTCGAGTACGTCGACCTCGGGGCGGGCGGGCGTCGTCATGAAGCCCTGTGCGAAGGTGTTGTAGGTCTCGTTGACGAGCCGCTGGGACTCGGCGGCGATCGTGTCGAAGACGAGTGAGCTCTTGCCGGAGCCGGAGACGCCGGTGAAGACTGTCAGGCGGCGCTTGGGGATCTCGATGCTGACGTCGCGGAGGTTGTTCTCGCGGGCGCCGTGCACGCGGATCATCTCGTGGGTGTCGGCGGTGTGCGGCGCGGACGCCCGGGTGTCCGCCTTCTTGGCCTTGCTCACTCGTGTCTCCATCCGTCAGGCCCGGAGATGCCTCATAGCCTCATAGGGCGCACAAGTATCGCAAGTCAGTTCTTGTCGACAAAATTCAACATAAGATCTGCATAAGCGCCTGCCCTGCCGCCCCTGCTCTGCCGCCCCTGCTCTGCCTACGGAGCGGGGCGGAGCAAGGACGGCGCGGAGCAAGGACGGCGGGGCGGGGAAATGCTCGGTGTGGCCCGGGGCCGGGCCGGTGCCCCGGACCACGTCCGCCTCACCGCGGTGGTTTCACCGCCGGTGGTTTCACCGTGGTGGCTCTTCACCACGGCGCTTCTCTATCGCGGTGCCTCGCGGTGCCTCGCGGTGCCGCTTTATCGCGGTGCTTCGATCGCTTCAGTCGCTTCGGTCGCTCACGACAGCTTCTTCGTCTCGCCCGCCGGGGCCAGGTCGATCAGCTTGTCGTCGATGCCCTGCTCCTGGAACGCCTTGACCAGGGACTTGGTGTCCTCGGAGTAGATGTTCCAACTGTCGGTGTGGACCGGCACCACCTTGCGCGGGTTGAGGTCCTTCGCCACCTGCGCCGCGTTCTTCGAGGTGAGAGTCAGCGGAGCGTTGTCGAGGATCGCGGGGGTGCGGGCGGCTCCGGCGAAGAGGATGGCCGTGTCGATGGGGCCGATCTCCTTGGTGACGCGCTCCCCCACCTCCTTGGCGACCTTGACGGAGGCGTTGTCACCGGAGACATAGGTGGTGGGCACGCCCTCTCCGCTGAGGACGAAGCCGGTGACCTCGCCGTCCGCGCCGCGGTCCACACCGTCGGGACCGTGCAGACCGGGCACCGCGGTGATCTTGATGGTGCCACCCGCCGTCTTCAGCTCCTGCGCCTCCCACGCCTTCATACCGGTGACGTGATCGCCGAGGGTCTTTCGCGCCCCGGGCGTGGAGAGCACGACGGGCATCTCCTTGAGCAGGTCACGGCCCTTGTCGTCGAGGTTGTCGTCGTGCTGGTGGTGGGAGAGGAGCACGGCGTCGATCTTGCCGATCCTGTCGGTGCCGAACGCGGGGGCCTGGATCTTCTCCAGGCCGCTCTTGTACTTCTTGGGCGCGTCGAAGGTCGGGTCGATCAGGATGCGCGAGCCCGCGATCTCCAGGATCGTGGTCGGCCCGCCCACATGGGTCACGGTGAATGCCCCGGCGCCGGCGGACGAGGAGTCGGCGGCCCCCGACGCGGGGGTCTGGGTGTCGGCGGTCTTGGCGTCGGTGTTGGGCTTCGCCTTCGCCTCGTCTTTGGTGTCCTCTCCGCCGCAGGCGGCGAGGAGGGCCACGCTCGCGGTGACCGCGACGACGGTGGAGGCGGCACGGAGGAACGTCGGACGACTCATGGGGGAATACCAGCTCTCTCGCTAGGAACAGCCAGGCTTGTGGAGGACCTGTGGAGGCGACCCGGCCTCTCGATGTTGGCAAAGCTAACACAGTTCGTTAGCGACGCTACAAGAGCTTCAGAGATATGCACGGTTTATTCGCTTAAGCCCGAATCTAATCTGTTAGCGCTGTTATCATTGGCGGCATGTCAACGGCACGAGAGCGCATCCTGGAAGCCACCGCGGAACTGCTCGCCACCAAGGACGCCCTGGCGATCTCGACCCGGGCCATCTGTGACCGGGCCAGAGTCGGCATGCCGGAGATCTACCGCCAGTTCGGCGACAAACAGGGGCTGCTCACAGCAGTGGCCGATGTCGGCTTCCAGCGCTTCCTCGCCAATAAACGGCGCAACCCGCTCACCGACGACCCAGTGGCGGATCTGCGGACGGCCTGGGACAGCCATGTCGCGTTCGCGCTCGGCCATCCCCATCTGTACCGGCTGATGTTCACCCCCACCGGGGACGCCAAGCCGCAGGCGATCAAGGAGGCGCAGGCCCTGCTGCTGTCGGCCCTGGAGCGCTGCCGGGCGGCCGGGCGGCTGCGCACGGCACCGGAGCTGGCCGGTCAGGCCATCCTCTCCGCCAATGTGGGGGTGTGCCTGATGGCGCTGTCCTTCCCGGAGCTGTTCGGGGGGCTCGACATCTCGCAGGCGGTACGCGACGCCGTGATCGGGAAGGTCACCGGCGACGAACGGGAGGACACCCGGATCGGCACCGCCACCGTCCTCGCGCAGGCCTTGGTCGACACCCTCACGGGGACGGCTTCCGTGGACACTGCCGCCGTCGACCGGCTGGCCCGCGCACTGCGCCCCTCGGACACCGAGGGCACCTCGGGCACCTCGGGCACCCCCTGAGCCTTCAGGCACCCCCAAATCTCAGGCGCCTCCTACACCTCGGACACCTCGTAGGCCCGGGGCCACGCCTCGGAGATCCCGGTGACCGGCCCGACCCTGAAGCGGAGCCGGTACTCCGTCGGCGTCGTGCCCAGCCTGCGCCGGAACGCCCGGATGAGGGTGTCCGTCGTACCGAATCCGCAGGTGGACACGATGCGGTCCAGAGTGACGTCCGTCGACTCCAACTGATTGCGCGCCATCTCCACGCGCGCCGACTCGATATAGGCGCTCGGCGTCATGCCCAGCTCGGCCTTGAAGATCCGGTTGAGCTGCCGCTCGCTGACATGGGCGTGCGCGGCGAGGTCCGCGGCGGTGAGCTGTTCGCCGATGTTGCGCGTGACGTAGTGCCGCAGCTCCTCCACGCGCCGGGTCGCGGAGACGGGCTCCAGCGGAACGCTGAACTGGCTCTGCCCACTGGGCCGTTTCAGATACATCACGAGCTGACGGGCCACGCGCAGCGCCGTGGTCTCGCCGAAGTCGTCGGCCACCAGGGCGAGCGACAGATCGAGACAGGCGCTGATCCCCGCGCCGGTCCACACATTGCCCTCGCGGATGAAGATGGGGTCGGCGTCCACCTCGACCTCCGGGTGGTCGGCGGCGAGCTGTTCCGCCGTCGACCAGTGGGTGGTGGCGCGCTTGCCGTCGAGCAGCCCGGCGGCGGCGAGGATATGCGCCCCCACACAGACGGACGTGACCCTGCGGGTCCGCTCGGCGAGCTTCCGCACCCAGGCGACCACGGTCGGGTCGGTGAGCGCGTGGACCCGGCGTTCGTTGTCGACCTCGACCGAACCGGGCACCAGCAGCGTGTCGATGGCCCGTACGGCCAGTTCCTCGAAGGTGGCGTCGGGAAGGATGCGCACCCCGGCGGACGTGGTGACGGGGGCCATGGTCTCGGCGGCCAGGACGACCTCGTAGCCGGTCGCGTCCTCCGTCTCCCGCTGGACGAGGGCGAACACCTCGGGCGGTCCGGTGACGTCGAGCAGATCGACGCCCTCGAAGAGGACGATCACGATGAGTCGTCTGACGGTGCTCATGAAGTCTCCGCAGGTCAGGGTCGGGTCACAGCCAGGGCGGCGGCAAGGTCGGAGCCAGGGGCCCCAGACCGGAAGCCGACGGCCGGGTATGACGCGGGGTCAGGGGTCAGGGGTGTCCCAGGCATACGGCTGGCTGGAACGGCATGTCCGGATCTGCATGCTAGATGACATTGTTAACACCTCTTCACGGGCCGTAGTTTTTTTAATCGCAGCTCACCGCGGGGGTGAGCTTCACATCAGCGACACATTTGGCATCAATCCGGCCCACGTCCGGTCGGCCTGCCTGCCCTGCCTGCCCTGCATCCGGCACACACACCCTGAGGTGGTACTCCCATGGCTACGACGACCCTGCGCGCGCTCAACGGCTTCGATGAGACGCCTGCGTCGCTTGCCGACTCGACCCTGATCCTGGTCGACTTCCAGAACACCTACACCACCGGTGTGATGGAGCTGGAGGGCTGGCAGCAGGCGCTCGAATCCGCCGCCGCGCTGCTGGGCCGGGCCCGGGCGGCGGGTGCCGAGGTCATCCACGTGGTCAACGACGGCGGCGAGGGCACCCCGTACGACATCCGCGCGGAGATCGGGGAGATCCACCCGCTCGTGGCACCGGTCGGGGACGAGCCCATCGTCGTCAAGCAGGTCCCGAACGCGTTCGTGGACACCGACCTGGGCAGCCTCGTCGACGCGGCCGGGAACAAGGACGTCATCGTCGTCGGGTTTATGACGCACATGTGTGTGCTGTTCACGACGCAGGGCGCGTTCCTGCACGGGAACCGGCCCACCGTCGTCGCCGACGCCTGTGCGACCCGGCCCCTGTCGTCGGCGGGCGTCGAGCTGACCGCACATCAGATCCACCACGGCGCGCTCGCGACCGTCGCGGACCTCTACGGGGTGGTCGTCCCGTCCCAGGAGTCCCTGGTCTGACCTGACCTGACCATGCCTGACCTGACCTGACCATGTCTGGCCTGGTCAGACCTTGTCTGGTCTGGTCTGGCCTGACTTCGGCCGGACCACCCCCACGGTCCGCCCCTCCCCCACCCCCACGGTCCGACGACACCCTCACGGTCCGACGACCGCCCCTCCTCGACCTGCGCCCGGGCCGGTCCCGCCGTCCACGTACGGGACAGCTCCCACCGGCCCGCGCAGTGCCGGTCCCCCCACCTCTCCCCCTCCCCCCCACGGAGTGACCGAGTGAACACCTCTCACCTCCCCCACGGAATGACAGAACACCTCCATCCCCGATTCAGACGGAGATACAGATCATGGCTACCCGCCGCGGTTTCATCGGTGCCGCCTCCGCCGTAGGCGCCGCTTCCTTCCTCGCCGCCCAGGCTTCGCCCGCCTCGGCGGCCCCGTCCGGCATCCAGCCGGTCACGGAGCGCGAGGCGAGAGACTCGATGCTCTCGGTGAACAGAGAGATGAGACTGAACTACGCCGCGCTCAAGGCCGACCTGATCAAGCATCTGAGCCCCGTGGTCGTCGTGCAGAACGACGCCAAGGGCGGCAGGTTCACCCTGGTCCACAAGGGAACGCTGACGACGGAGAACCCCGTCTCCGAGACCTTTGAACTGGCGAAGTCCATCAGCCACGTTCCGCTCGGTATCTTCTCGGTCATCGCCCCGTATCTGAGCAGCCAGGTTCCGAACCTCCCCAACGCGAGCCGCATCGATCCGCACGATCTGCGGATGGTCGCGTTCAAGGGCAACAGCACCACCGGCTGGATCACCCCGCTCCAGGGGTACGCCGCGTCCCTGCTCACCGCCCGCGACCACATCAAGAGCGCGAACATACCCGCGGACATGGCGGCGGGCTGCACGGCGCTGCTGAACGCCGCGCTCAAGTTCATCGACGACTCCACCCTCGCCAAGTCCTTCGACATGAAGTCGTTCGAGGACTTCTCCGGCAGCGTGTACCCGAACATCCGCACCAACATGAAGCACGCGTCGGCGGCGCAGATCGCCGGTGTGCAGGACGTCATGAAGCGGTGGCGGGCCAAGATCGGTGAGACGGAGTGGAAGGACCTCTACTGCGTGGTGCTCTCGCAGTGGACGACGTCCGTCCTCAACCAGAACTCGATCATCATCAAGCCGTGCATGAACCCGGCCAAGGTGGCCACCCATCTGATCGACCTGCCGGCCGTCGAGCCGCCCAAGGACCCGATCTTCGTCGCGCTGGACAACCTCGCCCGGATCGTCCAGGACAACATCGCCGCCGAAATGGTCTTCCCCGTGGACGCGAAGGTCGCCGACGCGCTGAAGGGGCAGCAGGACCTGCTGTCGGACGAGATCCTCATCCAGATGGGCGAGACGACTCCCGGTGGCGCGCGCACCGCCTCCACCGCGGGTGCCGCCCTTGCCTCCGGCGCGGCCGACGCCTGCCCCTTCCACGAGAAGGCCATGCGGATCTGACGTCCTGACGGACCGGTGATCTGACGCCCCCGGCCGGTCAGGAAGCAGTACCGGGGGCGGTACCCGGGGCGGTACCGGGGGCGCGGGCACTCAGCCCGAGCGTCATCGGTGTGTGCGGCCCGCGGTCATGTCGCGGGCCGCCGGTAGTGGACACGGATCTCCGGGTAGAGCAGCGACTTGTCCTTGATCAGGAATTCGTTGGTCCCTGTCGCGCCGAACAGGGTCGGGTTCTTCTTGAAGCCGGGGCTCATCACGGAGGTGCGGCCGTCCTTCATCGTCTTGTGGTCCTCACCCCGCCGGTTGTTCCCGTAGTGCGCGAAGTTGGGTGAGCCGATGAGGCCCCGCATCAGCATCAACTGCCGGGGCGGGTGCGTCACGTCCGTGCACTCGGGGTCCTCGCACCGGGGACAGGCGAAGTACGTCTGTGCCTTGGAGGAGTTGTCGGCGACGTAGGTGCCCTGGCCCAGCACACCGTATCGGGGCTTGTCCTCGGTGCCCCTGTTCCGGCCCAGCTCGGGCGCCGGCCCGTGCTCGTCGATCAGGTCCATGATGCCGGTGCCGGTGCCGTGCCAGAGGAACGCCTCCCCGGCGTCCTGGGGGACGCCCGGCGGCAGCTGGCCGGGGCGTTCGAAACCGGGCCGGACCGAGGTCGACGCCGCACCGCCGAGGTTGGGCCGACGCCCGGTGGACCAGGGAATCAGCTCGCTGCGGTCCTTCCCCGACGCCTCCAGTCCCCGCTCACTGTGGGAGATCAGCGACTGGTGGTACAGCTGCCGGTTGGTCGTGTACTTCTCCCACAGCTCGGGGTTGGCGCATACGACGATGTCCACGATGTCCATGAAAGCGCTGCTCGGCGGGGGCGGACCGCCGGGCTTGCCCTCCTGGAGCCGACGGGTGTGGGACGCCCGCTGCTCATCGGTGATCGCCGGGTCGGCGAGCCGCTTCCGGGACTCGGCCATCCGGGTCGCCTCGCCCTTCGGCGCGGTGACGGGCATGTGTTCCTGGGAGAGCCGGGTGTACTCCTCGACGGCGCTCCACACCCGGTGGCCCTGGGGCACGGAGGCCGTGTGGTAGCCCCGTCCGCTGTCGTTCCACACCAGGTCGTTCCAGTAGTCCGGGATCTCCCTGCCGAGTACGGCATTGAGGTCCGGCGGCAGCCCGACCTGCGGCTGCGGTGGGGCCGGAGCCGCAGCCGGGGCCGCGGGGGTGTTGCCCGGTGTCCGCTGGATCCACACGGCGGACGGCTCCGCGGCACGCTGGACGCCCACGATGAGCGAATCGGCCGTGTACGCCACGGCGCCGTGGTCGGCCGCCGCGTGCCTGCCAAGGGTGGCGACCGCCTCGTCCGGCGGCACCCGGCGCTGCGCGGGCGTCTCCCCGTGGCGGCATCCCGGACCGTGCTCGTGCAGATCGGTGTCCGCGTCGCGCTGCACCGGGGGATTCGCGTGCCCGCACCCGGGGCCGTGCTGGTGCCGGGCCTCGGCGAGTGCGCGCGAGACGGCCGCGTTCCCGGCCAGCCGCTGGAGCGCGAGGACTTGGGCCGCCCACCCGGGCACCCGGGGCGATCGGGGCCGGGGCCCCGCCGGTCCGGTCCCCCGGTCCCGCTCCTTGCCACTGTCCTGCGCGCGCACGAGCACCCCCTCAATGGTGGTTGCACAGCGGTACGACTCTCCTCCCGGCCCGCCCGGACCGGGCAGGACCCCGAAGGCACCTCCAGGGGCAGGGGATGTGCCCCGTCCCCGCACCGGAGGACGCTCCGGCGGGCGCCGCGCGCGGGAGGACGAAGGGTCACCTTCCCTCCGCGCGGCCGGTTCACTCCCCCGGCCGGGGGCCGGTTCGTCCGGTCGTCCGGGGGGGCGACGACGCGTCGGACGGGTACCCCGGGGCGAGTTCCCCGGCACCGTGCCGGAGTATGCCTCCCCGGCCGCGGCTCCCCGGCCGCGGCTCCCTGTCCCCTGTCCCCTGTCCCCTGTCCCCCGTCCCCCGTCCCCCGTCCCCCGTCCCCCGTCCCCCGTCCCCCGTCCCCCGTCCTGCAACGGTCGGCCGGCGAGAGGGACACGGATACGGCTGCTCACGGTCACGAACACGAGCACGAGCACGAACACGGGCACGGCTCCCTACCAGGCGATCACACCCGCGAGCGGCACGAGCGCGAGCAGCACGAGCGCGAGGAGGGCCGCGCGGGCTGCGGCGGAACGCCGGAGGCGGCGGACGACGCGATCACGGGCGCGCTCCTCGTCACGCCGGACGGTGGTCGCGGCGGTGATCGCGGCGGTGAGGAAGGCGCGTTCGGCGGCGGTCAGCCCCTCATGGGGAGGGGGGAACGCCTCCCGCGCGGTCGCGAGGCGGGTGCCGCGGTACAGCGCCCCGGGGTCCTGGTGGCGTCCGGCCCAGGTCGCGGCGTCGGCGGTGAGCCGACAGTGGACGACGAGCCGCGCGCGTTCCTCGTCGACCCAGTCGCGCAGCCGCGGCCAGGCGGTGATGAGGGCGTCGTGCGCGAGGTCGGCGGTGTCGTCGTCGAGGGTGATCAGCCGGGCACGGCTGAGGTGTTCGCACACCGCCGCCGCGCCGTCGGCGGTCTCCAGCTCGGCGCGGGGCGCGGGGCGGCGGGTGTCGGGAGCGCCCTGGCCGGGGGTGATGAGCCGGAGGAGGATACGGCGGGCGTGCCGGGCCTGCTCGGGGGTGAGCCGCTGGTAGGTGTGTTCGGCGGTGTCGGCGACGGCGCCGTGGATGCCGCCGACGGCCTCGTACGCGGCGAGGGTGAGCGTCCGGCCCCTGCGGCGGTGCCACACCTCCAGCAGCGCGTGCGACATCAGCGGCAGACCACCCGGCTCGGCGGCCGTCTCCTCGACGATCCGCGCGGCCAGATCGCGTTCGACCACGAGCCGTGCGGACCTGGCCGGGCCCACGACCGCCCGTCGCAGCTCGGCCGGGGTCATCGGGCCGATGGGCAGATGCGCCTCGCGCACCGCCTCGACCAGGCCGGGGTGTTCCGTGCAGCGGCCGTAGAAGTCGGCCCGGACGGCGACGACGACCCGCAGTCGGCTGCCGGGCTCCCGGGCCGCCAGCAGCAGCCGGAGGAACCGCGCCCGCTCGGCCGGGTCGTCGCACAAGGTGAAGACCTGTTCGAACTGGTCCACGATCACGAAGGCGTCCCCGGACCCTGCGGGCGGCGGGACGAAGGCGGGGGCGTGGGCGGCGGCCGGACGGGGCCCGGGGGTGAGGACCCGGACCGCCGCGCAGCGCACCGGACCGACCGTCCCGCGCGGCACCGGACCGACGACCCCGCCCGGCACCGGACCGGCCGTCCCGCTCCGCACCGGACCGGCCGCACCGCCGTGCCCCTGGCCGATCGGCGCGCTGCGCCCCGTTGCCCCGTTCTCCGGGTACGGTCGCAGAGCGGGCAGCAGCCCGGCGCGCAGCAGCGAGGACTTGCCGCTGCCGGAGGCGCCGGTGAGGATCACCAGCCGGTGCGCGCGGACCAGTTCGACGAGCCGTCCGAGCGTCTGCTCCCGGCCGAAGAACAGATCCCGGTCCCCCGGCTCGTACCGGACGAGTCCCCGGTACGGCGGCCGGGTCGTGTCGGGGTCGTCGGCGACGCGGACCACCTGCTGCCGTTCGACCGCGACGGCGGTCTCGTGCCACAGGGCCGCCCACTCCTCCGTTCCGCCCCCGCACACGGACGTGTACGCGAGCGCCACCGGAAGCGACGGCAACTGATCGCCCGCGGCGGCCGCGGCCAGTGTGCTCGCCGAGTACCCGGCGACGTGTGCCATCTCGCGGTAGGTCGGCCCGCCCGCCGCCGCCCGTAACTCCCGCAGCCCGCAGGCGAACCGTTCCACCGGCCCCGCCTCCGGGTCCAGTGGCCGCTCTCGACGCCCCGCCATCGGCCCGCTCCTCCCCGGTCGGCTTCGCTGCCGCCCTGGCTGCTCCTGCCTGCTCCTCTCCGGCATCGAACCGCGCGCGGACATTGTCCGAACAGCGGGGAACGGAGTTACCGGACAACGTGGCAGGGCGCTGGAACGCGGAGGTGGCCGCGGTATCGGGGGAAAGCCGACGCGAACGGCCGGGGCGGGCTTCGACGCGCCACAGGGGTGCGCGTCGGAGTCCGCCCGGGCCCGGCACCGCTATCGGCGCGTGATAGGCGTCCCGCGGGTCGCGCGGACCCGGTGCCAGACGCCGAACGCGGCCCGGACCCGGTGTCAGACGCCGAACGCGGCGGGGTACTGGATGGTGCCCGTCGCCGCGGGGCGCCCGGGATCGAGCGTGAGCGCCATCATCGCCTCGTCCGGTACGTCGAACGGGGCGCGGATGCCGAAGCCGGACGCCGGGGCGAACCCGAACCGCGGGTAGTAGCCGGGATGTCCGAGGACGACCACGGTGTTCTCGCCGAGCGCGCGGGCCGCGTCCAGGGCGGCGCGCACGGCGGCCGTACCGGCGCCCTGTCCCTGGTACTCGGGGAGGACCGCGCAGGGGGCGAGGGCGAGCGCCGGTTCCGTGCCGACGCGGCAGCGGGTGAGCAGCGCGTGTCCGGCGGCCCGGCCGTCGGGGGCCACGGCGAGCAGCGACAGTCCGTCGATCCACGCCTCACGGTCCGCGCGGAGCGCTTCGACGAGGTCGGCTTCCAGCGCGGTGGGGAACGCGGCGAGGTTGATCGCGCGTACGGCGGGGATGTCGTCAGCGGTCTCGGGGCGGGTGGTCCAGGCGGTGCGCCCGGTGTCGACGTCGTTCTCGGTGTCGTCGACGTCGGCGTTCTCAGCGTGCTTGCTGTGCTCGGTGTGCTCGGCGTTCATGGGTGCCACGGTAACGCGGGCCCCAGCGGCACAGCGGCGCCACCCACCTCTCATGCGATACGATACGTCTCGTCTTGCCAGTGGGGGTGGAGAACCCGACGCCCCCCGACCCGAGGAGCACCCATGGAACGCTTCGTCGACGCGGCACCCGGCATCCGCCTGTGGACCGAGGAGCGCGGCGACCCCGACGCCTCCCCGCTGCTGCTGATCATGGGGGCGCAGGCGCCCGGCCTCGGCTGGCCGGAGGAGTTCGTGGACCTGCTCGCCACCCGCCATCGCGTGATCCGTTACGACCATCGCGACACGGGCCGCTCCACCTGGTCGTTCGAGGAACGGCCCTACCCCGTGACCGCGCTGGCACAGGACGCCGTCGCGGTCCTGGACGGCCTCGGTGTGGAACGTGCGCACATCGTGGGCATGTCCCTGGGCGGCATGCTCGCCCAACTCCTCGTCGCCGACCGCCCCGAGCGGCTGCTCAGCGCCACCCTGATCGGCACCTGCGCGCTCAGTTCCACCCCGTACACCCGTCCGGACGGGACGCGGACCCCGCCCGGCGCGCTGCCCGGGATCGACCCCCGGGTGCTGGAGCTGTGGTCCCGCCCCGTCCCGGAGGAGGGGCTCACGGCCGAGCTCGACCGGCGGGTCGAGCACTGGCGGGTGCTGAACGGCGATCAGCTCCCCTTCGACGAGGACGCCGTCCGGGCCCGGGAACGGGTGATCGTCGAGCACACCGGGCACCACCGCCCCGGCACCGCGCACCGCCGGGCCGACCCCTCCGGCATGGACCGTACGGAGCGACTCGCACGGGCCGACGTCCCCACACTCTCGATCTCCGGTCCGGCCGAACCCGTGTTCCCGCCGCCGCACGCCCACCACATCGCCCAGGTGATCCGGGGTGCCCGGGTCGTCGAGGTCCCGGGGCTGGGGCACGCACTCCCCCGCCAGGTGCACGCCCCGCTCGCCGCCGCGATCCTCGATCACACCGCCGGTGACGCCCTGGCGACGCTGTTGTGACGCTCCATCACGACCTGGGACAACGACCGGTATGCGACTCTCTCCGGCCGTCCGGGGACCCTCGGCACCCCTGCCACTGGCGAGAAGTGAGGCTGCTTGACCCCGTCGGAATTCATTGACTTCTTCCGCACAGGAGAACGTCGGTCAACGCGATCACTCAGCGCACCCCGCGTCCCTCACCGCCGTCTCCCCAAGCCCCCTCCCGGAAAGGGACCGCTCGTGCGCCGTACCAGACACACCCCCGTCAGACGCACTCTCCTCCCCGCCGCGGCACTCGCCCTGGCCCTCGGCTCCGGCGGCCTCGCGCAGGCGGGGGGCGGCACGGAGGCCGGTCCGCCGGTCGCAGCCACCGCCACCGCCGCGGCCACAACCGCGGCCACGACCGGGACGGCGGCAGCGACCGAGGCGGCTGCCGCCCTGCTGCTGGACGGCACCCGCATCGCCTCCGCGTCCTCCATCACCGCGCTGGAGCGGTACTGGACGTCCGAGCGAATGGCGAAGGCCCTCCCCGCCAGGGCCCGGACGACGGCGGACGACATCTCGGCCGTCTCCCCCGGACGGCAGGAACCGACCGGGAAACCCGGCAGCACGCCACCCGTCCCACCCGCGCAGCACACACGCGACAGCGGTGTGCGAGACGGCGTCCAGGCGGACACGAGCGGCGTCGGCAAGGTCTTCTACACCAGCCCCGCCGACAGCAAGAACTACTTCTGCTCGGCCTCCGCGCTCGGCAGCCCGTCAAAACAGCTCGTCATCACCGCGGCGCACTGCGTCAACGAGGGCGGCACCAACGGCACCCCGGGGCGGTACGTACGGAACTGGGTCTATGTTCCGGCCTTCCACTCGGGGACCCGGCCCCACGGCACCTTCCAGGCGAAGGAGTTCCGCGCGTTCAGCGAGTGGGTGGCCAGGGGCGATCTCCAGTACGACATCGCCATGGTGACCACCCACCCCCTCAACGGGCGCAAGCTGATCGATGTCACCGGCGGAAACGGGCTGAGCTGGAACCAGGACCACCGGCAGAGGGTGACGGTCACCGGGTACTCGTACGACCACGACACCGCTCGGACCCAGCGGTCCTGCCCGGGAACCGCCTCCCCCGTCGGCGCCCCGGACCGGCGGGTGGAGATCCGGTGCGCGATGCGGGGCGGCGGTGCCCCCTGGCTGCGCAACCCGGTCGCATCGGGGCTCGGCCATGTCAACGGTGTGGTGAGCACCCTGGTGAACGAGGGCTGGAACCGCAGCTCGTACTTCGGTGAGTACGTCAAGGCGATGTGGGACACCCAGGGCAGCCGTACCTGATCATCCGGCGGACGACCTCACTCGACGAGCAGCCACCCGACGACCGACCAACCCGACGAGCAACCAACCCGGTGAACGGCCCATCCGGTGAACGGCCCGGCTCCCTTCCCGGGAGCCGGGCCTCGGCCATGCCGCGGCCACGCCGCACCCGGACGCGGCGGCCCGTACCGCCGTGACGACGACAACGGACGGGCCACCGCCCGCCGGTGAGCGGCATTCCACCGTACGGGGCGAAGGCCGCTCCAGGCCCGCTGACAGGGCCCACGCCACCCGAATGGCCCCATGCATGACCCCGGATTCCTCACACACCGACCGTGTACCCGGCGCCCTCGTCCTGCTCCTGGCTCGCTCGCATGACCCGCTCGTACACGAGCGCCCCCCGGTCCGTCGAGAAGTCCAGCCGCGCCAGCACGGAGGGGACGGCCAGCGCGGGCATCAGATTCCGATACATGTCGGACATCCGCTCGGCCAGGTCCTGGCGGTCCGTCATGATCCGCGACAGCACCTGGACTCCGGTGTAACAGCCGGCGAAGAGCCGGGAGACGCTGTCCAGATCGGCGTGGGGCAGGACCTCCCCGTTCTTCCGCGCCTCGCTGAACAGCCCGAGGCTGTGATCGATCCAGCCCTGCATCGGCACCCGCCGGTCGAGATTGTCCTTGGAGGAGCCCTGGTCCACGGTGAGCCGGATGCTCCCCTGGATGATCGGGTCACCGTGCTCCCCGGTGAGGAGATGGGCGAGGAGCATGCCCTCATCGATCGCCTCCTGGAGCTTGAGGCCCTGCGGAGGGACCGGCGGCAGGGCCGCGACCTGCTCCGCGAGGACCGCTTGGGCCAACTCCTCCTTCGAACCGAAGTGGAAGTAGAGCGCCCCCTTGGTCAGCCCCGACTGGTCGAGGATGTCGGAGATGGTCGCCGCCTCGTAGCCCACCTGGTCGAAGACGCTGGCAGCCACGACCAGGATCTTCCTCCGCGTCCGGATGGCTCGCTCCTGCCGCGCCATGAGGCACCTCCTTACCGCCGCCGCCCGGCGCAGAAAAGAAACCGAAGGGTCTGAATGACAGCACTCGTCACTATATGTTATATATGATCACTCTCTGCCATCGCAGCTTTTCACGATGGGCGGGAGAGATCAACGGCAGGCCGAAATCTACCGCCAAGTCGAGAAAACCCGGGCCCTGGTTTTCCCTGGCCGAACGGCGGCCCCTGCCGGACGGGAAGATCCGGTCGAACGGGCGGACCGAAGCGCGCCGTACGGGCGAGGACCGGGCGCCCACCCGCCGGGCGCCTGTCCGCCGAACGGGCCACCTCCGCACGGGCGTTCACCGGACGGACGGCCGCCGGACGGACCACGGCGGCCCGGCCGTGAGCGGAACGCTGATCGGCACCGGCGGGCGGGACGACCCGGGCCCGGAAGGCGGTCGGGGCCGCCGTCCGCGGAACGGGCCGGGCGGCGGGAGGGCGGGAGGCGAGCACCGGCAGGACCGGCGAGTGCAGGGGCACCTGTGCCGGGACCGGGACCGGCCCGGAGGGCACCGCCGTGGAGCCGATGACCACAGCGGGAACCGAAACCGAAACCCGGACCGGCACCGGCACGGGCACCCGGACCGGCACAGACACCGGCACCGGCACCGGCACCGGACGGAGCGTCGGTTCCGGGCCCCGCGCCGAGCGGACCCGCTCCCGTGTCAGCAGGGCCAGACCGCCCGCCACCACCGCTCCGGCACCCAGCGCGAGGACCGGGCCCAGTGCCCCGTACCGGAAGCTCTCGCCGAAGAACGCCATCCCGATACCGGCCGCCACCACGGGGTTGACCACGGTCACCACCGCCAGCGGCGCCGCCAGACCCGCGCCCCGGTAGGAGGTTTGGGAGGCCACCGTCCCGGCCGCCGCGAGGCCGAGTATCACGACCCCGGCGAGGAGCGCCCCGGCCGTCTCCCCCGCCGCCCAGTCGACCGCCGCCGCCTTGGTGAAGACGGAGCTGACGCCGTACGCCGCACCCGCGGCGCAGGCGAACAGCGCGCTCCGGACCACCGGGTGGCGGCGGGCGGCACGGGCGGCGGCGGCCAGGGCGGCCACGGCGGCGAACGAGGCGCAGGCCAGCGGCAGCCGGTCGGCGGTGGCGAGGGAGCCGGTACCCGCCGAGCCGGTCAGCGCGAGCAGTCCGGCCAGGCCCGCGGTCGCCATCGCCGCGCCCCGCCGGGCCGCGGCCCCGGGCCGCCGTCCCGCGGAGAGGGCCACCAGCGGGAGGGCGAAGACGATGGTGAGCGCGCCGAGCGGCTGGACGACGCTGAGCGGTCCGTAGGCCAGCGCGACCACATGGAGCAGGGCGCCGATGCCGTTCAGCCCGTTCGCCGTCCACCAGCCGGGGGTGCGCAGCGCGGCGGCGAGTCCTTCGGGAGAGGTGGCGGCCACGCGCTCCTGGACGATCGCGCCGCCCGCGTAGGCGACGGCGGAGACGAGCGAGAGCAGGACCGACACTGCCAGGCCGCTGGTGGGGTCGATGGTCACGTCCGCCCTCTTCTCGCTCGGCTTCTCACTGCGCCCGCGCTCGCGTCTGCGCTCACGTCCTCTTCGCCGCGTCCTCTCGAACGCTGTCGCTCAGGTCGAGCCTCGGGGCGCGCGCCTGAGGGCCGCTGTAGGGGTGGCTCAAGGAACGCTTTAGGGGGAACTGCTCGCGGGCCGCCGCTCCGTCCGCCGTCGTGACGCGGCAGCGCGTGAACACCGTACCGAGAGTGCGAACACTGTTCGCATATTTTGACTGTGTACGCTGAATGCGTATGGCGTGCGCTACGGTGGGGAGGAGAAGAGGAGGTCCAATGCCCGTCGACTCCCAGCAGATCCCATCGGTGTGGGCCCGCCCCCGGACCCGGCGGGAGCAGCCGGCCCTGAGCCGTGAGCAGATCGTGTCCGAGGCCGTCCGGCTGCTGGACGCCGAAGGCATCGACGCCCTGAGCATGCGCAAGCTCGGCACCCGGCTCGGCGCCGGAGCCACCTCGCTCTACCGCCATGTCGCCAACAAGGACGAGCTGATCGAGCTGGTCGTCGACGAGGTCTACGGCGAACTGGACGTGGCGGACGCCGACCGGGCGCCCGACTGGCGGGCGAAGGCGACGCTGCGCGCGCACGGCATCCGGTCGATGTTCCTCGACCACCCGTGGATCGTGTCGGTCCTCGGCGAGATGGGCGTCGCCTATCTGGGGCCCAACATGCTGCGGCTCTCGGACCGGATGCTCGCGATGTTCGAGTCCGCGGGCTTCCCCCTGGACGAGGCGGACAACGCGGTGCGCATGGTCTTCGCGTACGTCACCGGCATGACCACGAGCGAGGCCGCGTGGCTGACGATGCTGGCGCGCAGCGGTCAGAGCGAGCAGGACTGGGCTCGGCGGCTGTGGCCCGCCGCCGAGCAGGCCACGCGGGACCACCCACGGCTCCAGCAGACATACGCCACCAATCGGGACAAAGATCCGACCGCGTTGCGCGAGCAGAACTTCGGCTACGGCCTGGACCGGATTCTCGACGGCCTGGAGGCGCGGCTCAACCAGCTGAGGAGTTCCGCCTCCTAGCCGCACACCCGGGCCTGCCCCGCGGTTTTCGCCATGGGCCGGTTCCGTCGGCAGACATCCCCCTGCCACGGAACCGGCCCGTCCGCGTCCACTGCCCCTCTCCCCCACCGCACCGCCACCTCCCACCGCCGCTTCTCCCCGCCGCTGGAGCACCACCGTTGAAACACGACCGTTGAAACACCGCCGCTGGAGCACCACCGTTGGAACACCGCCGCTGAGGCCCTGTCACCGCGTGGGCCCGCCCGGCGGACCGCGCCCTGCCGGGCCCGCCCTGCCCGTAGGCTTTTTCCGCCGACGGACGGTCCGGCCGCCGGAAGATCCCCTCGGGAGCAAGGCATGCCAAAGCAGGATCGGGCGGTGCGGACGCGCGCGGCGCTCATACGGTCGGCGGCCACGCTGTTCGACCGCGACGGATACGACGGCACATCCCTCGTCAGGGTGAGCCGCGCCGCGGGCATCTCGCTCGGCGCGCTCACGTTCCACTTCTCCACCAAGGGCGACCTGGCCGACGCCGTCATCCGCGAGGGCCACGCCCTGACCCGGGCAGCGCTGCGGCGGCTGACGACCCGCCCGGGGCCCCCGCTGGAGACCGTTGTCGAACTGACCCTGGAGCTGGCCCGGCTGCTGGAGGAGGAGATCCCCGTGCGCTGCGCGCTGCGGCTGGCCCGGGAGCGGGCGGGCAGCGGGACGGCGGAGCCCGGCTGCTGGTCGGAGATCTGGCTCCCCGACGTGCGGGAGCTGCTGGCCCGGGCGCACGCGGACGGGCAGCTCCGGCCGGGCATCCGGCCGTCGGACGTCATCACCCTGGTCGAGTTTCTGACGGCGGGCGCCGAGGCCCAGTCGCGGGGGCTTCCCCGGGACGCGAAGGCCGTGGACCGGCTGGCGGACGCCTGGCGGCTGGCGCTGGCCGGTGTGTCCGGCGCGCCCGGGGAGGCCGAGATCCCCACCGGCTGACGACACGCCCGGACGAGCGGGTGGAAATCGCCCCCGCCACGGAACGGAACGCCCCGTTTCGTCGTGCTCCTCGGTGGAGGGTGCTTGCCACGCCGTGCGGGCGGGTCCCTCGACAAAGAAAACGAATGGGTTTTATTTTAAGGGAATTACCGCCCGGCCCGGGCGGAGCCGCGCCACGCAGCAGGGAAGATCGCCATCGGGCAGAGACCGCGCCCGGTCGTCGCACCGCACCGCCTTGCCCTGCGGCTGCCGCGGGGTCGACCACGCACGCCCGGGGGACACAAGGCATGCCCGTCATCAGTGACCGCCGTCCGCCCAGCGGCTGCCGGGGCCCCGTTCCCACAGCCGCGAACAGCCCCGTCCCCGGCTCCGGAGAGGCCCTCGGCAACCGGCCCTGCGGCGGCGCGCCGTCCCCCGCACGGCGCACGGAGGGCCCCTGCGCACCGCCGGTCTGATCATCTGCCGCACGGACCGTCTCCCCGTCCGGGCTTCCTCGTTGTACGCGCCAGGGCACGTTTCCGGGTCCCCCGGGACGCCTTCGCCGCCCCGCCGTTCCGGGAACCTGCCGGAACCGCGGAAGGCGGTCGGTTAGCCTGTGCTGAACATATCTGTGAAGTTGAGTCGCTTCAGTCGCTGAAAGGAACCTCGATGCCCCCTGACCTGGGGATTCCTAACAGCGACTCAGCCCTGGGCGAGTCGGGTACCACCTCGGCCGCACCGTGGGCGAGCCCGCTGGAGACCGCGTTGTGGTGCGCCGCCCAGGGCTGGCCTGTGCACCCCCTGGCCCCGGGACGCAAGACCCCGGCGCCCAACTGCGGCGATTGCAGGGACCGGCCGCACCCGCCGCAGGAGTGCGACTGCATCCCCGCCGGGCGCTGGTGCCACGGCTTCCACGCCGCCACCACCGACCCCGCCCTTATCACCGCGTGGTGGACCCGACAGCCCCGTTTCGGCGTCGGCGTGGCCTGTGGCCCGGCCGGACTCGTCGTCATCGACGTGGACGCCCACCCCGCCCCACTGCCCACCCCGGACCGGCTGCTGCCGGGAATCCACATCCCCGAGTCCGTCTGTCTCGACGGGCTCCGCCACGGCTTCCACAGCCTTGCCGTGCTCGCGGCGCTGCGCGGCCGTCCCGACCCCAGCCAGGACGAGTCCACCCTCCGGGTGCGCACCCCGTCAGGAGGACTCCATCTCTGGTACACCGCCCGCCCCGGGCAGGAGTGGCGCTGCTCGACCGGCTCCGGTGTGAACCGCGCACTGGCCTGGCAGGTCGACGTCCGCGCCCACGGCGGTTACATCATCGCGCCGGGGACCCGTACCGCATCCGGCCGGTACACCGCCTGTGGGCCCGTGCGGCGGCCCGCGCCGCTGCCCGACTGGCTCGCCGCCGAGCTGGAACGCACCGGGCACCGGCCCGTACCACCGCACCCGCGCACCGCGACCCCCGTACCGTCCCGGGCCTGGGCCGCCGTGAACGCGGCGCGCGGTGGCCGGGACTCGGCGGCCCGGGTGCTCGCCACCGTCCTGACCGCCGTGACGGAGTGCGCGGCGGTCCCCCAGGGCGCGGGCTTCACCGAGAAGCTCAACCGCGCCGCCTTCACCGCCGGTGGACTGGTGGGTGCCGGACGGATGGCCGCTGACGCCGCCGAGGCCGCGCTGCTCGCCGCCGCCATGCACGCCCGCCCGGGACAGGAGCGCCGTTGTCTCGCGATCATCCGCAGCGGTATGAGCGCGGGCAGCAGGCGGCCACTCGACTTGGGAGAACGCAGGTGAACGACGCCCCCACCTCTCAAGGGTCCACGGAGGCAACCCGGGCCCCGGCCCGCACGGCCGGGGATTCCGCCGTGGGGTCCGTGCGGGACCCGGCGCAGCCGCAGGCGGGCCTGTTCGACCCGGTCGAGGTCGCCCGTCAGATCATCCTGGGCTCCCCCGGCGGCGTCCCCGCACAGGCCGCCCCCGGACCGGACGCCCCCGCCGCCGCCAGCGAGCACGGCGTGCTCCCCGACAGCCTCAGCGACCGCGGCAACGCCAAGCTGTTCGTCTCGCTGTACGGGCGGGACTTCCGGCATGTCCCCGGCCTCGGCTGGTACCGGTGGAACAAGTACCGCTGGGACCTCGACGAGGACGACGGTGTGATGTGGGCGGCCGGCGAGATGGCCGAAATGCTCGCCGAGACCGACATCCGGGGCCGGTTCACGGACAGCGCGCTGCGCCGCCACCGGCGCCGGGCCCTGTCCACGGCCGGGATCAAGGCGATGCTGGCACAGGCGAAGGCCGCGCCCGGCATGGTGCTCAGCCCCTCGATGCTGGACGCCGACCCGTACGCGCTGTGCACCCCCGAGGGGGTCATCGACCTCACCACGGGGGCGGTGACCCCTCCGGACCCGGAGAAGCACTACCACTCCCGCTCCACCAGCGTGGCCGCCCGTCCCCGGGCGACGCCGCGCTGGAAGCGTTTCCTCGCGGACTGCTTCGGCGACGACGCCGAGGGCGAGGAGATGATCGACTTCCTGCATGAGCTGCTGGGGTACTCGATCACCGGCGATGTCGGCGCCCAGGTGCTGCCGTTCCTCTACGGACAGGGCAAGAACGGCAAGAGCGTGCTGCTCGACGTCATGGTCAAGCTGCTGGGCGACTACGCGGACGCCGCGCCTCCGGGCTTCCTCATGGCCCGCCCGTTCGAGGGACACCCCACGGACCTCGCCGAGCTGCACGGCCGCCGCATCATCGTGTGCTCGGAGCTGAAGCCCGGCGACCGCTTCGACGAGGCCCGCGTCAAGCTGCTCACCGGCGGCGACCGGATCAAGGCCCGCCGGATGCGGCAGGACTTCTTCAGCTTCGGTCCCACGCACAAGCTCTGGCTGCTGGGCAACCACCGCCCGGAGGTCGGGACCGGCGGCTACGCGTTCTGGCGGCGCATGAAGCTGCTCCCGTTCGAACGGGTCGTGGACGACGACCGCAAGGTGGACAACCTCGCAGATGTCTTGGTAACGGAGGAAGGCCCGGGCATCCTGAACTGGTTGGTGGAGGGCTCCCGGCGGTATCTCACAGGTCCACGGGACCTGACGGGGCCCGAGCGGGTGCGTACCGCCACGACCGCGTACGCGGAGACGGAGGACCACACAGGACGTTTTCTGTCCGAGTGCTGCACCGTGGGGCCGTCGATGCGCGCGGAACAAACCTTGCTCTACGCGAGCTACAGGGACTGGTGTCAGTTGGAAGGAGCCAACCCCGCGACCTCCCGCGCCTTCGCGGCCCGGGTGCGGGACACTGTCGGCATCTCCTCCCCGAAGGAGATGATTCTGTCCAACCAGCGCAAGTTCTACCCGGGGATCGGGCTTAACGCCGAAATGGGAGAAATGTCATGAGCGCCCTCATCGAGCCCACACAGCTGGCCCATGAGGTCGAGCTGGTGTGGCTGGAAGACATCGAACCCTTGGACTATGTGCGCCAGAGCCTGGACCGGCTCCCGACCCGCCGGGGCAGGCCCGCGTACCACCGGGACGGACGGATGGTCGGATACGCCGTCCTCGGCCCCAAGGCGCGCTCGTCCAGGGCTTCGGGGACCTTCCTGAGAAGGGTCTTCTGGCTGCTCCCGCACGACCGCGACGGACGGCCCGACGGGCTGTACACCTCGGGTGCCCCGTCGGAGGCGGTGGACCCGAGGACCATCAAGCCCGGCATCAAGGGGTACAAGACCCAGCGGTCGGAGGGCGGCCCGGAGTCGGCCGCGATGCGCGAGCTGGGGATAACGCTCCCGATCAGCTGACCCGCCTGCGAGGCGGCGAGAGGCCCGGCGGGCGGGGTGGCGGACCCCCGGGGGCGGGCTCGCGCGGGCAGCGACCGAACAGCGACTGAAGTACGAGGGCTCTCCCGGCCCGCGCACGGCCGGGGGAGCCCTCCGGCGTGTCCGGGGGCCTCAGCGACTGAACTGAGACTCAACGACAGCGACCCTGACCCTTTCGGTCGCTGCTTCAGTCTCAGAGTAAAGTACCAGGTCAGAGCCTTGTTTTTGACCCATCAGCGACTGAAGCGACTCAGCGACCGGGTCTATAAGACATTTCCCGCGCGTTTGCATGTGTGTGTGCGTGCGTTATTCACGTTATAGATACAGTCGCTGAGTCGCTTCAGTCGCTGTTTGGGGTTGAATACCCCCTCTGACCAGGCATTTAGTCCTGAGACTGAAGCAGCGACCGAAGAGTCGCTCAGTCGCTGCCCTTCGGTCGCTGCTCTGCGCCCCGAACCCCTGATCCCCCGAAAAAGCTCTCAGCGCCTGTCTGAGCGCCTGAACCCCCACCCCCGGTATCTGGAGCCGGGCGGCGGTTTACCGCCGCCCCAGCCCCCCTCCAGGGCTTTCTGGAGGGCATTGCAGGATCAGCGCCGGGAGACCCATCGGTCGCTGCCGACGGTGACCTTCCCCTCCGCCGGGGTGACGCGGTGCACCTGGTGCACCCGCACCGCCGACGCGGGAACGGCCTGGCCCGCGTGCGCCTGACGGGCCGTCCGGCCCACCGGGGAGACCGGCTCGCGCACGACCTCCGCCGCGCCGACGACGACAGACTCCGGCCCCGCGGGCCGGCCACCGCCCCGACGGGCCTCCCCCGCCTCCTGGGCGGTGTTCTCAGCGTTCTCAGCGCTCACGGCGTTCACTGTGGGCTCAGCGTTCCTTGCGTTGCCGAGGCTTCCGGCTGCTCCGGAGGCCCCGGTGCAGCCGGCCTTCTCACCGCTCCCGCTGTCCCCGGCGGACTGGGACTCCTGCGGCCCCATATACACCTGGAACTTTCCCTTCCGTAGTTCCGTTTCGGACAACTCGACCATGCAGCGGCCCTGGCGGCGCAGAACCCGGCCCCGGTGCCGGGCCGACGGTGTCGGCAGCGGCGGGCGGACCAGGGTGATCAGCCGCACGAGCTGGTGAAAGCAGGTGAGTGCCGCCAACGAGGGAAGGGCCGCCGCCGCGATGTCAGGCAGTGTTCTCGGCGCTTGGGTCACACAGAGCACTGTTGCCACACCAGTGAAAAGCAAAACCACCAGCCACGAGTGCAGCGCACGCCGACGGTGCAGCGCGGCCCGCAGGATCGACAGCGACGCCACCGTCCAGGGCCCGTACACCAACAGCGGCCACCAGCCGATCAGACCGGGTGCCGTCCGGGCCGCGGCGACATTCCGCAACGGTTCCAGGGCGACCAGTCCGCCGAACACACTGACCATCGAGACGAGTACCGCGGCGAGTACCGCGATGAGGAAGCTGAGCGCCCGCGCGATGACAAAGCGTCGTCCGCGGGGGCTCGACCACCACTTCCGCTTCTTGCGACGGCCCGCGGCCGGTCGTCTGCGCCGGGGTACGGCGGGTGCGGGCTCGGTCTCGAAGACCTCCTCGTCCTCCTCGGTGGAGCCCTCGGGGTCATCCCCGTCCTCGAACCCCTCCTCGAACTCCAAGGACCCGGGCGACCCGACGCCCTCCGCAGGTCCGGCGACGTCCCCGTACCCCATGGACTCCGGGTAGTGCTGGGCACCCCCGAAGCCGTCGGAGCCGAAGAACCCCTCCGCTGCTACGGGGCGGTGGACCGTACCGTTGTCCACCGCCCCGGCCGCCTGGGCGTTCCGCAGCATCTGCTGAAGCTCCGCCGTCGGGTCCCATGTGGGGTCCCACCCGGAGGCCAGGCTGTCTGTCCCCACAGGCCCCATGTGCTGCGCATAGCCCATAGGACTCATATGGCTCATGGGGTCCACAGGAACGAAGGGACCCGCTCCGTTGGGGACGAAAGGGCCTGTTCCGTTCATGGGCATCTGGCCCATGGGGTGGAACTGCCCCAGCGGCATGTCGTGCGGGAGCGGATTACCCGGGTGGACCCCGTCCCAGCCGGGGTAGCCACCGGGGTGGCCCCCCTGCGGGGTGGGCCCGTACGCGGGGTAGGTGCCGTACACGGTGTATTCGTCTGACATCACCCCCGGCCCTCTACGCGTCGCCACGCATGGGCACACCGGTGGGCCCGGACAGCCGCCGGAAGTCCGACTGGATCTGCTCCAGCGAGGTCAGTAGTTGCTTCAGAACGGACGAGGAGTACGTCAGCTCGATCCGCTGGCCCTCGTGCTGGAGCGAGGTCCGCCCGGCCGGGGGGTGAGTGGTCCGGGGGACGAGCACCCACTTCCCCAGCCGTGCGGCTTCCGCGCCGACCACCACGCGCCCGGGGGCCAGGGGTGAGGTTTCTGTTTTCGTCATGTCCCGGTTAACGACTGCGTGAAGGGCCGTGAATTGCGGCAAGTGGGCGACGTATGAGCGCCGAATGGGCGTTTTACCAGATGCCCATCGCGTTGTACGACGAACGCATGACCACTCCGGCGTGTCCCCCGTCCGGCTTCCCTCAGGGCTCATGCGCCACTCCCCCGGCCTCTGGCCACCGGCCCTCCGTGACTCCCCCGGGTCTCCCCCGTACCTCCCGCGCCGGACCGACGATTCCCTGACCCTCTTTTATTACGCCGTAATGTAGCTCGCCCTGAGGGGTCGTTCACCCTTTCATCCCACTCGTCCATTTTTGGGTCCCTCGACTGGGCCTCCCCCATCCCCCGATTCTCCGATCGTCACTCCCCCATCCGGCTCAACTTATGGCTTACTAACGTGTCGGTGCTTCACATGATCTTGTGAGTTAGTAAGGTATCCCCCATGACTTCGCCTTCCTCAGGCGACCGGGAAAAGGTCGTCTCCAAACTCCCCACCGCGCTTCAGCAGGATCTGAAGGTCCGTACGGCTCAGCACGGCGTCGATATCCAGCACGCGGTCGAGGCGGGCATCACCGCCTGGCGCGGACTGGGCGCCAACCTCTCCCCCATCGAAACCTCCGGCGCCAAGTCCTTCTCCACCTGGCTCCCGCCGGGCCAGTGGGAGGAGTTCCGCCGTGACTGCACCGCACGGGGTGTCTCCCTGGTCCAGGGACTCTCCCAGTCCGTTCAGGTCTGGCTCGACCGTAACCCCGCCCCCGGCATCCAGCGCCCCGCCGTGGTCAAGCGGTTCATCGTCTGCAACCAGAAGGGCGGCGTCGGCAAGACCGCCGTCACCGCCGGGACCGGCGAGGCCCTGGCCGAGGACGCGGGCCGACTCCACCCGGTCCGGGTCTCCAAGTATCTCGCGACCGCCCGCGCGGGTATCGAGGGAGGTCCGGCACTGGCCCCCGAGGACGATCCGCTGGAGTTCGAGGATCTCCCGGGCCTCGGGCTGCGGGTCCTCCTGGTCGACTTCGACCCCCAGTGCCATCTGACGAAGCAACTCGGACACGACCCCCTCCCCCTTGAAGGCGACAGCCTCACCAAGCACATGGCGGGCGAGGGCAAGGCCGAGCTGAGCGAGCTGATCGTCACCGTGGCGGACGACCGCTTCGGCGACCGCCTCCACCTCCTCCCCGCCTGCACCGACGCTTTCCTCCTGGACGTCAAGCTCTCCGGTGTCCGCGCCCGTGAAGCCGCCCTGGAAAGGGCGCTCGCCCCGCTGGAGGACGAGTACGACGCCATCCTCGTCGACTGCCCGCCGAGCCTCGGCCTCAGCATGGACGCTGCGGCGTACTACGGACGCCGCCGCCCCAACGAGCCCTCCGGCAACTCGGGTGTCCTGGTCGTCGTCCAGGCCGAGGACAGCTCCGCCGACGCCTACGGTCTGCTGACCTCCCAGATCGAGGATCTCCGCAGCGATATGGCACTGGAGCTGGACTACCTGGGCATCGTCGTCAACCACTACGACGCGCGCCGCGGCTACATCGCCACATCCTCGCTCCAGAACTGGATGGAGATAAAAGATCCGCGCGTTGTGGGCCTCATCGGGGATCTGAAGGAACAGAAGGAAGCCGTCCGGGTGAAGCAGCCCCTGCTCGCCTATGCCCCGCGCTCCGCCCAGGCCGTGGCCCTGCGTGCCCTTGCCCGGGAGATCTCATGAGCAAGGCGTCCAAGCTGGGCACGGGTTCCTCGTTCCAGCAGGCCCAGCGAGCGTCGATCAGCCCCCGGCGGCAGGCGATCGACGCCGCCACCAAGGCCCCCACCGCGGGTGCACTCCCCCCGGTGGAACTGTCCGTCGACGTCATCAGCCTCAACCCCGCCAATCCGCGCACCGAGCTGGGAGATCTCTCCCAGCTCGCCGGAAGCATGCGGGACCACGGACAGAAGACCGCGATCAGCATCATGTCCCGGTTCTCCTATGTAGAGGGGAACCCGGACCACGAGGACGAGCTGGAGCCCGACACCAAGTACGTCGTCATCGACGGCAACTCCCGGCTGGCCGCCGCCCGTGAGGCCGGCCTCAGCACCATCAAGGTGATGCTGGACGAGGGGCTGGGCAGCAACCCCGACGAAATACTGGAATCGGCGCTGGTGGCCAACATCCACCGGCAGGACCTGGACCATCTGGACGAGGCGCGCGCCCTGGAGCAACTGCTCAAGGTGCATGGGACCCAGGAGGCCTTGGCCGCGCGACTGCACCGGTCCCAGGGCTGGGTCTCGCAGCGGCTCGCCCTGCTGACGCTGACCCCGGAGCTCCAGCGGAAGCTGGAGACGGGGGAGGAGCCCGCCGAACTGCTGCGGAGGGTGGGCCGGAAGGACCCGGCCGAGCAGGAGGAGCACCTTCGGCTGCTGAAGGAGAAGCGGGCTCGGGTCGCCGAGGAGCGGGCTGCGGCCGTGGCTCGGGCGGAGGCAGCGACGGAGCAGCAGGAGAAGGCGCCGGAGACACCCGTAGTACCGGAGGCCCGGCCGGCGGAGCCCACGTCGAGTGGCGTCACGGATCTCGGGGAGATTCCGCAGGTTCAGTCGCTCCAGTCGCTTCAGTCGCTCGCTCCGGTCGAGAGGACGGAGAAGGCCGGGGGGAACGAGGAGCAGCAGCCTGCCGGAGAATCCCGAGGTGGGGGAGTCGCCGAGGAGTCCGTTCCAGCTTCGGGCCAAGCCTCGGTGCCGCATCCGGCGGGCGGTGTTCCGGACGGTCTTCCGGACGGACTTCATTACGGCGTAATGAAGACGGACCGCCGGGAGGCCGAGCCCCCGCGGGCTTCCGCCGAGTCCGCCCGGTCCGCCCTGTCGGCTGAGGCAGTCGAACCTGTCGGAGAGTCGGCCGGGGACCCGGGTGGGGAGCTCATCGGGGAGCCGGGTGGGGAGCCCGTACCGTCCGAGTCGTCGGACAAGCCCCGGCAGATCAAGATGCCCTGGGGCGACGGCGCCGCCAGCATGGACATCATCTTCGCGAAGGTCTTCGCCTCCGAGCGGCATCGGATGATCGGCCGCTATCTGGAACTCCTCGGCGGACCCGAAGCCTTCGTCGCCGATCTCATCGAGGCCAGCAGCCCGGAGTACCGCAGCCGGGTCGCCGAGCTGCTGCTGAAGGACATGTAGCAGCGCCCGGACCGGACCGCCTTATTACGCCGTAATAATCGGGGCCCGGGGAGCGAGAGCTAAGACTCTCCCTCCCCGGGCCCGGCTTCATTACGGCGTAATAATCGACGCCCTGGTTTCGGAGGCATGGGTGGGCCCGAACCGGGGGAGCGGGTGGGGACCGGGGGAGTGTCATGGACGGCCGCCCCGCGGCCCTGTGGGGGAGCGGACCGGACCGGTCTTCATTACGCCGTAATATCCGGGCCCGCCGAGGACCCGGCGCCCCGCAGTATTACGCCGTAATAAAGGCCCTACCAGGACACTGTTCACTCTTGCGTACAACGTTCGCTTTACGTACGATGTTCCGCCAGATATACACCGTACGATGATCGTGCGGCGGCCCACTGGTTCCGGACCGACGAGGAATGAACCATGCACACGCCGACAAATGAGAACCGGTACGAGTACTCCGGCTGGAGCGGCACTGGCACTGGCAGTAGCGGCAGCGGTAACAGCGGCGGAAGTACCGGCGGCAGCGGCAGGGGCGGCGTTCATGGCAGCGTGCCCTGGCGGTTCGGTCTGCCCATCCCTCGTGCCGGCCGAACGGAGCAGGGCGGGCCATGCCGGGAGGAGTCCGGGGGAGACGCCCGCGAGGGCAGGTACACACCCCCCGATCTGACGCACTGGCAGTCCCGTCTCGACACCCTGCGCGCCGAGTGCCGGGTGCCGGGAGCCTCGCTCGCGATCCTTGTCGGTGGACGGATCTCCACCTTGGTCAGCGGCGTACTGCACCGGGAGACGGGGTCACCGGTGACGCATGACTCCGTCTTCCCTCTCGGTTCCCTCGCCAAGATCTATACGGCCACACTGGTGACCCAGCTCGTGGATACGCGGGAACTCCGCCTGGATACAACCGTCGTGGACATCCTGCCGGAGTTCGCCACCGCCGATCCCGAGGCCACCCGCAGAATCACCGTCCGTCAACTTCTCTCCCACACCAGTGGACTTGCCTGCGATCTCCCTCATGACCAGGGCCAGGAGGACGACTGTCTCGCCCGCCATGTGGCGAAGCTCCGGGAGGTGGCCCTCGACTTCCGGCCCGGTACGGCACTCTCGTACAGCAGCACCGGCTATGTCGTGCTCGGCCGTATCGTCGAGGTGATCACCGGTACCACCTGGGACACCGCTCTGCGCGAGAGGCTGCTGATCCCGCTGGGGCTCGACCATACGGTGACACTCCCCGAGGAGGCCGTGTGCTTTCCGGTGGCGACAGGACATCTCCCTGATGGGCCCGACCAGTGCCCGGTGCCCGTTCCGCAGGGGGACAGGACACCGCGTTCCGCCGGTCCGGCGGGGCGGGTCATCGCCACCGCCGCCGATGTGCTCCGGCTGGCCCGGATGCATCTCGACGGCGGTACGGCACCCGGGGGTACCCGGGTGATGTCCGTCAACGCGGTCGCCGCGATGCAGCACCGGGAGACCGGGGTGCCCGATCAGTGGACGGTCGGCGCCGATGGCTGGGGTTTGGGCTGGACCCTGTACGACTGGGACGGCATCCCCGGCTTCGGCCATGACGGTGCGTCAGCCGGACAGTACGCGTTTCTCCGGGTGGTCCCGGAGAACGGGGTGGCGGTCGCGCTGCTGACCAATGGGGGAGAGGCCCGGCGGTTGTCGGCGGCGCTCTGCGGAGAACTCCTCGACGAGCTGTCCGGTGTGGTCCTGCCGGAACCCTTCGCCCCCGCCGCCGAGCCCCCGACCGTCGACCTCGCCCCATTGCTGGGGACCTATCGACGGGCGGGAACCGTCATCACCGTGACGGGGGAGAGTGCTCCGGGGCGGCTGGTGCATGAGTTCTCCCCCGGGGTGCCGGGCTCCCCCGTTCCACGCGAGATGGAACTGATCCCGGTGACGGACACCGTCTTCGCGGGCCGGGACATCGAGCTGACGACGGGGGAGTGGCTGCCGGTGGTCTTCTCCGCCCTCGCCGATGGGACCCGCTGTATCCATGTCGGTATGCGTATGGCCACCCGACAGCCCGGAGCCTCGGCGCGGATTATTACGCCGTAATGGGACTGGAGAGATACGTGTTACTGGAGTGGCTGAACGTGGCGCCAAGTGGCATCAAACCCCCCACAGAAAAGCCCCGGTCTGCCGCTGTTGGAGCGGGCAGACCGGGGCTGCTGGTCGCTGGAGGGCCGGGTCAGTTCGCCGGGACGGGCGGCTTGCGCAGCAGCAGCATGAAGAAGCGGGTCTTCCGGGCGGTGATGTTCCGTGCCTCTGGGAGCCCTGCCATCAGCAGCTCCGTGAATTCCGCGCCAAAGCGTCGGGTGAACTCCTCCCGGCGGTCGTGGCAGACCAGCTCCAGCACATTCATCGTCATCGCCAGGTTCGCCGACAGGTCCTTCAGCTCCAGGGTCTCGAAGCCGGCCCGGGTGATCAGCTCAAAGAACTCCGGCAGCCACAGCGGAGTGTTGGCGGCGAGCATCGTGTCGAGCGAAGTGGCCTCGGCCTCGGTGAGCGGGTTGGTGAGGACAGACTCCAGAAGCAGGAAGTCCCCGCCGGGACGCAGCACGCGGTACGCCTCGCGCAGGGCCTTCGCCCGGTCCATGTGGCACAGGCTCTCGATCGCCCAGGCGCTGTCGAAGGACTCGTCCTCGTAGGGCAGGTGCATGGCGTCGGCGTGTTCGAAGACCAGGCGGTCACTCAGGTCGTGGGTCTCGGCGAGCCGGTTTGCGTGCTCAATCTGGACCTTGCTGATGGCGACACCTGTGACCTTGGCGCCGCGCTGCTGGGACAGCCGGAGGGCCGAGCGCCCCGTGCCGCAGCCGATGTCCAGAACATGCTGGTCGGCGTGGGGGTCCAAGGTCTTGATGAGGTAGTCGGTGAACCGGTCCTGGGCCTCCGAGGACAAGGAGACCAGATCCACGCGGGCGGGGTGCGGCTCGTCCGGCGGGAACCACAGCCCGCAGTGGATGCTCTCGCCGAGGGTCTGGTGGTAGATGTCTCCGAACTGGTCGTACCAGGCTCCGACCTGCGCGGCTGTCACCCTGAGTTCACCAGCTAATTCTTGCGGCACGGCGCGTTCCTTCCAGAACGACGGCCTCCTGCTCGCCGAAGGGAGGAGGCTATGGGGATGGCGGCAACGCGGCAGCGTGGGGGAGAGGGTTCCGTCCCCTGCCGCGAGTGACGAGCAGAATCCATCACCCCGGCCCGGACGCCAAACCGCCCCCGGTACGTGCAGTCGTTTCAAGACAAACGAACTACTCTCGCCGGGGCCATCCCGTTCCACGGCGTCGAGCACCGCACACCCACCCCGAGGCGCTACCCGGCGCCGGGGCGGGGAAAGGTAGGTGGGGGAGGGGGTGTCAGGAAACGGCGCGGAAGATCTGACGCCGTCTCTCGTCGTCCTTCCGCCGTCGCTTCTCGGCGAGTTGATCCTGATAGGCCGTGACGGCGCTCTTGTACCGCTCGACGAAGTCGGGCGCGTTCAGACGCTGTTCCGACGGCATGGCCCGGACCGCCGCAACCGCGTCCTCCGGCGAGAGATAGCCCGCGAGCATCGGATTGATCTGGTAGATGCCCGCACGCTGCTTCTTCACCAGCTGCGCCAGATCCAGATCACGCAGCGCCGCGTTCACCGCGGCCCGGCTCAGGCCCAGGAGCTGGGCGATCGTCACCTGATCGATCTCGATGCGTCCACCGGGCTCGCTGTGCGCCCTCAGCTTCAGCAGCACCCGGTACGCGGCAGGCAGCAGATCGAGATCGGCGACGACCCCTTCCGCGTTGACGGCGGCGAAATGCAGACCGCTCACTGTTCTCTCCCCTTCTCCCGCTCCCTGGCCCGCAGGCGGCGGCGTCGGGCCCGCTCTTCCGAACGTTCTGCCCTCAGTCGCTCGATCTCCTCGCGCATTTTCTCCAACGAGGGGAAACGCACCAACTCGGGCAGAGTCTGGTCTGAACGGATGCTGTTGATGGTGGTGTGCTGGTCCACTTTGACGTATTCGGCGGGCGTCGTCTCGGTTCCCGGGATGAACTCCGCCACCCGATAGCTGTAGGGCGGGTTGAACTGGTAGACACCACGCTTCACCTTGAACACGATGCCGTGGTACATGATCTCGCTCAAGGTCTGGTTCACCTTGGTACGGGATGCGTCCAGGACCGTCGCCATCTCCTCCTGCGTCAGATGGATCCGCCCGCCCGCGCGCTGGCAGGCGATCAGCAGCAGAATCATCCGCAGCGGCAGAGCTTCCCGGAAGAACTGGGCGATGACGAGGAAGAACTCCAGGCTGTCCATGGAAAACGCGTTCGGCTGCTCAGGCGTTCCGTAGAACTCCAGCGGCTTGCGCTCGCCGTCGAGCGTCAGCTTCCGCCCAGGGTAGCGCCGGGCGACGTCGTCCAAGTGCCGGACCGGTCGAAGCGGCTGGTCCCAGGCGTCCGCCGGATCGGTCAGGGGCAGCTCCGGCTGTGGTGGTGCCCCTGGTTTAGGGAACCCGAAGGCGTCCACGCCGGTGTCGCGGTACTGCCGCTCGCTCGACATGACACTGCCCCCCGGTTCGGATCTTCGTTCGGGGGACAGTATGTCATCTCCGCTTGACACCTATGTCGTGTGGGCATGACATGAGGAGGAGATGTGTTCCCCCACGGGGTACATATCTCGCCGCGCGTATCGCGCCGGAAGACTGACCGGAATGCCGTCTACAGCCAGCGTCCGCCCTCGGAGCGCCCGCTGACGGCACATCTCCCCACCCATGTCGCCTCCAGTTGACATAGAGACCGCTCAATGTCGCCTGGGGTTGACATTGCCCGCTTTGTGGTGTCACCTCTGCTTGACATTGAGACCTCGTTATGTCCCCTCAGGAGGGACACACCGCAGCGGATATGTTCCTCCTGGAGTAACACATCACGCCAATGACACCCCCTCTGACCTGCGGTTTTGTTCTTCTCCGTAAGTATTAAGTGACGGCTCGTCGGCTGCTTGCGGGCAGTTCCCCGGTGGCTGAGGCGGCTTCGCGTGCGGCTCCGGCTGTACGGTGCGGGCCGTGGACAGCAGCAGCGGTACTGCGTCCCGGGTGGTCACGGCCGTGACGACCGATCAACGAGAAGGCGTGGGCTTGACCGAGTGGGTGGTTCCGCCGCCCGGCCCGGGGGCCGGGCGACTCCCGCGCCTCCGCAGGCCCGATGCCCGCCGACCGGTCGTGGGGGAGCTGTTCGTCGGCTGAGGACTACTGCTGCTTCTGATGATGTGAGCCCCTGACAGCCGTGGGATGTCGGCCTGTTGGCGCCCCTCGAACCGAAGGCCACGCCGATGAGGCCGACTTGTGGGACCCGGGCGATTGTCAGTGGCGGGTGGAAGACTGGACATCATGATCGAGCCGGACGCGAAATCGGATCTGCACCGCTACCTCCAGGAGGCGCGGGACGCCCTGGTGTGGAAGCTGGAGGGGCTGTCGGAGTACGGGATACGCCGCCCCATGACGCCCACCGGCACCAATCTGCTGGGGCTGGTCAAGCACGCCACCTTCGTCGAAGTCGGCTACTTCGGCGATGCCTTCGGCCACCCGTTCGGTGAGGGGCTCCCGTCCTGGAAGCTGGCCATGGCCGAGGACAATGTGGATATGTGGGCCACTGCGGATGAGTCCCGCGAGGACATCGTCGAGCAGTACCGGCGGGTCTGGGCCCACGCGGACGCCACGATCGCGGAGTTGCCGCTCGACACGGTCGGCCAGGTCCCCTGGTGGCCGGAGGAGCGGCGCGGGGCGACCCTGCACCACCTCCTCGTCCGCGTCCTGGGAGACACCCAACGGCACGCCGGGCACGCCGACATCGTCCGGGAGCTGATCGACGGCTCCGCCGGGGAGTCGGCGAGCGGGACGAGTCTGCCGCCGGGGGACCAGGGGTGGTGGGAGGAGTACCGCGCGAAGCTGGAGCGGGTGGCACGGGCGGCGGACCAGCGATGAACGCGGGCGGCCAGTGCCGGGCGCGCGGTGCCTTACTGATCGTTTCAGAATGCCGCTCGGAGCCGTCGGAGGCAGATGATGCTGTAGGCGAGTTCGAGCAGGCCCTGATGGAGGTCGGCGCGGCGTTCGTAGCGGATACGGAGTCGCTTGAACTGGTGCAGCCAGGCGAACGCGCGCTCTACCACCCACCGGACCTTGCCCAGCCCGGAGCCGTGAAGGATGCCGGCGAGAGCCGCCCTGTCCGGAACGCGAAGTCGCCCGGGATGGCGATGGCGTCGCTCGGGGGCGGGTGGCAGGAGCGGAGCCACCCGCTCCTACAGGCTGTCCGCAACAAGATCAGCTCGCATTCGGATGCCCTACTGGCCAGGATCGCCTGGTGCAAGACCCCCGGCTCAACTCATTCTGGAGCGAATGGCCCTGGTAGAAGACGCGCGGGCCATGCATCTCCGGAGCACCCACTGTTCGGATGGTGGGGCGGGTCCAGGTGGCGGCCCGGACCCGCGACGTGGGGCGATCAGGACTTCGCTGCGGTCCCGTCCGTGGACGGCGTGTCGGCCTTCTTGTCCGGAGCGGCGGCCTTGGCGCCCTGGTTCAGCATGCCGCCGAGGGCGCTGATGCTGCCGCCTCCGCCTGCGGCTCCGCCGGTGGCGAGCGGCAGCACCTTGCCGAGGGCGTCGACCGCGATCTGGGCCATCTTCTGCGCGTGTTCGGTGGCGGTCTTCATCGCCTCCTGGGCGCGCATCCCGGCCTCCTTGTCGTTGCCGGCGGCGGCCTCGATGCCCTTGGTGAGGAACTGGCTCATGTTGTCGAGGCCGCTCATGTCGCGGAACAGGTTCGCGGTGGCGATGGCCTGCGTCGTCTGGAGGCCGACCGGGTCGGGCATCGCCACCAGCGGTGTGAACTTCGCCTGGGAGACGCCCATGCCGGCCGCCGTGGTGTCGAGGTTCTGCGCGCGAGAGGCGGTGGACACCGGGGCGATGTCGGCCGGGGTGATCTGGATGGGCGAGTCCTTCCAGTTCCAGAAGCGGGTCAGGTCGATCTTCTCGGCCGAGTTGGACCGGCCGAGAACGGCCTCGGCGAAGACGCCGTTCGTGGCGATGGCGATCGTGTCGGCCACCGGCGTGCCGAAGGTGTTGTCCGCCGGCCGGCGGGCGGCGGTCCACGCCTCGCGCTCCTGCTCGCTCGCGAAGTTCCAGCGGAAGCCCAGGTAGTTGCCGGTGGCCGCGATCGGCTTCGGGTCCAGCAGCATCCCGAGCGGGACGGGGCCCGCGCTCGAACCCGCCGGGGTGTAGGAGTAGTTGGCGAGGATGCGGCTCAAGGTCAGCTCGTCCGCGTTGGCCCAGACGGCCTGGCTGTAGTGGCGCCGGTTGTCGTTCAGGTGGTCGAGGACCGGCTGGGGCACGTTCCCGCCCCGTACGTGGAAGCCGAGCGACGCGACGTAGGTGCGGCTGCCGGACCTCACCGTCGAGCCGAACAGCCCGCAGATGGCCGATCCGCCGCCGGCGTCCTCGGACAGGTCGGCCGCGACGGTGGTGGTCGCCGCGATGCCGAAGTTGGCGACGCCTGAGGTCATTTTCAGACGCAGCCCGGCGAGGCTGCCGCGGGCGGTCCTGCCGGACCAGGCTTCGTAGGAGAGCAGCTTGTCGGCGCCGCCGAAGGTGTAGGACGCCTGCTGCGCGCCGGAGCCGCCGATGTCGCCGCATCCGAAGGTGTGGCTCGGATGGACGACCTGGATGCCGCGGATTCCGTCGCTGTCGGACCAGACGTCGATCCTGGACGCGTAGGCGGAGTCCTCCTTCGGCTGGTCGTCGAAGGCCACCAGTGCCTCGCGTCCCAGAATCCGGCGGACGGTCCCGTTGCCCATCAGCACCCAGTAGTCTCCGCCGCCGACCGAGGCGATCTGTGCCAGCCCGGTGACGCTCTGAAGGCCGCCGGCCGTGGGACGGACCGCGGTCGTCGCACCGGACTCCACCAGGAGGGGCAAGGTCTCGGTGCTGGACTGGGACTGGACGACGGCCCAGAGAGCACCGTCGGATGTCGCGGACAGACGCTGCACGCCCGGTCCGCCCCGCTGCACCCAGCTGGTACCACTGCGCTCGTACAAGAGCCCCTGCCGGGAGTACCACAGCTTGTCCTTGCCGGTGACGGCTATGTCGTCGGCCGTGACCCCCAGGTTCGTCCATGAGCTCTGGCCACGCTGATGGATCGCGTTGTTGGTACCGATGACATAGACCGTGCCGTCCGTGGCGCAGACGATGCGGAGCGCGTAGCCGCCCCAGCCGTCAGCTCGCCAGGTCGTCCCGTCGAACTGGACGACCATGTTGTCGGTGGCCCTGATCGCCCAGACGGTGTCCTTGCCCGGTGCGATGCGGGTCAGGCTGCCGCTCAGTCCCGTGGTGGGCAGCGGCTTCCACTGCTGGGTCGCGGGATCGAACTTGACCGGGCTGCCATCGGCCTTGCGCACCCCGTACACGCCCATGGCCGAAGCGGCGACGTCGGCCAGCTCCACCCCGGCGAACTCCTGAGTGGTCGGCACCTCCGGTGCCGCGCACGCGTCGAGTCTGCGCACGGCCGTGTCGAACGGGTTCGCCGCGCGGATCTTCGTCGCCCAGTCGGCCGGCGCCACCGACGCGAGCACGTCCTTGTACCGCTGGAGGCTGGTGTGGGTGAAGGTCAGCTCCTGGAGCGGGATGAACAGACAGCGCTCCAGCCGGGTCGGCTTCGTCGTCACGGTGTAGACCTGGACGACCTCGTAGTACTGCACCGACATCGCGTGCATGTGGTTGTAGTTGGTCACGACCCGGGTCATCACCTGGTCCTTCTCCGCCTGCGACGTCTCGCGCACGACCGTCATGTTCCGGCTGCGGGCCGCGGTCGCGAGCTGCTGGGTCCGCGCGCTGATCCGCTGCGTCGCCTCCTGCGCCACCGACCGCACCCCTGTGGAGCGCGACACCGTGCTCGCGATGCCGAAGTTCGACGACTTGCTCCAGTTGCCGCCACCGCTGAACACAACGCCGAGCGAGCCGCCGACGCTGCCACCCTCGCTGGACGACTGGCCCACCTCGAACCCCTGGGAGCTGCCGTGCTGCTCCTCGCGGGCGATCGCGTTCGCGACCTCGCTGATCGACCGGTTCTGGTCGGTGGAGCCGGTCAGCAACTCGTTCTCGCCGGCCGTCTCGGCGCCCGTCGCCCGGGTGGTGCGCTGCCAGTCGACGACCGCGACCCGGGTGCTCTCGCCGGGCGCGAGGGCCAGGCTGTGCAGCAGCCGGCCGAGCGTGACGCCCTGGGCCGACCAGCTCTGCTCCGTCGTGACGACCATGCCCTCGGCGGGGCGGTCGTAGAACGGGAGGTTTTCCTCGCCGAGGTCGATCGCGCCGGTCAGGGCGCGCCCCGGGGCCGCCCCGGGGATGTCGGTGAGCACCACCGACTGGTACCGGACGACCTCCGTCGGGTAGTTGCCGGTGGAGGGAAGCAGGTCCTTCGGCGTCGGGCCGTCGAGCATCGCCTTGTCCGCATCGTGCGTGGGCGGCGTGGGCGGCGTGGTCGTCGGGGTGGTCGCCGGTGTGCCGCTGCTAGGGGTGGTCATCACGTGTCCCGTCGTGAGGGCGGAGTGGAAGGCGAACGGCGCTTCCGGATCGCGAACCTACATAGATCAATCACAACTACGGCACGTTGTGGCGGAATTGGCTAGAAACAGTACTGAAGCCAACGGCTCTACCGCAGTGGGTGTCCAAGGATGCTGCCCGCCTTCCCCGGAGCCGGATCGTCACCGCGTCAACCACAGACCCGCCTACCTCCAAGGGCAGGGGGCCTAAGCACGGGACCCGCGGCGGGCACCCTCAAGAACTAATCTGGCCGCGAGGCGGTCGCACGCCACGACGCCTTGCCGTTTCAGAGCGGAGACCAGCGTGGCCACCAGCCCCCTGGTCGAGGCTGGCAGCGCCTGCCTTCGGAAGATCCGAATCTCATTCTGAAACAATCAGTTAATGGGCTGACAGCACGACGAGGAGGAGGTGCGGCACGTGAACGATGCGGCCGGGCACGGCAATCCACCGGTCCAGGACGGCGATCTGATCCGCGTTCAGAGCAGTGGATCAGGGTGGGTCAACGGGGTGGAAGGCGTTGTTGCCGGAGAGTGGGAGGGGCAGCTTCGGATCAAGCTCCCCCAGGACACACTGCCGGGCGTGGAAGCGGTCCTCCTGGAGAAGGACGCCCTGTACACCCGGATCGAGACGGGGGGTGTGTCCACGTCCGGCTGTGGTTCGTGCGGCGGGAGCGGAAAGGTCGAGTGGACCGACGACGACGGATGGCAGCACGAGGCCCCCTGCGGGACCTGCGCGAAGCTGGAGCGGCTGGTGCGTGAGGCCGGTCGTCGCTGAGTTCCGTGTCGGAGTGGGCGATGGCTCGTTGATGGGTGGGGGAGTGGGTACCGGCCGTGGGCTGTGCGGCTGTTCACGGCCGGTAGGGGGTGCGGGCTACCAGGTGATCAGGACGTAGCCGGGGCCTCCCTTGATCCCGGACGATCCGCCGCCGCCCTGTGTGCCGGTGGAGCCAGGGGTGTTGGCCGGGCTTCCGAGGGTGTCGCCCCGTCCGCCGCTGCCGCCTTTGCCGCCTGAGCCTCCGGTACCGCCCGTGCCGCCGACTCCCACGCCTGCGGGCGGGGCGATGGTGCCTGCGGCTCCGGTGCCTCCAGTGCCCCCTGCACCGCCTGTGCCGCCGGAGCCGCCGACTCCGCCTTCCCCTCCGCCGCCGACCCTTCCCGCCTGTCCAGCGGCGCCGGCGAGGCCCATACCGCCTGTGCCGCCCACGAGGCCGCTCGTACCCTGCTGCCGCACTACGGATGAGCCGCCCTGGCAGTAGCCGCTGGAGCCCCTGAAGCCGGATTTCCCGGCTGGGCCGCCCGCTTGGGGAGAGCCGCCCGGACCTGCGGCGCCTCCGCTCTGGCCGATTTTTCCGTTCTCTCCGCCGCCGCCGGGCAGTCCACCCCCACCGCCGCGTGCTTCTGAAGATCCGATCGTTCCACCACCGGGGCGGCCCGCCAACGCGCGGAGAGTCGGGTAGAGAGCCCCCCTGAGGAAGACCTGTGTGGCGGTGATGCCGTTCAGGAACGAGACGCCCGCGTTGCCCCCGCTGCCGCCCGCGCCGCCGCCCTGTCCGCTGGCGAAAGTGGTCCCGGCGGCACCGCCGTTGCCGCCGGAGCCGCCTCCGCCGGGTGCCCCGGTGGACGGTCCCTGGCCGACCACCACGCGTACCGCGGAGCCCGAGGCCACCGCGAGGGTGCACTGCACATAGGAACCTCCACCTCCGCCTCCCCCTCCTCCGCCACCACTGCCCCCGGCGCCCCCACCGCCGCCGCCACCACCCTTCGGCTGTGAGATGAGAGGCGGGAACGTTCCTCCTCCGCCTCCTCCGGCACCTCCGCCGCCGCCCGCTCCCGGCCCGCCGGGTCCGCCGGGGCCCCAGGCGTGGAATGTCACCTGGGTGACTCCGGCGGGGACGGTGAAGGTCCCGTTGGCTGTGAACGCGGCCTGGCCTTCCGGCTGTACGGGGCCGCTGTTGGCGGAGGCACCGGGTGCGGTGAGGGCTGCGGCCAGGGTGAGCGCGGTGAGCGAGGCCGATACGGTCGACGCCCGCCGGGCTGGGGAACGGCGGAGAGAATAAGGCAGGGGCATGACAACCTCCTGGTGAGGAGATACCGAACGAACAGGTAGAGACCCACCCATAGGTTGCTCGTGTGCGGCTGCCTTAAGGCCCGCGCACCACTTTGCGCCCCGCGAACGCTTCCGTGAGCCGCCGAGGTCACGGAAGCGCGAGGGGGAGCGGCGCTGTGCCTCTCCTCCCTCGCGCTTCACGCTGAAGCCTCGGTCAGAACAGCGGGATGATGTGCTCCTTGCGACCGTCGGTACGCAGAGGGAAGGTCTTGTCGATGCCGCCGGAGTCCCTGGCCAGCCACACCCCGGTGACGGTGATCTGCTGGGGGAGGCCGAAGAGGCTGCCGTCCACCTTCAACAGGGCCGTCCCTGTCACATTGCCCAGTTCGGGCGACCACCACTGGGTGGTGATCGTCATACCCTCCTCCTTCATCCAGCGGATGGCGAGGTGGCCCAGACACCAGCCGGGCTGCGCGCCGCCGTTGTCATGGAAGAAGCGGACCTGCTGGAGATCGCCGATGTCGTCGATCTCGATGTCATAGATGTCGCTGTCGCCCTGCTCGAAGTCGTTGCCCGGCTTGTTCAGCTCGATCTCCGGGCTCTTGCCCTTCTCGCCGATGAGCTGGACCTTCACGGTCGCGTCGGTGCCCGCGTCCCGGATGTTCGCGGTGGCGATGAAGAGGCTGTACTTGATCTTCTCGGGCATGGAACTCCCTTGGCCGGCAGCACTGATGAATACTTTCCGTGACGAGGTGGAACGCTAGGTCACGTTCGATTTCCGGTGCCAGGGCAGAACGAGCCATCCCGGGTATACGGGCCCCGGCCGCGGGTGCGGGGGTGCGGCCGGGGCCCGTCCTCGACCCCTCGGGGCAGTCGGGGGTCGAGGGCCGTCCCTGGGATCGCCCGGGGGTGCAGGAGTTGCCCGGGCTCACGTCCAGCGGACGGCGTCTGCGGCACGGAAGCTGTGCCGGAACTGTGCTCGACGGAATCGGGAATTCAGATGGTCTCGACGATTCCCGAGTCGAGGAATCTCACGGAAAGAGAACACGCGGTCAGCGTGCCCACCAATCCCGCGATGCATTCGAATATTCGTCTGCGGCCTTTCACGGCGAGTGGTCCTTTCACGCGCTTCAGCGGCCGAAGTTCCCGAATCTGTGGCGTCGTTCGATGTCCTCCTGGACCCGGCCCCGCAGGTCGGCGAAGACGGGGGAGTCCGTGGGCTCGGGCAGGGGTCTCTTGAGCGTGCAGCGAGGCTCCGGGCAGTGGCACGGGGGGAACCCGATCGGGTTCCGTGCCAGGTAGCCGAAGTGTCTGGGGTTGGGAGGGGGCTCGTTCACGGTCCATCTCCGTGGTGGGTGGGGGGACGTCGGAGAGTGCGGTGCGCCGGTGGCCAGATCCGATTTTCTGGCCGGGGCCATCTTTCTCTCTTGGGCTTAAGGTTGGCGCTCGCCAAGGGCTCACGCCAAGTGATTCCGGTGGACAGTTGCCCTTGTCCCATTCCCCAACGGGAGGCAGTGTGAGTGTCGAAAGCCAGAACGAGGACCAGGCCGATCCGAATGCGTCTCCGCTTGCCTACTTCGGTAACGAAGTGAAAATCGAGCGCGAGCGACTGCATATGTCTCGCATCGAACTCGGTCAAAAAGCGGCATGCAGTGCGTCACTCGTGGCCAAGATCGAAACCGGCAGCCGGGTACCCCAGCTCTCGTTCGCCGAGGTGTGCGACGAGATCTTCCCGCACAGCCAGGGGCGCTTCGCCCGGCTCTGGCCGCTGGCGATGCGGTACGCGTTTCCGCCGTGGTTTCGGCCATACGTCGAGCTGGAGTGGAAAGCGACAGTGGTGGCCATGTTCCACCCGCAGTTCTTCCCGGGGCTCGTCCAGACTCCAGAGTACGCCCGGGAGATGTTGCGAGCTGGCCGCCCGAACAAGCTCGACGACCTGGTGACTGCGCGCATAGAGCGTCAGCGCATCCTGACACGTGAAGATCCCGCACGTTTGTGGGTGATCCTGAACGAGTCGGTACTGAAGAATTGCGTCGGTAGCTCCACCTTGATGCGCGCTCAGCTCACTCGCTTGCGAGACCTCGCCGAGACGCCCCACCATCGGGTTCAGATCATTCCGTCAGCGAAGTTCAACGGTCTCGTTGGAAGTCCGTTTGGGCTGCTGTCCTTCAAGGAAGGAGCGGACGTGGTCCATGTGGAAGGCTTCCCCAAGGGGTACTTGCTGGCAGATCCGGCAGATGTGGAGATGGCTCGGGATGGCTATGATCTCCTTAAGTCCATGGCTTGCCCTCCGGACGAATCGGCAGAAATGCTCGATTCCGTTTCAAAGGAATGGTACTCATGAACGACTCGCCTACTCCGGACCGCTGGATCAAATCCAGCTACAGCATGGGCAACGGTGGTGAGTGTGTCGAGTGGGCCCCGGCTCACGCGGCAGCACATGGCGTCGTCCCCGTACGGGACAGCAAGCGGGCCGACGGCCCCGTTCTGATGATGACTCCGCAGGCGTTCGCGGGCCTTGTGAAGATGGCCCATACCGTCGAGCTGTAGTCGTCCAGGAACAGCCCCTGCCGCAGGAGGGCAGGGGCTGTTCTGCTGCCCGTCTCAGGCGACTGCCACGTTCAGCTCGTTCCGCGTCCGGTGGAGGAAGTCGCGGACGGTCGGCTCCCGTCGCCAGGGGCCCAGCGCCGTGATGAATTCGCGGACGTAGTCCCTCGCCCGGGAGGACTGGACGCGGGCGAGGATGTCCACGGAGCGGTGGCCGAGGTCAAGGCCCTGGTCGAGGTCGCGGGCCTGGAGGTGGGCGGTGGCGACGATGGCGAGGCGCATGCCGACCGAGCGGGTGAAGACGCCCGGGGGCATGGCGGCGGCGCGCTGGTTCCAGGCCAGGGCGGCTTTCGGGTTCTTGAGGTCGCGGAAGATCTCGGCGGCGTCGGCGGAGAGGCGCGCGTGGCCGTAGAAGTCGATCCAGGCGGGCTCCGCACCGGTGTGGGCTTCGGCGCTGCTGAGCAGGTCTTCGGAGGCGGCGAGCGCGCGTGAGGCGGCGCGGGCGTTGTGTTCGTGGGCGTGGGCGCGGGCCTCGATCAGCTTGGTGAAGGCCAGTACGCGCGGGGCGGCCCGGCCCTTGGCCCGTTCGTACGCGCCTTGGGCCATGTCCACGGCCTCGGAGGCGAAGCCGCGCAGCATCGCCTGCATCGCCATCGTGGTCAGCACGTAGCAGCCGAGTTGGACATCGCCGCCCGCGCGGGCGAGGCGGAGGGCCTGGATGAAGTGGCGTTGGGCGACGTCGTGCTGTCCGGTGTCGAACGCGGTCCATCCGGCGAGGCGGGACAGTTCGCTGGTGACGGAGAACAGGTCTCTGCCGACGGTGTCGCTGAAGGAGCCCCCCAGCAGCGGGGCGGCTCGTGTCTGGAGGCAGAGGGTGACGGAGTTTGCCTTCCAGTTGCCGCCGCCGTACTTGGAGTCCCAGCGACGGGCGTCGTCGGCCGCGTGACGCAGCTCCTCCAGATCGGCCCGGCCGACGCGGCGGCCACCGGCCATGTCGGCGGGTTCGTCGGCCGGGGTGACGAGCCAGCGGGTCACGGGGGTGGTGAACGCGGAGGCGGCGAAACCGGAGCCGGTCAGGAAGTCGCGGCGGTTCACGGAGGTCCAGAAGGAGGTGGCCGCGGTGACCGCGTCGGCACGGTCGCGGGGGAAGTCCAGCCCCACGTCTGCGGTGGGTGGACGCTTTTGACGGCCGGTTGACGTCATCGGGATCTTCCCTCTCTCCACCAAGGCCGGTCGGTGACTGCTCGTACGGGCCTGGCCAGTGCACATTCCCGGCCGGATGTCCGTCGGCTGGCTGGACGTTCCAGACGCTCGGGCGCCGGTGAAATCCTCAGGGTAGGACCGTTCGTCCTGTGGTCAGCGGCAGCGCGGTGTGCTCACCTGGAACGCGTACGGTTCCTGCCGGTCCGAGCAGTGAGGTGACGTCGATGACCGACGTGTCCAGCGGGTGGATCAGGTCCAGCTACAGCGGCAACAACGGCGGTGAGTGCGTCGAGTGGGCCCCGGCCCACCTGGCGGCCCACGGCCTCGTCCCCGTACGCGACAGCAAGCGCCCCGACGGCCCCGTTCTCCTTCTGGCTCCGCAGGCGTTCGCCGGGCTCGTGGAGCTGGTTCGGTCACGTTCTGCCGGGATGTAAGGTTTCGTCGCTGCGCGATACGGATGACATCTGGCCTTTTTGGCGCACTCAGTGGCGCATCGTGCGCAATGCTCTGAGATCGTGCGACGACGAATCTTCGTGTTTGGCTCACTCATCGGCCCGCCCGCCCGGGCCCGGTACCTGACGGGCGGTGCCGCATGAGTGGCGGCGGCTGGACGGGGCTGATCCTGGGCTTCGGGGGCGTACTGACCTCCGGTGTCGCGGAGTGCGCGGCGGACTTCGACCGGCGGGCCGGGCTGCCGGACGGGACCTTTCTGGCCACGATCAGTGAAGATCCGGTCGGATCGGGTCTGTTCGCCGAGCTGGAACGCGGGGCGATCAGCCAGTCGGACTGGAACGTCCGTACCGGCGCGCTGCTCGGCATGGACGGGACAGGGCTGTTGGGGCGGGTCCTGGAGGGGTTGCGGCCCGAGCCGTCGGTGATCGCCGCCGTCGAACGGGCCCGGGCCGCCGGGGTGCGCGTGGGTGTCTTCTCGAACAGCCTGGGCGGGCCGTACGACCCGTTCGACGTCTACGCCGGATACGACCTCCCGGAGCGCTTCGACGTCGTCCTGCTGTCCGGGGAGTACGGGATGCGCAAGCCCGATCCGGAGCTGTACGGGGTGATGCTGGAGCGGATGGGGATGCCGGGGGAGAGGTGCGTGTTCGTCGACGACACCGCACGCAATCTGCCCCCGGCCCGCGATCTCGGGCTCGCCACCGTGCTGGCGAGCGAACCGGCGCGGACGATCGCCGATGTGGAAGCCCTGCTCGGTATCCCGCTCACCGGCGAGGCGTAGAGCCTCCGGCCCGTCCGCCCGGTGGTTCGTTCCACCGTTGTCCGCTCCCTAGACTTGCCCGCCGAACAAAGGAGCGTGGCGACATGACCTATCACCTGAAGGTGATCACCCGGGAAGAACATCTGGCCTTTGTCATGGCTCAGCCCTCGATGAGCCATACGCAGGTGCCCTCCTGGGGCGAGGTGAAGCCGGACTGGCGGGCCCGGAGCCTGGGGTGGTTCGATGAGGAGGGCCGTCTCGTGGGCGCCGGGCTGGTGCTGCTGCGGCCGTTGCCCAAGATCAAGCGGTACCTCGCCTATCTGCCCGAGGGACCGGTGATCGACTGGGCCGCGCCCGACATCGAGCAGTGGCTGCGGCCGATGCTCGCCCACTTGAAGGAGCAGGGCGCCTTCTCGGTGAAGATGGGGCCGCCCGTCGTCGCCCGCCGGTGGAGTGCCGACGCGGTCAAGGCCGCGATCGCGGACCCGCAGGCGCGGCGGCTGCGGGACGCGGAGGCCACCGCCCACGAGCCGCGCGCCTTCGACCTCGCCGACCGGTTGCGGCGTATGGGGTGGCAGCAGGCGGAGCCCGGCGGGGAGGACGGCTTCGCCGCCGGTCAGCCACGGTATGTGTTCCAGGTTCCCTTCGCGGGCCACTCCTTGGAGGAGATCAGGCAGGGGCTCAACCAGCAGTGGCGCCGCAACATCAAGAAGGCGGAGAAGGCCGGCGTCAAGGTGGTCCAGGGTGGATATGAGGATCTGGCCGCCTTTCATACCATCTACACCGAGACCGCCGAGCGGGACCGGTTCATCCCCCGGCCGCTGGGCTACTTCCAGCGGATGTGGAACGCGTTGAGGGCCGAGCACCCCGACCGTATGCGCCTCTACCTCGCCTCCCACGAGGGCGAGGTGCTCGCGGCCGCCACGATGATCACCGTCGGCGGGCATGTCTGGTACTCCTACGGCGCTTCCACCAGCCGGAAACGCGAGGTCCAGCCGAACAACGCCATCCAGTGGCAGATGATGTGCGACGCCCATGAACTCGGCGCCGCCGTCTATGACTTCCGGGGCATCACGGACACCCTGGACGAGAGCAACCATCTGCTGGGACTGCTCCGCTTCAAGGTGGGCAGCGGAGGCGAGGCGATCGAGTACCTCGGTGAGTGGGACTACCCGCTCAACAAGGTCCTGCACAAGGCCCTGGACCTCTATATGTCCCGTCGCTAGGTCCCGCCCTTCGCCCAGGTGCCGGGCGGCAGCGTCTCCCCGCCGGTACGGGTATCAACGCGGCGTTCCTGCGCGGGAGTCGGACGGCCAGCCTGGGGGCGGAAGGTCCGACGGCGGCGGATGTGCGGAGAACGAGCCGTCCGTGGGCTTGCGTCAAGCCGGGGTGCTGGCCCCGGGAACAGGGGACACAACTACATGACCATGATGCGCAGGGCCGCCATGATCGGTGGCTCCGTACTCGTACTGGGGCTGGGGCATGTGATGGCGGGGCAGGCCGTCGCACAGCCATCGGCGGCCTGTCCCACCGGGACCACGGTGTACAGGACGGCCACTCAGGTCCAGTGCTCTGTACCCGCAGGGGCCCACCTGGTCACGATGAAGCTCATCGGGGCCGGTGGCGGCGGTGGCGGTGGAGCGGGCGGCACCTACGGGCCGGTCGATGGGGCCGCAGGGGGGAGCGGGGGTGCCGGTGCCTCCATCAGCCTTTGCGAGTACGACGTCAGCCCCGGTGAGTCGGTGAGCATTGCCGTCGGCGGAGGCGGTGCGGGCGGCCGGGGCGGCGAGGTCAGCAAGAACGGCGCGGGCGGCTTCGACGGGGGCAGGACCGCGTTCCGTCTCAGCGGCAGCGAGGTGGTCGCCCAGGGAGCCGGAGGCGGCGGCGGGGCTCAGGTCGGCCAGGGCGGAAGCGGTGGACACGGCGGCAGCATCGACGTGCGTGCGCGCGCGGCGCGCGGGGCGACGCCGGACGGCAGCGCCGGTGGCACCGGGAGGTGCAGCGGTAACGGAAGCAATGGCTCCGGCGGAGCGCGCGGCGGCAACTCCGGTATCTCCAACACCTCCGGACCGAGTGCCCCGACCTCGGACGGCAGGTGCCAGGGTGCCGGAAACGGTGGTCATGGCGGTGGGGGCGGCACGTCGACGGGCGGCGGGCGCAGCGGTGGTGTGGGCGGCGACGGCTGCGTCATCATGACCGTGAGCTGAGCTGAGCTGTGAGCGGTGCTTTGAGCCACGGCGGCCCTGCGGAGAGCAGGGCCGCCGTGGGGCCGTGGGGCCGTGGGGTGTCCCGGCACAAGTTCACGACGTACTTCACGGTGTACTTCACGACGTACGTCACTACGCGCTTCACAGACGGGTGGGGGTACCCCCACCATCCGCCTGGGGCCGCCCCGAAGCCAGGTCCGGGAGTCCGCTCCCTGGGAGGGAGATCACGGCACTCCTAGCGTGTGCGCCATGAAACGGATCACCGTGCTCGCCGCCGCCGCGCTCTCCCTCACGTCCGTCACCGCCCTGACCGGTTTCGCCCCGGGGGCGGCCACCACGAAGACCTCCCCGTTCCCCTTCGCTGAGAAGACCGACCGGCTCGACCGCTTCCGTCAGCAGCGGGTCGCCTGGGCGGAGTGCAAGGACAAGCAGCTCACGGAGCGCGGTGTCGAGTGCGCGAAGGTCACCGTTCCGCTCGACTACCGCGAGCCCGGGGGGCGCACGCTCGATATCGCGATATCGCGGATCAGGGCCACCGACCCGGCGAAGCGGCGCGGGATACTCCAGACCAACCCCGGCGGGCCCGGCGGGCGCGGGCTCGGGACGCCCGCCGATCTGCGGGCGTTCATGTCGGCGGAGGCGGCGGCCCGGTACGACATCATCGGGATGGACACCCGGGGGCTCGGCGAGAGCGGCGCTCTCGACTGCGGGCTCACCCGGATGAGCTGGATGCGGGCGGCGGGGCCGGGACCGGCCGCGTTCGACGAGGCGTGGCGGCTGGCGAAACAGGACGCGGACGCCTGCTGGAAGAAGTACCCCGACACCCTGCCGCACTTCTCCACCCGCAACATCGCCCGCGACGTCGATCTCGTCCGCAGCGCGCTCGGCGAGCGCAAGACCTCGTGGTACGGCACCTCGTACGGGACCGTCCTCGGCGCCACATACGCGCAGATGTTCCCGGAGCGTGTCGACCGGCTGGTCCTGGACAGCGCGCCCGACCCCGCCGAGTACGGGATCAGGATGTTCCAGGCGATGGGCCCGGCGAACGAGCGGGCCCTCGACGACTTCGCCGCCTGGGCCGCGCCCCGGCACGCCGCCTACGGTCTGGGCACGACGCCCGCCGCCGTCCGTGCCACGTTCGAGGAGCTGATCCGGCGCGCGGACGAGAATCCGATCCCGATCGGGGGCGTGCGGCTCGACGGCCGCATGGTGCCGTTCCTTCCGTATGTGTATGGACTGGACGAGGAGAACAACGCGGAGTTCGCGGGCTCGTTGCGGCAGATCCTGGACGCGGCGGACGGCAAACCCGTCGAGGCGAACGAGATTCTGCGCTGGCTGCTGAACATGATGTACCGGCCGCAGGGGAGCGGCGCCGAAGTCGATCTGTCGGCCACGCTCGCGATCCTGTGCGCCGATGTGAGCATGCCGCGTTCCGCCGACTGGTACCGGGACGCCATCGAGCGCGCCCGGCCCGCGCAGCCGGTGTTCGGCCCGGTGCTCAACGCCCCCGTGCCCTGCGCGTTCTGGGAGAAGAAGCCGCTGGAGAAGCTGACGCGGATCGACAACAGTGTGCCCGCTCTCCAGATCCAGGCCACCGGCGACACCCGGACGACCTACGCGGGCGGGCTCGGCATGCACCGGGCGATGAAGGGCTCCCGGCTGGTCACCGTCCCGGTCCGTACGCACGGGGTCTACCTCTCCCCGCACAGCCCCTGCGCGCACCGGATCACCGACGACTACCTCGTGAACGGGACCCTGCCCGCGCGGGACAGCACCGTACCGGCCGACGGGCCCTGCCCCGTGCGGTGACCCTCGTTCGGCGCGGCCGGCCGGGCGGGCCCGGCGGAACTGGACGCGTGCGTGGAACACCTGGGCCTGGCCGGGACCTCACACCCGGCCAGGCCGCCGGGGCACGACGAGCCCGGGTGAGGTCAGATCCGGAAGCCGACCGAGCTGATCCGGTCGTTCCAGTGGGCCAGATAGGACGAGCTGCGGTTCCAACGGGCGACGTTGCCGCCGTGGTCGGTGTGCTCGTAGCCGCGCAGGTCACAGCCGCCCAGGATGCGGATGGAGCTGATCTGGTCGTTCCACTGACCGGGGAGGTTCTGGTGCTGCTCGCCGAACACGCACGACTCGGAGTAGAGGGAGAGCGAGGCTCCCTGGAAGTTCATGTGCTCGTAGACGATCGCCACGAGGTTTCCGCCTGTGCCGAAGCGCTGGTGCTGCGGGGCCGCGTCCGCCGGACCGGTCGTTCCGAGGGCGAGGAGCAGGCTGGCCGCCCCCGCCAGCAACCCCGTCGATCTTAAGCGTCGCAACATCACTGCCTCCAGGGAAATGGGTGAGTTTCACGCAGATTGATGAGAATCGATGAGAATTGATGAGAGTCAATGCGGAATAAAATGGATCGCCCCGAGGTGGGCCTGTCCGCTACCACTTGCACGGTTCCGTTTCGCCGGGGGTTCATCCGGTGCAAGAGCCCGCCGAGCAATGTCCGAATCGGACAGAGGGGCCGCTACCGGATCACTACCGGATCGCTAACCGGACCCTTGTCGGATCGCTGGAGGGCCCGGCGTCGGTTACGCGGTGGTCGTGCCCCGCAGCAGCGCCCACACCGCACCCGCCGCCTCCTCCGCCGTCGGGCGGTCGTCCCCCAGGGACACCCACTGGGTGAAGACACCGACGAACGCCCCCGCCAGATAGTGCGTCCGCAGGGACACGGTGTCGGCGGGGGCGTTCGTCGGCGGCAGTTGGGCGGCGACCTCGGCGGCGAGCAGATCGCGCAGTTGATTGATGAAACGGGCCGCGCCACCGGGTCCGAGCATGCGGTGGTACAGCGTGGCGTTGGTCCCGACATGGCGGAAGAGGGCGACCAGCTCGTCGGGTGTGCGCTTGGCGGGCCGCGTCAGCGGGCAGCGGGCCGCCGCGTGCGCGAGCCGGGTGACCTCCTCCTCCATCGCGTCCAGGAGCAGCGCGTCACGGTCGCGGTAGTGCTGGTAGACGGTGGCGCGGTTCACGGTGGCCCGTTCGGCGATGTCGGCGATGGTCAGCGACTCGACATCGCGTTCCGCGGCCAGTTCGAGCGCCGCCGTGCGCAGCAGGGCGCGGGTGCGCCGTACCCGGGGGTCCACGCGGTCGGTGGAGTTTTTCTGCATGGGCACAGCCTACGCCCTCTGCGACACTTGCCGTCTAAGCGACGGTCGTTGCAGAAAACTGCGGCGGAGGGTCAGACCCGGGAGGACCCGGGATGGTCAGACCCGGCGGCGCAGGGCCACCAGCCGGACCGTCAGGGCGAGGAGCACCGCGGCCAGCGCCAGACAGATCCCTGCCTCGATGAACTGGAGGTCCCGCATGCTCGACAGGGGATGGTATGCCTGGCGCATCCGGCCGTCATGGAAGTCGTCGTAGATGGTCCAGGCGGTCTGCGGGATGTGAGTCCCGCTGTCGACGACGCGGGCGACCGGGGACAGATACTCGTTCCGTACGGCGGTCAGGAGGAGGGTCACGGCGGACATGCCGACCAGGGTCGCGGCCATCGAGGGGATGACCTTGCGGGTCAGGACGCCGGCGGCGGCGCCGATGGCGAAGCCGAGCACGGTGTAGCCGATGAGGGCGGGCCCGCTGGGGATGAACACGATCCGGGAGTACCAGTACATCCCGATGGTGGTCTGACCCGCTTCCGTGAGGACCCAGGAGGCGAGGGACGCCGCGGTGGCGGAGACGACGGTGACGGCGGCGAGCGGCAGCGCGAGGCTGCGGGCGAGCCACTGTCCGCGCGTCACGGACTGGGTCCACACCAGGGTGTGCGTCCCCGCCTCCAGTTCGCGTGCGATCAGGGGCGCCCCGACGAAGGCGCCCACGAGGTAGGGGAGCGCCAGGACCGCGATCATCAGATACCGGAGGTCGTCGTAGAACTTCTGGCGGTACTGGGTGATCTCCCACTGCGCGTTCAGGCAGGGCTCTGTGCCGCCCATGTAGAGGCAGCCCCTGATGCCGCGGGCGTCCAGGAACTCCCCGATGGCCTGGTGCAGGTGGAACGAGTAGGCGGCGAGCGCGACGACGATGGCGAGGCCTGCGAACGCGGCGGCCCGGTGGCGGCGCCACACCAGCCAGGTCAGACCGTGGAGGAGGCGCCGGGGCTCCGCATCGGCGGGCGGTGGCGTCGGCGCGGTGGCGGTGCGAGGGCTCTCGGCGGCGGTGCCGGTGATGCCGGTGATGTCAGTGCTCACGCGGCGTACTCCTGGTTCGTGCGGGGCCCGGAGGCGGATCCGCCTGCGTTTTCGGCGGTGGGCTGGGACTGAGGGTGCAGCTGGGGCTGGGCGCTCGGAGTGAGCAGCGTCGGAGCGTCAGGGGAGCGCAGATATGCGAGCAGAAGCTCTTCGAGCGAGGGTTCATGCACATCCCAGGTGCCCAGTACCCGGTCCTCCCGGCGGACGAGGGCGGTGACCTGACGGCCCGCCACCCGGGATTCGATGACGACGTGGGCGGCGAGGGACGGCGGCAGTCCGGAGTCGTTGCCGGGCATGGCTCCGACGAGCACGCTGTGCGCGTTCAGCAGGTCGTCGGCCTCACCGGCCAGCCGCACGTGGCCCTGGGTGAGGACGACGAGATAGTCGCAGACCTCGTCGATCTCGCGCAGGGTGTGCGAGGACATCAGGACCGTGGTGCCGTGCTCGGCGGCCATCGCCATGAGCAGCCCGGTGATCTCGTGGCGGACCACCGGGTCGAGGTCGGCCAGGGGCTCGTCGAGCATCAGGAGCCGGGGGCGCTTGCCGAAGCAGAGGGCGAGGGCGACCCGGGTGCGCTGCCCGCCGGAGAGGGTGCCGACCTTCGCGTGGAGGGGGAGGTCCCCGGCGCGTACGAGCCGTTCCGCGGTCTCCTGGTGCCAGTGGCCGGGATTCAGCTCCCGGCCCATGCGCAGGGTTTCGGCGATGGTCAGACCGGGGTAGAGGGGCTTGCTCTGGGAGAGGAAGGCGACCTGTCCGCGGGCCTGCGCGCTCCGGGGGTCCTCACCGAAGACCCGTATGCGTCCGCCGTCGGCGCCGAGCATGCCGGAGGCCAGACCCATCAGGGTGCTCTTTCCGGCTCCGTTGGGGCCGACGAGGGCGCAGATCCGGCCCGCCGGGAGCCGGAAGGAACAGTCCCGGAGTGCGTCCCCGCCCCGGAACCGCTTGTGGAGAATGTGTGCCTCAAGGGCGGCCACGCCGTTGAGAGGCGAGCCGTAGGTCTGGGTGAACACCCCTGGGTACTCCTGATCCTTGGTTTCTTGCGTGCGGTGCGTGCGGCACGTGCGGTGCGTGCAGTGCATGAAGCGAGTGCTGTGCGTCCAGTGCATGGAGCATGTGCGGCACGTGCAGTGTGTGGAGCGCGTGCTGTGCGGGCTGTATCGGCTGGACGTGCTGCGCGTGTGGTGTCTGCGCGGCGTGTGCCGTGAGGCGGCTCAGTCCGGCGGCCGGAGACCGGTGTGCGCGTGCCCGAAGGTCTCCTCCAGATGGGCTTCGAACAGCGCGCTCACGTCGTCCCTGCCGAGCCCCGCGCCCCGCGCCCGCCGCAGCCAGTCGCGCAGCTCGCCCCGGAGCGGCGAGTCCTCCTCCGTCTGCGGCGCCGCGAGCCCCCGGCGCACGAAGGTGCCACGCCCCGGGCGCGGTTCGACGAGCCCTTCGCGCTCCAGCTCGCGATACGCCTTCAGCACGGTGTTGGGGTTGATGGCGGTGGCCTCGACGACCTCCTTGGCGGTGGGCAGCCGGTCACCCGGCACCAGGGTCCCCAGCCGCAGGGCCTGTTTGGTCTGCTGGACGATCTGGAGATAGGCGGGGACGCCGCTGCGGCGCTCGATGCGGTAGTCGATCACTCCGTCACCCTCATACCCTCATTCCACTAACTGAATAGTGGAATGAGGGTATGAGTGGGCGGGGACGCGCGTCAAGACACAGCCGCCTCCAGGTCTCCGGGGTGCGGAAAATATCTGGACGTGTGGGGAAGATCCCTGATCAACTGGGTTATGACTACATCGTTCTGGACCGGTACGCGGGTACGCCTGCGTGGGGTCGAGCCCAGTGACTGGGACACGTTCATGCGCTTTGACCAGCACTCGGGCCATCAGCGCTCGGGTGAGGCGGTGCTTCCGCCCCGGTCGGCCGAGGGATATCGCGGCTGGGCGAAGGAGCGGTCCACGGCCAAGCCGGAGGAGGACTGCTTCCAGCTCGCGATCGAGGCCGTCGGCGGCCCGGGGCAGGCCGTCGGAATCATCAACACCTATGACGCCGACCCCTGCGCGGGCCACTTCCGTTACGGCATCTCCATAGGCGCCGAACATCAGGGCCAGGGCTTCGCCACGGAGGCGGCCGTCATCCTGATGCGCTACATGTTCGCCGAGCGCCGCTACCACAAGTGCGAAGTGGACATCTACGGGTACAACGAGGCATCCCTCGCGCTCCACCGCCGACTCGGCTTCACCGAGGAGGGGCGGCGGCGCGAGCACGCCTTTCTCGCCGGGGCGTACCACGATCTGGTGGCGATGGGGCTGCTCGCCGACGAGTTCGCCGAGCTGCACTCGCTGGGTGGGCTCTGAGCGCGCCCCGAACGCGGCGGGGCCCAGCCCTGTCGACAGCCGCCGCTCCCCGCACGGCCCGGAGGTCGGGCGTGCGGCCCAACCGGTCATTCAGATGGGTGGACTGCGTGGTCAGTCCTTCGACCGTGGCTCCGCTTGCTCTTTCCCGAGTGGCGAACGCACAGCTCCGCCGGATGATTCCGCAGGTGACACCGGTTCCGAGCGCGATGGCGCGTTTCCATGCTGTGGGTACTGAGTACCATTTACCGGCACAGGGAATGTGTGGAACATCTTCGGCGCGCCCACCGTCACGCACCGGCTCCTGGACAGCCCTCGACTCCCGCGTCCACCAGGCCGTGCATCTGGAGAGGTGAACCACCTGTGCGCCATGTGAGGAAAGTGTCCTTCCCTGCCATAGCCGTGCTCGCCCTGGCCATCGGCCTGAGCGGGTCGGCGTCCGCGACCCCCGCCGACGTCGGCAGGCCGGACAGCGGTCCGACCGTGCTCAGCTCCCCGGCCCTGCTCGACGACGGAACCGCCGTCGACTCCGCCGCCGACGGCAAGAGGCTGGCGGAGTACTGGACCCCCGAGCGGATGGCCGCGGCGCTCCCGCCCCACGTCCCGGACCCCACCACCGCGCTCCGGGCCGGGAAGGCTCCCGGCCCCGACGGTGAACCGAGCGCGGTGGCTCCCCTGGAGACTCCGGCCTCGGCGGCCAAGGGCTCCGGCACTCCGGAGGGCCCCACGGCCGAGCCCCGGATTCCCCAGAGCTCCAAGACCGGGAGGGTGTTCTACCGCGACCCCATCAGGGGGACCAGCCACGCCTGCACGGCGTCGATGGTGAACAGCGGGTCGAGGCAGTTGGTGCTGACGGCCGGGCACTGCGTCCACACCGGCCCGGTGAACGGCCGGCCCGGTGCGTTCATGACCCACTGGACCTATGTACCCGGGTTCCGTTCCGGCCAGCGCCCCTACGGCGTCTTCTGGGCGAAGAGGATGACGACCTTCGCCTCCTGGGCGAGCCACGGTGATGTGGGCCGGGATGTCGCCTTCGTCGTCACCGAACTGGTCAACGGCCGGAAACTGGGCGACGTCACCGGCGGCTGGGGCATCGCCTTCAACCAGCCCAAGAGCATGAACTACATGCTGAACGGGTACCCCAGCAACCACGGGGGCGGCAACGTGCAGCAGTACTGCGGCATCGTGGTCTCCGCCCAGCACCCGTCCGACCCCTCCCGGATCTATGTCGCTTGCGCGTGGGCAGAGGGAGCGAGCGGAAGCCCCTTCCTGGCCGCGTTCAACCAACAAACTCTGATGGGCTACGCGAATGGCGTCCAGACCCAGTGGGGCTGCTGTCAGTACGCGATCAGCCCGTACTTCGACAACGGTGTGATGCAGCTCTACCGGTCGGTGGCCGACGTCACCTGACCGTCCCCGCCGCGCTGTCGGTCCGTACCCGGTCGGCCCTGTTCCGGCCGGGTACGGACCGTTGTGTTCACCCGTCCACGGAACCGACCCTCAGCCGGTTCCCATCGGGGTCGCGCAGCTCCGTCTCCCGTCCCCACGGCTGTTCCTCGGGCTCCGCCCCGAACTCCGCCGCGACCGCGTCGAGGTCGGTGACCCGCAGATGGACCAGGGTGTCCGGCCGGGCGTCCCCCATGTGCTCCGAGAGGAACAGCCGCACGCGGCCCCGCGCGACCTCGGTGAAGACCGGCAGGCCGGGTTCGAACCGGTGCTCCCACTGCTGGACGAAGCCCAGCCGGGCGTACCACGCGACGGCGACCGCCGCGTCCGCCACCCGCAGGACCGGGATCACTTCCTCGTCGGCTCCGCAGCCCCCGCCGATGTCATCGGCTCTGTTCGTTTCCATACGGGCCATCCTGCACCGGGGGTCCGACAGCCGGTGCCCGGCCGCACGGGGTCCGCCGCGCGGCCGGGACTCAGGCGATGCCGGGACTCACGTGGTCAGGCTCAGGTGGTCAGGTGATCAGCAGGGCCTGATCGACCACACCGGGGTCCAGGACGCGGTGCCGGTGTCCTTGGCGGTGTTCGTCCAGCGCTGGGTGCCGTTCTGGTTGTAGAAGCGGGCGACGGTGCCCGAGCTCTGGTTGTTGTTGAACGTGCCGTCGCCCGTGCCCCTGAACTGGTAGAGCTGGCACGTGTAGTACCGGTAGATCGTGCCGTTGGCGACCTGGACACACAGCCATCCGTTGTCGCACGCGGGCGCCCTGGTCCGGTCGACGGTGGCCCCGGGCTCGGCGATCGTCGCGCTGCCGCCGGGGAAGTCCACCGTGTTCCGGCTGGTCTGACGGGCCTCGGGGTGCTGCTCCAGGAATGTGTCGACCTTCTGCTGGAGCGGGGACGCCTGCGCGGGCGCGGCGCTTGCGTTGCCGACGGCGAACTGTCCGGCGACGAGCGCCGCCGCGGCGACGATCATTCCCAGAGTCTTGCGCGGAGCCATGTCAGTCTCCTTCGTCGGTGGTCGATGGGCCGGGCCACCTGTGCGGGACGGCCCGGCGGAACGAGAACATCGTGCGGTCCGCTGGATGGCTCCGGCAGCAGGCAATCCCGCCAGACACGACCCTCTGGCATAGGCGCTTCGCATACGTGCCGGAAAAGTGACTGATGACAGCAGGGGCCGGTGTTGCTCGGCGGCCAAGAGCGCAGGCTGTTCGCTGCGGCCGGCTGTCGCCGCTCGGGCCCGTTCCGGTGGAAGCTCTGTCACCGGGCGGGATTTCGCCTGCTCGCCCGTCCTCTGGGTGGGGCCCTCTCCGTCGCTGATCGGGCCGACCCGACCGGGAGGAAGCGGCGGGTAAGACGCCGATGTCTGATGACCCTTGCCCGGATATGGTGGGAATGGTGCATCCTGCGGCCGTCATGGCGGTGGCCGGATCGAGGGGACGGCGCCTTTTGATGCCGCGCCCAGTTAACTGCACTGGTTCTGCACTTGACCTACGCTTGACCTTCGTCTTGTGCAGGTAGTGAGGGCTTCGGACGGTGTCGCCCGGCGACGCAGGACGAGTACGGCCGGGGCGACGGCCGAGAGCACGGCCAGTACCGCACCGGCTGTCACGGCCGCGCCGAGTGCAAGCCCACGGCAGCTCGATCGCAGTCCACACCGACAGCAGGGCCGGCGCGCCCCGCGTACCGGCCAGGTCGAACCCGGCGACCAGCGGCCCGAGGACCCGCCGATGACGACCACCAACAGGGCCTCGGCGGCCACCAGCCGCAGTACCTGCGGCGATGTCCTCGGCCGACGCCCCCGCGAGCTGCCCGTCGGGCACGGGACGCCGCCCGCCCCCTATGGGCGGACGGCGTTCTTCCGGCGGTACTCCCCGCGGCCCCGCCCGGGTCGGCTCGCACGCGCACGCCCGTCAGTGGCCGCTGTGCGGGAACGCCGTCGCCGTCGGTCCCGGCACGTCAGCCCACGGCGATCCGCTCCTGGGCCCGGGGCCGGACCCGTTCGACGACGGAAGTTCCGGCGGCGGTCCGGGGCACGGTCGCGGCCGGGCCGGACGTGTCAGGGACCGAGAACGGGCGGCCCGCGGCCGGGCCTGAGTCCCCCGGAGCCGCCCCGGCGGACACCGGCATGGCGGGCATGGCCGCCGTGGGCAGGGCGGACAGCGCGGACAGGGCGGGCCGCGCGGGAGCCACGGTGAGGCGGAGCAGCGGATGGAAGCGGTAGCGGGGCGCGCCCGCACCGTCGACGCCGTGCGCCTCCAGCAGGGACGCCTCGACCAGCCGCTCAAGGAAGTCCTCGGCCCGCTCCTCGGCCACCTCCCCGGGCAGCCCGAAGAGCGGCAGGGCCGCCTGCGACGCGGTGAACTCGCCGTCCGCACAGTGCACGAGACGGTGGATCAGCTCCACTTCCCTCTCCTGTCGACGACCCAGCGCCGCCGACAGGACCCGCCGTACGTCCAGCGTGCCGACCCGCAGCTCCGCGAGCCGGGCGGCAGGGTCGGCCAGCCGCCGGGCCAGCCGTGCCACCGGCCAGTGCGGCCGGACCGCGAGCCGGGTGGCGGCGGCCCGCAGCGCGAGCGGCAGCCGCGCGCACGCCTCGACGACCTCGCGCGCCGCCTCGGGCTCCGCGCGCACCCGTGCGTCCCCGATGACCGCCGCGAGCAGACCGAACGATTCCTCCGTGGTCAGCGGCTCCAGTGTCACCGTCCATGAACCGGGCCCCATCGAGAACTGGTTGCGGCTCGTCACCAGGACGGCGGCATCGGCGGTCGCGGGCAGCAGCGGCTCCAGTTGCAGCTCGTTCACCGCGTCGTCGAGGAGGACCAACAGCTTCCGTCCCGCCGTCAGGGTCCGGCAGCGATGGATCAGATCGTCGAGCCGCAGCCGGTCCCCGTCCGGGGCCCGCAGCCGCTCGGGGCTCTCGCCGAGCTGCCGCAGCAGCCCGGTGAGTACGTCGCCGCAGTCGGCGGGGGTGCCGTCGGCGGCCCGGAGCCGCAGATGGAGCAGCCCGTCGGGGAACTCCTCCGCCATGGTGTGCGCGGCCTGCACGGCCAGCGCGGTCTTGCCCACGCCCGGCATCCCGGAGACGAGCAGCCGCCGGGGTCCGAACGCGGTGGGCCGGTGTCCGGGCGAAGGCGCCAGCCGTTCGCGGACCTGGTCCAGCTCCGCCGTGCGGCCCGTGAAGTCCGCGGTGGCGGACGGCAGCGTCACCAGCGGCGCGGCGGCCCCGGCGGGCGGCTCCTGGAGCACCACCCGCGCGGGCTGCGGCAGATTGTCCAGCTCCCGGCTGAGCACGGCCTGATAGGCGGCGGTGAGATCGGACCCGGGGTCCACCCCCAGCTCCTCGGTGAGCACCTCGCGGCCCTCGTGGTAGACGTGCAGTGCCTCCGCCTGCCGTCCGCACCGGTACAGCGCGGTCATGAGCTGGGCCCGCAGCCGCTCCCTGAGCGGGAACTCCCCTACGAGCCAGGTGAGTTCTGAGGTCAGCGGGCCGTGCCGGCCGAGCGCCAGCTCCGCCCCGATCCGGTCCTCCAGCACGCTCATCCTGGCCTCCTCGAACCGCGGCAGCTCCACTTCCGCGAGATACGGGGTGACATTGCCGAGTGCCGGGCCCTGCCACAGGTCGAGCGCCCGTCGCAGCACCGAGGCGGCCTGGGCGAAGCGGCGCTCCTCCAGGGCCGTGCGCCCCAGCCGCTCCAGCCGTTCGAACTCGAAGGCGTCGACGTGCGCCCCGTCGGTGACGAGCCGGTAGCCGGGCTGTCGGCGGGTCAGCCCGACCGAGGGCCCCAGCCGCTGCCGCAGCCGTGAGATATGCGTGTAGATCTGCGCGTTCCGGGTGGCGGGCGGTCTCAGTCCCCACAGGAGTTCGCTCAACCGCTCGTCGCTCACCACCCGGCCGCGGGCGAGCAGCAGCGCCGCCAGGGCGGTGTGCATCTTGGAGCCCGACAGCGCGATGGGACGCCCTTCGTCTCTCACCTCGACGGGACCGAGAAGCTGGAATTCCACGTAAACCCCCCTGTTGCGGTCGACCGGGCGGCCCGGGGGCGCCGCGGTCGGATCAGAACGCTGGAACATCGGTCGTGCGGTCGTGCGGTCGTGCCGTGACGTGGTGCGGTGGTGCGGTGACATGGCGCGGTCGTGCCATGTCGTGACGTGCCGTAACGTGCCGTGACGTTGAGTGTGCTGTGCGGTGGTGCGGTGGTGCGGTGGTGCGGTCGTGACGTGGTGCGATGGCGCGGTGCGACCGTGCGGTGGTCGTGCGGTGGTCGCGCCTCGTGCGGTCGTTTCGCGGTGTGTCAGACCGTCAGACGGGAGACACTGTCAGGTGGTTGGGTGCGTATGGGCCCGTACGAGGGTGGGGCGGGCCCTGCCCCCGATCCGGCCCTGGACCGATGGCCTCCGCCCGTCCACCTTCCTCAGGTGATCCCCCATGCGCCCTCGGAAGGTTCGGAATGTGTGGCAGGTGATGTCCCGCCCGGGCTGTCCGCTCTCCGGCCGGCCCTGGCGCTCCACCGCCTATCTGCTCGGCGGAGCGGTGGCCGGTGCCCTGATCCCCGTGGACATCGGCTTCGCCCTGCCGGGCCGGGTGCCGCGGGCGGTGGAGTCCGCCGCCCACTTCGTCGTCTGCGAGGCACTGGCCGGCGTCGCCAAGCACAGCGGCGCGCGCCGCGCGCGGGTGGGCGGCGGTCACCACGACGCCAGCCTGTCCCTGGAGATGCGCGACGACGGCCGGGGCGGCGCGGACGCGGCGGCGGGCAGCGGCCTCACCGGTCTCGCGGACCGGGTGTCAGTGCTGGATGACAGACTGGCCCTGTCCAGTCCGCCCGGCGGACCGACTCTGATACATGTGGAGTTTCCGTGCCAAGTGACCGAGGCCGCCGAGCGCTCCGCGCAGCGCTCGCCGAGGACAGCGTGCTGCTGCGGGAAGGTCTCATCGGCCTGCTCGACCGCTGCGGTCACGAGGTGGTGGCGGCGGTCGGCGACGCGGAAGCGCTGGTGGCGGCGGTCGGCAAGCACAGCAGCTCCATCCTGACCAAGCCGGGCCTGCCGTCGGCGGACGGGACCCACCGCAGGGTGCCGGCCGTTCTCGCCTGTCTGCGGGCCTGGGCCGTGCCGTGGACGGGCCCGCCGGGCCGGCCGTGCAAAGTGGTGTGGAGCCCTGGGCGCGGTCGTGGCCATGGTCGGGACGGTCTCTTTCTCACCGGGTCGGTGATGTCCCCCGCCGGGGTCCCCTCGTGCGGGCCGTACAGTTCGTACGGTCGTACGGGGAGCTGCCCGCGGGAGGCGGGTCGCTTGTCGACGAGGAGAGTGGCCGGTCGAAGCGGTCGCAAGATCACTCACCCATCGCTGAAAGGTGAAAGTATCTCCATCTGGTGATCTGTTCAAGGGGCAGTCGTCCCTCTTCCGCCCATTCCCGGAGTAACCCCATGCCCGACCGCATCTTTGACGGAAACAAACTTCGCGATTACCGCGTGATCAGGCGTATGTCGCAGTCAGATCTGGCCGCGGCGCTGGATATCAGGACGAACGCCGTCTATCGCTGGGAAAACGGATTGGCCACACCGCCGCAGGAACGCCTGCCGGGGATCGCCGCGATGCTCGGGGCCGATCTCGACGAGCTGTTTCCTCGTCCGGCGCCGCCGAATCTCGCCGATTTACGGTGTGATGCCGGGATGCGTCAGTCCGACACCACCCGCTACACCAACAGCATGTCCCCCATGCCGATCCGGGCGGCCGAACAGGGCAGGCGCGCCCTGTCCGACGAGGCCGTGACGGCCCTGGCGCGCGCCTACAACGTCACCCGCGCGGAACTGCTCGCCGCGCAACGGCGTTCGTTCGGCTTCGACCAGCCCGCGGTACCGGAGCAGACTGCTCCGACTGCTCCGACTGCCCTGGTGGCCCAGGGCGCACGGGCGCGCCGGGGCGACCACCCGTCGGCGGGGACGCGGGTCGAGCCGGGGCGGCAGGAGCAGGCCGGGAGGCAGAGCAAGGAGATGCCCGCGCAGGCCGCCACCACCATCGCCGAGAAGATCGCCTATCTGCGCGCCGAACTCCACGGCGGTACGGGGCCGTCGGACGCGGACCTGGCGGTGGCGGGCAACGGCAGGGGCGGCCCGGCCGTCCTGACCGAGCGTCTGGTCAGGGAACTGCGCACAGGCAGACGCACGACCGCGCCGGACGGCGTGCTCGACGCCCTGGCCCTGGCCTTCGACGTCCCCCCGGTGTACTTCCGCAGCAGCGACCCGGGTGTCCACCGGCTGGTCGTCTCGGCGCGCGCCGTGCACAACGAGTTCACGATCATGGCCGCACGCGGCGGCGAGCAGGAGATATCGCGGGAAGCCAGGGATCAGTTGCGGGACTTCATCAGTGACACCATGGCGGAGATCCTCGGTACCGGTGAGGACGAGCCGCGCACGCCGTAGCGTGGCCGTCCTCCCGCCGCCGGGCCGTCACCGCCATGGTGGTGGCACGCTCACCGTCCCCCGGTCACCGGCGCTCGGGGCGCGGTCCCGCCACTTCGAGATGGACGGAACCACCGTCCCGGAGCGCGCCCAGCGCCGCGTCCCACAGGGGCCTGCGCGAGGGCGGAATGTCCGTGGGGGAGATGTCGTCGGGACCGCTGAAGCGGAACGCCGTCAGCTCGCTCTCCTGGATCACGATCGCCTGCTGCTGCTCGGGCGTGAGCGTGCCGCCGTCGAAGATCCAGTAGATGTGCCCGCCGTCCGCCGTCTGGACATACGTGGAGACCAGCAGCCGTCCGGGCGTCTGCTCGATACCCAGCTCCTCCCGCAGCTCCCGCTCGCACGCCTGCCGGGGGGTCTCGCCCTCGTCGACGCCGCCGCCCGGCAGATTCCAGCCCTCCTTGTAACCGGGCTTGACGATGAGGTATTCGCCCTTGCCGTTGTCCAGGAGGGCCCCTGCCGACATGGTCGGCCGGGCGAGGGGGTTGGTCACAGGTGCTCCTTGCGTCGGTGGGTGGGTGATCAGGCGCAGTCGGCGGTGGCCCGGGCCAGTACGGCCCGCACGTCACAGGCGCGGACACGGCCGTACGCGCAGGCCACCGCCCGCAAGTGTGGCACTTCCTGCCGGGGGTCCGTGCCGGGGTCGAAGGGGTACGGCGCCGGCACGGAGCGCGGGGGACCGGGCGGCGAAGGGGCCCGGTACAGCAGGGCGGAACGTATCCACAGGGCCTCGGCCAGGATCTCGGGGTCGTGGCCCTCGCGCCCGGCCGTTCCGCGCGCCCTGTCCGTTCCGTGTGCTCTGTTCCCTCCGGGGGTTCCGTCCCCCAGGGTTCCGTCCCCGAAGGCTCCGTCCCCGAAGGGGCCGTCCGTTCCCGGGGTCCCGTCCGTTCCGAAGGTCCCATGGGGAAGGCTCCGCACATGGTCGCGGGCCCGCTCGGCGAGGTCCGTCGGGGCCTGGCGCCGCAGTTCGAAGATGCAGTCGCGGATGTCGACGGTGTAGCGGCTGACGCGGACGAGCAGGGACGGATCGGGGCTGGTGAACACGTCACGGAAGGTGTCGAGGGGACGGCCGACCACCGGCAGCCGCGCGAAGAGCCGACTGGGCCGGTGGCGGACGACGTCCGGGGCCGCCGTCGCCAGATCCCGCCACAGCCAGTGCAGCGACAGAAGGCTGCGGACCGCCCGGTAACGGTAGGAACCCGCCCGCGCGAGAGGGGCGATGGCGCCGACCCCCCACAGCACCGAGAACAGATAGAGCAGGGAGTCGGTGACCGCCTCCTGCGTCCGGCTGATGTCGTCGGGCACCGTCGTGAAGCTCACTGTCACGACGAAGGCGGTGCGCAGCAGCACGTACACCACGGCCAGGGCCATCGCCCAGGACATCATGAGCATCCCGACGCGCACGGAGCGCACCGGCGTCACCCGGGCCGCCCCGCCCCACTGCACGGCGCAGACCGCCGCGGCCGTCCCCATGTAGAGGTAGAACAGCCCCATGTAGACCGGCAGCCCCGGGTCCCCCTCATGGCGCTCCAGGAAGGACGGGGCGGCGGTGTCCGGGGGATGGAGCAGGAAGAAGAACGTCGCCGCCATCACGGCGATGGTGCCCGCCGAGGCCCGGGTGGCGATCCGATGCACGACGGCCGACACCCGGGCGCTGCGCCGCCGGTCCGCGCCGTGGTCCGCGCCGTGGTCCGAGCCGGTGCGGTCACCGGGGAGACCGGTCGAGTGGCCGGCCGGGTGCCCGGTCGTCCGGCCGGTCTCCGCGTAGACCGCGGTGACATAGCGCAGCAGGACACAGATCCCGATGATGGCCGTGACGTGCTTGAAGAGATAGCTCAGGTCGAGGACGCCGGTCCGGTCCAGCAGCGCCTTGACCTCCGAGGTCCGGCACAGCCAGCTCACCGCGAGCGCGGCGAAGAAGCCCCAGAGCGAGCGCTCCCTGCGGTGCCCGTTCCAGGCGGACTTGGCTCGCAGCAGGGGCTGGAGGATCAGAAGGCCCGCGATCGCGTAGGAGAACGCGTCGGTCACGCTCATGGCTTCCTTCACGCTCAATGGCTTCCTTACGGGGATTCCCGCAGGGGTTTCCTCACAGGGCGGTGTCGCTCCCGAAGGGGTAGGAGAAGTCCTCGGCGAGGCGGCGGGCCACGGAGTCCTCGATCAGCGGGGGGTTGAGGGCCCGCTGACTGATCAGGGTGGCCGCGTCCTCGGTGCGTTTCTCCACGGCGGTGTCGTAACGGTGCCGCCCGGCGGCCTGTCCGGAGGCGATCAGCTCCCGCACCCGCGCCGGGGTCAGGTCGCGCAGAACCTCGTCGGTGCCGACGACCCCGGTGGCGTCCTCCGCCCAGAGATGGACGAGTTCATGCACCTTGATCTGGAGCTCGTGCGAGGGCGAACCGCCCGTCAGATGGAGGATCAGATCGAGCGGCCGGGTGTCGTGCTTGATCCAGAGCCCGCAGAAGCCGGTGAGACCGGCCAGATGGGCGGGCATCGGCTTCATGACGATGCGCCGACCACGGGCCTCCTCCAGATTGCCGACGAACCGGGAGAGGTCGAAGGGCCGGGGGAGGGGCAGGGAGGCCACCAGGCGCTCCGTCTCCTGACGCAGAAGACGGTGGGTGCGCCGGGCCCGTAACTGGTCGAGGGCACCGGCCACGAGAGCTGAGCCGGGGTACTGCCCTGCGTGCGTGAACACTCCACCCCATTCCTCGCCACCATGGACACCGCCCAGTGCCCCACACCGGGCGCTCCGGCGCAGGGCCGGGTCCCGTTCCCCGTACCGGTGGGGTCGGCAACACACCGGATACGAGGGTTTGGCGCGGGGTCCGTACTCGTCCCTCGTGCGGGTGTGCACGGGAGGTACGAGAGCGAAAAGATCATGACTCTTCGGGAATCATAACCAGCCACTCAGTGCATGATCGGCCCAATTAACTGCGCATGGCGATAAATGAACCCTCAGACGGATCGGTGTATGACGAATCTACGCAGGTGGATGCTGCTGTGTAGAGAGTCTGAGGATACCCGTCGCAAGTCGTGAAGATGGCGTGAATCTACTCGTTTTAGATTGACGAAAATGGGTAAGGGTGGCGCCCGGCGCTCCTGGTGGCCCGTGCATCGGCCCGCCGATGTGGCTGGATGAGCCACTGAACGGTGTGTCAGGGCATCCCGTCGACCCTTGACCCTACTCGGCGGTAGCCTGTCGGGACTGTGGTCCTCGGCTGTGTCCTGATGGACGCGGGCGGGGTCGTCGCAGTCGCAGTCGCTGGGGGTCGCGCGGTCCGCGATCCGGCGCTGGACCGTGGCGGGATGTGCGATCCGGCGCCGGAGTGCCGTCGGTCGGCGGTCGGCTGCCACTGATCCGGAACGGTCGGATGCCAGGAGGTGAAGGACCGGAACACCCCGCGGTGGCCGGTCGGGGCCGAGCGCGGCGCGAGGGCGGGACGGATACGGACGGACTCGGCCGCCGCGCTGACCGCACCGGCCACCAGGACGAACAGGATCGGATTTCCGGCTTCCGGCTTCCGTCTTCCGTATGCCCGTCGAGGCGTGTGCGAGGAGTGAGTAGCGAAAAGGGTAGTGTTCTGCGCGGAGGTATGTGATGTCCCACGGCCAGGATGCCCTTTTCGCCCGGGTCGACGCGTTGCTGGCGCGGCCCGATGAACTGCCGCCGCCCGCGGAGCGCAAGCGGCTGCGGGAGGCGGCGAAGGTGACTCAGCAGGAGCTGGCGGAGGTCTTCGAGGTCCGCCGGGAGTCCATCCGCGCCTGGGAGACGGGCCGCAGCGAGCCCAAGGCCCCGAAGCGACAGGCGTACGCCCGCCTGCTGGAAGGCTGGGCGACGAAGTACCCGACGCCGACACCCGCTTCGGTTCCGGCGGTGCGGGAAGCCTGGACCGCTGGTGAGCCCGCGCACCCCGCGCCGGGTGACGGTGTCGGCTCATCTCCGGCGCCTGCCCCGGCTGTCGCCGCGTCCGTGTACCCCGCGCCGGGTGACGGTGCCGCCCCGTCCCCGTTGCCTGCCGGGTCCGCCGGGTCCGCCGGGTCCGCCGGGTCCGCCGGGTCCGCCGGGTCCGCCGGGTCCGCCGGGCCTGCGCCTGTCTCGGCTTCGGATACCGTTCCGGCCCCTGCCTCGGCGGCGCCGGGAGCCTCGGCCGTCGCCGCGTCCGCGCAGCCCGCGCCGGGTGACGGTGCCGCCCTGTCCCCGTTGCCTGCCGCACCCGCCGGGCCTGCCGCGCCCGCCGGGTCCGCCGGGGCGACTCCGGCTCAGGCTCCGGCTCAGGCTCCGGCCCCGGTGCCCGCTCCGGCTTCGGCCGCCGCCGAGCCCGGGCAGCCCGTGCCGACGCCCGGCGTCTCCCCGGTCCCCGCGCCCGCCGCACCCGCCGGGTCGGCCGGACCCGCTCCGGTCCGGGCCGCCGCGCCGGTGCCAGCGGTACCCGCACCCGCACCCGTGTCCGTGCCGCCGGGGCCCCGCCCCGCAGCAGCCCGCGGCGCCCGGGCCGTACACCCCCCGCAGCCGCCGCGCGACCCCCGTTTCCCCTCCGGGCCCCTGGCGGTGCTCGACGGCGACGGCACCGCCTACGCGGCGGGCGGCGTGCTGTTGGAGTGCCCCGCCGGCACGGTTCCCGAGCTGGTGGCGTGGGCGCTCACCGAGTCCGGGATCGGGGCGGCACGGCTGCACCGCCACGGCAAGGACGCCGATCCGCTGCTCGTCCTCACCGCCCCCGCCGCCGCACGGCTGGGACTGCCCCTGGTCCTGGAGGACCGGCGGGGACTGCGGCTGCCCGCCGACCACCCCGTGGTCAAGGAGATCGGCCGCGCGGGCTGGAAGCTGACACAGCGCGGCTTCGGCCCCTGGCCGAGGATCTACCGGCCCGCGAAGGCCGGACAGCGGCAGTGCGTCCAGCTCGCCGTCCTGCCCTGGGGCGCCCTCGACCCCCGTGCCTGGGGCGAAGCCGCCTCGCTGGACGCCGCCGAACTCGCCCGCACCCTCACCACCTACGCCACCCGGGTCCTCACCCCCCGGGGCTCCACCGCCGTCAGCGGCCTGGAGCTGATGACCGCGCTGCGCCCCCCGACCCGGGCCGTCAAGGACGAGACGACCGGAACCTGGGTCTCCGCGCCCAACCCCGGCGCCCTCACCCGCCCCGTCGACCCCGCGCCGCCGGAGGCGCCCGCCGAACACCCCGTCGCCCAGGGCTGGCCCGCCGACCGCTTCCTCGACGAGGAGGCGTACCAGTGGGTCCGCGACCCGGAGCTGCTCGCCGACGAGGAGTGCCTGCTCCCCTACGCGGTCGGGATCGACATCAACACCGCCTTCCTCGCCGCCGCCGCCCGGATGCCGATCGGGCTCGGCGACCCCGTCCACGTCGCCTTCCCCGCCTTCGACCAGAAGATCCCCGGTTCCTGGTTGGTCGACCTCTCGGCCGTCGCGATCGACCCGCGGCTGCCGTCACCGTTCACCCCGTCCGGCGCCCGTCCGACCGGTCCGGCCTGGTACGCGACCCCGACCGTGGCATACGCCGCACAGCTCGGCGCCGACATCCGCCCCCTCGAAGGCTATCTGCGCTACGGGACGGCCCCCTGCCTCGACCCCTGGCACGAACGGCTGCGCGACGCCTATGTCCAGACCATGGCCGACCTCGGCGTCCCCGTCGCCAAGGACGCCGACGAGCACACCTTCCTCGCCGCGATGGACGGACACAAACAGCGCGACCCCGGACTGGCCGCCGTGCTGTCCGCCATCAAGTCCACCGTCAAGGGCGGTATCGGCAAACTCCGCGAACGCTCCCAGGGCCGCGGCTACCGCGACGGCGAACGCTGGCCCGCCCTGGAACGCCCCACCTGGCGCCCCGACGTCCGTGCCGCCGTCATCGCCAAGGCCAGGGTCAACATGCACCGCAAGATGGTCAAGACAGCCGAGACGACCGGACGTCATCCGCTCGCGGCGCTCTCCGACTGTGTCGTGTACCCGTCCGCCGGGCCGTCCCCGCTCGACTTCCTGCCCCTCACCCCCGAGGGTCGTGTCCTGCCCGGGTCCTTCCGCCTCGGCGCCACCCCCGGACTGGCCAAACTGGAAGGGGTCCAGGAGATGGCCTGGGCGGTGGACCTGATGGAGAAGGGCCTCAACCCGGCCCGGCACATCAAGGACGGCGTCGACGCCGTCCTCGACGAGGGGGAGTGAGTAGCCGATGGGCGACATCGACGACGCGCTGATCCGCGCCGACCAGGAACTGTTCACCCGTGAGCCGCCGAAGTCCACACAGGCACGGGTGCGGTTCCTGCTCGGCAGGCTCAAGACGACGAAGGCGGTGGCGGAGGCGATCGGGGTCACCCGCCGCTCCGTCGAGCGCTATCTCTCCGGCGAACGCAGGACCCCGCCGCGGCCCATCGCCGACCGGATCGAGAAGGAGGTCCGGCTCCGCTGGCAGCCGAGGGTCCGCGAACGCCGCCGCCGCGAGGCGGCCGCCCGTACCGGCATCACCGTCGAGACCCGGGCCCGCTTCGGCTACACCGCCCCCATCGGCACCACCGACGACCCGCGCATGCGCCGTCTCACCGTCCACCTTCCCCCGCAGTACGCCGACCGCCTCTTCACCGCCCAGCACGAGGGCGCCGCCGAGCGCCGACTGCGCGAGATCGTGGCCGAAGGGCTGCAACGGGTGTACTTCCGCGACGAGGGCGCCCGCGCGGCCGGGCTGGACGTCGAGATCACGGACATCGACTACCTCGACCTGTCCTACTGACCGCGCCTGTCCGCCTGAACGGTCCCGTCCGCCCGAACGGTCCTGCCCTGCCGGTCTTCTGAGCTCCTGAGCTCCTGACCTCCTGCCGCCCCCTCTCGTTTCCTGCCGCCTCTTCTCCGCACCGGCCGATGACCGCCCAGAAATATTCCTTGACGCGAATATTCTCTGTAACGAATACTAAAGCCATGGACGCACTCCTCACCGCGCTGGCCGACCCGGCCCGCTGGCGGCTCGTGGCCCTGCTGGCCGAGCGCCCCCGCCCGGTCGGCGTTCTCGCCCGGCTCGCCGAGGCGCGTCAGCCGCAGACGACCAAGCACCTCCAGACCCTGGAGCGCGCGGGCGTCGTCACCTCCCAACGCTCCGGCCAGCGCCGCGTGTACACACTGCGGCCCGCTGTCCTGCGGGAGCTGGCCGCCGAGCTGGACCGGCTCGCCGACGCGGCCGACCGGGCCACCGGGGCGGGCACCGCCCATGACCGCTATGGGCTCAGCCTGCACACGGAGAGGTCCACCGCCCGGGAAGCGGGGGAGGGGTGGGCCGATGGCCGCTCGTTCCGCTTCCTCCGGCCGCTGGCGGCGGGCATCGGGCCGGTGTGGCGCCATCTCACCGAGTCACCCCTGCTCGCGCACTGGTGGACACCCGACGAGCTGCGCGTGTCCGAGCTGGTCTTCGAGCCGCGGCCGGGCGGCCGGATCGTCCTGGAGTACCGCGACACCGAGGACACCGACGGATCGGACCCGGTCGTCGGGCGCGCGGAGGGGACCGTCGACGACGTACGCCCCGGCGAGCGCCTCTCCTATCGGCTCTCCCCGCTGCTTCCCGATGGCGGCACCGCGTTCACCGCGCAGGTCGACCTGGACCTGCGGCCGATGGGCACCGGTACCGGCACTGGCACTGGCACCGGCGGGACAGGCGCCGGTACGGAGCTGGACGTCCACTACCGGATCACCGGCAGCACGGCCGACTCCGCGGACTTCGTCGCGGGCATAGAGATCGGTTTCGGCCAGAGCCTCGACAGGCTCAGGGAAACCCTCGCGGAGGGTCCTGCCGAGGCGCCGGACACCTCCTGAGAACCGGATACCGGCACCAGCGCCGGCCAGGTACCGGCGCCTCGGCCACACCCTGCGCACACCCCACCGACACCAGGAGAAACGAAGTGCCCCAGCAGACCTCCCGCCGCCGTGTCGTCACCAACATCGCCCTGTCCCTCGACGGCCGCTACGCCGGGCCCGACCCGCTGGACAGCGGCTGGGTGCTGCCCTACGCCGTCACCGATGTCGCGAGCGACCATCTGACCAGCCTCTGGACACCCGCCACGACGGCCCTGCTCGGACGGGTCAACGCCGAGGGCTTCCTCGCCCACTGGCCCACCGTCATCGGCGCGGAGGGAACCGACCCCCGCCACGAGGCGTTCGCGCGGTGGCTAGTCGACACCGACAAGGTGGTCCTCTCCTCCAGCCGCACCGAGGCGCCGTGGGAGCGGACGACCCTCGTGGACAAGCCCGCCGCCGAAGTCGTCGACGAGCTGAAGGAGACCGACGGCGGCGACATACTCGTCCTCTCCAGCGCGAGCGTCATCAAGCCCCTGCTGGCTGCCGACCGCGTGGACCGGCTGGCGCTCACGGTCTTCCCCGTCTTCCTCGGCGCCGGGCCGCGCCTCTTCGACGCCGACCTCCCCGCCGGGAAGTGGTCGCTGGTCAGCGAGGCGGCGGGTGAGCACGGCACGCTGTGCCTCGTCTACGACCGCGTCCGCTGAACGGCCGGGAGACGGAGGAACGGGGGTGCACGTGATACGGAATAGCCCCCGGGCAGGGGGAGTTGGACCTGTCATGATCACCGACGAGCACCCCTGGACCGGCCGCTCCTTCCTCTTTCTCCTCGGCAGCTCTCGCCCCGGCGGCAACACCGAGACCCTCGCCCGCGCCGCCGCCGAACACCTGCCCGCCGACATCCCCCAGCGCTGGGTGGACCTGAACGAACTGCCGCTGCCCGACTTCCAGGACGGACGCCACGAGACCGGGGAGTGGCCCGTCGAGGAGACCGAGCAGATGCTGCGCGAGGCCACGCTGGAGGCCACGGACGTCGTGCTGGCCACGCCGCTGTACTGGTACACGGTGTCCGCGCAGACCAAGCGCTATCTCGACTACTGGTCCGGCTGGCTGGGCACGCCCGGCCTGGACTTCAAGAAACACATGGCGGGCCGGACCCTGTGGGGCGTGACGGTCATGGCCGAGCGCCAGGAGAACCGCGCCGACACCCTCACGGAAACCCTCAACAGCACCGCCGCGTACATGGGAATGCGCTTCGGCGGCGTCCTGCTCGGCAATGGCTCCCGCCCCGGCCAGGTGCGCAACGACGAGCGGGCACTGCGCCGCGCCGAGGATTTCTTCCACCGCGAGGCCCCGCTCGCCGAATTCCCCCGCGTGGAGTCGACGGCCGGTGTCGTCTGACGGTGATCGAAGGGCTTCAGCTCCGCGGCTGAGCCGCTGTTCGCATGAACCCGTGCTGGTTATTACGGTGTGATGACCGTGTGCGCGGGCCGTGTCCACATTCGGCCCGTTGGTGGTGCCCTGCCGGCGTCGATGCCCCATCCGCCAAGCCTGGTGATCACGTCGTTTCCGGTGGTGGTGCTTGATCCGTACAGCCGTACGGGTGTCTACTCAGGAGCTCCGGACAGTCGGCGGGTTTCCTTCCGTGTTCCTTTATCGATTACCGCTTGTATGCACGAAGCACCTTGCGCCCTCTGTGATGATTCGTTCCCTTGGAGACTCTGGGCGGTGGAATAGCTCTCGCCGTCCCATGCCCTTTGCCTGACCCCAAACGACAGGAGACTTCATGGCCGACGAGATGGTGCGCAGAGCACAGGCGTTCATCAACGCCGCCTATGACGGAAAACTGGGCATAGGCCACCTTCCCGAGAACGGGGAGACGGGCTGGAAGACGATGTTTGCCCTGACCCGAGCCCTTCAGTACGAGCTGGGCATCGCTACACTGTCGGACACGTTCGGCCCGACGACTCTGTCCACGCTCCAGACGAAGTACCCCATTCTCAACGCCTCCACGGTGCCGTCCGCGAACTTCGCGAGGATCATTCAGTCCGCCCTGTACTGCAAGGGCTACGACGGTGGTGAAATCGATGGACGGTACAACTCCCGTGTGATTGCGTCGATTCTCAAGCTGAAGCAGAACATGGGTGTGGACTTCGCCTACCCCGGCAGTGACCTGGTGCCGAAGGTGTTCAAGGGTCTCCTCAACATGGACGCCTACACGACCGTCAACGGCGGTTCGAACACCATTCGGGGCGTGCAGCAGTGGCTGAACGGAAATTATGTCCACCGCAGGGACTTCTTCATCATCCCGGCCGACGGCCATCACTCGCGTGATGTCGCCAAATCCATGCTGTTCGCCGTGCAGTACGAGCTCGGCATGGCCGACGGCACGGCCAACGGGGTCTTCGGTCCGGGGACCCAGGCCGGGCTGAAGAACCACCCCGTCGCCTCCGGTGACTCCAATACCTGGGTACGGCTGTTCTCGGCCGGGATGGTCCTCAACCAGCGTCCCACCGCTTTCACCGGTACCTTCACCAGCGCTCTCGCGTCGGCTGTTTCCGACTTCCAGGCTTTTGTGAAACTCCCGGTCAACGGCAGGGGAGACTTCTCGACCTGGGCCTCACTGCTGGTCTCCCACGGGGACCAGTCCCGCAAGGGCGCGGCGTGCGACGGGGTCACGAGGATCACACCGGAACGGGCCGCCACGCTGAAGGCCGAAGGCATCACCTACATCGGGCGCTACCTCACGAATCCCACGGGAGGAAAGCCCTATGAGAAGGAGATCCAGGAGGGCGAGCTCGCGACCATCGCGGCCAACGGTCTACGCTGCTTCCCCATCTACCAGACTTACGGCCGTGACGCCTCCGACTTCAGCTACATCGCCGGCCGGACCGCCGGGCAGGCTGCGATCAACGCGGCTCTGGACCACGGCTTCAAGCCCGGTACGCGAATCTTCTTCGCGGTCGACTTCGATGCCCTTCTGGAAGACATCGTCAACAACGTCCTGCCGCATTTCAAGGGCATCCAGGACGCGATAGCCGACGACGGCAACCGATTCCAGATCGGTGCCTACGGCCCGCGCAATGTATGCACGCGCGTCGCCGAGGCCGGTCACTCCACGGCCTCCTTCGTCTCCGATATGTCATCCGGATTCTCCGGGAACTTCGGCTATCCACTCCCGGCCGACTGGGCCTACGACCAGATCGTCACACGCACCGTCGGCACCGGGGCCGGGTCGATCGAGATCGATGTCAACATCGCCTCGGGACGCGACACCGGACAGGGCACGTTCAACACACCGCGCACGGCCAAGCCCGACACCCGTCTCGACCCGTCGGTGACCACGGCGATGATGACCGACGTGGGCAAGTACATGGAATCCCTCGGCTACCCCAACAGCGGCGGCACCAGGAGCTATCAGCACTGGAAGTGCTTCCAGACAACCGTGCTGGACCATGACCAGGTCATCACGGAGCTGTCGAACAGGCACAAGATGCGCAAGGCGCTCATCCAGACCACGGCGTACTGGGAGATGCGGCACATCGACCCTGCCGATGAAGCGGCCTGGGCGACCGTGATCGCCGCGTTCAATACCACGGGGAAGTACATCAGGGACACCTCCACGGGAATCGCCAAACAGCGGGCGGTGACGCTCATCGGCGCCTGGAACCACGGCCTCACCAAGGGTTATGTGACGGGTCGCCCGATTCTTGACGTCGGCAGGGACGAGGACAAGTACAACATCTGGAAAAAGGCGTACGACGACCAGGCGTTCGCGCTCACCAGCGTCGCCGTGATCCATATGTGGGACATCGACGGAAAGCCCGGCGGGGACGACAACTCGCCCGCGATCGGCCCGCCGCGTCTGAACTTCAACGACCGGGAGATCTACGAGGTCCTGCGTCGCTACCAGGGTCCTCCCGTCGAGCCTGCGCTCGGCGAGGCAAAGAAGCGGATGGGGTTGTACTACATCATGGAGAAGTACAACTCGATCTCCCGGAACGTGTGACAAGCTACACCGTATGTCAGGAGATGCTCCATACGAGAGCCATAATCCCGTCCTTTTGCTCCTGTTGCTGCTGACAGGGGTCATCGCCACGCCATGGCTGGCCGTCCGGGCCGGGCTGCTGTTGGCGCGCACCGGAGCCAGACGGACCAGGCGCACCCTTCTCAAGGGTGCCGTCGCGCTGGCCTGGGCCGGGATGATCGGCATGTACACATGGGGTCTTCTGCATCTCTTCTTCCTGGATGAAAGCAATCAAGCCAAGGCGTGTCAGGAGACATTGGGGCCGGAAAAGATCAAAAACCTCAACGGGTATGAATCTTCCTTTGTGCCTCTGCGTTTCGGGTGCCGCACCGAGAGTGGGCGGACATATGAAGCGGCCATTCCCGGATACGTCAATCCTGTGACAGGGCTCCTCGGAGTGACATCCATCGTCCTGACCGGATACGCCATACGCTCCGACAAAAAGCTTGAGGAGACGACTACGTGACAGTGAAGATTTCCCGTCGCACCGCCTTGCGGCGTGCGGCGTTCGTGGCCGTCGGCGCGGCGGTGGCCTCGCAGGCGATATCGCTTCCCGCCCGGGCGGCAGCGAGCGGTCCCGACCCGAATGAGATCCGTGAGGCGGTACGGAAGGCGCAGGAGCGCAACAAGCGTGTCCTGACCGGCGTCCCGTCGAAGAACGGCTGGGAGATGGAGAAGGTCGCCGACGGCAACGGCAATATCCACACCCGTCCCGTACCGGGGCTGCCCTTCGGCATACAGGTGCGCATGGGCGATGCCGAGACCGTGCTGGTGCATGTGCTCCAGCGCTTCCACTACGAGGTCGACGCGCTCCGCGACGGCGACGTGATCGGCTGGCGCGCGCCGGGGACGGTGCGCAAGGGGCTGGCGGAGTCGAACCAGGCGTCCGGCACGGCGGTACGGATTCGGCCCGGTTCCTACCCCTTCGGGGCTCGTGGTGGCTTCTACCCGCTGGAGGAGCAGGCCATCCGGGACATCCTTGCCGACTGCGAGGGTGTGGTCCGCTGGAGCGGGGACGACCGCAAGCCGGACGAATCCCTCTTCTCCGTCGACGTTCCTCCGGGTGACGAACGGCTTACCCGGGTGGCGGAGAAGATCCGAGGCTGGCACTTCACCCCGGGCTCCGGCTCCGGTGTCCTGGTGGACCCGCTCCAGCCGCAGCGCCGTGCGTCGGCGAGGAGGCTCGCCGCGCGGCAGGTGTGACACCCGGATCGCGTCACGAGCACCGCCCGGTGGTCCGGGTCCCACGACGGGACCCGGACCACCGGTTCGTGTGCGTGTCGGAAGGCCCCGCAGCCGCCCCCGCCCAAGGTATTTCGCTTGATCGCACAGCCCCCGGCGGGGTTAGGCTGAGGGCATGCTTTGACGCCTGCCCGGACCCCGGGCACCCCCGCCGCACCCTTCGTCCCGAGCCCTTCCAGGCCGCTTCCGGCCCCGCAAGCTCTCGCAGAAACAGACGAAGGAAATCTCACCATGTCCTCATCGACACTGATCGATGTCCCCGACGTGTTCGCCGCGTCGTACGGCACCCAGGGCCCCGAGGCCCGTGCCTGGCTCGTGGAGCTCCCCCGCATCGGCGGTGAGTTCCTGGACCGATGGCGGCTCCGGCCGGACGGCCCGCCGGCCCATGGCATGGCCTCCCTGGTGCTCCCCGTGCTCCGGGAGGACGGCACGCCCGCCGTGCTCAAGCTCCAGCAGCTCCGCGAGGAGACCGCCCACACCGCCACGGGCCTGCTGGCCTGGCGCGGCGAGGGCGTCGTCCGGCTGCTCGACCACGACGAGAGGAGCGCGACCCAGCTCCTGGAACGGCTCGACGCGGCCCGGACCCTGTCGTCGCTGGACGACGACGACACGGCCATGGCGGCGCTGGCGGGGCTGCTGGCCCGGCTGACGGCGGTGGCCGCGCCCATCGGAGTGCGGAAACTCTCGGGCATCGCGGCGGCGATGCTGGAGCGGACCCCCGAGGCGGTCACCCGGCTGGGCGACCCGGCCGAGCGGCGGCTTGTGGAGGTGTGCGCGTCCGCCGTCGCCGAGCTGATCGGGGAGAGCGGCGACCGGCTGCTCCACTGGGATCTGCACTACGACAACGTGCTCGCGGCCCGGCGGGAGCCCTGGCTCGCGATCGACCCCGAACCGCTCGCGGGCGACCCCGGCTTTGAACTGCTTCCGGCGCTGGACAGCGCCTGGGAGAAGGTCGCGGCCTCGGGCGGGCCCGGGGTGACACGGACGGTGCTGCGGCGGTTCGACCTGCTGACCGGCGCGCTCGGTCTGGAACGGGACCGGGCCGTGGGCTGGACGCTGGGGCGGGTGCTCCAGAACGCCCTGTGGGACATCGAGGACGGCAAGGTCGCGCTGGAGCCGACGCAGGTGGCCATCGCCACCGCGCTGCTGGAGCACCGCAGCGCGCGCTGAGACCACCCCGAAACCCGGAAGCAGCCCCGAAACCCGGCAGTCCCGGCAGGCCCGGCAGCCCCGAAGCCCTGGGGCTCTGACGGCCTGACCCCTTGACGGCACCTCCGTGTCCCTGGCCCGAGACCTTCGGGCCAGGGACACGGGGCCGGCCTCAGCGGACCCGGGTCATGACGGACGAGTACCCCCCGCCGCCCGGGTAGGTCCAGCTCCCGCTGAGGGTGTCGCCGTCAGGGCTGAACGTGCCCTGGTAGAAGGCGGGAGAGCCCTTCTCGCCGGCCCAGATCGTGAGCGTGTCGCCGTCGTCGGAGGGGTCGTAGACATAGTCGAAGGTGTTGCCCTCGTTGTCGTAGAAGTGGGAGAGGATGTCCTCGCCCGGCTTCTCGGCGCCGAAGGGCTTGCTCCGGCCGATGATCTCCATGCCGACGATCCGCTGCCCGTTCTGCGTCAGATCGATGTCCTGGGCGAGGAAGTGCCCGCCCTCCAGCCAGCGATAGGTGACGGTGCCGGTGGCGCCCCCGCTGACCCGCCAGGGCCCGGCGAGCCGGTGCAGGGCGCGGAGCTCCAGGTCGGCTCGGGTAGCGGGGGTGCCGTAGCGGTTGTCGGTCATATGAGGTGCCTTTCCCTTGCGTTGGTGCTCATATGACGGCGGAGCGCCCACGAAGGAATCGGCGAAACCCGAGTGACCTGCGTCACATGCCGGGGTCGGGGTCCGCCGGGTCCAGATCCGCCGGGTCGAGCGTGGCGGAGAGGCCCGCGGCGGGCAGCAACTCGGGTCCAAAGGTCGTGATGTCGGTGATCAGACCGTTCTCGATCCGCAGGACGTCGATGTTGACGGCGGTGTACCGCTCCGCGCCGGGACGGCGTACATAGTTCACGGCGGCGGGCTGCCGGTTCACCTCCAGCGTCCGCGAGTACCAGACCCCCCAGGAGCCCTCGCCCTCCAGGACCGGCCGCCACATGTCCAGGATCGCTTCCCGCCCGCTGAACACCAGATGCGCCGGAGGCATGCACTGACGCGCGTCCTCGTGCAGCAGCGCGGTGAGTGCGGGCAGGTCGGAGCGTCGGCAGGCGGCGACATACCGGTCGAGCAGCGCCCGTTCGGCCGGGGTCGGACCGGTGGCCGCGTTCCAGTCCGTACGTTTCTCGGGCAGATGCTCCCGCAGGGTCGCGCGGGCGCGCTGAAGCGCGCTCTTGACCGAGGGAACGCTCATCTCCAGCGTGTCGGCGGTCTCCTGGGCGGGCAGCCCGGCGGCGTCCCGCAGCACCAGGACGGCCCGCTGACGCGGCGGCAGATGCTGGATCGCCGCCAGGAACGCCAGCTCGATCGTCTCCCGTCCGATGGCGGCGGTCTCCGGCTCCGCCGCCGCGGGCGCGGCGAGGTCGAGCAGCCGATCGGGGCAGGGCTGGAGCCAGGTGACCTCGGCCGCGACCGAGGCCGCAGGTCCGCCACCGCTGTCGACCGCCGCCGTGGTCCGGCGCCGTCGCCGGGCCAGGGTGTCGAGGCAGGCATTGGTGGCGATCCGGTAGAGCCAGGCGCGGAAACCGGAGCGCCCCTCGAAGGTCGTGCGCTTGTCCCAGGCCCGCAGTAACGTTTCCTGCACCATGTCCTCGGCCTCCGTGAAGGACCCGAGCATCCGGTAGCAGTGGACATGGAGTTCATGGCGGTGGCGTGCTGCCAGCTCACCGAACGCGGACTGGTCCCCCGCTCTGATGGCCTCCGCGGTCCGCTGGTCCTCGGCCGAGGACCACATGCCTTTGGCGGACCGCGTGTCCTTCGAAGGCCGCGTGTCCTCGGAGGGCCGTATGCCCTGCCCCTTCTCCGCCCTGCTGCCTGTCCGCTGTCCTGCCCCTGCTCCTGCTCCTGTTCCCGCCGCCGATGCTGCCGCCGCTGCCGATGCTGCCGTCGTGCTGTGCTGGCCGTCCACGTGGTTCTCTGCTCCCGCCCGGTACCGGTGGTGGTGGTGATGTCATCGCTCCCGACCGACGGTAGTCGGCCGCCGCGGGCCCCAGGACCACGACGTCCGAAACACCCGTCAGCCGGAGACGGGCTTGCGCGCCTCGATGAGGAAACGTGTGGAACGGGCGGTGAACGGCCCCTCGTCCTCGATCCGTTCATGCAGCTCGCGCAGCCGCTCCCGATACCGCTCGACGGTGAACCCCGGCACGATCCAGACCACCTTGCGCAGAAAGTAGACCACCGCGCCGATGTCCCGGAACTCGACCGGCAGCGACTCCGAGCGCAGGTCCACGACCTCCAGACCGGCCGCATCGGCATCCCGCCGGGCCGTGTCGGGATGGCGCAGCCGCCGCACCTCCTCGGGCTGCGGACCGAGGAAGAACTCGGTCAGCTCGAAGACGCTGGCGGGCCCCACCTGCTGCGAGAAGTACGTCCCGCCGGGCATGAGCACCCGGGCGATCTCCTCCCACCACACGCTCACCGGATGCCGGCTGACCACCAGGTCGAAGGCCGCGTCCGCGAACGGCAGCGGCGGCTCGTCCTCGTTTCTGACGACGGCGACCCCGAGGGGGTGGAGCAGCCGCGTGGCCGTGGCCGCGTTCGGCGGCCACGCCTCGGTGGCCACCGTCAGCCGCGGCCGTACCGGTACCCCGGCCAGCACCTCGCCGCCACCGGTCTGAAGGTCCAGCGCCGCGGTGGCGCGGGCCATCCGCTCGCCCATCATCCGCTGATAGCCCCAGCTCGGCCGCTGCTCCGTGGCCCGCCCGTCCAGCCAGGAGAAGTCCCAGCCCGCCACCGGCTCGGCCGCCGCCTCGGCCACCCACTCCTCGAACGCACGCGGCATCCCACACATCCTCTCCGTCGGTCCGTCTGCCCGTGTCTGTCTACCCGTCTGTTCCGTCGTCCGTCTCCCTTGGACGACCGGCCTGGACGGGGCCACTCCGGCGGGACGGGCCGCCGTCAGCCGCTCATGCCGGACAGTCCCGAGGCCGCCGCCCCGGCCCCGGCGTGGACCCGTGCCAGCACCTGGTCGGCCAGCTCCGCCGTGGTCAGCTCCCCGTCCAGGTATACCGTGCCGCCGGGCAGCACACCGGGCGCGGCGAGCGCCGAGTCGATCTGTTCCCGGCACCAGAGCCGGGCCCGCTCGCTCTGCTCGGGATCACCGGGCGCGACGGTCCGCCCGTCGATCCGCTGCTCCAGGACCGCGCGCGGGACCTTGAGGAAGAAGTGCTGGACGGTGATGCCCGCGTCCGCCAGGGCGCCGTGGATCTCCCGTACGTACCCGGCGTCGACCAGCGTCATCGGAACCAGCACCGGACGGCCGTACTCCGTGACCAGTCCCATCGCGAGCGAGGCGGCCTGCTGCCGCCACAGCGCCAGATCCTGGAAGTTGCCGGTCGGCGACCCCACGATCTCCTGGAGCAGATAGCCCACCTGCTCCGGGTCGTAGACCAGAGCCTCCTGCCACCGCTGCGCCAACTCGTCCACGAGCGTGGTCTTCCCGCTGCCGAACCCGCCGTTCACCCAGATGATCACGTGGTCCCCCTCCCGTAGGTCCGTACCTGCCCGGGACTTCCCGTTGCCCGCCCCCGGGCTCCGGCCCATCCTGGCACGCCCGTGGAGGGGCGCTGACGTCGCCGGGCGCGGGGAGAGCGACCGTGGCAGCGGGACCCGGCCCCCTTCGAGACGTCAACTTCGCTACGCCGTTTTCACCTTTTCGGGGAATGGATCGGCATAGTCCGTTGCGTCAACGATGGTCCCCCCGCGCCCGTCGGGGTGTCGGGGAGTCATCGACAACGAGGGGAAGTGGTGTGATGAGGGCCAAATCGAGCCTGCTCACGCCCGTCTTAGCCATCGCCCTGGGCGGCACCGTACTCGTCGGCACCGTGCTCGTCGGCGCCGCGGAAGCGGCGCCCGCCAAGTACACCCACGCCCAGGCAGCCGCCCAGCTGAGGCAGGCGGGGATCGGCTGGTCGTCCACGGGCAACTGTTCCGACTGGAACAACCGCAGGTGCACCTCGTTCACGAACATCAACAAGACCACCATCGCCGGAGTCGTCGCGTTCAAGGGCGCGAGCCGCTGCACGGTGGTCGTCACCGGCGGCACCGAGGTCGGCCACGCGTCCGGGCGGTACAGCCACCGCAACGGGTACAAGGTCGATGTGTCGACCCGGTACCGCTGTGTGACCCGGTACATCACCAGGAACTTCGAACGGGCGGGTACGCGCCCCGACGGGGCTCCCCTCTACAAGTCCCGCGCGGGCAACGTCTACGCCAACGAGGGCAACCACTGGGACATCACGTACTACAACGGCAGGGTCTGAGCGCTGACGTCCGGTCTCTGACCGGCTGTTCCACCGGGGGCGGGCCCACTGGACGGCGGTCGGCCCGCCCCCTCCCCTCACATCAGGTCGAGGACCCCGACCGGCTGGTCCCCGCTGGTCTCTCCCGTCGGCCGGAAGCCGAGCTTGAGATAGAACTCCTCCGGGCCGTCCGCCCCCGCGTGCCAGGTGACGAAGACACGGGTACCGCCCCGGCGCCGGATCTCGGCGGCCACGGACTCGACCGCGAAGCGGCCGTACCCCTTCCCCTGCTCGGCGGCGGCGATGTTCAGCCGCCACAGCCCGGAACGGACGTCCTCCCGGCTGCCGTCCCCCTTCCAGTCGATGTCCAGGAAGGCCATCAGAAACCCCACCACACGGTCGCCGTCGAGGATGAGGCGCGGCCAGGCCGTGTCGCCGCGTGCGTACGCCTCGGCGAGGGAGTGCGCCACCGGTTCGACCGAGTGCTCCTGGTCGGGGCGGATCGTCACCCCGATCGCGGCCTCGACATTGGCCGGGGTGATCTTCTCCAGGCGGAGCGATGATGTCATGCACGCAACTGTAAGTGGTTGGAGCAAACAGTTTTCCGGACGGCGTGCCTGGTGAGCGGTGTGTACTGCGGGAAGGCAGCGCGGTCGGCCCGCACCCCCGTGCCGGGCCGACCGCGGTCCGGGACCGGCTCAGTCGACGCGGAGCCGGAACAGCACCCCCGAGGCGGCGACCGACACGGCCAGCAGCCCGCCGCACCACAGCAGCGCGATCCAGGGCGCGTTCCCCACCGGCAGTCCGAGCAGCAGCCCGCGCAACGACTCGATCAGCGGCGTCACCGGCTGATGGTCGGCGAACGGGTGCAGCCAGCCGGGCATGGTGTCGACCGGGACGAACGCGCTGCTCGGATAGGGCAGGAACGTCAGGAGGAACGTGAACCCGCCCGCCGCCTCGGGGCTGCGGGCCAGCAGCCCCATCGCCGCCGAGAACCAGGAGATCGCCACCAGGAACGCGCCCAGCAGCGCACCCGCCGCCAGCCAGCCCGCCGCGGAGGCGTCCGGCCGGAAGCCGATCAGCAGGGCGAACGCGAGGACGAGCCCGGTGGAGACCAGGTTCCGCAGGGTGCTCGCGGCGACATGCCCCGCCAGCAGCGCCGTACCGCTGACGTCCAGTGCCCGGAACCGGTCGACCGTCCCGCCCTGCATGTCGTCGCTGACCGAGACCGCCGTGGTCCCCGCGCCGAACGCGGCGCAGAGGACCAGGATTCCGGGGACGACATAGGTGACGTACTCGGTGTCGCGGCCGGTGTCGATCGCGCCGCCGAAGAAGTAGACGAAGACCAGCAGCAGCATCAGGGGCAGCAGCAGCGCCATGACCAGAGCGTCGACGGCGCGCCTGCTGATCCGGACGGAGCGGCCCGCCAGCACGGCGATATGGGTGAACGTCTCAGACATGGCCGGGCTCCCGCGCGGTCCGCCCGGTGAGGGCGAGGAAAACATCGTCGAGGGTGGCCCGCCGTACGGCGAACCGGAGGATGTCCCCCCGTTCCGGATCGGCCAGATCGAGCAGGGCCCGTACATCGGCGGCGGTGCCGTCGGTGGGGACCTGGAGAACGGGGAGGGAGGCGGGGGCAGCGGCGGAGTCCCGCGGGCCCGCGGGGTGCGGGACACGGAACGCGTCGCGCACGGCCGCCGCCGCACTCCGTTCCGGATTCCGGTTCCGATTCCGTTCCGTGCTCCGTTCCGCGCCTCGTTCTGTGTTCCGTTCGGTGCTCCGCTCCGGGCGGTGGGAGGAGGAGGGCAGCGCTCCGGGGGCCTTCGCTTCCGGGGCTGTCACTTCCGGGGCTGTCGCGCCCATGAGGCTTGTGGTGTCCCTGAGTCTTGTGGTGCTCATGAGGTCCGCCGCCCCCGAGCCGTCGCCGTACTCCTGAGGGACCCCCCGGGCCGAGAGCCGTTCCCGCACCCGTGTCCAGGCCCCGGCTCCGGCGGCGGTCAGTTCCAGACGGTGGCCCGCCACTCGGGTCTTGAGTTCGTCCGCCGTGCCCTGCGCGGTGAGCCGCCCGCCGTCGAGGAGGGCGATCCGGTCCGCCAACCTGTCCGCCTCCTCCAGATACTGGGTCGTCAGAAAGACCGTCGTCCCCTGCGCCGCCAGCTCCGTCACGACCCGCCACAGCTCGGTGCGCCCGCGGGGGTCGAGCCCGGTCGTGGGTTCGTCGAGGAAGACCACGCGCACATCGCCCACCAGGCCCGCCGCCAGGTCGAGCCGTCGGCGCATGCCGCCCGAGTAGGTCTCGACGGTGCGCCGGGCGGCGCCGCTCAGGCCGAACCGTTCGATCAACTCGGCGGCGTGTCGGCGGGCGGCGCCGGGGGAGAGCCCGCGCAGCCGGGCGACCAGCCGCAGATTCTCCTCACCGGTCTGCTTCTCGTCGACGGAGGCGAACTGTCCGGTCAGTCCGATGGCCCGGCGCACCAGGCGCCGTTCGGTGGTCACGTCATGTCCGGCGACCCGGACCCGGCCCGCGTCGGGTCTGGTCAGCGTGGTCAGGACCCGGACGGTGGTGGTCTTCCCGGCGCCGTTCGGGCCGAGGAGGGCGAAGACCGTGCCGGGCGGGACAGAGAGGTCGATGCCGTCGAGAACGCGTGCGTGGCGATAGGACTTCACCAGGCCCACGGCCTCGACGGCAGGGGAGTCGGTCATGGGAACCACCCTTCTGCGTATGCCATACGCTCTACTGCGTAAGACTTACGCATTACTAGGATGGTCGTCAAGCGGCCGTCGCGGCAGGAGCGGCGGAGGGAGCGACAGGACGAGGCACGGGCCACAGGGCACGGCCGGGCGAAGGGCGAACGTGATGGTGGGCGAGAGCGACGGCGGCGGCACCTGGCTGCCCGCCAGTGTCGAAGCGGCATGGGGCCTGCGCGAACGCCCCGCCAAAGGGCCCCGGCCGGGGCTGAGCATCGACCGGATCGTGGCCTCCGCCGTGGCGGTCGCATCGGCGGAAGGGCTCGGCGCGGTGTCGATGGGCCGGGTCGCCAAGGAACTCGGTGTCTCCACGATGTCCCTCTACCGCTATGTCGCCGCCAAGGACGAGCTGTATGTCCTGATGCAGGAGGCCGCCGTCGGCGCGCCGCCCCCACCGCCCCCGCCGGGAACGGGCTGGCGGCAGGCGCTGCTGGAGTGGGCCACCGCACAGCGCGCGGCCGTCCGGCGTCATCCGTGGGTACTGCGCCTGCCCATCGTGGGGCCGCCCGCGACGCCTAACTCGGTGGCGTGGTGGGAACAGGGGCTCGCCGCTCTGGAGGAGACCCCGCTCGACGACGGCGAGAGGATCTCGGTGATCATGATGATCGCCGGGTTTGTCCGTCATGAGGCGACGACGGAGGCCGACCTCCATGAGGCGATCACCTCGTCCGGCCTCGGCCCGGACGAGGTGATGAGCCGCTACATCCGTACGCTGAAGCGGCTCGCGGACCCCGAGCGCTTTCCGTCGGTGGCGCGTGTCCTCGGCTCCGGTGTGATGACCGTGGCCGGTCCGCCGGACTTCGACTTCACCTTCGGGATGGCGAGGATTCTGGACGGCGTGGAGGCGCTGATCCGCGCCTACGAGGAGGACGGCGCCCCGGTGGCCGACCCGGTGGCCGGTCCGGTGACCCATCCAATGGCCGGTCCGGTGGCCGACGGTAACGGACCGGCGACCGAAGGGACGGGCCCGTCGGCCGCCGAGGGGTGTCCGGAACGCGGCGCCTGACCTCCGGTCAGAGGCGGGAGCCGCCGGAGGCGTCGATGACCTGCCCGGTCACCCACCGGGCGGCGTCCGACGTGAGGAAGGCGACCACGTCGGCCACATCCTCGGGACGCCCGATCCGGCCCAGCGCGGAGACCTCGGCCGCCGCCTGCCGCACCTCCTCGTCGCCGCGCAGCCAGGCCGCGTTGATGTCGGTGTCGACAATCCCGGGAGACACCGAGTTGACGGTGATGCCCCGGGGGCCGAGGGCCTGCGCGAGGGTACGGCTGAACGTGTCGATCGCACCCTTGGTCATGCTGTACGCGGTGATCTCGGGGAAGGCCATCCGGGCCGCGCCGGAGGAGACATTGACGATCCGGCCGCCGTCCCGCATCCGTTCCAGCGCCCGCTGCGCCACGAAGAACGGCGCGCGCACATTGACCGCGAACATCTCGTCGAAGGTCTCCGGTGAGGTGTCGCCGATCGCGCAGCGCACATTGATGCCCGCGTTGTTGACGAGAATGTCGAGGCCGGTGTCGTCCGTGTGCTCCACGACCTGGCGGTCGTAACCGTCCCAGAGGGCTTCGACATCGCCGGGTTCACCGAGTTCGGCGCGGAGGGCGAAGGCCGATCCACCGGCCGCGCGGATGGCCGTCACTACCTCATCGGCGGCCTTCGTGTTCCGCCCGTAGTGGACCGTGACCAGTGCGCCCTCCCCGGCGAGCCGTATCGCGATCGCCCGGCCGATGCCTCGGCCGGCACCGGTGACGAGCGCCGTTCTGCCGGACAGGGTCAGGGAGCCCATGGGCCGTCCCCTCTCTCATGGCTGACATGGCTGACATGGCTGAGTGACACGGCTGATGCCGCTGATGCGGGTGGCATGAATGGTGTGGATGGCGTGGGGTGTCCCGGCGGTGTTCGCGGTGGCCGCGAGGATGAACGTACACACGTTCCCTGGTGATGACGACAGAAAAGCAGCCGTTCTGACGGCGGCCGGGGGCAGTGGGTCCGGGGCGGGCGCGGGCGGGCTCCCGGCGGATACGGGCGGGCTCCGGGCAGATGTGTGGCGCCCATCGAGGTCGCGCGCAAGCGCCCGGAATGCGGTACCTACGCGTGATGACCCATGAATTCCCTAGGCTGCACGTGTACATGAACGGCTCGCGCACCCGTATCCCGTGGCCCGGAGGTACCACCATGACCACAGCTCCCCCGCGGCAGCCCCGCCCCGTACCGTCCCTGCCGATGGTCCACTTCGACAGCATGGACATCCCCGCGTCCGACCGTTTCGCCTACTGGTGCGATCTGATGGGCAGCACCCACGCCCCCCTCGATCTGCTCAGCGACCATGCCGACGACTTCCGGGCGCGTCAGCAGGTGTTCGGCCTCGGCGATGTGGTGGTGTGGCCCGCCACCTTCCCTTCGGTGATCATGCGGCGCTCGACGAAGCTCATCCGGCAGTCGGACCCCGAGAGCTACCATCTCTCCCTGCTGCTGAACGGGCACGGTGTGGTCACCCGGCAGGACTGGGAGGCGGACTACGGACCCGGGCACTTCCACAGCCAGAACACCTCCCAGCCGGTCGATATCCAGGGCTCGTCCGAGCTGGGCCGCATCCAGATCATCGGGCTGGAAGTGCCCAAGGAACTCCTGCCGTTACCGAAGCGGCTCGCCGATCGCGCCATCGGGCTGCCCATGTCGGAGCGGCACGGCGTCGGCGCCCTGCTGGGACAGTTCCTGCGCCAGGTCGCGCGGAACGCGGGCGACTACCGGCTCGCCGACGGGCCCCGGCTGGGCGGGGTGGCCGCGGACCTCGTCGCGACGATGTTCGCGCACGCGCTGGACCAGGAGAACGCGCTGCCGCCGCACACCCACCGGTATACGACGGTCCTGCGGATCAAGGCGTTCATCGAGCGGAACCTGGGCGACCCGGAGCTGACCCCGACCGCCGTCGCCGCCGCCCACAACATCTCCACCGGCCATCTGCACCGGATCTTCCGCGAGGAGGGCATCACCGTGGCGGCGCTGATCCGCCGCTCCCGGCTGGAGCGCGCCCGGGCCGAACTCGTCGATCCGCTCCGGGCGGGGGAGCGCGTCCACACCGTCGCGGCGCGCTGGGGGCTGACGGCAGCGGAGTTCAGCAGATCCTTCCGGGCCACGTACGGGATGTCCCCGAGCGACTACCGCCAACTGCACCGGCGGACCGGGCCGGGCGACCGCTGAGGCGGCTGACCACTGGGGCAGCCGGCCTCGGAGGCTGATGGCGACCCGGGGCAGTCGGCCACCCGGGGCAGCCACCGAGGCTGGCCGTCCGAGGCTGATGGCCACCAGGGCAGATGGTGTCACTGAACCACAAGAAACCGGTCACCCGGTGCCAACGACATGGCGCGATCCCTTGGGCATGGTTGGAGGCGTACGGGGGAACGTGCCGGGCCCTCACACGGGGGCCCGGCACGAAGTCACTCCCGTTCGACTCCCGTCGACTCCGCGCCATGAGGGTGGGCGCACACCGTCCGTTCGGGTCTGGCCGGTCGTGGCGCCGCTCGGAACGGACGGTCTTTCCGATCATGCTGGTGTCGGATTCCGCGGGACCGAGCGATCGAGGAGAGCACGATGCCGGACGACACCGTCACACGTTTTCTGAAGGCCCTGAGCCCGCAGCACCGGGAGACCGTCGAGCAGCAGCCGCGTGAGCGGCAGGAGCGGCTCGCCGCCGAGTGGGAGACGGAGCTGGTGCAGGACACCGACCTGGACACACTGAGCGAGCTGTCGCCTCCCGCAGCCGAGAGCGAGGCGGCCCTGAGGGTCTTCGAACGACACACTCCCTGAAGCTGAAGCCTTCCGACACGCCCCCGGGCCGACTCCTCCTCGGCCCGGGGGTCTCCGTTTCACCCGTCAGGGTGTCCCGACCGCCCCGACCGCCCCGACCGCCCCGACCGCCCCGACCGCCCCGACCGCTGGGCGACCGAGGGCGGGGCGCGGCCCCGCAGCACACTACGGAACGGTATGTTCCCGCTGGTGGCAGCGGCTCTCCGGACTTCAACCGGCTTGTTGGAGCGCGTCTTCGCGCGCGCCTGGCGCGCACCCTGCCCGGCGCTCCCGCGCGCCGTTCGCACGCCTCCTCAGGGCTTGTGCGGCACGGCACGCTGATCGTGCTCGTGTCGTACGAGAGTCACACTTCATCCCTCGGGAGGCACACATGGTCGCGCGTCGCTTAGCGCTCGTTCTGGCGGCAGGAATGCTCGCGGCGGGATCGGGTACGGCGCTGGCCGCTCCGTCGGCCGCCGCACTGAGCCGTTTCGACAACGGGAGCTTCGAGTACCCGCTCGCCCCCGTGAACTCGTTCGCGACCCTGGCGGCCGGTCAGTCGCTCGGGCCGTGGAAGGTCGGGTCGGGGTCGGTCGACCTGATCGGCGCGGGTTTCTGGCAGGCCGCCGAAGGCAACCAGTCCGTCGACCTCAACGGCACTCAGCCGGGGGCCGTCGGGCAGACCTTCACCACGACGGCGGGGCGGGCCTACACGGTCACCTACGCGCTCGCCGCGAATCCGGGGGGCGGTCCGGCCCTCAAGACGGGCCGGGTCCTGATCGACGGTCAGAACGTGCAGGACTTCAGTTTTGACTCGACCGGCAAGACCATGGCCAACATGGGCTACATCAGGCGGCAGGTGACCTTCGTGGCCGGTGGCCCGTCGACCACGCTCGGCTTCGCGAGCACCGTCGCCGGTGCGTGGGGGCCGGTCGTCGACGATGTCCAGGTCCGTGTCAGTTGTGGCTGCGGCGACTGACGGACGGGCGCGTGGCGGGCCTCTGCGTGAGGCATGACGTCTGAGGCGTGACGTGTGAGGTGCCGGGCGGTGACGGTGGAGCTGGACGCCGTCACCGCCTTCCGGTGTTCCCGCTGATGTCGCTCCGCTGCCGATGCCGGGAGGTCCCGGACGTCACGAGGCCAGGGCCACGGGCTCACCGAGCTGATCGGCGGCGCTGCGCCAGGCGGCGGTGACGGCCCGGTGCATCGCCGCGGTGGCGTCCGGCAGCGTGGCGGGCAGCCGCACCGGCGCCCCCAGATGCACATGGACCCGGGGCCGCCGCACCGGCGCCGTGAGGAACCCGGCGAGCTGCTTCGCCCCGCTCCCCGAGCTGATGCGCCGCGCACCCGCCTGACCGAGGGGGACGACCTGTGCCCCGGTGGCCGCCGCCAGCCGCGCCGGTCCGGTGCGGAAGGGCTCGGGGGCCGCCTCGCCCGCGTCCAGGCGGGGCGGAATGCGTCCTTCCCCGTACACCAGGACACACCGTCCCTCGGTGAGCGCCGTCCTCGCCGCCTCCAGCGCGTCCGCCGCGCGGGCGGTCCTGCGGTGGACCGGGATATGGCCGTCGCGGTCGAGCAGCCTCCCCAGGACCGGTATGCGCCACAGACCGGCGGTGGCCAGGACGACGGGCTCGACCCCGATGCCCCGCAGGGCGGCGAGCACCACCCCGGGGTCCACGAGGGAGGTGTGGTTGGCGACGATGAGCGTGCCCGGCCCCGGAGCCGTCCGCTGCTCGCAGGTCACGGTCAGACGTCCGAGCACGGGGACGGCGGCAGCGGCGATACGACTGAGCATGGGAGCCTTCCGGGAACAGGTGTGCGGACCGGGCGCTCCCCATCCTTGCGGTGCGACGCGGCGCGGGCCTGAGCGTTCGTACTCATCTCTTCTGTACCATTCGCGCCTTTCCTCCTGTCGTGCCCGTGTGATCATGCGGTCCCGGCGTACGGTGAGTCACTGAGTCACTGAGTCACTGAGTCACTGAGTCAGGGGCCGAGCGGCCCCGCGGCCCGGAGTGCGGAGTGCGGAGGAGTGCGAACGATGGTTTCTGTACGCGGAACGACTGTGGACGTGCCCACGCCGGACGGCACGGCCGATGCCTATCTGACCCATCCCGACGGCCCCGGCCCGTACCCTGCCGTCCTCTTCTTCACGGACGCCTTCGGGGTGCGCCCGCAGTCGCGGAACATGGCCGACCGGATCGCCGCCTCCGGCTGCGCCGTCCTTGTTCCCAACGTCCTCCACCGCCATGGCCGGGCCCCGGTGACCGAGCTGCCGGACTTCATCGGTCCGGATGAGCGCGCGGGGGTCTTCTCGCGGCTCATGCCGCTCATGACGGATCTGACGCCGGAACGGGTCGTGAGCGACGCGGACGCGTATCTCCGCTGGCTGGCGGAGTCCCCGCTGACGACGGACGGCCCCGTCGCCCTCACCGGCTACTGCATGGGCGCGGGACTGGCCCTGCGGACGGCGACCGCGTTCCCCGGCCGGGTGGCCGCCGTCGCGGGTTTCCACGGCGCGCAGCTCGCCACGACCGAACCCGACAGTCCGCATCTGCTCGTCGACCGGCTCCGGGGGGTGGAGGTGTACTTCGCCCACGCCGACCAGGACCAGGCCATGCCGCTGGAGCAGATCGAACGGCTGGAACAGGCCCTCACCGAGGCGGGCGTCCGCCATCGCACCGAGGTGTACGCGGGCGCGCGGCACGGCTTCACCCAGGCGGACACCGCCGCGTACGACGCCGGGGCCGACGCGCGGCACTGGGCGGCGCTGCTGGGTCTCGTCGGCCGTGCTCTCGGGGTGGACGGGCGGTCAAGCGGAGGCTGAGATACCCGACTTGACAACCCTTGGCCGGTTTTATGGCTAGAAACAGCGCTCGACAAGTGATCGTCCGGCACGTCACGCTGCTGATCAGCGGCCTGGGGAGGCTGCTTTGGGGGGGACGCGCCACGTGTGGCGGGTGTGATGGCGATGGGGGTCGCTGTTTCTGTACTCAGCGATCCACGACGACCAGCCGACTCTGTGTGCGGCCCCGGGACTGTGAACCACCGTTCTCGAACCGGAAAGCAGGCTGAGACTGTGCGTAATCCAGAGGAAATCGGCAGGGGGACGACGGCGTCCGCACCGGAGTCCACCGGGCGGCAGGGAATGGACCGGCGGAGGATGATGTTCGCCGCCGGAGCGGTCGGAGCGGGCCTCGTGGGGCTCGGCTCCGGGCTGACGGGGCAGGCCATGGCCGCGCCCGCGGCAGCAGGGAAGGGCACGTCCGCGCGGGCGGTGGTGCCGCCCGCACCGGCGGCGGGAACCAGGAGCGCCGTGTCGTACTGGGGCTCGTCCGTCACGAGCCTGCGTTCGTACTACGGGTCTCTGGAGTTCTACGGCGTCACTCCCCATGACGAGCTGTACTACCGGATGCAGACCACGCCGAACGGCCCGATCGGCGGGTGGAGACGGCTGGACGGCACGGTGCGGTCCATCGCGGCCGTGAACAAACTGGACTCCGGCACCGAGCTGTTCGCGGTGGACCCCGCGGGGGAGGTCTGGCACCGCTGGCAGGACACCGCGAACCCGGCCGGGTGGTCCCCCTGGATCCGGTTCGACGGCCGGTTGAACTCCCTCACGGCCGTCCGGCACTCCCGCAACCGCCTTCAGGTCTTCGGCACCAACGCCACGCACGAGATCTGGAGCCGTGAGCAGGTGCAGTTCGGTGGCCCCTGGACCGGCTGGGGCCCGTTCGACGGGACGCTGGCGCATGTGTCGGCCGTGGTCAACGAGGACGGCCGGACCGAGATCTTCGGCGTGAACGCCCTGGGCGAGATCTGGCACCGCTGGCAGAGCAGCTTCAACGGCCCCTGGCAGCCCTGGCAGCGGATGCCCGGCCATCTGACGAACATCACGGCGGCCAAGAACCACGACTACCGGCTGGAGGTCTTCGGCACCGGCTTCGACGGTGAGATCTACAACAACTACCAGGAGCGGGCGGGAGGGACCTGGGTCGGGTGGCGGGCCTTCGGGGGGCGACTGACCCAGATGACGGTCGAGACCAACAAGGACGGCCGGCTCCAGATCTTCGGCGTCGGCGACACCGGCCAGATCTACACCCGGGCGCAGCGGTATCCGAGCGGCCCCTGGGGCGACTGGACCCACCTCGACGGCATCCTCCGGGCCTGACCCGGTGAGACCGGCCCGATCGATTCCGTTCGCCCGGTGGGCTGATGGGTGACGCCCGGGCCCCGCGGATGTCCTCCGCGGGGCCCGGGTGCCGGGCCGTACGTATGTGTACGGGTGGGCCGTACGGCTCAGAGCGCGGCGAGGGCGGCCTCGTAGTCGGGCTCGTCGGCGATCTCCGGGACGAGCTGGACGTGCAGGACGGTGTTGTCGGTGTCCAGGACGACGACCGCGCGCGCGGCGAGACCGGCGAGGGGGCCGTCCGCGAGCGCCACACCGTAGTCGGCGAGGAAGCCCGGGTTCCGGAAGGTGGACAGGGAGACGACGTTCTCCAGTCCCTCGGCACCGCAGAAGCGGGCCTGGGCGAAGGGCAGGTCGGCGGAGACGCACAGCACCACGGTGTTGTCGGCCTGCTGGGCCCGCGCGTTGAACTCGCGCACCGAGGACGCGCAGGTCGGGGTGTCGACGCTCGGGAAGATGTTGAGCACCTTGCGCTGACCGTCCCAGTCGCCGAGGGAGCGCTCCGCGAGCCCCGCGCCGACCAGCGTGAACGCGGGGGCGGCGGAGCCCTTCTCCGGCAGGGTGCCGCCGACGGTGACGGGGTTGCCCTTCAGCGTGACCTTGGACATGAACAGATTCCTCCTGACGAGTGCTGCGGCTGGACCTCGCGATCCTACCGACCGCCCGTGTGCCCCGGCCGCCCCGAGTCCACCCGTTGGCACACCGGCACGCCACGGCGGATCGGATCTGGGCTGGATCAGGGCCGGATCTGGGCTGGATCAGGGCCGGGCCAGGATCGGATGCAGGATCGGATCACGCCGTCGCCGTGGTGCGGAACCAGCCGGGCGCCGTGTGCGTTCTCCTGGTTGACGCGTGACCGAGCGCGTCCGTGGGAATGGCAACGATACGCAAGGCCGAGGTGGCACCAGTGGCGATGTGGGACCGGATCAAGGACCAGGCGGCCAAGGCTCTCCAGCAGCAGATGCAGGGGGGAGCCGGCTCGGGCCATGGACACAGCGGGCACGGCGGGCACGGTGGACATACCGGGCACGCGGGGCCGGGCGCGATGGGCGGCGCCCCGGGCGCCCCGGGCGGGGCGGCCGGGAAGGGCGGCCCCAAGGACCAGCTCGTCGGCCTGCTCAAGACGCAGCTCGACTCGCTCAAGACCGAGCTGAAGAGCGGGGCGTTCCGTGACGCCAGCATGGCGCTGTGCGCCCTGGTGGCCGCTGCCGACGGGCATGTGGACCCGAGCGAGCGACAGCACGTCGAGTCGCAGATCACGTCGAACAGCGTGCTCCAGAACTTCCCGGCGGACCAGCTCCGCAGCCGGTTCGGCAAACATGTCGACCTGCTGATGACCGACTTCGCCCGGGGCCGGACGGAGGCGTTCCAGGAGGTGGCCAAGGTGGCCAAGAAGCCCGCCGAGGCCCGTGCCGTCATCCAGACCGGCATCGTCATAGCCGGGGCCGACGGCTGGATCACCCCGGCCGAGGAGCAGATCCTGCGCGAGGCGTGCACGACCCTCGGCCTGTCCTCGGCGGAGTTCGGCATCTGACAGCACCCGGCTCCCCGGCCCGCGCTCGGTGACGGCATCCGGGGATCGCCGGTGCCGTCGCAGCCGGAAGGGACGGGGGCCGGGGCGGTCCTGGACCTGTGGGCCTCCCGGTCACTCCTTCCCGGCGCGGGGCGCGCGGGCGAGCAGCAGGGCGACCGTCAGGGCGGCCACGGTGAAAACGGCGGTGAAGAGCATGCCCGCGTCGCGCAGGCCGAGAGGGAGCGAGAGGGCGCCGACGCCCACGATCGGCAGCGAGATGCCGACGTAGGCGACGACGAAGAAGGCCGAGATGGTGGCGGCCCGGTGGGCGGGCGGGGCGGCGGAGCCGACCGAGGTGAGGGCCGCCCGGAAGGCGAGCCCCTGGCCGAAGCCGCCGATGAGCGCGCCCGCGAGGAGCAGGGGCAGCGATTCGGCCGCGAGGGAGCCGCCCACCAGGAGCAGCCCGGCGACGAGGACGAGACACCCGGTGGGCAGGGCACGCCGTACCCCCAGTCGGCCGGTCAGCGACTGTCCCAGGGTCGAGGCGAGGAAGACGGAGAAGACCACGGCCCCCGTCACCGCGTGGTTGCGTTCGCCCAGCGTCTCGGAGAGGAAGGCGGGGGCGACGGCGGTGAAGAGGCCGAGCAGCGCGAAACCGGTGAACGCGGCGGTCGCGGCGGGGACGAAGACGCCCCGTACGCCCGGGGGCACCGCCACGCTCCGGGGCCGTTCACGCGGGCGGCGTTCCCGTCGGCGGTCCTGCCGCCGGTGGTCCGGGCGGGCGCGGTCCGTGCGGCGGGCGCGGTCCACGGTCTCCGGCAGGGCGGCGGCGAGGGGCACGACAAGGGCGAGCAGCGCCAGATGGGCGAGGAACGGGGTCCGCAGCGGCGCCGGGGCGTACTGGGCGAGCACCCCCGCGAGCAGCGGTCCGCAGCCGAGGCCGCCCATGTTCGCGGCGGTCGCGGCGAATCCGGCGCGCTTCTCCCCGCCGGGCGGCGCGAGTTCGAGTACGGCGGCGGTCGCGGCGCCGCTGAGCAGCCCGGCGGAGACGCCGGAGGCCGCCCGTCCGGCGTACAGGAGCGGCAGTCCGCCCTCCAGCAGGAAGCACAGGTCGCTCGCCGCCGAGCAGCCCAGGGCGAGCAGCAGGACGGGGCGGCGGCCGAACCGGTCGGAGAGGTCGCCCGCGAACAGCAGGGTGCCGATGACGGAGAGGCCGTAGACGGCGAAGACAAGGGTCACCGTCAGTTCGGAGAAGCCCAGCTCGGCACGGTAGAGCCCGTAGAGCGGCGTGGGCAGGGTCGCCCCGGCCATCCCCACGGCGAAGACGAGGGCCGCGGCCCGGTATCCGGGACGCACGCCGCCGTGTCCCGGCCGGGCCGGGTGCCCCGCACGGGCGGTGCGACGAGGTGGACCGGCCATGCGGTCACCGTACGGCGCCGGGGGGCGGGTGCGCCGCCGTCCGGGGGGTACGGCGCGTGCGGCGGGACCGGGTTGGGCCATCCGGCCCCGGCCCTCCCACCTCGCGCGAGTCCGGTGCCCGGGGGCGGAGCGGCGGACCCGCGGGTCATCCGAGCGGCGGCGACGGCGCCGCCGAGCGAGGGCGTCCCCCGTGCGCGTAGTGGGTCAGGTGCGACCGTCCATCGGGAACGAAGGGCCAGTCGGGGTCGTTCAGCCGGGTCATCAGCTCGTGCCAGGGGAGCCACCAGCCGTCGGCGATCTCGGACCGCTGGTGGACGATCGGGCCGTGGACGTCCGGGTCGTGGCGCGTCTCGTACAGATGGGCCAGGTAGTTGGTGTGCGCGTCGGTGTACCAGCGGCGTGCGACCGGGCTGAGCGCACAGCCGCGCAGGCCCAGCTCCTCGGCCAGCTCCCGCTCGGCGGCGGGGAGCGGGACCTCTCCGGCGGTGATCACTCCGCCGATCCAGACGTCGATGAGGCCGGGGTAGAGATCCTTGCTCTCGGTGCGCCGGTGCACGTACACCCGGTCGGCGGCGTCGCGGAGCAGGATCTTCACGGCCGCGTGCGGCAGGTTCCGCGCTCGCACCGTGCTCCGGGACTCGGTGCCGGTCACCCGGCCGGGTACCTCGTCCTGGGCGTAGAGGTCGACGATCTCCTCCGTGGTCGGCTGCTCCATGCTTGCGGGTCCTTCCTTGCGCGTGGTCGCGGGCGGTTCGCGTGGTCGTGGGGGGTGCGGGCGGTGCGGGTGGTCCAGTGGCGCGGGCGGCTCGCGTGGCGGGTGGTCCGCTGGTGCGTGGGCGTGCGGTGGTGCGGGTGGTGGGCGGGTCGGTCCGGGGCTCAGGTCGGTTCCACCAGTACCGTGCCGAGGTGGCGGCCCGCCAGCAGATCGCGCAGGGCGGCGGGGGCCCGGTCGATGCCGGTCAGCCGGACATGGGGGAACGTGAGCAGGCCCGTGCGGAGACCGGCGCTGAACTCCTCCTCCCAGCGTTCGACGTCCGCGCCGTGGTCGGCGGCCGAGAGACCGCTCACCGTGATGCCCCGGGAGCAGAGCGCCAGGGTGTCGAGGGCGGTCACGGTGCGCGTGCCGCCACCGGCCTGACCGGCGAGGGCTCCCACCACGACGAGCCTGGCGCGCCTGCGGGCCAGGGCCAGCGCGGCCCGGAACTGCTCGCCGCCCACCGTGTCCACCAGGACGTCGACCCCGTCCGGGGCCGCCGCGCGGAGCTGGTCCTCGATCGGTCCCTCGCCGCGGACCAGCACGGTGTCGAAGCCCAGCCGGTCCGTCAGATGGTCGGCCTTCCAGCGGGAGCCGGTGGTGCCGATCAGCCTGCCCGCACCGCGCAGCCGGGCGAACTGCCCCGCGATACAGCCGACTCCGCCCGCCGCGCCGGTCACCAGCACGGTGTCGCCGGGCTCGATCCGGGCGGCCCGGTCCACCGCCAGCCAGCCGACGAACCCCTGGGAGAGACAGGCCGCGGGGTCGGGCCAGCGGGCCGGGTCGACACGCCGGACCTGCGCGGCGGGCAGCAGGGCGTACTGCTGCCAGCCGAGGTCATGACGGACCAGGTCACCGCTGCGGAGGGAGGTGCCGGGGGCGGCGATCACCGCACCGAGGGCGGTGCCGCGCAGTGGTTGCCCCGGCTGGTACGGGGCCATCGGCAGAACCTGCTCGTCCGCCATCAGGGTGCGGGTGGCGGCCCCGATGCGCAGCACCAGATTGCGCACCAGCACCTGCCCCGCCGCCGGGGGCCGCAACGGCGCCCGCACGATCTCGAAGTGCTCCGGACGGGGGTCCCGACCGGGCCGGGCGGCCAGCCGGACCTCGCGGTAGGTCGGGGGCAGCGCCCCGCTCCCGACCTCGTGCACGCTCCCGACCTCGTGCACGCTCCCGACCTCGTGCACGCTCCCGACCTCGTGCCCGCTCCCGACCTCGGCCCCGTTCCGGACCTCGGGCACGGTCGCCGCGCCGACGCCGTGCACGCTCCCTGTCTCGTGCCCGCTCCCGATCTCGTGGACGGTCGCGGTCCCGGCACCGGGCGCGGCGCCGATGCCGTACACGGTCCCGGCCCCCGGCGCCGGGCCGTCCCGGTGGCGCGCCCCCGGTCCCGGCGCCCTCCGCGGGCGTCGTCGCATCGCGCTCATCCCCCCACGCCGGGCCGGACCACCGCGAGCGCGGCCACGAACACCCCGAGATAGCACCAGGCCAGAAAGCCCATGGCAGGACCGGGCGGCCAGGTCGGTGTGCGTCGGCCCGTGAACCGTTCGGCCCCGCCCCAGATGAAGCCGAACGCCGTCAGCGGCAGCCATCCCGCCAGCGCGGCGGCCCCGTTCAGCTCCCAGGGGCGGATCACCGCGAGCGCGATCCCGAGGGCCGCCACCGCGCAACCGACGGTGAGGGCGACCGAGGCGCGCAGGCCGACGGCGTTCGAGTAGAGGGTGGCGCCGGGCACCTTCCGCGCGCCGGTCTTGCGGGCGAACTCGTAGTGCATGAACGTGCAGGCGCACAGCACGGCCGCGAGCAGCGCGTCCGTCGCCGGTCCGGTACCGGTGGCCTCCCGGAACGCGAGCCAGACATGCACACTGAGCAGTGCCTGCACCGGGTAGCTCACCAGCAGATTGACGAAGATCCGCTCCCGGACCACCGCCGACCAGCGCTCCAACCGGACGAGGAAGCAGATATAGGCGAGGTCCACCGCCATCAGCAGGGCCAGCGGCCAGGAGAACCAGGCGTTCAGCGCGAGCTGCGCGACGACGATCAGCGCCATGACCGCGCGCAGTTCCGCGACGTCGATCGCCCCGCGGGGCAGCGGCCGGTCCGGGTTGTACCGCCGGTCGTACTCCAGGTCCTTCTGCTCGTCCACGACCCGGATGAACAGCAGTGCCAGATAGACGGAGACGATCTCCGCGAGGAGCGGGGCGCCGAGCCGCCAGCCGGCCGCGGGGTTGAGCACCGCCAGGGTGCCCTGGAGGGCCAGTACCCACAGGACCGCGTAGGTCACATAGACCCGGGCCGGTGCCCGTTCGGCGAAGAAGGCGGACAGCCGTGGCACGCTGCGGGCCAGGGAGACGGGCCCCCGGTGCGCGGGCGGGTGGAGCGTCGGGTCCGTCGTGGGGGAGGTCATGCGCTGTCCTCTGCAAGGATGGTCACGGTGCCGGCCGCGCCGTCGATCTCGACGCGGGCGCCGTCCGGGATACGGGTCGTCGCGTGCTGGAGCGCGACAATGGTCGGGATGCCGAACTTGCGTCCGGTGATGGCGGTGTGGGACAGCAGGGTGCCGCGCTCCACCACGATGCCGCGGGCCGACAGCATCAGGAACAGCCAGCCGGGGTCGGTCTCCCGGGCCACGAGGATCATGCCCTCGCCGGGTTCGCGCAGCTCGTGCGGGTCGACCACGACGCGCGCGGTGCCCCGTACCACTCCGCTGCTGGACCCCAGCCCGTACAGCGTGCCCTCGCCGACGGTGCCGGACGCGGGCTCCGGCAGCCCGTCCAGGACGGGGCCCATGGTGACGAAGTCCATCGGCAGCTCGGCGCCCCTGGCCCGGTACTCGGCGCCGCGCACCGCCACCAGGCCGCGCAGATCGTCGGTGACCGCGGTGCCGTCGTAGGTGCCGAGGATCTCCTCCTCGGTCAGATGGACCACGTCGTCGGCGGAGTCCAGGAGGCCGCGGGCCGCCAGATCGGCGCCGAGCCTGCGATAGACGGAGCGGCCGAAACTGAACAGTTCACTGCGGTTGTAACGGGTGTTCTCGCGGATGTCGACGTACCGGCGCTGCCCGGCGACCAGGGCGCGCAGGACCCTGCGGCGCAGCGGACGGCGGGCGAGCAGCGCCCGCAGCCGTTCCTCGGCGGCGTCGCGGATGCCGGTCTCGCGGGTGCGCAGCATCGTCCGGGTGACATCGCCGCGCGCGTACTCCGCCGCCATGTGCAGGAGCTGCGAGGGCTGGTCGCGCGGCAGCAGGACTTCGAGCTTCAGCTCCTGGAGGCCCCGGTCGCCGTGCAGGTCCCCATGGGTGCGCAGCCGGTTGGCGAGTTCCGTGCCGTAGGCGCCGCTGTCGACGTCCCGCCAGACCTCCTCGACGGGTTTGGTGGCGAGGGCGTCCAGCAGCTCCGGGGTGGCGCGCACCCGTTCGGCGATGTCGATGACCGACATCAGGATCACGACGCTGCGGTTCTCGTCGCCGCCGCACAGCAGATCGCTGTGGAGGCCGGGGTCGGCGTCCGGCAGCCAGCGTTCGAACAGCCGCAGCGCCAGTGTCTCGTGGATCTGGAGCAGGATGTCGTTGACCAGGGTGATGCCCCAGTGGCTGCCCGCCTCGCGCCACAGCGACCGCATCAACTGGACGAGCTGGAGCGGGTCGGCGGTGGCGGCGGCCCTCCGGTGCTCGGTGATGGTCCCGTGCCACCACCGTTCGAACCGCCGGGCCGCCGGGACGTGAAGGGCCCAGCGCACCGCGAGACGCAGCAGGGCCGCCGCGGTGGCGGGCAGGCGGTCGGCCGGTTTCAGCAGGGGGGTGGGCGCGATATGGGTGACCGACGGGGACATGCCCATCATGCGCTCGAAGCTGTTCCGCCACAGCGGGAAGGTCCTGCTGAGGCCGTGCAGGACGTACCAGGCGCTGAGCGAGTAGTAGACCCGGCCGCGCAGCAGCCCGATCATTCCCCTCAGCTCGTTCTCGTGCCGGTCGAGCAGATCGCGCGGGACGCCGAGCTTGCGGTAGAAGTCGTGGAAGTCCTCGCGGTAGAAGTGCTGGGCGAAGGAGTAGGTCAGGGCGGTGGTGACGCCGGGGTAGCTCTCGGTGATGTTGGCGTTGCTCCACAGCCGCTGGCGGTCGAGTTCGAGCACGACCGGACGGGCCTGGAGCAGATGCAGGGCGCCGTCGGCGGTGAACGTTCCCTCGATGTCCTGCGGGCGGCCGAACAGCTTCTCGATCCGGTCGCCCGCCGCGACCACCTGGCGGATCTGCTCGTCCGTCAGCGCCGGCAGGTCGCGCAGCTCCTCGGGCACCGCCGACAGACGGGGGCCGTCGGCCATGCGTTCCGTCCCGGGCGCCGCCGCGCGTTCTGCCGCATGCTCTGTCGCGCGTTCCGTTTTGCGTCCCGACCCACATTCCGTCCCGCGTTCCGTCCCGGGCTCCGCCTCGGGTACTGGCCCGGGCTCTGTCATGCGCTCCGTCTTGTGCGCGATGACCGCGCGTACGGTGTCATCGCGGCGCGAGATGAAGTAGTGGTCGACGGGGACCTTCTCCTGGACCACCCCTTCGCCGATTCCCAGACCGGCGGCGAGCACCCGATCGCGGGCACCCGTCAGCGGATCGCAGGTGAACAGCACGAAGGACCGCTGGCCGAATCTCATCCGCTGAACGCCGACAGCGACCGCGAACCCCCGCTGCGCGCTGCCCCGGGCGGCCCGGTACAGGAGTGCCTGCGAGCCGAAGCCCGAGGCCCAGCACTGCTTCACCCGGTCCAGCAGCTCGGCCCGGGTCACATAGAGAAAGCTGTCACTGATACCGGCGAACGCGTCGTCCGCCGAGTCCTCGCCCTGCTGGCCCGCCGTCCCGACGACCGAGGAGCGGACCGAGACCACGGCGTCGGCCCCGAACTCCTGGTCGAAGGTCCGGTACAGAAGGCGTTCCACATCCTCGGGCACCGGCGCCCGCAGGACCAGTTCTCTGAGCGCCGCCGCCGTCTCCTCGACCGACGAGGCGTCCGCCGGGTCCAGCCGGTCCAGCAGGGCGTCGATCTCGGCGCGCACCGGGCGCAGGACGCGGGTGAACACCGTCGCCGACAGACAGAAGAAGCGGGGTACGGGCAGTCCGGCCCCGGCCATCCGCGCCTGCCGCGCGAACTTGGGACCCACCGCCGACGCGTTCAGCAGCGCCCGCCCGCGCACGACGGCCGCGGGCCGGGAGCGTGTGAAGGGGAGTTTCCGTGTGAAGGGGAGTTTCACGGAGCGTTTCACCACACCCAGGGGATGATGCGGCGGTGGGACGCCGCATAGTCGGAGTAACCGGGAAGGCGGAGCAGCATCCGCTCCTCGACGAGGATGCGCACCACGAGCGTCGGGAGCAGGACCATCAGCGCCGCCGCGCTGACGGTGTTGAGGAAGAAGAGCACGAACACCACATGGGCCAGCGCCATGCCGAGATACGCCGGGTGCCGCACCCAGCGGTACGGGCCCGTGCGGACGATCCGGTGGTCGTCGAGGGCGCGCACCCGGTGCGAGTAGAAGCGGCCGAGGGTGCGGATCGCGGACAGCCGCACGGCCACGGCGGCGGCGAAGACCACCGGCACCGCGAGCATCCAGGGGTGGTAGGTCTGGTTGTCGGCGGGCAGCAGACAGGCGGCGGCGACGGTGGCCGCGCGTGCGGTGGCGTACACATAGATGGTGCCGCGGTCGGTGGCGGTCTCCGTGGACGTCGAACTGCGGACCGTCGTCCAGGTCTCCAGCAGCAGCCACAGCAGATGCAGCCCGGCGAGCACCACGGCCACGCGTTGCCAGGGGTTGGACCAGTCGAGCACCCCGCGCAGCACCGCGGTCGCGGTCGCCGCCACACAGACGCCAAGAATGACGAGCGGATATTTACGCAGAATCCAGTGCATGGACGCCTTCCGGGGAATGAGCCGGGTGCGGAACCGGAACCGGAACCGGAACCGGGTGCGGGGCCGGGGCCGAGTGCGGGAGTGGGTGTGGGAGCGGAACCGGGAACCGGTGGAGATCGGTGAGCAGCGGCATCACCTCAAGGAACTGCCTCTTCTCGATCCGGGCGGCCCGCCTCTCGTCCATCACGACCATGTCCATCGAGCCCGACGCGGCGGTGACACCCGCCTGCACCACATCGCAGTGGCCTTGGAAGCGCAGCCAGTCCGGCCCCTTCCGCACCAGGTTCTCCGCGCGGTACTCGATCAGGGCGGGGAGGGGGAGGAGGAATTTGCTGAACGATGTTTGCAGCGAGTTGAGGATGAACCGGCGGGAGACCCCGGTGGGGCGCAGCAGATACCGCTCGCCGACCGCCAGTGACATCTGCCGGACCAGTTCGGTGATCACCATGCCGGCCACATGGGCGCTGGGCGCGTGGTCGAGGACCATCTCCTGCCGGTCGGAAATCCGGAAGGACGCCCGGAAAAGATTCTCGTCGACCCGGTGCAATCCCGCGACGAGCACATTCTCCGGATTGTGCTTGTGCACCTCGGAGTGGCCCAGTAACTCGGGCATCGGGATATCCAGGAGGATCGACTCCGGCAGCCCGAGTCGACGCAGCTCACCGCGGACGATTCCTCGTTCGTACTGTTCGATGCCCTGGCCCGGTACCAGGGTCGGCCAGGGCTCGCGCACCTGCCCGTCCCGCAGGCCGGAGAGGAGCTGGGACAGGGACATCAGATGAGGGGAGGGAGAACTGCCCGCCAGATGGTCACCGACGATGAAGACGACTTTCTCGGAAAGACCTTTCCCAGAAAGGTCTTTCTCGGTCATGGCTTTCTCGGTGGTGACGTGTTCCTCCACGGGTGGTACCACAGCGGCCCTCCTTCGAACGGTGTGTGGTCCCGGGCTTGATGCGGGCTGCGCGGAACGGAGACGGTGTGTTCGGCGCAACTGTGAGTCACGAAACTCTGAGCCCCGATTCTGTTGACCGGGTCTTGCGCTCCGCTGGACGGGACGCTTGCACTGCGCGAACACGCGCTCCGGGTCCTGCGCCGCTCGCCGACGCGCGGGCGGGCGGCTCGGTCGCATGGGTGGGGGTGTCCCGGGCGTGGGTACCTTTTTCGCAGGTCGGGACAGTTCGTCGGGCGCGGTGGACTGTACAGGTGTGCGGGGCATAGACCTTGGGCGACATGACCACCCCCCAGCCAAAGGGCGTTCGATGAGACGAGATCCGGGAACACCGCGACAGCGGTGGACCGTGCCCCAGAGACCCGCGGCGTTCACGGCCGCAGCGCACGGGTCCGAGCCACAGCACCAGGACCCGCGGCAGCACCAGGGCACGCGGCAGCACCCGCCCGCGCCCCGGCAGGCGGCCTCCGCACGGCGCGGCCTCCGCGCGCTCGTCGTCGCCCTGGTGACCGGGGCGCTCGCCGCCGGAACGGTGAGCGCCGCGGCCCAGCCGACAGCCCACCGCACAGCGGCCCACCCCACAGCGGCCCGGCCGACGACAGCCGCGCAGCCGACCGCAGCTCAGCCCGGCGCCGCGCAGCCGACCGCCGCGCCGCGTCCCGCCGCCGCCCCCGTGGGCGGTGGCCCGCCCACCGACGGACTCTTCTACCTCCAGAGCGTCGGCGGCGGATACAAGATCTCGGCCGGACCCCCGCTGTTGAACACCCACCGACCCAAGGGCGACGAGGACCACCAGCAGTGGTCCTTCGAGGCGTCCGCCTCAGGCACGTTCAAGGTCAGGAACCCGACCCGGGACAACCAGTGCATGGCCCGGATCTCCGAACCCGAGGGCGCGCGCCTCGCCGTCCGCGACTGCGCGGCGGCGGCCACCGACTGGACCGTCCAGCGGGAGGCGGGGGAGCGGTACCGCATCAGTGTGCCGGGGACGCAGGAGTTCCTGCGGAGCGCGCACGAGGGCGGGCCCGTGACCTTCGAGAACGCGCGGACGCGACCCGCGATGACGGAGGCGGACGCCCACTCCGAGCCGCAGACCCCCGAGAAGCTCCAGGCCCGGGAGGCATGGCAGGCGTACCACGACCACATCGCGTACACCACCTGGTACATCACGCCGATCCTCCCGGCGCGCGGCCATATGCCCGAGGACCCGACGTTCGACCAGCTCACCTTTCTCACCACCCACAACGCCTTCTACAACCAGGACGACGCCAACGGCGCCGCGCCGATGCCCAGCCAGCCCAACTCCATCCGGACCCAGCTCGACAACGGGGTACGGGCGCTGATGCTCGACGCGTACGACTTCAACGGCCGGGTCCGGATGTGCCACGGGGCCTGTCTGCCGACCTCCCAGCCCATGTCGGACGTCTTCGGAGCCATCGCCGACTTCCTGAAGGCCAACCCGCGTGAGATCGTGACGGTCTTCGTCCAGGACGAGTCCAGCTACAACGAGCTGAACGCCGAGGTCGGGGACGATCTCGGCCCCGGCGGCCAGCTCCACGGCCTGGTGTTCGACCCGGACGCGGAGCCCTGGAAGGTGGCGGAGCGGGGCTGGCCCAAGGTCTCCCGGATGATCGCCGAGAACAAGCGGCTGCTGCTGTTCAGCGATGTGAACGACGCCGACAAGAACCGGCTCGGCTTCGCGTTCGGACGGGACTGGACGGCCGAGAACTACTGGTCCATGGGCGCCGGTATCGGCAACTCGAACTGGAGCTGCTACAGCCGCTGGGGCAATGTGCCCCTCTCCCGCGAGGAGAGCAAGTTCCGCCGGCTGTTCGTCATGAACCACTTCCGGGACGCGGCGGGCGACATCACCTCCGGCATCGACAACCAGAAGGCGCTCGACCGCGCCCAGCGGTTCTGCTCGCCCGCCGCCCGCAAGAAGCCGAACTTCCTCGCCGTCGACCGCTATCAGACCGGTGACCCGATGAGCGCCGTCGACGCGCTCAACACGTACACCTACCACGGTGACACCCCGGGCTACGGCGGCGTCCCCGACCTCCAGGGCGGCAACTGGACGGTGCCGCGGCTCACCGTGATGCCGCTCGGTGACTCGATCACCGAGGGCGCGGGCAGCTCCACCCGCTCCAGTTACCGCGCCGCGCTCCATCCGCGGCTCGCCGCCCGCACCCCGGCGCTGGACTTCGTGGGCTCGCAGAAACACGGACAGCTCCCGGACACCGACCACGAGGGCCACTCCGGCTGGCTGATCGAGGGGCTTTCCGCGAACATCGACACCTGGATGGCCGCCGCCCGGCCCAATGTCGTCCTGCTGCACATCGGCACCAACGACATGGACCGCGACCACCAGGTCGCCACCGCCCCGGCCCGGCTGGCCGGGCTGATCGACCAGATCATCGCCGCGTCCCCGGCCACCACCGTGATCGTCGCAACGCTGGTGCCCTCCACCTCACCGGCCGTACAGGCACGCGTCAACGCGTACAACACGCAGATCCCCCGGATCGTCGCCGAGCGCCGGGCCGTCGGGCACAAGGTGGAGCAGGTCTCCATGTCGGCGCTGACCACGGCCGATCTGAGGGACCGGCTGCACCCGAACGACGCCGGCTACGTCAAGATGGCCGACGCGTTCTACGGCGGGATCGAACGGGCCGCGCGCGCGGGCTCGATCAGCCCCGAGGTGGTCGTCCGCCCCGCCCCGCCCCGTTCCGGTTTCGGTGACTACCAGGTCGACCTGAACGCCGACCGCCGCGCCGACTACCTCGTCGTCGAGGCCAACGGGGCCGTGCGCGCCTGGCTCAACAAGGGCGGCGACGGCCGCGGCGGCTGGACCTCGGCCGGGACCGTCGCCACCGGCGTCGGTGTCCCCGGCGGGCGGATACGGTTCGCCGACCTCAACGCCGACGGCTACGCCGACTATCTGGCGCTCGACGCGAACGGCGCCGTCCGGGCCTGGCTCAACAAGGGCGGTACCGGCGTCGCGGGCTGGAACGCCGCCGGACAGATCGCCACGGGTGTCGGTGTCCCCGCCGAGCAGGTGCGCTTCGCGGACCTCAACGGCGACGGCTACGCCGACTACACCACCGTCGACACCCGGGGCGCGGTCCGGGCCTGGCTGAACCAGGGCGGTACCGGCGTCGCGGGCTGGACGGAGGCCGGTCTCATCGCGACCGGTGTCGGTGTCCCCGCCGAGCAGGTGCGCTTCGCCGACGTCAACGCCGACGGCTACGCCGACTATGTCGTGGTCGACGCCAACAGCGCGGTCCGGGCCTGGCTCAACAAGGGTGGCACCGGCGTCGCGGGCTGGAACGCCGCCGGACAGATCGCCTCCGGCGTCGGCGTGCCCGGCTCCTCGGTGCGGTTCGCCGACCTGAACGCCGACCGGCGCGCCGACTATGTGGTCGTCGAGGCCAACGGGGCGGTGCGCGCCTGGCTGAACAACGGCGGCGACGGCACCGGCGTGGGCGGTGGCGGCTGGACCTCGGCCGGAACCATCGCGACCGGCGTCGGTGCCCCCGCCGGACGGGTGCTGTTCGCGGACGTCGACGCCGACCGCCGGGACGACTACCTGGTCGTCGACGCGAACGGCGCGGTCCGGGCCTGGCTCAACAACAGCGCCGCCCCGGCGGGCGGCTGGACGGAGGCCGGACAGCTCACCGCGGGCGTGGGCGCCACGGGCGACCAGGTGCGGTTCGCGGATCTGAACGCCGACGGCCGCGCGGACTATCTGATCGTGGACGCGAACGGTTCGGTGCGCGCCTGGCTGAACGAGGGCGGTGACGGCAGTGGCGGTTGGACCCCGCTGGGTCTCTACGCCTCCGGTGTCTCCGGTGTGACCGGCGCCCAGGTGCGGTTCGCCGACGTCAACGCGGACGGGCGCGCGGACTATCTGGCGGTCGCCGCCGACGGTTCGGTCCGCGCCTGGCTCAACCAGGGCGGCAACGGCAACGGCGGCTGGGGCAGCGGCACCACCCTCGCCTCCGGTGTCACCGGCGCCACGGGCGACCAGGTGCGGTTGGCTGATCTGAACGCCGACGGCCGTGCGGACTATCTGATCGTGGACGCGAACGGTTCGGTGCGCGCCTGGTTCAACAACGGTGGCAACGGCAACGGGGGCTGGTCCCCGCAGGGCGTCTACGCCCCCACCGTCGGCGCGAGCGGCGGTCAGGTCCTCTTCGCCGAGGTCAACGGCGACGGCCGCGCGGACCATCTGGCCCTGGCCGCCGATGGCTCCGTACGGGCCTGGTTCAACAACGGCGGCGAGCTGAGCGGCGGATGGTCCGCCCTCGGCACGATCGCCTCCGGCGTCGGAGCCCCGGCGAGCCAGGTCCGTATCTAGCGACATCCAGCGATCTCCAGCGATCACGGACCCCGACGCGCGAGGGGTGGAGGAGGCCCGCAGGCGGCCCGCCTGCGGGCCTCCTTCCTGCAACGGAAGCGAACGGAACGCACCGGAACGAGCCGAACGGAACGAGCCGAACGGAATGAGCGGAGCGGAATGAGCGGAGCGGAGCGGAACGAGCGGGAACGGACGGCGAAGCGGAATGCGGCGGGGCCGGGCCGGAGCACCCTGCGTCAGTCCGGTGCCGCAGGGGCGGCGCTCCCCCCGGACGCGGCGGCAGCGGGTGAACGGTCGATCGCGCGCCACTCCGGCCGCAGCCCGGTCAGACTGGTCGTCAGGACATACAGCACCCCGCTCACCACCAGCACCGGCAGCAGCCCCGCCGCCGTCACCACCGCTCCCGCGAGCAGCCCGCCGAGAGGCATGCCCGCCCAGGCCACCGCGTCCCCCAGCGCGTTGACCCGGCCCAGCATCCGGCGCGGCACCCGTTCGAACCAGACCGCGCTGAGGATCGGATTGAGGAAGCCCGCGCCGAAGCCACTGACCACGAACACGGTGAGAACCGCGCCGGTCGGCGCCCCGTCGGCAGTGAGGATCAGAAACCTCGGCGCCCCGGCGAGCAGAAAGGCGGTGAAGAGCACCACCCGTCGGGGCAGCCGGTGCGCGACCACCGCCGCCAGCAGGCTCCCGCCGATCGCGGAGGCCGCGGAGGCCCCGGTCAGCAGCCCGATCAGCGCGGGCCCACCGTCACTCTCCGCCGCCCAGAGGGGAAGCAGGACGGTGCTGAACGCCGAGTCGAGCAGATTGGTGACACCCACCATCGACACCATCATGAACAGCAGCCGGTCGCTGCGGAGGAAGGCGCACCCCTCGGCGAACTGCCGCCAGTAGCCCGCCGCTGCTGCCTCCGCCGGACGCCCGCCCGTGTCCGCGCCTGTACCCGTACCCGTACCCGTACCCGGGTCCGTGCCTGGGGCCGCGTCGGGTGCCGGAGGCCCGTCCGCCGCCGCGCGCCCCATCCGCCGGGGCAGGACGAGTGCGACGAGCACCGCCCCGAGGGCGAAGCAGACGGCGTTCACGAGCAGCCCGGCCAGCGGGCCGGTCAGGGTGATCAGCACTCCACCGGCCACCGGCCCGACCGTCGCGGCCAGCCTCTCGACCACCCCGGAGAGTCCGGTCGCCCGCTCCAGCGGCACCCCGGCGCGCTCGGCGGCCTCCGGCACCATGACCTCCTTGGCCAGGTCACCGGGGCCGCGCGCCACACCGATCAGCGCGACGAGGAGCAACAGCAGCGGGAAGGAGAGCAGATCCAGGGCGTGCCCCAGCGGAACGAGCAGCGCCGCCGCCGCGCTGGCGAGGTCCATGACCCAGGAGACGGTACGCGGACCCACCCGGTCCACCAGGGGACCGGCGAGCGCCATGGCCAGCACATAGGGGGCCAGCTCGCAGAACGCGACCAGCCCCATCCGGGTCGGGCTGCCGGTGGTGACGAGGACGAACCAGGGCAGGGCGAGCGCCGAGATCCGTGTGGCGGTCACCGAGACCGCGAGGGCGGCGAGGACACCGACCAGCGGGCGTAAGGAACGGCGGCGGTCGGCGGTCCGCTCCGTCACCTCGGCTCATCCCCGTCCCCGTCCCCGTCCCCGTGCCCGTCCCCGTTCCCGTGGTCCGGAGGGCCGGCCGGGTCGGCCACTGCGTCGGCCGCGATGTCGACGGTGCCCGGTTCGGGCAGCAGATGCAGGATCACCGAGACCCGCTCGGCGCCCTCGGGGGTGGCCGCCCCCGGCAGATCCTGCCGGTAACGGTCGACGACGGCCTGCAACTCCTCCCCCAGGGCGGTGGCCTCCTCGGGGGTGAGCCGCAGCAGCCAGTCACTGATGTCCAGGCTCTGCCGCCAGGCGCGTGGCATCGTGTCCAGCCCGTCGAGGACCTGCCGGGTGCGCCGGGCGTAGCCGGAGGCCACGGAGTGCAGATACGCGAGCGTGGCCTCGGGCTCCCGATCGGCCAGCTCCCAGTCGGTGAGCGAGGTGGTCCGGTGCACCGAACGCCACCAGCGCTCACGTGCGTTGCCGCGCTCCGTGTCCTCCTCGACGAAGCCCGCCGCACCGAGGCGGCGCACATGGTAGCTGGCGGTACCGGAGTTGACGCCCAGCCGCTCCGCGAGCCGGGTGGCCGTCGACGGTCCGTGTCTCCGGAGCTGTCCGAGGAGCCGTACCCGTAGGGGATGGGCCAGGGCGCGCAGCCCCTTGGCGTCCAGGACGACCGACTCCGGGTCGGGCCCCGCCCCGGCGGGTCCCTCGGGCTCACCGCTCGATGTACTCACGTTCGATGCGCTCATGGGGCGCACCCTAGACTCCCAACAGTTCTTTGCAAAGACTTCTTCGCAAAGAGTTCTTGGCGAACGAGCCCATGGGGAGGAGGAGTTCCGCGTTCTTTCTTTTCTCCCTGGTGGCAACGTGATCGCTTCCGATGCCGTCCTTCTATCCGGCGCTCCGCAACGGGAGGCTGTTCGGATATCGGACGAAGGATATCGATGACGGGACCCATGGAAGGCACACCATGCACTTGCCGTTAGGAGCGGGACGGGACAGCGCCCTGGACGAGGGGGAACGTTCCGCCACGGCCGCCCTGGCCGGGCGCGGCCGATGGCTGCTGCTGTACGGGGACGTCGGCGCGGGACGGTCGGCGCTCCTCACGGAGATCCTCCGGCGGGAGACGGCCACGGACCGCCGGGGAACGGCACCGGCCACGGCGACCCGCACGGCCCCCACGCAAAACCGGAACCGGAACGAGAGCCGGGACCGGAACCGGAATCACGGGCCGGCGTACGGCGGGCCACACGGCCGGACACCCGCCGGGGCGACGCAGGGCGAGGCACCTGGCGGGGCAGCCGCCGGACCCCCTGGCCGGATGCAGATCCTGAGCACCCGCGCCGTCCCGCAGGAGGCGGGCTTCGCGTTCTCCCTCCTGCGGGGCCTCTTCCCCGAGGGCGTCCTGCTGCCCTTCGGCGAGACGGGCCCCACCGTGGAACAACGCCTGTTCCACCGGCTCACCGGACATGTCGCCGCGCTCGCGGCCCGGCGCCCCCTGCTGCTCGCCGTCGACGACGCCGACCTGGCCGATCCGCCCTCCCGCCGCTGGCTCGGCCATCTCTCCCACCGGCTGGCGGACCTCCCCGTACTCCTGCTGCTCACCGCCTGCGCGGACCCACGCCCGTCCGGCGCCGACACCCCCGGCGCCGATCTCGGCGCACGGCTGTGCGGCGACACCGGAACCGCGCTGCCGCTGTCCCCGCTCGGCCCCGGGGCCGCGGCCCATCTGTTCCGCCTGTGCTCCGGAACCAGCCCGACCAGCCCGACCAGCCCGAACGGCACGGGTGGCACAGACCGCACGGGTGGCAAGGACGGCATGGACGGCAAGAAGGGCATGGACGGCGCGGACCGCGACCTGCTCGCCGCCGGAGCGGGCAACCCCCTGCTGCTGGACGCCCTCGCCCGCCGCCCCCGACCGTCCGGCTCCTGGCCCGGCGGCCCCCTCGGCACACCCTACCGCACGGCCCTCGCCCGCTGGCTGCGGAGCCCGGCGGCACCGGAGCGCCGCCCCCTCGCCCTCGCCCTGGCCCTCCTGCCCCCGGGCACCATCGACCCCCCGGCCGCCGGAGACCAGGAACCCGCCCTCACCACCGACTTCACCGCCGCCCTCACCGGCCTGCCCCCGGACCGGCTCCCCGCCGCCCGCCGCCACCTCGCCGAGCTGACCCCCATGCTCGCCCTGCCCTCCGTCCGCGAAGCCGTCCTCGCCACCGCCGACCACCACGAACTCCCCTTCCTGCGCCACCGCGTCGCCCACGCCCTCTACCGGCACGGCGGACCGGCGTCCGACATCGCCCCCCTCCTCCTGGACACCCCGCAGACCGGCGCCCCCTGGATCGTCCACACCCTGGAGGAAGCAGCCGAGCACGCACTGCGCACAGGCGCGCCCGACCACGCCGCCCGTATCCTGCGCCACGCCCTCGGCGGACCTGTCGCCCCGGCCCGCCACTGCTCCCTCACCCTGCGCCTCAGCGCCCTCGACATGCTCCACTCCTCCCGGAGCGGCATCCGCCGACTCCACGAGAGCCTGCAACGCGCCGACTGCCACGACCCCTGCGCCGTCTCCGAGGCCCTGAGCGGAGCACTCGCCGCGCAGGGACACGTCGACACCGCCATCCGGGTCCTGGAGGACACCGGCCGCACCATCGACGACGAACAGCTCACCGCCGTCGTCAGGGTCGGCGTCGCCGCGCTCGCCAGCCAGGACGCCCGCACCTGGCACCACGCCGCCGACGAGATGCGCACCCTGGCCCCCCACGCGCCCGAATCCGTCGAACCCCTCGTCTGCGCCCTGCTCACCATCCACGAGGGCGGCACCGGAAGGATCGACGCGCACACCGCCGTCCAGCGCGTCACCGCCCGCCTCCACGCCCCCGTGCACCCCCGGCTGCGCACCGCGTTCACCGCCGGGGCCGCCGCCGTCCTCGAATGGGCCGACCACCTCGACGAGGCGCGCGGCCTGCTCGCCCGTGAACTCCCCGCGCTGCCCGCCCTGCCGGTGGCCCTGGACCTCACCAGCCAGGCCCATCTGCACCTGTTCACCGTCCACGCCACCGTGGAACGGAAACTCGGCCGGTTCCGGCACCTCGTCGACCGGCTGACCCCGCTCCTGGACGGGGTCCGCGACCCCGCCGTCCGACTGCCCTATCTCCGCGCCCTGACCGCGCACGCCTGGCACGAACTGGGCCGTACCGACCTGGCTCACCGCCACCTCGACGCGCTCGGCGCCTTCGACGAGCCCGGCGTCTCCTGGGAGTGGGAGGAAGTCCTCCACACCCGGGCCCGTATCCACCTCGACAGCGGGGAGTGGCAGCAGGCACTCACCGCCTACCGCAGATGCGGCGAACGGCACGCGGTCCGAGGCTTCGTCAACCCCGTGGGCCAGCCCTGGCGCTCGGGCGCCGCCATCGCCCTCGCCCACCTCTCCCGGCACACCGAGGCCCGTGCCCTCGCCGACGAAGGACTCCGCTACGCCCACGCCTGGGGCACGCCCCGCCACATCGGCACCGCCCTGCGCGCCCGCGCACTGACCCTCGGCGGGCGGGAACGGCTGGAGACACTGGAGGAGGCCGCGCGCGTCCTGGGCACCGCCCCGGCGCCGACGGAGCTGATCGAGACCCTGACCGACCTCGGACGGGCACAGATCGTCTCCGGCCGGCGCCGCAAGGGCCGCGAGACGCTGCGCGACGCCCAAGGGCTCGCCCGCACCCTCCTCCCCGCCGCGCCCGGCCCCGCGACCGATGTCCTGTCGACGGGCGCCGGGCCGCTCACCCCGCGCCTCGTCGCCCTCGTCGACGCCGCCCTCCGCGCGTCCGAGTCCGGCCGCCCGTGCCGCCGCACCGACCCCTCTCCCGCCCTCCTGCCGGTCGACGAACTCACCTCGGCGGAGCGCCGGATCGTGGAACTGGCCGTCCAGGGCCTGACCAACGACCAGATCTGCGCCAGCCTGCACCTGGCCCGCCGTACCGTCGAGTCCCATCTGACGAAGGCGTACCGCAAGCTGGGGGTGACCCGGCGCACCCAGCTCGCGACCCGGCTCGCCGTGGGCGCCGCGACCACCGGCCGTTGAGGGCACCCGATACATGTCTGCCCGCCGCAGCGGCTCACTGCGGCGGGCAGACACCAGGACCACCACCGGTCCGGGGTTTCTGACGCGTGGGGGCGTCCGGCCGGTGGTGGATTCCGCCCGGACGGTCGCCCGGCGGAAACCGTCAGGTGAACGGTCCACGAGTGGTGAGGATGACGTGCTGTTCGCCGTCGCCGTCGTAGCCGACGCGAGCACACCAGTACCGGGCGCCGCCGTCCATGCCGTGGTCGGTGGTGTAGTCGCCCTTGGCGGTCCACTGCCAGGCCCCGCCGAGGTAGCCGTAGGGGCCCGCCTGGTGGGGGTTTCTGTTGTAGAGCGCGACATAGTCGTCATCGCCGACCGAGCCGGAACGGGCGCCGTGGAGCCGCGCCCTGCCGCCCTCGTTCCCCACACCGCACGAGTCGTTCAGGACCGTCTGTTCATACGCCGGGGCGACGGCCGAGGCCGGGCCCGCGAGCGGGAGCAGCGCGACGGCGGTGACCGTGACGGCGGCGGCCCGCATGCGTTCGGTCACCATGGGAGAGGCCCTTCTGCGGGGTGGTCGTTCCGGCGTGGACCCGTTTGGCGGGTGCGGGCTGTGAGTTCAGCTTCCGCCCCGCGCCGCCGTGTGACCATCGTGGAAATCCACGGTCCGCAGCGCACCGCCGTTCCGGTCCGCATCGGCTTCCATCCATGCCCGTGCCCGTGCCCGTGCCCGTGCCCGTGCGAGTGCCGGTGCCCGGGCCCACGGCCTCACGGCGGCGGAATGAGACGAACGGCCGTCACCCGCAGCACGGTCTGGCTCACGTAGTAGACGACGAGTGCACCGGCGACCACGGCCTGTCTTCGGTCCTTCTCCCCGTTGACGGCCCGGGACCGGTGGCCGTACGGGTCCCGGCCCAGGGTCCGTTCCATCGCGGCCCGGAAGTCACCCGGCGCGTTCATCTGCCGCAGCACCGCTTCGGCCACCGAGGCGTACGCGATCCGGTAGCGGTTCACGCGGCCCCCTGGTCCTCCGCCCGGAGCCGGGCGAAGACGTCCTCGTCGCCCGGCTCGGACGCGATCCGCACGATCCAGTCCCGTACGACGTGCTCGACGGTGAGGACGTTCGCCGCGAGGACCTCCGCCACGAAACGCTCCCGCTGCTCGTCCGGCAGCGCGTCACGGATGCCCGCGACGGTGGCGGGGACGTCGATCCGTTCACCGTCGTGGACCGTCCACAGCCTGTCGCCCTCGGCCATCGCGGGCACCCCTCTCCTGGTGGTCTCTCCTGGCGGGAACGCGGCCGGCCGCCCGCCTCACTCGGCGGGCGGCCGGCCGGTGCCCGGGTCGGGTCCCACGGTGCCACGGCACGGAACCGCTCGCGGGGAAGGCGTGGCCGGGCGGGCGCGGCTTCCTCACAGCCCTCGTCGCCGTTCTGCCGCCGTTCCGCCGCCGTACCGCCGTTCCTCGTTCCTCGTTCCGGTCACCTTCGAGGAACAGTGGCTCGTCAAGGGCGAGTCGACGGGGTTCGGTTCGGCTGTCCGCTGGTCCGGGGCGGCGGTGCGATCCTCAAGGCCACCGACTGCCCGGCCCCGTACAGCGTCGGCACCGTCGTCCGATCACAGATCCGAGGGGTCCGTGTTGGCCCCGCAGAGCACGACGCACACCTTCTCGCCGGGGCCGGGACGGTAGCCGTGGCCCGCTCCCGCCGACCCGGCTCCGGTCCCGGTTCCGGCTCCGGCGGCGGTCAGCGCGGCGAGCGCGGTGGCCGCGCCGTGTTCGACGGCGATCCGCCGCCGCTCCCACAGCGACCGCCGGGCACGGACGATCTCCTCGTCGGGCACGAGGACGCACGAGGCGCCCTCCTGCCGGGCGGCCGCCACGGCCATCGCGGTGCTGCGGCGGGCACCCAGCGAGTCCGCCGCGACCGAGCGCACGGGCACATCGACCGGCCGCCCCGCCCCGATCGCGGCGTGCAGGGCCCGGGAGTGCTCCGGCTCGACGCCCACCGCACGGATACCGCGGTGCACGGCCGCGGTGGCCACCCCGGCGAACAGACCGCCGCCGCCGACCGCGACGACCACCGTGTCCAGGTCCGGGAGCTGCCGGTGGATCTCCTCCAGCAGTGTGCCCGCCCCGGCGGCGACCAGCGGATGGTCGTACGCGTGGGAGGCGAGGGCCCCGCTGCTCGCCGCGTACTCCTCGCAGGCCGCCAGGGCCTCCGCGTACTCCGTTCCCACCTGGCGGACCTCGGCGCCGAGCCCGCGCAGCCGCCGCACCTTCACCTCCGGTGCGCCGACCGGGACGAACACGGTGGCGCGCACGCCCTGTTCACGGGCGGCCCACGCGCACGCGAGACCGGCGTTCCCGCCGGACGCGATCGTCACCCCGGCCTCGGGCAGCGCACCGGCCTCCTGGTGGGCCCGGAGGAAGTTGAGCGCGCCCCGGTCCTTGAACGACCCGGTGTGCTGAAGGAACTCCAGCGCCAGCCAGATCCCCCCGTCGTCCCCCCTGTCGGGCTCCGCGAACTCTTCCCACGGAGTGAGCAGTACGGGCCGCACCCGCCCCGACACCCGTTCGGCTGCGGCAGTGATGTCGTCCTGGCTGAGCTGATGCACGCGCGTTGCTCCCGTAGTCGTAGTCGTGATCGTGGTCATGGTCGTGGGCAGCGGTCGGTCCGTGGTCTGGAGGACGTATGGGACTCAGGGTACGGAAGAGGCGCACTCCGCCGACCATTTAGGCAACAAGTGTTGTCTACACGACAGATGTTGCCTACTCTTGCGGCATGCGAATCGAGATCTGGGCGGACGTCGTCTGCCCCTGGGCTTTCATCGGCAAGCGCCGTCTGGAGCAGGCCCTCGCGGCCCGCGCCGACCGGGGCACGGCCGGAGGCGAACCCGCCGAGGTGGTCTGGCGGCCGTTCCGCATCGACCCCACCGCCCCCGCCGCGGCCGTCCCGCTGGACGAGGCCCTGCGCGACCCGCTCATGGACGAGGCGCTGCGCGCCTGCGCCCCCGGGCTGACCCCGGCCCAGAACCGGGTCAGGGTCTCCCGGGTCGCGGCGGCGGAGGGCCTGGGCCCGCGCTGGGGCGCCCACTGGCGCGTCAGCAGCCACGACGCCCACCGGCTCCTCGCGCTCACGCTCGACCACGCGGGCGCGGCGGCACAGGACGCGGTGGCCGAGGGGGTGCTGCGCGCGCACTTCCTGGAGGGCCGCGACATCGGCTCCCGCGCCGTCCTCGGCGGGATCGCCGTCCGGGCCGGTTTCCCCGAGGGCCCGCGGCTGCTGGAGACCAACGCTGGTGAACGGCTCGTCCGCGAACTGCTGCTCGAAGGCAGGGCCCGCGGGGTGCGCACCTCCCCGTCCTTCGTCGTCGGCGAACGGGCGCTGGCGGGCGCGCAGTCACCCGGGGCGATCGGGGAGTTCCTCGACGGCCACACACCCCGCGCGGAGCCCCCGGCCGAGGCCGTCCGGATGCGCTGGGCCGAGTCCCTGCTGGAGCAGCGGGACGCACTGGGCGCGCTGACCCTCCTCGCACCGCTGCTCGCGGACTTCCCCGACGACCGGGGGGTGCGCACGCTCGCGGCCCGCGCCTACTTCGCGTCCGCCCAGCTCAACCGGGCCCGGACGGTTCTGGAGCCGCTCGTGGACGAGTGGCCGGACGACATGTACGCGCGGCTGCTGTACGGCCGTACGCTCCAGCGGCTCGGCCTGGCCCCGGAGGCGGAGGCCCAGCTCCGGCTGACGACCGCGGGCGGCTGACCGGCGCGGGCGGCTGAGGGGCCGCCGGGTCCCGGCCCGCGGGCCCCGGCGGCCGGTCGTTGCCGCCGGACGGGGCCATTCCCGCCGAAAAGGCCCGTTCCCTCAGCGGCTCCGCCAGAACTCCACCAGCAGCCGCCCGGCCGACGGCGCGAGCGGCAGTGAGTGGTGCGACACATCCGGCAGGACGACGACCTCGGCCCGGGGCATGAGCGCGGGTACGGCGGCGCCCGTCCGTCGCGCGTCGTGCGCCTTGCTCTCCCCGGCCAGCACCACCAGACAGGGCACGGCGCACGCCCGCAGGGCCTCGGCCCCCGGGCGCCGCATGGGCAGGACCTTCGACCGCCGCGCCCACGCGGTGCCCTCCAGAAAGGCCCGCCACACGGGGTCCGTCACCGGCAGCCCCGTCTCCCACCGCTGGAAGGCGAGAATCCGTTCCGGCGACGGCCGCAGCAGCAGCGGCAGGGCCCGCAGCAGATAGCGGGTGCTCGCCCGGGTGAAACAGTTGATCGGGTCGAGCAGCGCGAGACCGCCGACCCGGTCCGGTGACCGGAGCGCGTAGTTCAGCGCGATCCAGGCGCCGTAGGAGTGGCCGCACAGCCGCGCCCTGTCCAGCCCCAGCGCGTCCATGAGCGTATCCAGCCAGTCCAGGAGGTCGGCGGTGCCGCGCAGCGGTGCCCCGCTGTGCGTGCTCCGCCCGAAGTCGCCCATGAGGTCGACGGCGTACACCCGGTGCTCGCGGGCCAGTTCACCCGCGTTGACATGCCAGACCGCCGAGGTGTCCCCACCGCCCGGCAGCAGTACCAGCGGAGTGCCGTCCGCTGGGCCGCAGACATGGACCCGGGTGGTTCCGTAACGGGACGGCACCTCGACAGCGCGCACCGGTACGGGCCACTTCCGCAGCACCGCGTCGTACCGCGCGAGAAAGCGCGCGGTCGGATCCGACCCGTCAGCCATGTCGTTCGGCATCCCTTGGCCCCCGCCCCAGGATCGTTCCCTCCGGCCGCGCCCCCGCCGAGCTGGCTGTCGGCCGGCCACCACTCGTCCACCGGTCATTGTGCTCGTTGCGCCCCCGATCGTCCCTTTATCCCCGCGAGGTGAACCAGTTCAGGACGTGATGGCGTGAAGTAATCATTTCTGCATAAGAATAGGGTCATTTGAACGAAGAACCGTTACTGTCAGATCACGTATAGCTACTGAAGGTATCTTCTGGTGATCGCTGGGCCCCAACCGCATGGGGGCCCAGCGCGATGTCAGGAGGTGGTTTGCGTGTCGATCGCTCAGGAAACCGCGGCCGAGATCGGTCTTCGCTGGATCTTCCAGAGCTACTGGGGCTTCAAGAACGCGCCCCAGGTGGCCGACTTCAATGCCTACGGCAAGGCTCTGCTCATCTGCGCCAAGGGTGACGGGGACCTGGCCGACGAGGAGCGTGAGTACGCCGTCGGTCTGATCGCCGGTATGCACGGCCCGGCGGACCTGGTCGAGGAGTTGAAGACCGACTCGGGCGACGGGGACCTCAAGGAGGTTCTCGGGGCGGCCGAGGGAGCGGGGGCGTCCGGCGCCTGTCTGCTCTACGACGCGATCCGCGTCTCGGCGGCCGACGGCGTCCTCGCTCCGGGTGAGCTGGAGCAGATCGAGGCCGCGGCCGACCTGCTGGGCGTCGGACGGGACGCGGTGGCTCAGCTCGTCGAGATCCACCAGCAGGAGGCGGAGCTGGTCAAGCGCCGCTTCGAGCTCTGCTACCCGGACGCGGAGAGCCGCCCGTTCTGATCCGGCGGGTTCCGGACGGCTCCGCCGGAGCCGGTCCGGTCAGGTCCCCGTACAGCGGGACCACGCCCCCTGCCCCCTGTCCGTCCACCAACAACGGAAGGAGGTGATCCGCCATGACTGCCGAGGACTTCCTGGGCTCTCGCGAGGCCGGCGAGGCTGCCACCAAGTGGTGACGCGTCGCCCACGCTGACACCGGACCGGGGCCCGGGCGATTCGGCCCGCAGCCCCGGCCCGGCAGGCCGCGGGCGCCGTCCCCCGATCGGCGCCCGCGGCCCCCACCGCCCCTCCCCGCAGACCGGGCCGCACTCACGGCCCCTGCGCAGGGGCCGCCCGCACGAGGGCGAAAGAAGAAGGAGACAGGACCACACCGTGCACTACGAGCTGCCAGACGCACCCGCACTCGCCTCCCTCGACAACGAGGCGTACGCGCACCGCCTGTCCGTCCTGGAGAAGGAGGTGACCGGGCAGCCCCCCACCCCGGAGCTGGAGGCCGAGCTGTGCCGGGGAACCGGCCGCCACGCCGACTGGAACGTACGGCGGATCTGCGTCGACGCCCTGGCCGCCCGCTTCGCCGACTCGCCCGAGGCCCGGCAGGCCATCTGCGCGGCCACCCACGACGACGTCGACTGGGTCGCCTTCACGGCCATCAACGCGGTCCACTCCCTGCGGCTGCCGGAAGCCGCCGCCCATCTGATCCGCATCTCCGGCTGGCCCAGCAACTTCAGCCGCCCCGCCTACGCCCGCAAGCCCGTCGGCTGCGGCGCCGCGCTGACCAAGCGCGCCCTGTGGGGCATCTTCGGCTCCCGGGACCCCGAGGAGCTGCGCCGCCTGGAGGACGAGCACTTCGCCGGGTTACGCGCCCAGGTGGCCTCCGCCCGGGTGGAGCCCGACCTCAGCGACGCCGTCCTGGTCCCCGGCGGCCCCTCGATCGCCGGAGCGCGCATCGACGAGGTGGGCCCGTTCCAGATGGACGACGCCGACAACCCGCTCAGAGTCGTGGAGCTGCCCTCGTTCCACATCGACCGCACGGCCGTGACCAACGAGCGGTACGGGCGCTTCCTCGATGCCGTCCGGAGCGGCGGCGCCGAGCGCTGGGCCCACCCCGACCAGCCCGACGGCAAGGACCACACCCCGGCCCACTGGCGCGACCCCCGTTTCGACGACCCCTCGTTCCCCGTGGTCGGCGTCGACTGGTACGACACCTACGCCTTCGCGCGCTGGGCGGGCGGAAGGCTGCCCTCCGAGGACGAGTGGGAGAAGGCCGCGCGCGGCACGGACGGCCGCCGCTACCCCTGGGGCGACACCTGGGACACGGAGCTGGCCCGCAGCGTCGAGAGCGCCTACCCGGGCGAGAACCCTCGCGACCTGGACGAGCTGGAGGCGCTGCTCGTGCGGACCTCGCTTGTCTGGCCGCCGGAGCCCGTGGTGCCCGCCGACGCCCACCCCCGGGGAGCGAGCCCGTACGGGGCGCTCAACATGGCGGGGAACGTCTGGGAGATCACCCGGACCAACTTCTTCACCCGCCAGGACATGGCGCCTTTCTTCAAGGGGAGGACCGGGGTGGAGTTCATGAACCGGCCCGAGGCGTTCCATGTGCTGAAGGGGGGCACCTGGACCTCGCCGCCGGTCTGCCTCACCACCTACTACCGGGGCAAGGACCTGCTGACCGACCGGCACAACGAGGTGGGATTCCGCTGCGTCTACGACGCGGCGCCGCCGGACGCCTGACCCGCCCCGTACAGCCGCCCACGCGGAGGCGTCCACATCCGCGTCGGTCCGCCCCACTCGCACACGGCGCGCCGGTCGCCTGCCCGACGACCGGCGCGCGCCCGCGCGTATCTGTCCGCCGTCCGCGCCGCAGCCGCGCCCACCCGCACGACCCGACAGCCGCACGGCCGTATCCCGTACAGCCGTAGAGCCGTACCCCACGCAGTCACCGATCGGAGGCCGACAGCCGATGAGCACCGCCACGCCCCCCGCCCCGCGCGTCGAGACACAACGCGTCGAGACGCAGCTCGTCAAGGAACGGCTCGTCTCCGCGATCCGGCTGTTCGGCGCGCTGGGCTACGGACACGGCCTGGCGGGCTACTTCAGCGCCGTCGACCCCACGAGCCCCGACCACTACTGGGTCAACCCCCTCGGGGTCGACTTCACCCGGGTCCGCGCCGAGGACCTGCTGCTGATCGACCCCGTGGGCCGGGTCGCCGAGGGGCACGGCACCCTCAACCCCTCCGTGGACGCGCTGCACGGCGAACTCCACCGCGCACGGCCCGACCTCACCGCCTTCGCGCACACCCACTCCCGGCTCGGCAAGGCGTGGTCCACCCTCGGCCGCCCGCTCGACCCGATCACCCAGGACGCCTGTCTGCTCTTCGGACGGCACAGCGTCTACCCCCGCTTCGGCGGACCCGTGACCGACCGGGACGAGGGCAAGGAGATCGCGCAGACCCTGGGCGACGGCTCGGCGGTCATCCTCCAGAGCCATGGCTGGGTCACCGGCGGCCGGTCCATCGGCGAGGCCGCCTGGCTCCATGTCGCCATGGAACGCGCCGCCGACGTACAGCTCCTCGCCGAGTCCGTCGGCACCCCGCACCGCATCCCCGACGCCATCGCCCGCGAGACCGGCGCGATGCTCAGCAAACAGGAGTATGCCGACCGGCAGTTCCTCAACCTCTGCCACTCCCTGGACGTCCGCTCATGAGGATCGGGCTCAACTTCCTCCCCACCCTCGGCCCGGACGAGGTCCCGGCGGCCGAGTACTACGCGGACTGTCTCCATCTGTGCGGCGCGGCCGACCGGCTGGGGTTCTCCCACGTCAAGGCCGTGGAGCACTACTTCCACCCCTGGGGCGGCTACAGCCCCGACCCCATCGCCCTCCTCTCCGCCGTCGCCGCCCGCACCACCCGGGTACGGCTGGTGACCGGCGCCTGTGTCCCGGCGTTCAGCCACCCGGTCAAGCTGGCCGCCTCGCTCGCCCTGCTCGACAACCTCTCCGGCGGACGGCTCGACGCCGGTTTCGGACGGGCCTTCCTCCCGACCGAGTTCGACGCCTTCGAGGTGCCGATGGACCAGAGCAAGGAGCGGATGCGCGAAGGCGTCGACGCCGTCGTACGGCTGTGGACCGACAGCGACTTCCGCTGGGACGGGACGTTCCACCGCTTCGGACCGCTGCCCCCGCTGCTGCCCCGCCCGGCCCAGCTCCCCTGCCCCCCGGTCTATGTCGCCGCGACCGTCTCCGAGGACTCGTTCGTCTGGGCCGGTGAACGCGGCTACCACCTCATGGTCATCCCCATCGTCGCCTCCCACCAGCGGCTCCAGGAACTGCTGAAGCTGTACCACGAAGCCCGCGCCGCCCATGGCCACCCCGGCCCCGGCCGGCTCCACGTCAGCTACCACGCCTATCTCGCCCCCGAGCGCTCCGAGGCGCTGCACGAGGCCGAACGGCACTTCGACGACTACCGGAGCAAGCAGCTCGCCGCGTACGCCTCCTGGCGCGGGGTCCGCTCCGACCAGTACCCGGGGTACGAGAAGATGGAGGCCGCCGTACGGGCCACCTCCTTCACGGATCTGCTCGACGCGGGTCATGTCGTCGTCGGCTCGCCCGCCGACGCCCGCGACGCCCTGCGGCTCGTCGCCGAGCGGTACCCCGGCGCCGAGGTCAGCCTCCACGTGCGGTTCGGGGACATCGCGCAGCGCGCGGCCATGCGCACCGTGGGCCTGCTGGGACGCGATGTGCTGCCCGCGCTCGCGGATGTGTGAACGGTGACGACGCCATGACGACGATCCCCGAGGACGCCAGGACAACGACCCCCGACCGAGGGGGCAGCACACCGGGGCCCCGGCCCGCCGGGGCACGGCTGTCCCGCCACTGCGCCGCCCTGCCGCCCTCCGTGATCGCCGAGGCCCTGCGCGGAGCGGCCCGTGACCGCGCGATCTCGCTCGCCGCGGGCAGCCCCGCCGCAACGGCCCTGCCGGTCGACGAGGTCCGCTCGCTGATCGACCGGGTCCTGACCCGGCCCGGGGCCCTCCAGTACACCGACACCGGCGGACTGCCCGCGCTGCGGGAGTGGTTCGCCGCCGATGTCTCCCGCCGCACGGGCAGGGCGGTCCACCCCCGCCGGATCGTGGTCACCCACGGCTCCCAGCAGGGCCTCGACCTGGTGTGCCGGGCCCTGCTCGACCCCGGTGACACCGTCCTCGTGGACCGGCCCAGCTACAGCGGCGCGCTCCAGCTCCTCACCCTGCACCAGGCGCGGGTGCGGGACGTTCCCATCGCGTCCGACCCGGAGCTGACCGCGCTCGACCGGGCGCTCGCACGGGAGTCCTCCGTACGGCCGGTGCGGATGGTCTATGTCGTCCCCTCCTACGCCAACCCCACCGGGGACAGCCTCAGCGCCGGACAGCGCGCCGGGCTCGCCCGGCTGGCGGAACGGTACGACTGCGTGGTGGTCGAGGACGATCCCTACCGGCAGCTCGGCTTCCGCACCTCGTCCGCCGATGCCGTCACGGACCGTGGATCGGATCGCGGATCGGAGCGGGTGATCACCCTCGGCAGCCTCTCGAAGGTGCTCAGCCCCGCCGTCCGCATCGGCTACCTGGTGGCCCCCGAGCCGCTGCGCACCCCGTTGAGCAGACTCAAGGAAGCCGCCGACCTGGGCAATTCGGCGCTGACCCAGCAGTTGGCGCATGCCCTGCTCACCACCCCCGGACTGCTGGACCACCAAGTGGCCCGGCTGCGGGGGCTCTACCGTGAACGCAGGGACACCCTGGTCGCCGCGCTCCGCGAACACCTCGGTGACGAGATCGCCTTCGCCGTACCCGACGGCGGATTCTTCGTCTGGGCCCGGCTGACCCGCGGCCTGGACACCACGGAACTGCTGCCCACGGCCCTCGGGGAGGGGGTGGCCTTCGTCCCGGGCGCCGCCTTCTACGCCCGGGAGCCGGAGCGGGCGACCCTGCGCCTGTCCTACGCGACGGCGGACCCCGGCGAACTGGCCGAGGGGTGCGCCCGGCTGGCCCGCGCCGTGCGCACGGCCGGTGCGAAGCGTGCGGCGGCGCCCTCCGGAGGTGCCTAGGATGCCCGGCACCGTCTCCCGGCGCGGACCGGACGGCCTGCTCCGCCCCGAGGGCCGACTCCCGTTCGACGTCGCGGCCTTCCTCGCCCGGCCGCTGGTCGCCCGGCTCGCCACCCGTCCGCTCTCCGTCCGCCCGGTCTGGTACCTGTGGGAGGACGAGACCTTCTGGGTCATCACCGGGAGCTGGTCGTCCCTGTCCCGGCAGCTCGCGGCGGATCCCGCGTTCACGCTGGTCGTCGACGAGTGCGAAGCGGCCGACGGCCGGGTCCGCCAGGTGATCGCCCGCGGCACGGGAGCGGTGACCGGTATCGACGCACCGCGTGCGCGCCGCAAGCTGAGCCGGTATCTCGGCCCGGACGAGAGCCGGTGGGACCCGAGGTTCCGGCTCGACGGCCCCGCCGCGGGGGAGAACCGCTGGGCCCGGCTCGTTCCCGACCGGCTGTGGACCGCCGATCTCTCCTTCCGCCCCTCCGCCGCGTCCGGTCCGTACGAGGACGGCGCTGTCCGTACGGAAGCCGTTCCCGCCGACTGGGCTTCCGCCGATGCCGCCTCCTTTGAGGGCGGCCCCGATCCGAGGACACTCCATGACGACCAGACCTGACGCCGTCGACGGCCCTCATGACCCCCGCGCCGAGGCCGGTACCAGCGCCGAGGCCGGCGTCCGCGCCCGGCCCGACGCCCGCGCCCTGGCCGACCGGGACCGCGCCCGGCTGCTCCACCCCTTCCTCCCCGGCGAACAGCACAGCCGCATCGTCATGGTGGAGGGCGAGGGCTGCCGACTGCGGGACGCCGAGGGCCGCGAATACCTCGACGCGACGGCGGGCATGTGGCTCTGCCAGGTTGGCCACGGCCGCCGGGAGATCGCCGAGGCGGCGGCCGGACAGATGCGCACCCTGGAGTACTCCACCGTCTTCTGGGACTACACCCACGACCGGGCGGTCGAACTCGCCGAACGCCTGGTCGGAATCGGCTCCGACGACACCCGCCGGGTCTTCTTCACCAGCGGCGGCTCGGAGGGCGTGGAGATCGCGCTCCGGATGGCCCGCAACGTCCACCACCGGCGCGGCGAACCCGACCGCACCTGGATCCTCACCCGGGACAGCGCCTACCACGGGGCGGGGTACGCGAGCGGCGAGCTGTCCGACTTCCCGCCGTACACGACCGGCTTCGGCCCCCACCCCGGCCAGGTCCACCGGCTCTCCGCGCCCTACCCCTTCGCCGCCGGGGAGGCCCCCGAGAAGGCCACCGATCTGCTCGTCCACGAGCTGGAGTCGGCGATCGACCGGATCGGCGCCCACCGGATCGCCGCCCTGATCGGCGAACCCGTCCTGGCCCTCGGCGGTATGGTCGCCCCGCCGCCCGACTACTGGCCGCGCGTCGAACAGGTCCTGCGGCGCCACGGCATCCTGCTCATCCTGGACGAGGTCGTCACCGCGTTCGGCCGCGTGGGCCACTGGTACGCGGCGGACCGGATCGGCGTACGGCCCGATCTGACCGTTCTGTCCAAGGGGCTCACCTCCGGATACTTCCCGCTCGGCGCCGTTGTGACCAGCGAGGACATCGCGCGGACCCTCGGCGGCGACGGCGGGTTCCCCGTCGGCCACACCTACAGCGGCCACCCCGTGGGCTGCGCGGTGGCGCTCGCCAATCTGGACATCATCGAACGGGAAGGGCTGCTGGACGCCGCCGAACGGGCCGGGGCCCGGCTGGGGGAGGAGCTGCGCTCACTGCACGACATCCCCCTCGTCGGCGGGACCCGCCAGTACGGACTGACCGCCGCCGTCGAGATCGTCCGCGCCCCCGGCTCCCGGGACCCGCTGCCCGAGGGCACCTACGCCATCGCCGACCAGATCCGGGACCGTACGGGCGTCCTGGTACGCGGCGGGCCGCGCGCGCTGACCGTGGCCCCGCCGCTCGTGCTGTCGGACCGGGAGACGACCGAGATCGTCGCCGCGTTCGGCGAGGTGCTGTCCGGGCTCCCCGTCCGTTCCTGAGCCCGGCGGCCGGTCCTGCTCCGGGCCCCACCCGGCCCCTCCTCGGGCCCCGCTGAACGCCCTGCCGACGTACGTCCTGCCCTGTCCTGTCATGTCCCGCCGCTGAACGTCCCCTGCCACTGAAGGCCCCGCCCTGAGGGCCCTGCGCCGACCGGAGCCGCATGTGGAGCACTGCCCCTACCGCTTCCCCTTCCCGCGCGTACCCGCGACCCGGCCGCCCGCCGCGTACGCGGAGTTCCGCAGGGACACCCCCGTCGTCCGGGTGGCCATGCCCAGCGGCGACCCCACCTATCTGGTCACCCGCTACGAGGACGCGCGCATGGTCCTCACCGACGCCCGCTTCTCCCGCAGCCTGGAACTGGCCGGGCTGCGGCGCGGGGACGTGGGCCTCGCCGACCATCTGCTGCTGTCCACACTGGCCAACATGGACCGGCCCGAACACCCCAGGCTGCGCCGTCTGGTGGCACCGGCGTTCAGTCAGGAGACCGTGGAACGGCTCCGCCCCCGCATCGAGCGGATCACCGACGAACATCTGACGGAGCTGATCGGCCGACGGCCGCCGGTGGACCTGACGGAAGCCCTGTGTGTCCGGCTCCCCGTCGCCGTCCTCCTGGAATATCTGGGCGTCCCGCTCAGCGGCAGGGAAGAGCTGCTGCGCTGGACCGGAATCCTCACCGACCTCAGCGGCCACACCCAGCAGGAGGCGGAGGAGGCCCGTGAACTGCTCCACCACCACCTCAGGGAAGTGATCGCCGAACGCCGCCGGGACCCCGGCGACAATGTCTTCACCGACCTCGCCCGCCGCTGCTACGAGGAAGAGCGGATCACCGAGCTGGAACTCGAAGCACTGGCCATGTTCCTGTTGATCGGCGGCTTGCAGACCGTCGTCTACCAGCTCGGCCTGATCGTGGTCGCGCTGCTGCGCTCCCCGGCGCACGCCGCGGAACTCGCCGCCGCCGAACGGCCCGAGCCCGCCATCGAGGAACTGCTCCGCTACACCAACGCCGTCGAGTCCAGCCTGCTGCGGATCACCACGGAGGACGTGGTCGTCGCGGGGACGACGATCCCCCGGGGCAGCGCCGTCCTGCCCGCCATCCCGGCGGCCAACCACGACCCCGAACGGTTCGGCAGCCCCGAGACCCTGGACTTCGACCGTACCGCGACCCCGCATCTCACCTTCGGCCACGGCATGCACCGCTGCCTCGGCGCCCCCATCTCACGGCTGATGCTCAACATCGCCGTGCCCGCGCTCTTCCGCCGCGTCCCCGAACTGCGGCTGGCCGTCGCCGAGGACGAACTGAGCTGGCTGCCGGACCGGCTGCTCACCGGGTACGCGAGCATCCCGGTGACCTGGTCCCCCCGGCCCGTGCCGGAGGGACCCGGGCCGGAGCCGGTCCGCTGACGGGCGGACCGATCCGGCGGCGGGCGGCTGCCCCCTGCTCAGCGGACGTCGACGAAGTCCGCGCCCGAGAGGGTGGCACCGGTGGTCGATGTGCCGCCGAAGTTCCAGCGCCAGTCACCGTCGACCGAGGCCGTGCCGAGGGGACGGTGAACACGAGAGGGCCAGGGCACCCGTGACCGTGGCCACGGCGCCGGTGGTGACTCTGCGTCTGCCTGTGCTCATACGTGCTTCTTCTCTGGGAGCAGGGTGTCCGTGGACGGTGCTCGCCCATGGACGGGAGACATCTGGCCGGACATCTCACGGCCAGGTGGATCGGCAGATTATCAGCGGCATGACCTGGGCGAATCGGGGCCCGTCAGGGTGTTCGGAGGTCGCTGTTCCGCCGGACCCGGTCAGTCGAACCACTCCGGCTCACCCGCCTCGATGAGCCCCGCGAGCACGGCCCGATCCGCGAGCGCCTTCCGCAACTCGGCCCCCAGCCGCCGCAGCGCGTCCGCGTCCTCCCCGTACGCGACGAACATCCCGGCCTCGGGATCGAACCCCAGCCGCTCCTCCACCTCCGGCATCCTCTTCCGCACCACCACCCGGGCCACCCCCGCCCAGCCGTAACCGCAGCCCTCGTACCCCCGCTTGGCGAAGACGTCCTCCACCGGCACCATGGCGTCGTCCGTGAGCATCAGGCAGTAGTGGCCGGGCCGGTGGTCGTACTCGAAGAGGCGCAGCGGGGCGAGATCCCCGTATTCGTGTTCGGTCATGGAACGACCGTAGGCGACGGGTCTGACAATGGGCCCCGCTCCCAGGTTCCGAACCGCCAGGGAGAGGGCATGAACTGACTGAGCGCCGCAGGACGTCCGCTCCTCCGCCTCCTCCACTCCCTCATTTCCTCCGCGTGCGCACGCGTGTGCGCATACTTCTCCGAGAGGGGCTGCTCCCATGAAGGACACGACGAAGCGTCCGATCCGAACCGTGCTCCAGACCGCCATCGGCCTGGCGGCGATGCTGCCCGGAATCGTCGAGGCGTCCGGCATCCCGCAAACCCTTCCGTGGGTGGCCGGCGCCCTGGCCATCGCGGGTGCCATCACCCGCGTCATGGCCCTCCCCGTCGTCGAGGCAATCCTCACCCGTCTCGGCCTCGGCCTCACCCCGGCCCCTACCCCGGCTGCTCCGGCGGAGTCCCAGGGCTGAGCCCGCGGGCGCGAGGACTCCTGCTGTCGGCTCCCGCCGGTGACGGGAGGCGGCGAGTGAGAGTGCGGACAGCGGCGTCAAAGAGTGTGACGAGGCCCTTGTGGGTCTTGGGCGAGTCGTGGCGCGGTGTGCGGCAGACGAGTGAGTCCGCGATCGCGAAGGCGGCTGCGGCCGGGATGTGCCGGAAGTGGGCGACGGCGAGTACTCCGGCGGCTTCCATGTCGGCAGCCATCGCGCCCTCGGCGGTGAACTGTTGTACTTCGGTCGCGGTTTCCCGGTACAGAGCATCAGTGGTCCAGACGCGCTCCTGGCGCACTCTGGCGCCGTTCCCGTCGATTTCGGCAGCCAGAAGACCGGTCAAATGGGTGTCAGGGGTGATGTAGCGACCGGGGGCCAGGTAGTGGTGGGAGAGGCCCTCTCCCCGCAGGGCGTCACGGCATATCACCAGATCTCCTGGGTGCAGGCCCTCAGCCAGGGTGGCGGCGGTACCGATGGTGATGACTGCGCGGGCGCCGAAGGCGATGAGCTGCTCGATGATGAGGCCCGCGGCTGGGGCGCCGCGTCCGAAGCCGGAGCAGAGTACGACATTGTCGTGGCTCAGGTGGAGGTCGGCGGATACCCAGCGGTCCACTGGGTGAGTGCCGATACGGAGCGTTACTTCTTCGATCAAAGAGGACTGGTAGAGCAGGACGACGCCTGCGGTATGGGCGAGGTCGGCATCGGGGCGGCGGGTGCGGATGTGGGCGGCGTGCTCGGCGGGGTCGGTCAGTGCCGGGAGCCGATGTTTGTCGGCAGGCAGCGGCATACCGGGTACCGGGCAGGTCATCGGTCGGACATCCGTTTCCCGATCGCGGCCGTCACGCGTTGCTCCTGCACAGTGTCGACCTCGTTGACGGTGTGCCAGGGCAGGACCGGGTCGTCGATGAGCCGTAGATGTCGTTCAAAATCAAGGCCGTGGGCGTTCAACGAGCTCAGCAGATCGCTGCGATCCAGGCGAGTGAGGTCGGCACCACTCTTGTAGAGGTCTTCCAAGGCGTGGCCGACTCGCCGGTCTCCGCGTAAGCAGACTGCTTCAAGGTGGAGGCGGTTGGCCTCTCCGTACAGGACGCGATAGTGCTCGGCGAAGGTCTCCTCGCCGACGAGTCGGCGAAGCCGGTCGGTGATCTCCTCCACGTACCCGTCGATGAGGCCGGGGTCGGTCATGGGCAGCCGCTGAGTGAGGGTACCCGGCTCCGGCATGAACTGATGCAGTTTGATGATGACCGAGGCATCGGGCCGGTCGAGGCGGGCGTGGATATCGCGGGCCCTGTCGGCTATGGCGAGACGGTCCTCCCGGCGTTCGCCGGGGGCCCCGATGATGAAATACAGCATGACGGTGTCGATGACGTCGGAGGCTTCCCTGCACTGGTCGATGGCGCGGTCGACGCGCTCGGGCGGCATGGTCTTGCCGTACAGAGAGACCAGTTCGGCATCGGCGAATTCGGGCGCGATGGTGACGATGCCGCGGGCCTGAGTCAGGCTCAGCTCTGTGAACAGATGCCCGAAGTCGCCGAGTTCGTTGACATCCCGCAGATAGTCGGAGGTCATCTCGTCCGCTCGGACCGAGCCGATGATGACGCTCACCCTGATGCCTCGGGCCCTGGCGCGGTCCCGGTAGGCACGGATTCGCTCAAGGAGCCGTGTGCGGTGCCGATACTGGGTGAACGTAGGGGCGCTGATGATGATGAGCGGCACGCCGAGTTCTTCGACGCGGTCGATGTAACGAAGCAGCACCTCAAGTGGCGCCTGACGGAAGGGTGGGGTGCGCAGGGTACAGAAGAAGCACGCGTGGCGGCAGCCGAGGAGTGGAATCATTCCAGCGGCGGTACCGTCCGTGATCGGATACACGAAGTGGGCGTTGTGGAGATCGTCCAGTGCGAGCCACTGTGCGCGCACAGCGGCCGGTACGGTGACGGCCTTGGGCCGTACCGCGCTGACTCCGCCTCCGGCGACCAGGTCGCACTCGTACAGGGACGGTACGTACAGACCGGGGATCTTGGCGAGCAGCTCGTACAGCGAGATACCAGGGTCAGGGGAGCACTGGTGGGCGTGTACGGTGCGAATGAGCCGGGGCAGGGACCTCTCGGCCTCGCCGAGGACGACCACATCGAGGTAATCGGCCAGTACTTCAGGGTTGGCCAGGCCACCTTGGCCGCCGACGACCACGGGATGCCTGCCGGGGACACGGTCGGTGGTACGGCGCGGAATTACGGCGAGGTCCAGGAGCCGGAACACCGAGTGCATGTCGCCGGCGTTGGTCACGGACACCCCGACGATGTCGGCCTCGTGGACCGGAGCGGGGGACTCGACGCTCCGGTAGATCTCATCGTTGGGTGTGATGAGCCGGTTGCCGTCCCGGATGAGGCAATCATACTGGAATGCCCGCTCGGCGTACGCGGGCAGACTCTGGTCGCGGTTGATGAGGTCGTACAAGGCCATGGGGCCGTTGCACATCAACGAGTAGCCGTGGCCGTAGGGAAAGAGGAAGACCATCCGCAGGTCGTTCTCGCGATGTTCGGTGGGATATGGGGTGCCGAGCACGGTTTCACGGGACTGGATGGCAGCGGCTTCCAGGTCGAGCTGGGACATGGTGTCGGCTTCCTTCGTCAGCGGAGGAACGGGCGGAGATCCATGGAGGGGACAGACAGCGGCGCTGCTGGGTCAGACAGTGCCGAAGGCCCGGGCGACCTGCTCGGCGGCCTCTCGGATCGCGTCGCAGATCTCCTGCTCTTCGGCGTCGCTGATCAGTGGGTGCAGGCAGGGGCAGAGCAGCCGGGCGGCGAGCTGTTCGGCACGGGGGCACGCTTGGCCGTGGGTGCGGGCATGGATGTAGTCGTGGCTGGTGTAGGTGGGCGGGTCGTTGATGATGCTGCCGAGCCCGTAGCGTTCGGCGAGGGTCTCCATGAGTGCGTCGCGTCCGGCACCGGCCCAGGATTCGGGGACGAGCAGGTTGTGGCGGTAATACAGGTGCTGCCCGCCGGTCAGGGTCGGCGGAAGTGTCAGATACGGGACGTCTTCCAGGAGGCGGGTGCGTTGGTGACCACGTGCGACGCGGGCGGCGTTCATCTCGTCCAAACGGCTGAGCTGGACCGCCCCGACAGCGGCTTGGGCCTTGTTGAGCTGCTGATTGGTGCCCCAGTGGCGGCTTAGTCCATAGGTGCGCAGTCGACGGAGCTGTGAGGCGAGCGCGTCGTCCTGTGTGGTGACCATGCCGCCCTGACCATGCGTGGTCATCAGTTTCTTCGTCTCGAAGCTGAAGACGGTTGCCCAGCCCTCGGCGCCGACGGGGTGCCCCGCCGGCGTGGTGCCGCCGCAGGCCCGGGCCGCATCCACGATCACCACCGGCGGGCCGTGACGCGGATGAGGATGGCAGGCGGCGAGCCGGAGGAAAGGCCGCAGGTCTGCGACCAGGCCGTTCCAGTGCGTGACCAGGATTGCTCGGGTACGGGTGGTGAACCGGGGCTCGACGTCGACGGGGTCCAGGTTCAGAGTGAGCGGGTCGGGCTCCGCCAGGACAAGGGTGCCGCCCTGGTGGAGGACGGGCAGATGAGTGCCGACGAAATTCAGCCCGCAGGAGATCACCTCGTCGCCGGGCTGGAGGCCGAGACAGTGCAGGACCATCTCCAGGGCGGGTCCGCCGCCGTTGAAGGCGATCGCATAACGGCTGTCCGCTTTCGCCGCGAACGCGTCCTCGAAGGAGGTGATTCGCTCGGTGCCGCGCCAGCCGGTTCGCCAGGAGAGCGAGTCGTCCATCACCTCGCGCATCGCGGCGTCTTCGGCGTCGGTGTACCAGCCGCCCTGGGCGGGTTCGTCGGGCCAGCGCCGTGGCGCCTTGCAGCGGGGAACGGTGGTGGGGTCTGTGGGCACGAATGTTCTCCTGAGTCGCGAAGGGTGCTGGGAAAGAGACCGTCAGTACAGCGCGGACCGGCGACGGTGCTCGGCATCGGTGATCAGAGCGATCCTGGCGGCGGCGCGGGAAGCGGGGTCGAAGGAGTGGTTCAGCCACGACTTGGTGAGCTGCTGTGCCAGGGCCAGACCGATGACACCGGCTCCCAGGCACAGCACCTGGGCGTTGTTGTGGGTGACGGCGTGTTCCACGCTGAGCGGATCGTGGGCAGTGGCGGCGCGGATTCCGGTGACCTTATTGGCGGCGATCGCCATGCCGACGCCGGTATGGCAGACCAGCAAGGCACGGTCCGCGAGCCCGACGCCGATCAGTTGAGCAGCGGCCAAGGCGATCTCCGGATAGGGCCGGACGTCGCCTTCGCCGGTTCCAGTGGTGATGATCTGCTGGACGCGAGGCTGATCATGCAGATGGTCGACCAGGACGGTGCAGTAAGCGGCACCGGCACGGTCAGAACCGACGACGACACGCAGTCCTGCGGGCATGGACGTGGCTCTCCCTGGGGTGGTGCGGCTCGGCGGGCGGGCTTTGACGTCGACAGCGGCTTCCGGCTGTGGTCCCACCGTGGCGTTCGTCGGCCTGATCCGGGAAGCGGTGGCGGCAGTGCCGCTCTCGTGCGGCACCGAGCACTGTCGGAGCACTGCCCCGTGCTCTGTCGCGGGGGGCAGCGGAGTATTAACGTCGTTCGGATAGCCAGGCTCGCGACGAGTCTCTGCGGGAGGTACCGTGCCGAAGGTCCACCGATTGGTCATCGCTCGTGAGGCCCGCAACATGACACGGCCTGCTCTGGCTCATGCGCTGCGCAGACTCAGCGCCGAGCGGAGGCCGGCTCTGGGTACCGCCCCCTCTGGCGTTCTGCGCTGGGAGAACGGCCGTGAGCCCGCGACAGAGACGCAGCGACTGCTGGCCGAGCTGTTCGACATCGATCCCCGTCTCGTTGACACCCATCCTTGGCCGGTGTGGCTTGAGTTCGATCCGCTTCAGCAGTTCACCGACTTTCCCTGGACCCCCCAAGGCGCGCTGGACGCGCTCAGAGACTCAGTCGGGAGTGACATGCATCGCCGGTCCTTCATTTGCAGCTCGACGACCCTGACCTCAAGCCTCTTCTCCTGGCTGACGGCCGACCCGGCGGCCGCAGGTGAGATCACCAGTGGTCGGCGGATCGGCGAAGCCGCTGTTACACACATCGAGCGCAAAGTCCGCGCGCTGCGCCGTGCCGACGACGAAGACGGTGGCGGTACCCTGCTCCGCGACACGGCCACAACCAACGAGCTGGTCGCCGACCTTCTCGCCAAACGTAGTTGCACCCTCGATCACGCGCGGCGACTGTACGCCGCAGCGGCGGACCTGGAGCGTATGCGTGCCTGGGCTCTCTTTGACGTCCACGGAGCTTGCAGCGACCGGACCTTCACCTCTGCTCTGCACTTGGCGCACAGTGCGGGTGACCCGGCTCTGGGCGCACACGTTCTGACCTTCTGGGCGGCAGCCGCCTACAACTGTGACCGTCCCGCCGAGGCCGAGAATATGGCCACCGCCGCCCTCAGCGCGGTACGCGGCAAAGCCTCGCCCCGTGTTGAAGCACTCGTCTACGCCCGACGTGCCCGTGCCCGTTCCCACCTCGGAGACAACCGCTGCTGGGCCGATCTGGATCTCGCCGAGCGTCATCTGCACCGAGTCGAGCAGAGCAAGGGCGACGGGGAGCCGGAGTGGGCGTACTGGATGGACATGGCCGAGTTCCAGGGGTCGAGGGCCTCCACTCAACTCGCCATGGGCCTTCCGCGCGACGCGGAAGCCACTTTCGCCGTCGCCGCACGGGCGTTCGACGGAGGCGCGGTGCGTACTCACGCCCTCTACCTCGTGCGGCAAGCCGACGCACAGTGGCGCCAAGGACACTGGGAAGAAGCATGCAGCACGGCCCATCAGGCTCTGGATCTCACCGACCAGATCAGCTCACAGCGCACCATCGGTCCCCTCCAGGAACTGGTGCGCGCCATGGGAACCCGTACGGGCCTCTCCGCCGTGCGAGATCTTGACGAAAGGGTCGCCGGAGTCAATTGACGGGAAGTCGGCACCGGAGTGCGTCCAGGGTTCAGACGATCGGCGGTCGGCCTGCACGCGTGAGCCGCCACACCGTCCGCCACGACATCGGCCGACGCTCCCCGTGCCCGCCGCGCAGCCCTTCGGCGAGACCCTTGAACAAGACGCTCAGGTTCTTGGAAGAGCGGAACCGCCACACGCTGATCACGACCCAGACGGCCAGATAGACGGGCACCAGCAGCGCCGGAAGACGCCGGCGTGCGACCCAGACCCGATTGCGGGCGACCATCCGGTAGAACGGGCCGTGGCGGGCCGGGTTCGTCGCTGGGTGATGTACCTCGATGTCCCCCGCATACCAGCCTACCTTCCCGAGATCCCACAGCCGCCACGAAAGGTCCACGCCTTCGTGGAAGAGGAAGAAATGCCCGGGCCAGCCGCCTGCGGCTGCGAAGTCCGCCCGGCGCACGAGCACCACTCCCTCAGCCATGACCGTGACGACACCCGAGCGTCGGGCATCACCCGACCTCAGGCGGGGAACCCACCGGCCCAGCGTCTCACCCGTGGCGGGGTCGGTGATCCGGGGCTGCACATACGCCGCGTTCGGATGCCTGTCGAACTCCTCGATCAGCCGTGTCAGGGTGTGCGGATCAGGGAGGATCGCATCGTTGTCGAAGAACAGTACGAACTCGGCGCCACCGGCGGCCAGGGCTTGGGCTCCCACATTCCGCCCCTCCGGAATACCGGTATTGGTTTTCAGAGCGACGCTTTGCACTCCCTCGGGTACATAATCGGGTGTCACGCCGTTTCCTACGATCACCACACGTAGATCGACGCCTTGCTGCGCGAGAACCGATGACATCGCTGCCCGGAACTCCTGGTCCCGGTCGTTCATGGTGAGCACGACAACATCGACCGTTCGCTTGACCACGGAATTTTCCCTGCTCATCGAGAACCCGTCCTCCACGCACCGGGGCCACTGCACGGCCCAGTGCAGCGTAACGCCTGGGGCTTTTGAGAACGAACTTCGTGCGGCTGGCCCCTGGCGTAAGCCATGACGTACGCGACCTGTGCCGCGCCTGGTCATGTCCACTGCCGAATGCTGGCTGGGCCGAGTGCCGCAGCCGGTGTAGACACTGATCGTGGGCAGGCTCGATCACGGTTCCCCTATCTGCAGTCGGCAGTGAGGCCTTCCACCTCCGTTCAGACTGTCGTGCGTAGCCAGAGCCGCGCCCGTTCGTCAAATTCCTGGGCGGGGCGGGCGCCGCGCACCGTCAGCGGAGCGACGGCGGACCGCATGCCGCGCACGGCTTTGACGGTACGAGCCGAACGGATTCCCTTCATGGCGTCGAGGGCCTGGCCCCAGGTGTCGCATGCGGCTTCGATCCGGCCCTGTCGGCACTGGGCGTGCCCCTCAGACACGGCGGACAGCGCGGCGATCCGACGGTGTGTGGTGCCGCCGTACTGCTGCCGCGCCCGCGCGTAGTGCCGTTCGGCGCTCGCATGGTCCCCGACCTGCTCATAGAGTTTCGCGGTATGGCTGGCCACCGTCGCCGAGGCCGCCCCCCACATCGACGCCCATCCCGCCATGTCCCCGGCGCCGGACGTCTCGGCCATCGCCCTGGCCCGTTCCGCCTCGGCGAGGGCCTTCCCGTGCTGCCTGGGCCCGGCTCCGGCGAGGGCCCTGGCCCGGCAGATGACAAACACCGACTCCGTGGCGGGGCTGACCCGGCCGTGGGCGCGGTCCAGTGCTGTGTCCGCGAGGCCGAGAACGTGCTCCTGCCGCTGGTTGTCCATGCCGTGGTGCGCGAGTATCCGCAGTGTGAACGCCTGGTGCGGAAGATTTCCGGCTTCCTGGGTGAGGGCGTACGCCTGAAGGTAGTAGCGCTGTGCGAGCCCCATCTCACCGGCGTCGTACGCCTTCCAGCCCGCCAGGTAGGTGAGGGAAGCCGCCGCACACAGCATGTCGTCGTGTTGTCGCCCGGTACGGAAGCGCGCCCGGCACAACGCGGCGACATCGCTGGTGAGGTACTGGACGACAGTGCTCCGCCCGTGCTGGCCGCCATGTCGCTCGTCGATCCCGGTGAACATTGCCACCATGTCCTGGACGGCGCGGATCTCCTCGTCCCCGGCGACGCCACCGCGCACCGCTTGCCGGGTACGGGCATGAGCGTCGGCGGCTGCTCCGAGGGGCAGTGAGGCGGCGGCCACGGAATAGGCGGTCGTGGTGAGGAAGTTACGGCGTTCGATGTCGGCCCTCCCGATGCGCCCCAGTGTCTCCACTGGATCGTCTTCGACAGTAAGCCCCAGATCCGTCGGTTCGGAATCGTCGTACGGAACAGAGATGCCGATGTCGACGAAGGAGACCGGGCGGCGTAGTGCCCGGGAGAGGGCTTCCCGCAGGTAAAGGGCGGTCCGCGGGTTGGGTGGTGTGCCCCGCACCCAGTAAGCGATGTTCGATTTACTCGTACGGACCACGGCATCGCCGGACTCTGCGGCGACGGCTCTGACCGCTCGGGCGATCTCCTCGTAGCTCAGTCCCGATTGCTTGATCAATTCACGGAGGGGCTCATTGGGCAGCCGGTTCACGGCACAACGCTAGCGCTGCCCGGGACCTTCTTGAACGCCATTGAACGTATTTCCCTCTTGTGCTCTCTGGTCGCCGATCGGGCTGTCCCGCTTCACTGGAGACATCCAGCAGGTCTGACAAGCGGAAATGATTTTTGCGTCGCTGCCCATCGCTGATGTCCGCTGTCTGCCTCGTTCACCGGAGGGGTCTCGCCATGCCATTCGTCGCTGTGGGCTCGATAAGGAGCCTTGCGGAAGCCGCGTCCGTGTCGACGGCTGACACTCCCCGTTCTCCTTCTGTCTTCGGTCCGTGTCAGGTGTCGATGACGCGGTACGGCCGTCCGGGTGAGCCGTTGCCCGATGCCGATCGGCAGTGGGTGGGGCGGGCGCGGCGGATTGTGCGGGCGCGGTTGCGGCACTGGCGGGCCGAGGGGGTGGTCGAGCGGGCGGAGCTGGTGGTGTCTGAGTTGGTCACCAACGCGTTCGTGCACGGGCGGGGGGCGCGTGTGGGGTTACGGCTGTCCCGGGCCGGGGCGGTGGTGCGGGTCGAGGTCGGTGACGGGACCGTGGTCACGCTTCCCGGCGAGCGTCCGAGAAGCGCTTACGCGGAGAGCGGGCGCGGGCTGGACCTGGTGGCCGCGTGCGCCGACGCGTGGGGGCTCACCACCGACCAGACCGGGGTGTGGTGCGAACTCCACGTCCCCCACGACGGGGCGGACCGGTGAAGCGCAAAGCGTTCCGCGCCTTCCTCTGGCTGCCCTGGTCCTGCCTCATGACCGTCACCTGCCTGTCCGTCCTCGGACTCCTCGGCACCGGCGCGGCCGAACAGCTCTGACCGAACCCCGTGGGGCCCCGGCACCGGGGCCCCACATCTATGTGGGCGGGGCCACCGCCGTGAAGGCTCCCGCCGACGCCGCCAGCGCGGCGGCCCTGGCCGCGCGGGCCGGGAGGGCGGGGTCAGGGGGTGTGTGGAGGAGGGCGAGTTGGTGGTAGAGGGGGGCCGTCGCGGTGATGAGGAGGGGGCGGGGGAGGGTGGTCGGGGGGAGGTCGCCGCGGGTGACGGCGCGGGTGATCACCACCTCGCAGCGGGCGTAGCGGTCGTCCCAGAAGCGGCGCAGGGCCTCCGCCGCCTCCTCGGAGCGGAAGGAGGCCGCGATCAGCGCGGTGGTGATCGACGGCTGCGCGGTGAGGCCCTGGTGGATCTCCTCGTTCAGGGCGGTCAGATCTCCCTCCAGGGAACCGGTGTCCTGCGGCTGCCAGGTGTCGTCGCCCGCCGCGTCGAGGACGTCCGCGAGCAGGCCGCCGACGTCCTTCCAGCGCCGGTACACCGTGGTGCGGTGCACTCCGGCGCGGGCGGCGACGGCGTCGACGGTGAGTTCGTCGTAGCCGTGCTCCACGAGCTGGGCGCCGACCGCTTCGAGGACCTGTTCGCGGACGCGGGCGGTCCGGCCGCCCGGGCGCCTGCGGGGGCGAGGCCCACCGGCGGCAGGGTCTGCGGCGGCGGACCCATCGGCCGGGGGGCCTCCGGCTGCGGGATCTCCGGCCGATGGGTCCCCGGAAGGTTCGTTCGAGAAGCCGCTTGCGCGGCGGTCTGTCGGCATGCCACCATCCTAATGCAACAGTCGTCGACTTAAGGAGTGGCCCCGTGCTCAAGCGAAGCGTTCACCCGACCCTCCGGCCCCACGCGGCCGTCCCGTCCTCGAATGCTTCGGAGTCGCCCCATGCCTACACAGATCACCGCTCTCGCCGTCACCAAGTCCCTCGGCGGCCGGCTCGTCCTTGACTCGGTGACGTGCTCGCTCGCCGCGGGTGAGCGCACCGGGATCATCGGCGAGAACGGATCGGGCAAGACCACCCTGCTGCGCCTGCTGTCCGGCTGCGAACAGCCCGACCAGGGCGAGATCGTCGTCCAGGCCGACGGCGGCATCGGCTACTTCGCCCAGGAGGGGCACCTCGCCCCCGGCGCCACCGTGCGGGAAGTCATCGACGGCGCCCTGTCCGAGCTGCGCGCGATCGAGCGGCGGATGCGCTCCCTGGAGACGCGGATGGCCGACGGCGACGAGGCCGTCATGGCCGAGTACGGCGAGCTGATGACCGTCTTCGAGCTGCGCGGCGGCTACGAGGCCGACGCCCGTGTCGAACGGGCCCTGCACGGCCTCGGTCTGGGCTCCCTCGAACGGGACCGTGCCATCGGCGGCCTCTCCGGCGGGCAGCAGGTCCGGCTCCGCCTCGCGGCCGTCCTCGCGGCGAGCCCCGAGATCCTGCTCCTCGACGAACCGACCAACCATCTCGACGAGTCGGCCCTCGACTGGCTGGAGGACCATCTGCGCACCCGCCGGGGCACCACCGTCGCCGTCTGCCACGACCGGGCCTTCCTGGAACGGGTCGCCACCAGCCTGCTGGAGGTCGACGCCGACCGCCGCACCGTCGTCCGGTACGGCAACGGCTACGCCGGATACCTCACGGAGAAGGCGGCGGCCCGCCGCCGCTGGACCCAGGAACACACGCAGTGGCAGGACGAGGTGGACCGGGTCCGCGAGGCCGCCGCGACCACCGCGCGGCGGGTCGCCCCCGGGCGGGCTATGAAGGACGGCAACAAAATGGCCTACGACCGGGCGGCCGGGCGGGTGCAGCAGTCGCTCGCCGGCCGGGTCCGGCAGGCCGAGGAGCGGCTGAACCGGCTGCTCGCCGCGCCGGTCCCGCCGCCGCCCGAGCCGCTGCGGTTCGCGCCGGTACTCCGCTCCGGCAGGCTGCGACAGGGCGCCGTCCTCGACGCCACCGATGTCTTCGTCGCGGACCGGCTCCACCGGACGAGCGTCACCGTCCAGGCGGGCGACCGGCTGCTGATCACCGGCGCCAACGGGGCGGGCAAGAGCACGCTGCTGCGCGTCCTGGCCGGGGAGGTCGCCCCGGACGGCGGCACCGTGACCCGGCGCGGCCGGATCGGCTACCTGCCGCAGCAGCCGCGCTTCGACCGGCCCGGTGAGACGGTGTCGGCCGCGTTCGCCCGGGGCCGGGCGGGGCACCCCGCCGACCACACCGAACGGCTGCTCTCGCTGGGGCTGTTCAACCGCGAGCAGCTCTCCGTACGGGTCGGCTCCCTGTCGACCGGGCAGCGGCAGCGGCTCGCCCTCGCCCGGCTGCTCAGTGAGCCGTGGGACGTCCTGCTCCTGGACGAGCCCACGAACCATGTGTCGCTCGTTCTCGCCGAGGAACTGGAGACCGCGCTCGCCGGGTACGGGGGAACGCTGGTGATCGTCAGCCATGACCGTCGGCTGGCCCGGAGCTGGCAGGGGAACCGGCTCGCACTCCGGACGGCAGCCGAGTCCGCGCTTGAGCCTGCGCTTGAGTCGGCGTTCTGAGTCGGTGCTCGCGTCGTCCTCCGCCGTCCGACCTCGGCGCGCAGGGGCCCGCGCACAGGACCCACCTGGGCCTTTTCCAGCGTAAAGGCCCAGGTGGGGTAGGGTTTGACTCGCTTGACACCCCGTCGGCACCATCGGTCGACGCGCGATGTCACGAGAGCCCGGTTCTCCCCGCTCCTGCCTTCCGGCACCCAGCGGTCCGACGGATGTACCTCACCTCGGACTCCCGGAGCCCCCGATGCGCCGCCCCCTGCTCCTGACCACTGCCACCGCCGCCGTCGTCGTCCTGCTCGGCACGGGATGCGCCCGTACCGACGCGGACGGCGGCGCGGCCGGTGCCTCCCCGGCGGTCGGCGCCGATGGTGGTACGCCGTCGAAGAGCGCCGCCGCGACGGAACGGGAGGACCCCGTCGCCGTCGTACGGGCCGCCATCGCCGCGACCACCGGGACCAGCGCCGACTTCACCGTACGGCTCGACCTCGACGGAGGTCCCGGCGAGCGGTTCCAGATCCGCGCGGACGGCAGCTTCGACATGGCCCGCGACCGGGGCAGGCTGGAGGTGGAGGCGGTCCAGAGCGGCAACAAGGGCGAGGAGATCTTCGCCGACGGCCGGATCTATATGCGCAACCTCGCACCGGCGGGCGTGAACCGCGACTGGGCCGTCAGGTCACGCGACTCCGCGCGGGCCAACTACCTGCTGCGCGCCCCGCTCAACGACCCCGAGCACACCCTGCGGCAGGTGGCGAGGATGCGCGAGGTCCGTTCGGGGGACAAGCAGACCCTGAACGGCGCCCGGGTCGACCACTACGGCGGGATACTCGACCACAGCGCGCTTCTCATGGGCATGTCGAAGCAGGGCCGGAAGCAGTTGGACGAGCTGCGTACCGCCTTCGGCCACGATCTGCCGGTCAGCGCGGAGATCTGGATCGACGACCGGGGGCGCGCGGTGCGCACCCGGGTGTCGCTCGTGATGCCGGGAGCGGCCACGGTGATGTCGACCCTGACCCTGTCGGACTTCGGCACCCCGGTCCGGGTGACCGAGCCCCAGCCCGTGGGGCTGCTGTCCGACACGCCCAACATCCTGGCGGGCTGAGCCCCTGCCTCTCGTGTGGGTGGCCTTTGGCCCGTCCGGCGCGCCGTGCCCCGCCGGATGGCGTGCCCCGCCGGGACTCCTGGAGAAGATGTTCCGCGAGCGATGACTTCCGAGTGCGGTGGGAGTCGTACGGATGAGCGCCCCGCACGGGCCGTACCCCGACTCCGCGGGGCGCACGGCCCCACCGGACCACGCGGGCAGGCCCGCGCCAGGACGACAGCAGGAGAGTGCGATGCCCAGGATCATTCCCAACCTCTGGTTCGACACCCAGGGCAAGGAGGCCGCCGAGTTCTACTGTTCGGTCTTCCCGAACTCACGGATCACCCGGGTCACCCACTACGGCGAGGCCGGGCCGCTCCCGGCGGGCACGGTCATGACGGTCGACTTCGAGCTGGACGGCCTGCCGTGCGTCGCGCTCAACGCCGGCCCGGCGTTCACCTTCAACGAGGCGGTCTCCCTGCTGATCGAGTGCGCCGACCAGGCAGAAGTCGACCGCTACTGGGAGCTGCTGACCGCCGACGGCGGATCGGAGGGGCCGTGCGGCTGGCTCAAGGACAGGTACGGGCTCTCCTGGCAGGTTGTGCCGAAGATGATGGAGGACCTGCTCTCCGACCCCGACCCGGCCCGCACGCAGCGCGCCATGCGGGCCATGATGACCATGCGGAAGCTGGACATCGCGGCACTTCAGGCGGCGGCGGACGGCACATCCTGAGCGTCAGCCCTCCCCGTCCACGGGGGAGCACAGCCCGCGGGCGGGCACCCTGCGCAGGGTGCCCGCCCGCGGGCTGTGCTCCTCGAACTCCCTTGACCGCGGCCCCACTTCTCTGTTCCACTCGGCTCCCACCCAACTTACTCGGAACCGAGTAATACGAAGTGAGTGAACGATGAGTGGCGGACCCGCACGCCGTCCTGTGTCCAACCCCCTGGGACTCGCGGTGCTCGGGCTGCTGCTGGAGGCCCCGGCGCACCCCCACGCCCTGGCCGTGACACTCCGCGAACGCGGTGTGGACCGCGTCGTCAAGGTGACCACCGGTTCCCTCTACGACGTGGTCAGGGCCCTGGAGCGGGCCGGGTGGATCGAGGAGCGCGAGACGGTCAGGGTCGGTGCCCGGCCGGAGCGGACGGTGTACGGGCACACCGCGCTCGGGCGCGCGGAGTTCATCCGCTGGGTGGACGAGCTGATCCGCGTCCCGGTCGACGAGTACCCCAGATTCCTGGCGGCGGTGGGCTACCTCGGAGCCCTCGGGCCCGACGGGGCCGCCGAGGCACTGCGCGAACGGGCCGACCGGGTGCGCGCCGCGCTCGACGGGATACGGGAGGGGCACCGGGCGGCCCTGGAGACGGGGGAGGTGCCGAGACTCTTCGTGATCGAGGCCGAGTACGCCGTACGGATGCGCGAGGCCGAGCTGAGCTGGCTGGAGGAGATCTCCGAGGAGATCGGGACCGGCCGACTGGCCTGGCCCGAGTCCGGCACCGGCAAGAGCACCGATGCGGGGGAGCCCGGATGAGCCCGGCGGACACACCCCGGCCCGGACCTTGGACAGGCCCCGAGCCCCGCACAGTCCATCCCGGGCTCCGTTCCCGTTCCCGTTCCCGTTCCCGTTCCCGGACCGGCCCCCGCACGGTCCTCGTCACCGGAGCCGGGCCCGCCGGGCTCACCCTCGCCGCGGAGCTGGCGCTCGCCGGAGTCGAGGTCACCGTCGTGGACCGGCTGCCCCGGCGCTCGCCGCACTGCCGGGGCTTCACCCTCACCGCCCGCAGTCTGGAACTGCTGGACCGCCGGGGCATCGCCGATCGCTTCCTGGCCGAGGGCCCGACCGTCCCGTACGCCCTGTTCGCCGACCCGGCCCGGCCCCTCGACCTGAGCGTGCTCGACACCGACCATCCGTATCTGCTCGGCATCCCCCAGACCCGCGTCGAGGAGATCCTCGAACAGCGCCTGGCCGAACTGGGCGTGACCGTCGTACGGGGGCAGGAGCTGACCGGCCTCGCCCAGGACGGCGACGGCGTCGACGTGACCCTCCGCCCGGCCGACGGCGGCCCCGCGCGGCGGCGGCGCTTCGGCTGGCTCGCCGGGTGCGACGGCAGCCGCAGCCTCGTCCGCCGCCGGGCCGGAATCGGCTTCCCCGGCACCCCGGCCACCGCCTTCACTCTCCTCGCCGATGTGGAACTCGCCGATCCGTCCGCGCTCCCGCCGGGAGCGACCGAAGGCGCGCACGGCACCGTCTTCGTGATCCCGCGCCCCGGCCATGTACGGATCGTCCTCGACGAACCGACCCCGCCCGCCGACCGCGACGAACCCGTACGGCCCGACTACTTCCAACAGGTGCTGAACGGGGTGCTCGGCCCCGGCAGCGAAGTGCGGCTCGTCCGGCCGCGCTGGCTCACCCGCTTCTCCGACGCGGCACGGCAGGCTGACCGCTATGTCATGGGCCGGATCGTCCTCGCCGGAGACGCCGCCCATATCCAGCCACCCGCGGGCGGTGCCGTCGGCGTCAATGTGGCGCTCGCGGACGCGGTCAACCTCGGCTGGAAACTGGCGGCGACCGTACGCGGCGACGCGCCGGACGGACTGCTGGAGAGCTACCACCGGGAACGCCACCGGGCCGGGGCCCAGGTGCTGCGAACCACCCGCGCGCAGACACTCCTCGGCCGGGACGATCCCGCCCTGGAGCCGCTGCGGGACCTCTTCGGCGAGCTGGCGGCGCTGCCCGAGGCCGGTGCGCACCTGGCCGGACTGGTCTCCGGCAGAAACCTCCACTACGACCCGGGCATCCCCGGCGACCACCCCTGGCTCGGCAGGCTCACCCCCAATCTGCGGCTCGTCACCGACGACGGCCCCACGAGCGTCGCCGAACTGCTCGCGCCCGCCCGGCCGGTGTTCCTCACCGGGGGCGCCCGCGCCCTGCCGCCGGGCGCGGAACGCGGGGTGGACACGTACCGCGTCCGGTTCCCCGGCGGCCCCGGACACCGTGCGCCCCAAGGGGTGCTGATCCGGCCCGACGGACACACCGCGTGGATCTCCACGGTGGACGCCCCCGAGCCGGATCACACGCTCACCGCGGCACTGGCCACCTGGTTCGGCCTCTGAGCCCGGACCGGCGAGGTGTTCCATCGCCCGCGGACACATGAGCAGGTGGCCTGAGACCGCGCCGGGGGTGGATGGCCGGACTCCGCCCGCGTCCCCCGGCAGGGAGTCGTCCCCGGCAGGGAGCCGTCCCCCGGAACGGCTCCGGTACCCCGGTCCGCAGCCGGGCTCCGGCACTCCGGGTACCTCGGTCCGCGGTCGCCGAGTACGTTGGCGGGAAATATCTCACCCAGATCCGGCGGAGTGTCCTGCCCGCTACACTCCGCCGCGCTCCCCGCGTCGTAGCGCAGCCCGCCGAACGCGCCACGGCCCGGTGCGGCCGTCGGCCGCTCACCGTCCAGCGCGGGGACGGCGTATCGAACGGCCCTACAGGCAGGGGGTGTCGACCTGCACCGTCGACTTCGGCCCGTTGGCCCCCCGGCTGTCACCTGAGCCCACGGATTCAGCCGTGCGTGGCCCCCGACCGGCGCTTCGGCCCGTTCCCCGGAGGTCCGGCCCACCGGCACGGCACACCACCCCGCACGGGGCCGAGCGGGTCGCCCGCACGGCTCTCTGAGCGGTGATCAGTTCCCTTTCACAGGGCAGCTACTCAAGCGACTCAAGCGACCCACCGGCCGAGATGGTTCGCTCATCGCCGCGGGTGGCGACTCCCCGGTGGCGGCGGTGGCGGTGGCGGGATGGTGTCCGTGCCGGGCGCGAGTTCCGGCCAGACCAGCAGGACCGGACAGGGCGCGTGGTCGACGACGAACCGGGCGGCGGGGCCGAGGCTGCGGGGGCCGAGGCGGGCGCGGTCCCCGTCCCGGGCGAGGACGAGCAGCTCCGCGCCCTCGGCGGCGGCGACGACCTCCCGTTCCACCCGGCCGGTGCGCTCGCTGCGGACACAGGGACGGCCCAGCCGCTCCGCCGCCCGCGCGAGGAGACGTTCGGCGGACGCGGAGGCGAGCCGGTCCACGGCGGTCCCGGGGTCGTGGTGGGGGCGGCCCCGGCCGAGGAGCCCGGCGTAGGCGCCGTGGGCGGCGGCGCCTCCCGCCTCGCCGCCGGTGATGTGCAGCAGTACGATCCGGGCACCCTCGGGCGCGTGGGCGCGGGCCGCGTCCACACAGGCGGGCCAGGTACCCTCCACGATCCAGGCGATGACGGTCACGGTGACACGGCCTCCGTTCTGCTCTGCTCCAGCTTCTGCCGCTCTTCTGTTGCTGCCTCTGCTCCCGCTCCTGTCTCCGTGGCGGCCCCCGCTCAGCCCCCGGCCAGCCGGAGCGAGATCCACAGGGCCACCACCGAGCCAACGAGCGCGGCGGGCGTGGTGAGCAGCCCCAGCCGGGTGAACTCGCGCAGATCCACATCGCTGTCGTGCGCGTGGACCACCCGGCGCCACAGCAGGGTGGCCAGGGAGCCGGTGTAGGTGAGGTTGGGTCCGATGTTGACGCCCAGCAGAACGGCGAGCACGGCGCCCGGACCGATGGGCGCGGCCAGCGGCAGCAGTACCAGCACGGCGGGCAGGTTGTTGAGGGCGTTCGCCAGGACGGCCGCCAGCGCGGCCAAGCCCAGCAGCGCGACCAGGGAGGTCCCCTCCGGCACCAGCCGCCCGAGCGCCGCCGCCAGCCCGTTGTCGACGACGGCGCGGACCACGACGCCCAGCGCCAGGACGAAGGCGAGGAACGGAAGCGCCGCCGCGCGCACGATCCCGGCGGGCGTGGTGCGGCGCCGGGCCAGGGAACGGACGGCCAGCACGGCGGCACCGGCCGCCGCGACCCAGACGGGCTCGACACCGGCGAAGGAGGCCACCAGAAAGCCCGCGAGGGTGCAGCCCAGTGTGACCAGCGCGAACAGCGGCAGCTCCGGACGCTCACGGACGGCGGGCGCCTGCGCGCCCGCGTCCAGGTCGGTGGCGAAGAACCGGCGGAAGACGGCGTACTCGATACCGATGGCGACCAGCCAGGGCAGCGCCATCAGCGCGGCGAAACGGGTGAAGCTCAGCCCGGACGCGGTGAACGCGAGCAGATTGGTCAGGTTCGACACCGGCAGCAGCAGCGACGCGGTGTTCGCCAGATGGGTGCAGGCGTACACATGCGGCCCCGGGCGGGCGCCGAGGCGGGCGGCGGTGGCGAACACCACCGGCGTCAGCAGGACCACCGTCGCGTCCAGGCTGAGCACCGCGGTGACGACCGAGGCGACGACGAAGACCGCGGCCAGGAGCCGGCGGGGGCGCCCCCGGGCGAAGTCGGCCATCCACACCCCGCAGGCGTGGAACAGCCCCTCGTCGTCGCAGAGCCGGGCCAGGACCAGGACAGCCGCCAGAAAGCCCACCACGGGGCCCAGCCGGGCCACTTCCTCGGCCGCGTGCTCCCAGGAGAGCGCCCCGGTGAGGACGACCACCCCGGCGGCCGGTACGGCGACGAACGCCTCGGAGAGACCCCGGGGGCGGACCACCGCCCAGCCCAGCATCGCCAGCAGCAGGGCGATCGACAGCAGTTCGGCGGCGGGTGCGTTCAGGGCGGAGGCCGCAGGGGAGAGCGCCCCCAGGGCGGTGTGGGCGGCTGCGCCGACGCCTTCCTCGACATCTCCAAGGGCCGACCCCTCTCCGCTGGCGACGAGCGTGTTCATGATCATGGCCGTGACCGTAACCCCGGCCGCGGCCGGGTCTGTGACCGGGGCCGGGCCGGGGGTGTCCGGCCGCTGGGGACCCGACCGGGGCGATGCCGTCGCCGCTGCCGGGCCCAGCGGACAACTCCCCTCCTGTCGCGCCCCGCTCCCGGGCGCCGCCCCGGTTTCAGCCCATCAGCCGAAGGCGGACAGCTCCGGACAGGCTGTCGCCGGGGTATCGCACGGGGGCAGGCCGGGGCCCGCCCTGGTCGCCGCGCCCGCCTGTGACGGGTGTCAGGGGGTGGCGCCGGTCGGCGGCTCAGCCGCCCAGGCCCGCAGGGCCGCCCGGTCGGCGAAGTCGGCGACGTCCCGGTCGATGCCGCCCGCCGAGCTGTACTGGTGGAACGTCCACGGGTGGGTGACGCGCGGGTGGCCCGCCGTGGTGACGTCGGCGATCCACAGCCCGTCGCCGCAGTGGGAGGTGGTGTCGCGGTGGTGCCAGAAGTCGGTGTTGCAGTACAGCACCGTGCGCAGCCCCGGCCGGAGGCGCTTCACCTCGGCGAGGAAGGCGTCCTTCTCCGCGCAGCTCGCGGCGGTGCCGTCGCTGGTGGTCTCCCAGTCGCAGGCCAGGATGTCCCCGGGGCGGCTCGCGCACTGCCCGACGAAGTGCGCCGCCTGGGCACCGATGTCACCGGGCCACAGGAAGTGGTAGAAGCCGACGACGGTGCCCGCGTCCCGCGCGGCGGTGACCTGCTTGCCCTGGACCGGACTCGTCCAGGTGTGGCCTTCGGTGGCCTTGACAAAGACAAAGTCGAGACCCTTGGTCGCATACGTCGGCTGGTACGCCGAAACATCCACTCCATTGACGGTCATGCTGACGCTGCCCCCTTGTTGCCGTCGCCCGGCGGAGCCGGACGGGTCGGGTGGTGTTCACAGGACAACGATGGACCGTTGACGAGCGACATAACCGCACTTGGGAGCTTTTTTACCGGCTTGGAATCGGTGTGCGACGCCGTCGGGACGGAAAAGCGACGGACGCGAACGCGCGCTGGCGGACGCGGAGGGGCGCTGGCGGACGAGGGCGAGCGGGTGGCGGACGGCGGCTGTGGTCTGATGGCGCCGTGAGTCGTGCCGCTGAAGAGACCAACCGCAGAATGCTCCGGGCCCGGGACGCCATGGACCGCGCCTACGCCGAGCCCTTGGACGTACCCGCCCTGGCGAGGATCGCGCATGTGTCCGAGGCACACTTCACCCGTACATTCCGAGCCACGTTCGGCGAGACACCGCACCGCTATCTCCAGCGCCGCCGGGTCGAACGGGCCATGTTTCTGCTCAGGGAGTCCGACCGCAGTGTGACGGACATCTGTTTCGCGGTGGGCTTCGGGAGCACCGGGACCTTCAGCCGTACGTTCCGCGACATCGTCGGCCGCTCCCCGCGCCAGTACCGCAGGGACATGGCGGCGGCGTCGGTCGTGCCGACCTGTTTCACGATGGCGTGGACACGGCCGTCCGGCACCGGAGCCGGTACGAGCACCGGCGCCGGCACCGGTACCCCGGGGCCGTCGGCCTGACGCCCCCGGAGAACGTCAGGCGAAGGCGGGCATGATGTGGTCGTGGATCAGCCGGAGCTGTTCCGCCGCACCCGGCACCTGCGGGAGGTGCCGCCCGGTGAAGGCCCGTACCAGCGTCCGGTCGGTCACCGCGCAGATCGTGTGATTGACGCCCGCCGCCGCGAGCTGCGTCTTGATCTTCTCGGCGCACTCGGCCGGGGTGCCCGAGACCGACAGCCGCTCCGTCACCTCGGGCGAGGTCAGCTCGATACCCCTGGCCAGGTCCCCGGCCCGGATGGCCTCGATGGCGGGCCGCAGCTCCTCGGGGTCGACCCCGTTGCGCCGAAGCTGGTCGTCGGGCATCGCGGAGGCGTAGATGCCGACCATGCTGCGGGCGGCCTCCCGCGCCGCGTCCCCGTCCATCGACGTGGCGAAGACGACCCAGGCGCCGATGTCGAGCGAGGAGACGTCCTTCCCCGCGCGCTCGGCGCCGATCGTCAGATGCCGCACCATGTACTCGTACGCCTCACGGGTGTAGCTGAGGGCGTGGTGACAGCCGTCCGAGAACTCCCCTGCGGCCTCGAAGGAGAGGGGGCCGCGCATCGCGCCGAGCTTCAGCGGCAACCGCTCCTGCACCGGACGGGCAAAGGTGAACAGACCGTCGTACGAGAAGAACTCGCCATCGAACGTGATCGTCCCCTCGTCCAGCAGGGTCCGCACCACATGGAGTGCTTCCTTGGTGCGGGAGAGCGGCTTCTGGCCCTTCAGCGGAATCCGGTACTGCTCCAGCAGACCGGCGTTCCCGCAGGAGAGGGCCGCTTCGGCCCGGCCACCGGAGAGTTCGTCGAGCGTGGCCAGGGCCTGGGCCAGATGGCTCGGCTCACGGAGCAGAACGGGGGAGACACTGGGGCCGAAGCGGATGCTGTTCGTCCGGGAGGCCGCCGCGGCGAAGAGGACCCACAGGTCCTTGTGCCAGGTCTCGTCCGTCGCGTAACAGGCGTAGAAGCCCAGATCGTCGGCGAGTTCGATGGTCGTCAGGGCCTCGTCGAGCGGGTGGTCGGGTAGCATCGCATAGCTGAATTTCATGCTTGACATTGTGTGAGTCGTCGGTGACCGACCGCCAGGAACACCGGTGCTTTCCGGCCTAATAAACGGGACGCTGTTGCTTGGATGGTGGAGTCCGTCCGGCCGGATATATCTACGTACCGTAGGACTCCCATCGATACGACGGTTTCCGGGAACAATCCCCGGCACTGTCGGCATGCCGCGGGGGAAACGCACTCCCCCGATGCGCTCGACGGCTCCGCCACACCTCTCCGGTGGCAAATTTGCTGAGCCCTGCAAACAGTCTTGATCTTTCCTCTGCGCCACGGAATTTCGCAGGGAGAACAATGCCGGGGACGGGCTGGGCCATTGCGCCGTACCGCAAAAGGTGGAGCCATCGGCGCGACGGGCGGCAGAGTGGGCCCCTGATCCACGGCGCACCCCAGGTGTCCGGGGCGCGCACGCCACCGTCCTCGTGTCCAAGGGGGAACCACCATGTGCACGTCCTGCGACTCCCCGCACGGAACCGCCCCGTCCGACGACAGCGGCATCGCTCTGCCCGACGCCAACGGCAACGGCAGCAGCGGCAGCGGCTCGTACGGCGAACGCATCACCGGTCCGGCCGATGGCGGCAGACCGGGCGTCAGCCGCCGAGGGGCCCTGGTCGGCGGCTCGGCGGCCCTCGCCGGGCTGGTCCTCCCCGCGCTGTCCGGCGGCGGCACCCCCGCGTACGCGGCCCCGGCGGGCCCGGGGGCGCTCGCGAAGCCGGGAGGGCTCACCGCGCCCCCGCCCCGCTACGGGGCCTCCACCCGGTCCATCCAGATCATCTCCCGGCACACCTGGGGCGCGCAGCCCCCGAAACGCCCGTACGACGCCCACTCCTGGCAGCCCTGGAACGGCGGGGCCGCCATCCACCACCTGGGGAACGGCTCCGTCCCCTCGGCCGACCACACCACGGACTGCTTCCAGCAGGTCAGAGAGGTCCAGAACATCGCCTTCCGCGACCCTGAGATGGTCGACATCGCCTACAACTACCTGGTGTGCCAGCACGGCGGGATCTTCGAGGGCCGGGGGCCGTCGGTCCGTTCCGCCGCGAACGGGGACGAGACCACGGGCGCCAACCAGGACTACTTCGCGATCTGCGGCCTGCTGCGGCTCGACGACCACCCGAGCCTCCAGATGCGCTACGGCATCCGTGATCTGATCGGCTTCCTGCGCTCCACCCACAGCGCGGGCCCCCGGATCAGGGGCCACCGCGATCTCTACCGGACGGAGTGCCCGGGGAACCTCTACCAGTCCGTGGGCAACGGGGATCTTGAGCCCGGCAACGAGGGCACCCCCGGCGGCTCGGAGCTGGTGATCCACGCCCGTTACCGCTGGGGAGCACGTCCGCCGCGCACCGTGGCGCGGGTCCCATGGACTTCTCGGACCGGCTTCACCGTCCACTACTCGGCCGGTCCGCCGACCCAGACGCCCCGGCAGATCCAGAACTACCACATGGACTCCCGGGGCTGGGACGACATCGGCTACAACTTCCTCGTCGACCGCGACGGCCGGATCTACGAGGGCCGGGGCTGGACGGTCGAGGGCGCGCACGCCACCGGCCACAACACCAGCCATATCGGGGTGTGCTTCATCGGCGGCGACGGCGACGCGGGCCCCCGGGTCGCGACGGCCGTCCGCGGCCTGTACACCCGGGCCTGCGAGCTCGCGGGCCGCAGCCTCGCCAGGACCTGGCACGGAGGGCTGCCCGGACAGTCGACCTCCTGCCCGGGGTCGGCGCTGCGCGCCTGGGTCCAGGGCGGAATGCAGGGGGACGACCTTCCCGTGCGGGACGACTCGGGCGGCGGTTCCGGTGGCGGTGGCGGCGGGGGGATGACGTCGGTGCGTTCGGTCGCGGCGCAGCAGCGGGCCGTCAACGACCTCGGACACATGCCGAAGCTGGTGGTCGACGGAGTCTGGGGGCCGCTCACGGACGGGGGAGTGCGCTGGCTCCAGCAGCGGGTGGGGGTCGCGGCCGACGGACTCTGGGGACCCGCGACGGAACAGGCGTACGCCGCCTACACGGGGGGCGGTTCCGGTGGCGGTGGTGGCGGGGGGATGACGTCGGTGCGTTCGGTCGCGGCGCAGCAGCGGGCCGTCAACGACCTCGGCCGGACGCCGCAACTGGCGGTCGACGGTGTCTGGGGGCCGTCGACGGACGCGGGTGTGCGCTGGCTCCAGCAGCGGGTGGGGGTCGCGGCCGACGGACTCTGGGGACCCGCGACCGAGGCCGCGTACCACGCCTGGCTTGACGAGGGCGCGAGGCTCGCGGTCGACGGCGTCTTCGGTCAGGCGACCGTCGCCGCCGTGCAGCGGGCCGTCGGTGTCCCCGCCGACGGCGTCTGGGGGCCCGACTCGATCAGGGGGCTCCAGCGCCATCTCAACACCTGGGGCGGGGCGTCCCTGACGGTGGACGGGGCGATGGGGCCGGGCACGGTCCGCGCGTTGCAGACCCATCTGAACCGGATGGCCGCCGCGGGGCTGACCGTCGACGGGCTGTGGGGTCCCGCCACCGTCAGGGCAGTGCAGAACGGTCTGAATCTGGGCAGGTTCTGAGCCGAGGGACCCCGGGCCGTCACCGGGCCGCCCGCTCGGGCTGCTCGGCTCGGCTCGGGGCCTCTTCCGTCCCTGCCGCCGCGTCGGTGTCCTGAGCGCGGTCATCGGTTTCGGCGGGTCCGGCGTTCCGTGACTCCGACTGTGATTTTCTGCCCGCGGGGAACTGTTCACGGCCGAACCGCGTCGGGTCTTCCGGGAGGTTCTGGCGGTGGCCTCGACACCGGGGAACGGGGCCGTGGTTGGGCCCCGCCGGTGACGTTGATCCCATTGCCGTATGACCAGGACATTGATCCGGCCCTGATCGATCCGGCCCTGGCGGCGTGGGCTCTCCAGATGATCGGAGAGATCCCGACCGGCCCACCGGCACAGGAGAATTGCGGAAACCATGCCGGGGGTTCAGTCGCTTGAGTCGCTTGGGTCGCTCCTCGGACCGTCCGCCCGAATCATTCGCTTGATTCCTTCACGCGGACCGCTCACGTCGTTCGTTCACGCGGACCGTTCACGCGGACGTTCACGTCGTTCGCTCACGCTCTTCGTTCGCACTGTTCGTTCATGCGGACCGTTCGGCGGGGCCGTTCAGGACCGTCAGCCGAACTGCGCGCCGAACATGCCGGGCTCGTAGGAACCTCCCTTCTGCCGCACGATCACGGCGAGCCGGTTGGCCGCGTTGATCAGGGCGACCAGAGAGATCAGCGCGGCGATCCCGTCGTCGTCGTAGTGCTTGCGCACCCGGTCCCAGGTCTCGTCGGACACGCCCTGGTGGGCGTCGGCGAGCCGGGTGCCCTCCTCGGTGAGGGCCAGCGCGGCCCGTTCGGCCTCGGTGAACACGGTGGATTCGCGCCAGGTGGCGACCAGGCCGAGCCGGGTCGCCGTCTCTCCCGCCGCCGCTGCCTCCTTGGTGTGCATGTCGGCGCAGAAGCCGCAGCCGTTGATCTGGCTGGCCCGCAACGAGACCAGCTCCTGTGTGGACTTCGGCAGCGTCGACTGGTGGACGACCAGCGCGGCACCGGCGAACCGCCGGGAGAGAGCGGCGAAGAGCTTGTTTCCGGACAGATCGAACCTCAGGTCCATGGTGGGGTCCTCACGCGTGGTGGGTCGTATCGGACGACCATGGGACGCCGGTGGACCGCCCCCTGTGACAGGGCCGCGATGTGATGCACGCCATCGCTCAACGGCGTCACACGATCGCGGTGACGGGCGTCCTGTGCGCATGGCACCGTCGAGAGCCGAGAGGCAGGAGCAGCCCATGAGGAGCGAACGCGACGAACGTACCGACGGCGGGGCGGGCCGCGCCGGGGGCGGAAGCGCCAGTGGCGGTGACGGTGGCGAGGGAGGTGGCGGCGGCGGTAGCGGTGTGGACGCGGCCACCGAGACCTTCCTCGCCCATCGCAATCTGCTCTTCACCGTCGCCTACGAACTGCTCGGCTCGGCCGCCGACGCGGAGGACGTCCTCCAGGAGACCTGGCTGCGCTGGACGGGCGTCGACCTCGGCACCGTACGGGACCGGCGCGCCTATCTCGTCCGCGTCACCACCCGCCAGGCGCTGAGCCGACTGCGCGCGCTCAGCCGCCGCAAGGAGTCCTACGTCGGCTCCTGGCTGCCCGCGCCGCTGCTCACCACGCCCGATGTGGCCGAGGACATCGAGCTGGCCGACAGCGTCTCGATGGCGATGCTGCTCGTCCTGGAGACCCTGACGCCGACCGAGCGGGCGGTGTTCGTCCTGCGGGAGGTGTTCGGGGTCGGGTACGACGACATCGCCGAGGCCGTCGACAAGAGCCCGGCCGCGGTGCGCCAGATCGCGCACCGGGCACGGGCCCATGTCGCGGCGCGACGGCCGCGCGGAGTCGTCTCCCCCGCCGAGACCCGGGACGCGATCGCCGCGTTCCAGCGGGCCGTCGACACGGGCGACCTCCAGGGGCTGCTCGACATCCTCGCGCCGGACGTCGTCTTCCTCGGCGACGGCGGAGGGATCAAACCGGCCGTCCCGCACCCCGTGGTGGGGGTCGAGAGGGTGGCCCGGCTGCTGACGGCGGGACTGGGCAGGATCGCCGCCGTGGGGTCACTGGGACCGGTGCAGATCAACGGCCGCCCGGCGCTGGTCGTCCGGTTCGACGGCGCGATCGACACCGTCGTCGCGGTGCAGGTGGACAACGGTCTCATCACCGGGCTCTACGCGGTGCGCAATCCCGAGAAACTCTCGCACATGCGGAGTGAGACCGCGCTGAGCCGCTGAGCGTGAATTCCCCGGGATTTCCCGGCAAACCCTGGGAAGGAACCGGAAATCCCCCGGGGAGTCCCGGAAATCCCCGGGGGTCAGGCGGTCAGCACGAGTAGGCGCGGACGAAGTTGCCCTGGGTGGCGAGCAGGTAGCGGTTGCCGGGTTCGAGCCGCACGCAGAAGGACGCCGGATCGGTGCTCGTGGCGACCCCGACCTGGACCGCCGTCTGACAGTTGTTCGTGAACTGCACCCTGGTGACCGGGCCCGGGCTCTGCACCACGACGGAGACGCAGGACGGCACGGGGCCGCCCGGGGCGGTGGCGGCCGACGTGGTCGCGGCGGTCGCGGTGCCCGTGCCGAGAGCGGCGGCGGCGCAGGCCACGGCGGCGGCGGTGGTGGCGAGAGTACGGCGTGAACGCATGATGGTCCCTCTCCGGGAAGTCGTGTGCATGACGTCGCACATCCTTCACGGGGGCGGGTTAATCGGTAAAGCGTGATCACTTATCACGCCGTGAATTCCCGCGATCATCCGCTGAATTGTGTGAAATCAAAGCAGCGCACCATGTTTCCACGACAGAAGAACGATTTTCGGACCCGCGGCCTACCAGGCGACCAGAAATCGCTGCGGGCCGCGCGAGGTGCTTCCCAGCCGCCACTCCACCTGGTCCACGGGTTCGGCCGGACGCAGACCGGGAAAGCGGGCCGCGAGGCGGTGCAGCGCGAGACGGAGTTCCAGCCGGGCGAGCCAGGCGCCCAGACAGTAGTGCGGGCCCGCGCCGAAGGAGAGGGACGGGGCCTCCAGCGGGGCGAAGAGGTCGTCGAAGGGGCGGGCGGAGTAGGTCTCCGGATCGCGGTTGGCGAGCGCGCAGTCGGCCAGGACCACCGAACCCGCCGGGATTGTCACCCCGCCGACCTCGATGTCCTCGGCCGCGTGCCGCGCGCTGCCCTTGTCGTCGCCGAGCGGGATCAGATGCAGCATCCGGTCCGCCAGCCGTTCCGCCGCCTCCCTGTCCGCGCCCAGCCGGGCCCAGCACTCGGGGCGCTCGCCGATCAGGTACAGCACACAGTTGCTCACCATCGTCATGGTGGAGTCGTGACCGCCCACCACCAGACCGCACACGAGCTGGACGAGCTGTGCCTCCGGGATCCCGCCCTCCGTCTCGGCGGCCAGGACGATGCTGCTCACCAGGTCGTCCCCGGGCGTCCGGCGCCGCCGCGCGAGCAGATCCGCGCCGAACGCGGTGAACTCCGCCATCACCGAGGCGACGTCCTCGCCGTCGTGGGAGCCGTCCGAGAACGCGTGCTCGGCCCAGTGGCGCAACCGGCCCCGCACCGAGGGGTCCAGGCCCATCAGCCTGCTGATGATCATCACCGGCAGGGGCAGCGCGTACTCGGCCACGATGTCGGCCGGGGGTTCGCACCCGGCGAGCCGGTCGAGGCACTGCTCCACCATCGCCGCGATCCAGGGCTCCCAGCGGGCGACCGCCCTCGGGGTGAAGGCGCGGCTGAGGGTGCGGCGCAGCCGCAGATGGTCCTCGCCGTCCTGGTTGAACATCAGATCGGGGTTGCTCACCAGATCCGGCACCGCCGACAGCGAGGGGCCGTCCCCCGACCAGAGGGCGGCGCGCCGGAAACGGGAGTCGGACAGCACCTGCCGTACCTCGGCGGGCCTGCTCACCAGCCAGGCGGGCGAACCGTCCGGCAGGTCGACAAGACGGGGCGGTCCCACCTCGCCGGTCACCGTGCGGTGCAGCGGGGGGCGGCGGGCTGGGCGGTCTGCGACGGTCACATGGTCTCCTGCGCACAAAGGCGGGGACTGCGGGGACTGCGGGGGCTCCGGAATGGTGGGGGCTCCGGGGGCGGCGGGGGCTGTGGGTGCAACGGGACAAAAGGGGGTGTCGCTGACGACAGCGTAGGGGCGTGCGGAGGGTTTCAGAACGGCGGACGGCAGCCCTCCGGGCGCATGGAGCGCCTGAATACGGCGCGCGCTCCGGCAGCCGGACGCGGAATGCGCCGTCACGCGCCGTCCGGCCGCCGGGGAGACATCCGGCCACCGAAGACGTCATCACACCGCAGACGTCGTCTGCGGACACGCAGAGGTGTGGGGAACGCGGCGCGTGCCGCCGCCTGCCAGCGGGACGCCACCCGTCGGATGGGGGCCGTGATCGCGGTATCGCCGCCGTACCACGGCTGCCGGAAAGGGAAGGACAAGGCGAGTACCCACTCCTTGCCATGCTCAACGTATAGCGCGTGGGGGGCCTTGCCGCAAGGCCCCCGCCGTGCCGCACAATCACCGGCCGAGGCCGGAAACCCCGGCCGACAGGGGGTTGTGATGATTGACGTGATCGTCGTGGGTGGCGGGCCGACCGGGCTGATGCTCGCGTGCGAGCTGCGGCTGCACGGCGTGCACACCGTCGTCCTGGAGCGGAACGAGCGGCCGACCGGGCAGTCCCGCGCACTCGGCCTGCATGTCCGCAGCGTGGAGGCGATGGACCAGCGCGGTCTGCTGGAACGTTTCCTGTCGCACGGCCGGAAACACGCGACCGGCGGCTTCTTCGCCGGGATCGGCACATCGTGGCCCCAAGGGCTGGACACCGCGCACGCGTATGTCCTCGGCATCCCGCAGGCCGTCACCGAACGTCTGCTGACCGAGCGCGCCGCCGAACTCGGCGCCGGGATGCTGCGCGGCTGCGAGGTGGTCGGCCTGAGCCAGGACGCGCAAGGGGTGGACGTCGACACGGCCGACGGGGCGCGGCTGCGGGCGCGCTGGCTCGTCGGCTGCGACGGCGGTCGCAGCACGGTGCGCAAACTGCTCGGCGTCGGTTTCCCCGGTGAGCCCACCAGGGTGGAGACCCTGCTCGGCGAGATGGAGCTGACCGTGTCACCGGAGGAGCTGGCCACGGTGACCGCCGAGGTCCGCAGGACACAGGCGCTGTTCGGCGCGGTCCCCATGGACGGCGGGGTGCACCGCGTCATCGTGCCCGCCGACGGGGTGGCCGAGGACCGCACGGTCGCGCCGACCCTGGCGGAGTTCAAACGGCGGCTGTGCCACTTCGCGGGCACCGACCTCGGCGTGCACTCGCCGCGCTGGCTCTCCCGCTTCGGCGACGCCACCCGGCTCGCCGACCGCTACCGCGTCGGCCGGGTGCTGCTCGCGGGCGACGCGGCGCACATCCACCCGCCGACCGGCGGGCAGGGCCTCAACCTCGGCATTCAGGACGCGTTCAACCTCGGCTGGAAACTCGCCGCCGAGGTCGGTGGCTGGGCACCGGAAGGGCTGCTGGACAGCTATCAGACCGAACGCCGCCCGGTGGCCGCCGACGTGCTCGACAACACCCGTGCGCAGACGGAGCTGCTGTCCGCCGAGCCGGGTGCCCGGGCGGTGCGCCGACTGATGGCGGAACTGATGGACTTCGAGGAGGTCAACCGCCATCTGATCGAGAAGATCACCGCGATCGGGGTCCGCTACGACTTCGGCGAGGGACATGAACTGCTCGGCCGTCGGCTGCGGGACGTGGGGCTGAGGCGGGGGCGTCTCTACGGGCGGATGCACCACGGCCGTGGGCTGCTGCTCGACGGCACCGGCCGCCTCTCCGTGGCGGGCTGGGCGGACCGCGTCGACCATGTCGTCGACGCCGGCGCCGAGCTGGACGTCCCCGCCGTGCTGCTGCGTCCGGACGGCCATGTCGCATGGGTCGGCGAGGACCAGCGGGAACTGCTCGGCCGGCTGCCGCGGTGGTTCGGCGCCCCCGCCACCACCGCCGCGGCCACCGTCGGCCGAGCGCGTTCCTGACGGGCGGCCCGCCGCGGCGGGCCGCCCGTGGCGGCTCAGGCGGCCTCGGGCACGACGTCGTAGCGCGCGCTCCGCGCAGACCAGTCGACCATGGACCACATCATGTCCTCCAGGAACCTGACATGCCGTCCGGTGGCCCCGGTGAGGGGGATGCCCAACTCGGGCAGCGTCTGCCGCAGCTCCAGATAGGCGGCCAGTTCCTTGTCGCACAGATCGGCGACCCGGTCCGCCGCCTGCTGGAAGGTCAGCCCCTCGTGGTGGTGGACCGACCAGACCAGATTGTTGACCTGGCCCATGCGGTGTTCGCGGGCGAAGGAGTGCAGATCGTTCGCCCACGAGGTGTAGTTCGCGGCGAGGGTCTCCAGTTCGCGGACGGCGGCGTGGTCGAGCACCCGGCGCTCGGGCCGGTAGCCGTTGACCGCCGCACCCAGGATGTACATGCCGTACACATGGCCGCCGTGGCGGCGCATGCCGATATGGGCGGAAGGAGTCGGAGGGATTCCCCGGCGGATGTTGACCCGCTCGTACCGGTTGGCTTCGAAGTAGCGGAGGGTGGTGTCGACGAAGGCAGCGCGGTCCCAGTCGGACGCGAGGCCGTTCAGCGTCCGCCAGACGTCGGCCAGTCCGCGTTGTACGGGGTCGGAGGGGTCGGGTGCGGGCCGGTCGCGCAGGATCTCCCCGAGGGCGCGGTGGAGTTCCGCCACCTCCGCGTCCGTCAGACCGTCGATCGCGCCGGTGGAGTCGATCGCGCGGTCGTCGTACTCGGCGTACCAGGCCATCAGGATGGTCATGAAGGCCAACGTGTCCCAGGAGGCGTTCTCGTCGACATAGCACGCGGCGAGCCTGCCGAGCCCGACGGCCAGGACCGGGGCGGCGTCGGCCTCGTCCGCCATGAGGCCCACGCCGCGCAACCACTCCACGGCGTACGCGTCGGCCCGTTCTCCTTCCGGGTGGACCGGACGGCTCAGCGGGCAGTCGAGCTGGGGAACGGAGATGGTCATCGGGGGATCTCCTCGCAGGGCCGACAGCGGGGGCGCACAGGGCGGCGGCGCGGCCGGATGCGGGGAGGCGGCCGGCCGCGCGCGACGGCGGAGCGTTGATCACTCCTGAGTATTCTCAACGGCCGCTGGACTGAGAAGGCGGACTCCGGCCAGGCGCCCCCTGCCCGAGGGACGCTGATCTGGCCGGTCTTCGTCTCCCGTTGTCCCCCGCCGTCTCCCGTCGCCCCGTGCCGCACAGAGGTGGGCGCCTGCACGCCCCCAGCGGTCCGGTGCGTGCGGCCCGGGGCGGCGGGGTCTCCCGGGGCCGGCTCGACGACCTCCGTGACGCAGGCCGGGGAGAGCGTGGTCGCGGCCCCGGGCCGGGTACCCGCCCCGCGTCAGTGGTACGCCGACGTCCCGCAGCACCCGTCCCGCGTCATCTGCTCGGCCACCGCCGCCCAGCCCTCGGCGTCGCTCCGGTCGTGCCCGTGGCCGTCGCCCGCCGGGCCGGACGCCGGGCCGGACAGCGGGGCGGACGACGGGGCCGCGTAGGTCCGCGCCGGGTACGCGTCCATGAGCGCGGCCCGCTCATGGACGGTACCGGCGCGGACCACCGCGTCGACGCGGATCAGCGAGTCGAAGTCGGTGAACGGGTCCCCGTCGACGATCGTCAGATCGCCCAGCTTGCCCGTCTCCACCGTGCCGAGATCCCGCTCCACGCCGAAGACCCGCGCGGGAGCCGCCGTCGCCGTCGTCAGCACCTCGGCCGCGCTCAGCCCGTACCGGTGCAGCGCCCGCATCGCCAGATGCTGATGCAGACCCACGAGGACCAGGGGCGCGTCGGTGCCCAGGACGACATCGCCGCCGCCCCGCAGAATCCGCCGGTACGCGCCGACCTCCCGCGCCAGCACCTCCAGCTCCGCCGCCGACGGCGGCCGGGCCGCCCGCGCGTCCGCCGACTGCACGTCCCACGGCGGCATCAGCACCCGCACCCGGGGGTCCGCCGCCAGCCCGGGATCGGCGCCGAGCAGCGCCGCCGCCGTGAACGGCGTCGCGATCAGATGGAACCGCCCGTCCGTGTAGACCCGCGCGGTGTCCTCGTACGTGTATCCGCCGCCGCTGCTCCCGTGCCCGTACTCGGCGCGCTCGGTCGCGACCAGATGCGTCGTCAGATCCTGTCCGGCCTGGATCCCCGCCGAGCACAGGTGGCTTCCGCTGAGCACGCCCAGCCGCTCCTGCGCGCGGCGGGCCGCCGCCTCCATGTAGTCGTACGGGGCGCGGACATACGTCTTGACGAAGTCCCAGTCGAGGGCGGTGGCGCGGGCCAGCGAGCGGGAGAGCCCGGCGCGGGTGCGGTGCGCCCGCCCCATGCTGTAGCCGACCCGGGAGCCGTCCAGCAGCTCACCCGCCGTCAGCAGCCGGGGGGCGAGGAGCCTGCCCGCGGCGATGTCGTCCCGCTGCCGCGCCTGCTCGTACGCGAAACCGCCCAGCGAGACGGTGGTGGTGATGCCGTACGCGAGCTGGAGCGCGCCCTGCCGGGCCCCGTACGTGTACTGCCAGGGGTGTGTGTGCGCGTCCCACAGGCCGGGGAGGACGGTCCGCGCCGACGCGTCGACCCGACGGGCGGCCCGTCGTCCCCCGCGGTGCGGTTCGACGGCCGTGATCCGTCCGCGCCGGATGAGGATGTCGACGTCGGCGCGGGGCGCCGAACCGGTGCCGTCCCACAGCAGCCCGGCGTGGACAACGGTGTCAACGGGGGCGGGTCGGCGGACGTCCAGCGAGACGGGCACGGTGCGCGGCGCCCCTGCGGGCCGTCCCGAGGCGTCGATGCCGAGCAGCCGCAGCCGCCCGTTCGACTGGTACAGCAGCGTTCGGGAGTTCCCTGACCAGGAGGGGTGGTCGGCGGGCTCGTCATTCAGCCGCCGTGCCTCGCCGCTGGGGACGCCGTCCGGACCGACCGGAAGCAGCCACAGCGCGGACTCGCTGACGCACGCCAGCCAGCGGCCGTCGGGCGACCAGACGGGGCCCGACGCATACCGGTCGGAGAGGGAGACATACGGGCCCATCCCGTGCAGCCGGGACGCGCCGGTGGCGGCGTCCACGATCCGGATCAGATTGTGGCCCTCGCGGAAGCGGTGGTTCAGCCGGTTGCGATCGCACAGAGCGATCCAGCGGCCGTCGGGTGACCAGCTTGGACGGCCCGGCAGTCCGCCCGCCCCGAGCGCGGCGACGAGCGTCCGCTCCGTCCCGGCGGCGAGGTCGCGCACGACCAGGTTGCCCGCCATGTCGAGGCAGGCGAGCCGGGTGCCGTCCGGCGAGGGCACGCCCTGCACCCGCCCGCCCGCAGCGAGCACCGTCTCCGTGCCGTCGGCCAGGTCCCGGCGGCGGACGGCGTTCAGCCCGTCGCGGTCGTCGGTGTAGATCAGCGCGCGGCCGTCCGGTGTCCACACCGGGCCCTGGATGTAGGCGGTGGGGGAGGAGCGGACGATCCGGCGCGGCGCGCCGCCCGACGCGCGCACCGTCCACAGGGAGTTGAGGGCGGCGAAGGCGACCGTCCGGCCGTCCGGCGAGAGCTGCGGGAGGTGGACCCCGCGCACGGGGCGGGGCCGCTCGGCCTCCAGCGCGTACGTCTTCACCGTGTACGCGGGGCGGCGCACCCGCAGCGTCGCGTCCAGCGGGACGAGTGTGCCCGTGCGCTCCCGGTGCGGGCGGATGATTTGGAATTGGCCGCCGAGCGTGATCAGCAGTTGCTCGTCCCCGATCCAGCGCGGCGGCGCGGGGGCGAGATCGCCGTCGAGGGCCACCGGTTCACCGTCGACGAAGAGGGTGATCGTCTCCGGCCGGGCCGGTCCGGGAACACTGCGGAGCCAGGCGGTCCGCCCGGCCGGGGAGACCGCGGGGGTGAGCAGATTGCCCTCGGTGGCGGTGTGTTCGGTGACGACGGGACCGCCGCCGCCGTCGGCCGGTACGGAGGCGATCGTCCGGGAGACGAGCGCCGGGGCGGTGAACCGGCCGCGGACGAAGAGGACGCGCGAGCCGTCGGCGGACCAGACGGGGTCGAAGTCCTCCCAGGGGCCGTCCTGCGCGGGGCCCTGCTGCCCCGGCAGCCCGGTGAGCCGGGTCAGCCCGCCGTCGCGCACGTTCACGGTCCAGATCCGGTACGGGCTGCCCGCGACCGGGTCGCCGCCCCGTTCGGAGGAGAACGCGATCCGGGTGCCGTCGGGCGACCACGAGGGTCCACGGTCGTCGAAGGGGCCGCCGGTGAGGCGGCGCAGCCGGGAACCGTCCGTCCGCATCACCCAGATGGAGAAGAAGCCGCCCCGGTACGCCGCCATCGCGACCTCCCGGCCGTCGGGGGAGATGACCGGACGGGTGGGCTCCAGATCAGGCGGGGTCAGCGGCACGGCCGGGGAGCCGTCCCGGTCCAGGGACCACAGGATGTTCTGCACCTCGGCGACCAGGCGCCGGCCGTCGGCGGTCGCCGACGCGGCGCCGTTGGTCGCCTCGGTGAAACGCAGTTCGACCACACCGCCCGGCGGTCCGGCCGCCACCGCCGCTTCCGCGCCCCGGGTCGCCGGTGCCGTCGGTGGGGCTGCCTCAACGGCCCCGGCGGACTGGGCGAGAGCATCCGGGACCAGCAGACCGGTGACCGCGGTGCCGGAAGCGGCCGTGAGGAAGCGTCTACGGGGGAAAGGCTGCACGGTTTCTCCTTTGCGTGAGCATACGGAGGGTGGGGTGCGGAGTGCGGGCGGGGCGTGCTGAACGTCGAGTGCGGGACGAAGGTGTCGGATAAAAGTGACAGGCAGGGCGATAAGGGGCTCTGCGTAGCGTACGGGGGACGGGGCGCGGGACGTGAGGGTACGAGAACCGGCGGCACCGGACAGCGTGAGACGCCTTCCGATGGCTGAAACCCGATGGGTACGCGGAGCGAGCCCGCGGTGGCGCGAACCCACTTCCCGCCCGGCTGTTCCCCGGGGTCCGGTCGTGTGGACGGTGTCCCCGTCCGGCAAGTCGCTTTCCCGTCGGAGTGGTTCCCCGGCGGCCCGGCTAAGTGGCTGGAAGAGGACAGGCGGAGCCGTACCTACCGGCGAAGAATGGTCCTCCGCGCCCCGTTGTCGACTCATCAGTACGCCGCTTTGTCGGCATGCTTGCAGAGGAGTACCTCCATGCGCTTGCGTTCCGCTGTACTCGGCGCGATCGCGTTCGCCCTGACCACCGCAGTCGGCCTCCCGGCGCAGGCCGCCCCCGGCACGGCCGCGGGCGCGGAGCCGTCCGAGCGTGTCCCCGTCCCCGCGACGGCACCGGCGGGGACACCCCTCCTGGACGGCGCGCCGGTCCGGTCGGTCCCCGGGGTGCCGGCCGCCACCCGGGCGCCCGTCACCTGGCTTCACCTTCGCAACGGCGGGACGGACGGGACCTTCTGTCTCGCGGTCCAGGGCGCCGACAACCGGCCCGGGACCGGGCTGATCCAGTGGGGCTGCGCCGGCAACGTCGACCACTGGTGGGCCGTGGAGCCCTGGACCTACCAGGACCGTGTGATCTACCGCGTCGTCAGCAAGAACCGCACCGCGAACGACAAGCAGCTGTGCCTCTCCATGCCGCCCGGGAACAGCCGGCCCGGCACCCAGGCGGTCCAGTCGGAGTGCGGGAACGTCCTCGAACACTTCTGGTACTTCGTCGAACGGACCGGGCGGGGCCAGTACCGCGTGGTGAACGGTTTCAGCGGGCACTGCCTCGCCGTCGAGGGCAACAGCCACACCGCGGGCGCCAAGGTCATCCAGTGGCCCTGCAAGACCGACGGCAGCGACCGGCCCGACCACCTCTGGCACATGACGACGACCTGAGACCGCCGCCGCGCCGCAGTGCGTGACGAGGGCCCGGCGCGCTCGCGGCGCGTCCGGGCCCTCGGACGGTTCCCCGGCGAGTCCCTGCGAGCCGGGTCCTCGTCCGGAGGGGAGCCGGACCTGGCTCCGCCCGGCTCCCGTCCGGAGGGGAGCCGGACCCGGCTCCGCCCGGCTCAGCCCGCCCGTGTGCCGAAGAGGTACTGATTGCCGATGTCGACGAGGAACGGGCCGCGCCAGTCGGGGTAGCGCGCCAGAATCGCCTTCTTGTACGCCTCGCCGTCGTCGCCGAGCAGCTCGCGGGCGTCGGCGAGATACCGCGCCACGTCCGCGAAGACCTCGCGCCCGGCGGGCAGACCGTGGCCGGGCAGCACGGTGTCGTAGGCCGGGTCGGCGGCGAGCCGGTCCAGCGCGCGCTGCCAGCCGGTGATGTCGTTGTTGCCCATGAACAGATGGGTCCGGTGGTAGACGAGGTCCTGCGCGATCAGCACGCCGTACTCGGGCAGCTTGATCACCAGCTCGTCGGGGGCCTCGCCGCCCGCGACGGCGACGAACTCCAGGGTCACGCCGTCGACGACCTCGGTGCCCGGGGTGACGACCCGGGTCGGGAGCAGGTCGGCGACGGGGATGACGGTGCCGGTCGGGTCCTGGCCGTCGCCCTGCGCGGCGATCTGGTCCCGGACGGAGGCCAGCGCGTGGACGGGGACACCGAACCGGGCCGCGCCATGGAAGTGGTCCGGGTGGGCATGGCTGATGACGAGCCGGTCGAGCGGCTTGCCCAGGCTCCGGGCATACGCGACGACCTCGTCCGCGTACGCGAGCGCGAACTGCGCGTCCACCGCGATGACCCGGCCGGGGGTCTCGATCAGCTGAGTGGTCACATTCAGACTGTCGTCGGGGGCCATATAGCTGTGAACCCGGACCGGGCCCTTGTCGATGATGGTGACGATGCCGTGCATGGGGGGTCGCTCCGTTCTCCGGTGGGACGGGGATGGATGGGGCGGGTGGTCTGCTCCACTCTCGCCCGCGCGGTATCCGAAAGGCGAGATACGCTGAAGACCCATGATGGTCAGAAACGGACACCTTCCGGTTCCTGCCCCGTCCCCCGACCCTGCCGCCGAGCCCGAGGCGATCCCGTCCTACGGCTTCCACGCCCCCGGCGCCCCGGTGCCGGGACTGGAGGTCACGGACCTGGCGGACCTGCGGCGACGCGTCCCGGAGCGGGTGCTCCAGCGTGTGCACCGGGCCGACTTCCACACCCTCACCCTCGTCACCGGCGGTGACGGCCTGCATACGGTGGACTTCGTCGACCTTCCGTGCCGCCCCGGCACCCTGCTGTGGGTACGCCCCGGACAGGTGCAGCGCTTCCACGCCGCCGGGGAGCCGACCGGACCGCATGTGATCTTCACGGCGGACTTCCCGACCGTCGCCCCGCCGATCTTCGGCGCGGCGGCCCGCCTGGTCGCGGACGGCTTCGGCCCCACCCGCTGGGACCTGGACGACGGCCCGGACCGCACCGCGCTCGCCACCCTGTTCGACCAGATCGCCGCCGAGTACGGGCGCCAGCCCGGCACCGTGTCCCCGGAGATCCTGCAATCCCTCCTGACCACCCTGCTGCTCCACATCGACCGCCTGCCCCGCCCGGACCCCTCGGTCCCGCGCGCCGACCCGCAGGGGGTGTACGCACGGTTCCGCGCCGAACTGGAACGCTCGTACCGCCGCACCCGCCGGGCTGAGGAGTACGCCACCGCGCTCGGCTACTCGGTCAAGTCCCTGACCAGGGCCTGCCTCGCGGCCACCGGGCAGCCGGTCAAGCAGCTCATCGACGCCCGTGTGCTCCTGGAGGCCAAACGGCTACTCGCCCACACCGACGACCCTGTCTCCGTCGTCGCCCGGCGGCTGGGCTTCTCCGAACCCACCAACTTCGGCAAGTTCTTCACCCGCCGTGCCGGGGTCACCCCGGGTGACTTCCGGCAGGCGCAGCGCGCCGAGACGGTCTGACGCATCTGATGAATCTGACGAATACGCGTACTGCGGGGACCTTCCGACGCCGCCGGATATGAGTGTGTCGGCGAAGACGTATCCGGAGAAGAGCGTGACGCCGAAGAAGAGAGCGGAGGGGAGTCGCCGCTTCATGAGGTGGACTCGTCCTTGCCGTGGTTTCCGTGGCGCCGGGTCGCTTCCCGCTGCTCCGCCAAAGCCTCAAGAAGGCGGATCATCGTCGGGGACTCGACGGCCGTCTCCTTTTCCGGGCAGTTCTCGACGGGGCACTCGCAGGGCGGAAACTTCAGGGGGTTGGATTCTGGATCGTCCTCACCGAAAGGGGAGGGGAGGAAGAGCTGAGCCATGTCGTCACCAGTCGACTCGCTGGGTGGGGGATAGCCGAAGATCTTGCTTCGGTGACGGAGAGGCTACGGAGCGTGCGTGTGGGGCGTCGATGGCACTGCGTGGTGGTATGCCCCGAAAGTGCCATCGGTGGCCCCGGGCGACTAGAACGGCAGCTTCAGAAAGTCCGCCATGGTGCGCATCTCGGGTGTCAGTGTCCTGCGCCCGTTCAGGACCACGGTGAAGATGTCCCGTGCGTACTGCTGGTGGGGCAGCCATTCCGGGCTGGCGTACCTGAGCTGTTCGAGCCTTTCGAAAGAGTCGGTGAATTGACCTTTCTTGGCATGCGCGTGGGCGATGTCGAGCATATGGCGATTGCGGTCGCTGCTCGGCCGCAGCGCTGTGACGGGCGTCCGCTCGGCGAGGCGGAGAACGACATCCGGCTGATCCAGGATGCCGTAGCTCTCCGTACGCTTCAGATGCACCGTCCTCGGCCCGAAGCTGCCCGAGAATCCCGCTCCGGGGTGCTCCCTCCCCAGGGTCACCGCAGCGGCCTGGGCCAGCCGGAGCGCGTCGGCCGCCGTTTCCTTGTCGTTGTTCCGCACGGCGGCGGCCGAGATCCAGATGCAGAGCAGCCCCCAGGTGCTCAGCTCGGACCGCGTGGCACGGGAGAGGCGTGGCTCGGTGTCGTCCGCCCACTGGACGGCGAGTTCGAGGGCTGTGTCCAGCTTGCCCTGGCGCACCAGCAGCCAGCACTGGGTGCAGACGGTCGCGGCGGCTTCCAGTTGATCGTCCGACTCCTCGATGGCGCGCGCGAGGGCGATGTCCGCCGCGCCGTACTGACGCGTCTGGACCATGAGATTTCCGGCGAGTTGCAAGAGCCGGGTCCGGACGGAACGGCCGTCGGTCCCGAGGGCGTCGGCATCCCTGAGCAGGGGCGGGAGCACGGCGGCGAGTTCGGCGTACTGATCGTTGTCAAAGAGCGGGGCCGCCTCCTTGAAGGCACGCTGTACGCCCGCGACGGTGGGCTCGTCCTCTCCCAGACGGCCGTCGACCTCGCCGGGGTGTTCCAGTGTCTCTCTGACGTTCTGCCACAGGTCGGTTGTCATGGGGGTGGCCCGGTCTTCGCGGTCCTCGCCCACGAGGCACATCGTGGGGATGTCGAGAACCGAGGCCAGCTTTCTCAGCGTCTCCAGCATCGGTGTGCCGTAATCGCCCTGTTCGAGTTTTCTGATCAAGGAGAGTGATACGCCGGAGGCTTTCGCGAGATCCCGTTGGCTGAGCCCTCGGCGCTTTCGAACTTCCTTCAGTTTTCTGCCCGTAGCGTTGGCCATATCACGAGGGTACGCGCGTTCCGCCCATGCGCCTGACGGGTAAGGGGTGGCTGGCTACAGGCGGTGAGATTGGCGGGATTTATCTTGTATTTCTGGTGAATATCCGGTGAAGCTGCTGTCCATGACGTATTCGGGGGACCCGCAACCACAGGAAGCGCGCGACCCGGTGGAGTTCGTGGCACTCCTGCGGCAGCTCAAGGAGCGTTCCGGGCTGACCTACCGGCAACTGGAGGAGAGGGCGGCGGCCCGGGGCGATGTGCTCGCCCGCAGCACCCTCGCCGATGCCTTGCAGCGTAAGTCGCTGCCCCGGGAGGAGACGCTCGCCGCGTTCGTCCACGCCTGCGGGCGGGGCGCGGAGGCCGAGGAGTGGCTGCGGGCCCGCGACCGGCTGGCGGCCCTCGCGTGGGTGGCGGCGCGGTTCACCGAGGAGCCGTCGGCCCCGTCGGCCCCGTCGGCACCGTCGGCTCCGCCGAGCGACGACACACCCCTCCGCACGCGCGGCCCGCGCCGACGCGCCGTCCGCGCCACTCGTATGCGCCGGGTGCTCCTCGCCGCGACGGCGCTGTTGTTGTTCCTGGGCGTGTGGGCGCTCGGCTCCGGCGACGGGAGCGGGCAACGCCCCGTCGACCGGCCGACGGGGACGGAGACCAGCCTGCCGTTCGAGGGAATGAGGGAGGGGCGCGAGGGCCGCATCACCATGTGATGGGTGCCCCCGGCCGCCAAAGCCGCCGGACCGCCGCCGACCGACAAACGGGTGATGTCCGGCAGGCCATGCGGACGGAATTCTTCTCACTGCTCTGACCTGCCCGGACATTGGAATTCCTGTCCGGGGTGGAGCCTTTCCGTTGTTCCGGACAGACCGGGCGGACAGTCTTTTCGTCATCCGGCCCACCCGGCCCACGGACCGCCGCTCGGCGCTGTCCGTACCGGATTTCCCGGGCCTGGACCTCATCCCTCCCGCGTAGTCGTCGACTGCGCGGGACCGGCGAAGGGAGCGTCCATGACGAAGATCCTCAACGGCCTCGCCGACCGGCTGGTCTTGCGGCTGGCCCCGGGTGCGACGGCCCACGCGGTCAACTGCCAGCTGGTGGGCTCGCGGTGTGTGGCCCAGCCCTGTGGCCCGTACGGACGGGTTTTGCAGCGCCGATGGGTGTGCGACGACGGCGGCCCTCCCTCGGAGTGGCAGTGGGTCCGCTGCGGCTGCTGAGCCCCATCGGCTGCCGCACGGCACTGCCCCACCTCATTCTTCCCGCGTGGTATCCGACCGCGTGGGACCGACGAAAGGAATGCTCATGACGAAGCTCCTGCAAGCGTTAGCCGACCAGCTGGTGGACCGGCTGGCCCCGGGTGCGACGGCCCACGCGGTTGCGTGCCGCAGGGTCGGTTCGCGCTGCATTCCCGGCAGCTGTGCCGGGCGCCGGAACTACACGCAGTACCGGGTCAACTGCGACGACGGCAGCTGGTACTGGGAGTACGGCCACTGCGGCTGCTGACCCACCGCCACTGATCCCGCCCGGCGGGGGTGTCCGTGGCCCCCGCCGGGCGACCATGCGCGCGGGCTGCCCGTACCCCTGCCGGTACGGGCAGCACGCCCTGCCTCCATCCGACGAAAGGCCGACCATGGAAATCGTCGTGCTGTCCTGCCGCACCCTGCTCGTGGTCGTCCTCGCCGTCGCCGCCATGAGCAAAATCCGCGACGCCGAGTCCTACGCCGCGTTCACCGGCTCCGTACGGGAGCTGACGGAACTGCCCGCGCGCCCCGCGCGCACCGTGGCGGCGATCGTCGTCGCGGCGGAGGCGGGGGCCGTGGTGCTGCTGCTCGCGCCGTCCCCTTCGCACCGCGCCGGGTTCGCTCTCGCGGGCGGTCTGTTCGGCGCGTTCACCGTCGCCATCGCGGCCTCGCTGCGGCGTGGCGTGCGCGGCCGGTGCCGGTGCTTCGGGGCGTCGGAGAGCAGGCTCGGCCCCGTCCATCTCGTCCGCAACGCCCTGCTGATCACCGTGGCGGGGACCGGCGCCCTCGGCGCCTCCGACTCGCTGCCCGGGGCGCCGGGCGGCCTCGCGCTGGCCGTCGGCACCGGTCTCGTCCTGGGCGTGGTCGTGACGGTCCTCGACGACATCGGCGCGGGGCTGCGGGACGCCGTCCGTATCGGAACGGAGAAGTGACCATGCCCTATCTCATCGCCGCCGTCGTGCTCCTCGGCGCGCTCTGTCTGCTCGACCTGCTGCTGACCGTGGGGGTGATCCGCAGGCTCCGCACCCAGCAGGGCGCCCGCACCCTGCGGGATCAGGCTCCCGACGATGGGATGCTCCCGCCGCGCGCCATCGTCGGGGACTTCGCGGCGACCACCGTCGACGGCCGTTCCCTGACCCCCGCCGACCTGCGCTCACCGGCCGTCGTGGCCTTCCTCAACCCGGGCTGCGCGCCCTGTCACGAGGAACTGCCCCGGGTGGCGGCGGCCCTCGCGGCGGCGCCCGGGAACGGGGTGCTCGCCGTGGTCGCGGGCGGGGAACCGGGGGAGGACGACACCGATCTGATGCTCCGTGAGCTGTCACCGTACGGGACGGTCGTGCACGAGGGGATCTCCGGACCGCTGACCGAGGCGTTCAAGGTCCGTGCCTTCCCCGCGCTGTGCCGGGTCCGCCGCGCGGGCGGACAGCTCGTCGTCGAGTCGGTGGGGGAGCAGGTCCTGTCCGCCTCGCCCGCCCTGCTTCCGTGACGGCGGCCCCCGTGGCGAAGGGAACGAACGAGACACCCGGCCCGCGCCGCCTCCTGCGCGTCCTGCGCGCGGCGACCGCGCTCGCCTTCACCTCCGCGCCCTGGCACCTCGTGGCCCTCGTCCTGCTCACCGTCGCCGGGGGACTCCTGCCCGTCGCCGCCGCGTGGACCGTCCGGGCGGTCCTGGACCGGCTGGCGGGCGGCGGTGGCGTGGACGCGCTGCTCGTCCCGGCGGCGCTGCTCGCCGCCTCGGGAGTCGCGGCGGCGGCGGTTCCGCAACTCGCCCAGTACATCCGGGCGCAGATGCAACGGGCCGCCGGGCTCACCGCGCAGGACGCCCTCTACCGGTCCGTGGACGGACTGACCGGGCTGCGCCGGTTCGAGGACCCACGCTTCCTCGACCGGCTGCGCCTCGCCCAGCAGGCGGGCGGCATGATGCCGACGCAGGCGGTCAACAGCGCGCTGGGCGTCCTCCAGGCGGTGGTCACCGCGTCCGGGTTCCTCGGCTCGCTGATCGTGCTGAGCCCGGTCCTCGCCGCCGCCGTCCTGCTGTCCGCGGTACCCGTCCTCGTCGGCGAACTGGCGATGAGCCGACGGCGCGCGGCCATGTTCTGGGACATCGGTCCCGCCGAACGCCGTGAACTGTTCTACCGGCAGCTCCTGACCAGCCCCCAGGCCGCCAAGGAGATCCGTCTCTTCGGCATCGGCGGCTTCCTGCGCGGCAGGATGAACGACGAACGCCGCCGGGCCGACGCCGCGAAACAGACCGTCGACCGTCAGGAACTGGCCGTGCAACTCGGCCTCGGAGTCCTCGCCGCGCTGGTCGCGGGGCTCGGCCTGCTGTGGGCGGTCCGCACGGCGGGCGGGGGCGGCGTCGGAGTCGGCGATGTGTCCCTGCTGCTCGCGGCCCTGCCCGCCGTCCAGGCCGCCCTCGCCGGAATCGCCAACGAGATCGCCAACGGGCACCAGGCCCTGCTGCTCTTCGACCACTACGTCACCGTCCGGGCCACCCCGGACGACCTGCCCGTCAGCGCCCGCCCCCGGCCCGTCCCGCCGCTGCGGCACGGCATCGAGCTGCGGGACGTCTGGTTCCGCTACAGCGAGGACCACCCGTGGGTGCTGCGCGGGGCGGATCTCACCATTCCGGCGGGACGTGCCGTCGCCCTCGTGGGACTCAACGGGGCGGGCAAGTCGACCCTCGTCAAACTGCTCTGCCGACTGTACGACCCGACCCGGGGCCGCATCCTGTGGGACGGGACCGACCTGCGCGACGCCGACCCCGCCGAGCTGCGGCGCCGGATCGGGGCCACGTTCCAGGACTACATGGAGTACGACCTGACCGCCGGGGAGAACATCGGACTCGGAGACCTGGAACGGCTGCGGGACCACAGCCGGATCGAGCACGCCGCCCGGCTCGCCGGGGCCCACGAGACCGTGACCCGGCTCGCCGACGGATACGACACCCTGCTCAGCCGGACCTTCTTCGCCGAGGAGGAGAAGGAGGAACCGGTGGCGGGCACAGTGCTCTCCGGCGGCCAGTGGCAGCGCCTCGCCCTCGCCCGCTCCTTCTTCCGCGACCGTGCCGACCTGCTCATCCTCGACGAACCCAGCTCAGGACTCGACGCCGAGGCCGAATACCGGGTGCACCTGCGGCTGCGCGAGTACCGCGCGGGCCGCACCAGCGTGCTCATCTCCCACCGTCTCGGCGCACTCCGGGACGCCGACATGATCGCGGTGCTCGACGACGGCCGGGTCACGGAACGGGGTACGCACGACGAGCTGATCCGCGCCGACGGGACCTACGCGCGGCTCTTCTCCGTCCAGGCCCGGGGGTACCGCGGCGAAGCACCTGACCCACCTGACGTCCTTCCTGCGCCCGGCCCGTCCCCCTCGGTCATGGGAGCGGACCGGTGAAACCGATGAGTGCCCCCCTCGTCATGGCCGTCGTGGCCGCCGTGGCGACGACGCTCCCGGTCGCGGCGGCGCTGGTGCTGCGCCGCCGCTTCGCCGTGGTCACCGTCGCCGGGGCCAGCATGGAGCCCTCGTACCGGAGCGGCGACAGGGTCCTCATACGGAGGCTGTCCCCGTCCCGGCGAGCCCCCGGCCCCATGGCCGGCCGGGTCGTGGTGGTGGCACGCCGTCCGCCGTCCGGCGCCCCGCCCCTTGGCGCTCTCCTCCCCGACGCTCGCCCCTCCGACGGCCCGGCGGCCGACGTGCCGGGTCCCGGGGTCCCGGAGCCCGGCGCGCCGCTCTCCGCCCGCCGCTGGATGATCAAACGCGTCGCGGCGTCCCCCGGCGACCCGGTCCCCGCCGGTCTCGGCCCGGCCCTCACCCGCGAGGCGGGCAGACCCGTACCCAAGGACCGTTACATCGTCCTCGGTGACAACACTGACCACAGCCACGACTCACGCCACACCGGTTTTGTGGAACGCGCCGACATTCTCGGTGTCGCGGTCCGCCGTCTGACACCCCGGACCCCTCGGGCCACTTCGTCACCACGTCGGCGGTGAAACACTTTTCCACCCCTTTTCACCCGTTGGAGTGGACGTCCGAGGCTCCTCCGGTGACGCGGCGGACAGCGGGCCGACCCTGGGCGTGGCCCGGACGGCGGCCCTTGAACAGACGGGCGTGCGCCGGGCGTGACCGGAGGAGTGAGCACTATGCGTGTGTCCCGATGGCGAGTGATGGCCGTGGCGGCGGCCCTGGCGATATCGACGGCGCTCGGAGCGCCGGGCGCGGCACCGGCGGCAGCCGCGCCGCTGCCGGTGCACATGGTGGACTGCACCGTCGGGAACGTGTCCGGCAACAAGGGGAGCTGGGCCCTGCTCCGGCTCTGCCTCTGGACGAACGGCCACCATCTGTGGGCGGACGCCTCCGGGAACTGCAAGAGGACCGGCTCCTGGTTCGTCACGGAATCGGTGAAGTGCGACTCCATCACCGGCCACTACACCGCCAAGCGGGAGGGGCAGGACATCGGCGGCGGACACCTGGGTGAACTGCTGGACTACCGGGGCAAGGGGCATTACGAGATCAAGGCCACGATCCGCTTCGACCACCGTTTCCACGACCGCTTCCCCGGCGGAGAGATCGGCTACTACGACGTCGCCGGGGAGCGGGACTACACCATCAGCGCCACGTCGAACGTCGAACCGGTCCGTCCGCCGCAGCCGGAACCGCCGAGGCTGAGCCTCGACATCAGCGGACCGGTCGCCTCCGGCGGGAAGTCCGTCTACACCCTGAAGGTCACCAACGGGACGAGCAAGCGGCACACCTTCGGGGTCCCCGCCCTCGGCATCCGGAAGAAGGTGGGTGACGCCGTACTCTCCTCCCCGTCCCCGGCATGCGGCCACCACCAGCGGAGCCTTCTGCTCCCGCCGCTCCCGGGCATCACCCACCCGGACGGCACCACCAGCCCGCCCCGGCCCGCCCGCATCCTGCTGGAACTGCTCCTCTGCGAGCTGGACATCCCCGCCACGTCGTCCCGGGAGGTGACCGTCGCGGTGGCCGCCGGGGCGACCTGCCCGCCGTTCATCTGGGGCGCCGACGTGGAACACGAGCCGGAGACCGGCCGTATGGGGCCGCTGCCCGTGTGTCCGTCGGGGCAGGGGCGCAGCGCTCCGCACACCGCCGCCGGATGATCCAGCGCACCGTGACGGTCCCGGCGCCCCGCCCCTGCCAGCCGTCCCTACCTGCCGTGGTAGGCGTCGACGACCGTCACGGTGCCCTTGTTGCCGCCCCGGTCGGTGAACGTGGCCCGGAAGGAGATCCCCTTCCCGGCCGCCGGGTTCACGACCTGGAAACGCCGGTCCGTGACGGGCGTGGACTTCCAGGTCGCGCCCCCGTCGTAGGAGACGTCCACCGTCAGGGACGCGAGGTTCCCGGGCCGGGCCGCCGGGCCCTGGAGGCCGACGGCGACATGCTGCCGGGCCCCGGCCGGGGCGGTGGACCGCAGATCAACGGGCGTGTGGAAACGGGCGACGGAGACCGGAAGCCGCTCCGGAGCCGTGGTCTCCCGGGAGCGGAACGTCCAGGAGGCGTCCATCCGGGAGGCCGCCCGCGCCACCGCCGGGTCCCGGGTGACGGACGTGGCCAGGGTGTACGAGGCGTCCCCCGGCGGCACGGTGAAGCCCCGGCCCGGGGCGCCGCTGAGAGGATCGTCGTTCTCGCCGATCAGGACCCCGTCGCGGTGCAGCGTGGTCCGTGCCGACGACAGGGCCGAGCCGCCCCGGTGACCGGCGCCGTCCGCGAGCAGCGGCAGGGAGCCCTGGAGGACGTTCCCGTCCCGCGTCACTCCGTCACGGTCGTCCCCGAGCAGCGGCGAGAACACCCCGGTGTTGAAGGTCTCGACCCGGTGGCTCCCCGGCGCGTACTCCCTGAGCGGGGTGGAGTACGAGGCTTCCCGCGCCCATGGGGGGCTGCCTGGCAGCGCCTGACGCTGCTTGGTACCCAGCGCCCAAGAGGTTCCCGGTACCGTCGACAGCCGCTGTGTACGGGTGGTGGGCAGCGGTAGCTCCCGTATCGGGACCATCGGGAACATCCTCCCCGGCGTGACGCCGACGGCGGAGATCTCGCCCTGTGCGCCGTCCGCTCCGGAAAGGCCCGCCCGGGTGCGGACGGTGGCCAGCTCGCCGTCCGTGAAGTGCCGGGTCTTCCCGGTCACCAGGCGCCGGGACTCGACCTCCCCGAGCGCGAGGTTGTAGTCGGTGGTGCCCTGTGCCCACATCGCGGTCCACGCCTGGGTGAGCGAACCGTCCGTGACCTCCGGCCCGATGTGCGCCGTACGGATATCGGCTGTCCTCGACGACATGGCGAACCCCATGTAGTGCTCGCCCACCGTCACCCGGTAGTTCAGCTCGCTCATCACATGGGTCGCCCGGGGGTCCGGTGGGGTGAGGCGCGTCGGCCGGGTGGTGCGCGCGTCCACGGTGACTCTGGTGTCGCCGGTCACCTCCAGCCAGGGCTGGATGAGTACGTCCGTGGCGGCCTTGGGGTCCGAGGGGTGGTCCCGGCGGATGGCCTCCAGTCCATAGCGGCCCGGAGGCACCTGGAGAGTGGCAGTGCCCGACGAGGCGTCGACGGGTGGGAAGATGCCGGTGGCGGCGCCGGAGAAGCCCTGTATCCGGCTGGCGAAGTCACGGCTCGGCGCGCCGTCCCGTCCGATGAAGTCGATCGTCAGGGTGTGGGTGACCGGTTTGCGGCCCGGTTTGGGGGCGGCCTCGGGGGTGCGGTCCCGGCCTGTGCGCTCCGCCGCCGTGGTGCCGCCGCTCGCGGCGGTCTGTCTGCCGGTCAGCTCGGTGATGTCGTAGCGCCGTGCGTCCTGCCGTCCTGCCGTGATGTCCCGCGCCGCGTCGAGCGACAGGGCGTGGACACGGCCGCCCGTGGCACTGCTGGTCTGTAACATCAGCGGGCCCTGCGCGCGCCCCTCGGCCGGTTCGTGGCTGAGGGCCCTGCCGTTCGCGCTGGTGGTGATCCGCCCGCCGTCCCCCAGGGTGACGGACCGTACCTCCGTATCGGCGCCCGTCCCCGTCCCCGTTCCCGTGCCCGTTCCATAGGAGGGCGCCGCGACCGCCGTACTCCCGCCCGGGGCCAGCCCCATGGCGAGGGCCAGCACCGTCGACAGCGTCACCCCCCACCGGGCCGCCGCCCTCGCCGTTCCGCCTGGTTGGTCCTGTCTACGCACACCGGCTCCTTCCGGTCCGCTGGCATGAAGAGCGGATGGCATCCCCAGGTGATGGGACGCCCCGTCGCTCGGCGCCATCGTGCCCCGGCGCAAGCAGGACCGAAGCGCCTGGGACCGGTGATAGGGCAGGGGGCCGAGTGATCTCAGTGTTTTCTCAGCCTTCCCTCACCTTTCCCTCAGCCGTTCTTCATCCGTTCCGTGGCGGCCCTTTGCTTCGTGGCGGCCCGTTCCAGCGTTCCGCGCGGGCGCGGCCGTCCGTCGTGCACGGACAGCACCGTGCTCTGCACCGAGGGGCAATTTCCCCTGACCCCCGGCGACTAGCGTGAACGCCCGGTCCCTGCCATGGGAGCGGTACGGCCGGTACGGCCTACAGGAGGTCACGATGCCCGGCACCGGAGCGGACAGAGCAGGAAGCACGGACAGGGAGGAGAGGGAGGAGAACGAGCAGGACGAGCAGGCCGGGTGGGAGTACACCGGCGAGTATCCAGGCGGCGAAGGCTCCATCCCTGACGACGGGTACGGAGACGACGCAGACGGAGACCGGTACGGAGACGGAGACGGGTACGGCGGAGGGGGCGGCGGGACCGTCGTGCTCGTCGACCCCTACACCGCCGCCCGGGGCTTCCCCGAGGCCCTGGCGGCGGCGGGCGCCCGGGTCGTACGGCTGCGCAGCACACCCCGGCCGCTGGCTGTTTTCCGCCATGCCGTCGACCCGTTCCCCTACGCGGACGACCTCGTCCACGACGGCGATCTGCCCGCGCTCGTGGCACGGCTGCGCCGGGCGGGAACGGTCGCGGTGATCCCCGGCAGCGAGATCGGCGTCGAACTCGCGGACGCGCTGGCCGAGGCCCTGGCACTGCCCACCGCCAACGGCACCGCCCGCAGCGCCGCCCGCCGGGACAAGTACCTCCAGATCGAACGGCTCAGGGCCGCCGGGGTGCCCACGACCCGGCAGCTCCTCGTCCGCACCGAGGCCGAACTCATCCGCTGGCACAAGGAGACCGGCAGGACGGTCGTCCTGAAACCGCTGCGCGGTGCGGCGGGCGAGGGCGTCCACTTCTGCGACACCCCCGAGCAGTCCGCCGCCGCCCTGCGCACCCTGCGGGAACTGCGCCTGACCACCGAGGACCCGCACGGCGGCGTCGTCGCCCAGGAGTATCTGACCGGGACGGAGTACGTCCTCAACACCGTCAGCCGCGACGGCGTCCACCACCTCACCGACGCCTGGCGCACGGAACGCGTCAGCGCCAACGGCAACCGCGATCTGTGCGTCAGCCATGTCCTGCTGTCGGGCGGATACCCCGGGCTCGCGGAGCTGTTCCGGTACGGGCGGCGGGTCCTGGACGCCCTCGGGGTCCGGCACGGCCCCGCCCATCTGGAGATCAAGACGACGCCCGACGGGCCGCGCCTGGTCGAGGCGGGGATACGGTCGTCCGGCGGTGGACTGCCGCTGTTCGCGCGGGAGGCCATCGGCGCGGGCCAGATCGAGTGGACCGTGGACGCGCTGCTGCGCCCCGGGCGGTTCCACGCCCGCGCCGGGCGGCCGTACGCGCGGCGGACCGCGTTCGCCTGGGCGGGGCTGGTCAGCCCGGTGGCGGGACGGCTCGACCACTACCGGGGGCTCGACGCGATCCGCGCCCTGGACAGCTTCCGCGACCTGACGCTGTGGGTGCGGCCCGGCGGCATCCTGACACCGACCGTCGACGACACCGGCTATCCCGGTGCCGTCACCCTCGCCCACCCGGTGGAGGACATCCTGCTGCGGGACCTGCTCACCGTCCGCCATCTGGACGGACCGCATCTGTACGCGCTGTCCGCGTCTGCCGTGTCGCCCGCCATGTCTGCCACGTCCGCGATGACGCCCTCCGGCTCCGGCACCCGGGGCGGGGGAGCGGACAGGGGCTCCGCCCGGCGGACGTCCTGCCACCGCCGACAGGGCGACGACTTCTGACGGCCGCCCTGCTCTCCTGACAATCCTGCGTCCTGCCGCTCCTGTGCCCTGCTGCTCCTGCGTCTTGCCCGCTCCTGCGTCCTGACACCGGGCCTTGTGCCTGCCTCCGCGCCTGCGCCTGCTGCGCCCGCGCCTGTCCCTGCCATGGGCGGTCCCGTCACCGGCCCTCCCTCCCTGGAGCCCCCATGACCGATCGCATCCCCCTGTTCACCCTCACCCCCGACCCGGACACGTCCCACCGCCCGGCGGCCCCCGACCCGCTCGCCGACTATGTCCGGGACCGGCTGCCCGGCCGACTCCGTGCCCTGCACTCCGGCACCATTCCCTACACCGTCCTCCTCGACGAACAGGCCGCGCTCCTCGACGAGATCACCCCCCGTCTGCTCGCCGAGTCCGAGTCCGAGTCCGAGTCCGGGGCCGGGGCCGGGGCCGGAGACGACCCGCACGGCCCCGCCGCCCACCAGCTCGACCTGCTCTTCCTCCTCGGCGGCCACACCCCTTACACCCCTCCCGGCCGGGCCCCTGCCGCAGTCCCCGGACGGCTGCTCGCGCTGATCCATGAACAGGCCCGGCGCCACCCGGCCCTGGACACCGACCTGAGCTATGAGCTGCTGATCGACCTCAACTGCCGGCTGTACGAGGCAGGACACGGCATCCGCGTCTTCTCCGACGGCCCCGACGCCCGCCACGAACGCGATTTCTACCTCGGCCACCACCGCGCCGAACCCCATGTCAGGGCCGCCGCCGACCTGCTGCGCTCACTCGCCCTCGACCCGAGCCCCGAGCACGCTCCCGCCGTCTTGGCGGAGGCGACGCGCCGACTCGCCGACTTCCGCGCCCATATGACCCGCTACCGGCGGCTGCCCACGCGGAGCTTCGCCTACTTCCGCCGCCATCTGCACGGCTACGCGGGTCGGGGCGGCAGTGCCAGCGGCTCGTTCATGCCCGGTGTGCAACTGCTCGAACTGGCCCTGCTGCGCCCGGGACCCGCCTACGAGCGCTTCCTCGACGAGGCCCTGCCCCGCTTCCCCTACCCCTCGCGCTCTGTGATCACCGTCTGGCGGGAGTCCTCCCGGAACGGGGTGAACGTGGCCGACCGGGTGGCCGCCGGGCAGCTCGGGCCCGCAGCGCGCCGGGCACTCCTGCTGCTCCTCGACCAGTTCATCGGCTTCCGCAGGGCCCATCTGGGCATAGCCCGCCGCCAGTTGCCCGACGCCTTCGTTCCTCCGCCCGCCTCTCCACCTGCCCTGCCGCCCGCCCTGTCGTCCGGGAGCGGCCACCCGGCGGGCGACCCCACCGACCCCACCGTCGGAACGGGCGGTTATACGATCACGTCATTCCTGGACGCATCCGTGCGCCGACTCCTCGATCTGCGCCGGGTGCTGCTGGACGTGCCGCCGCACATGGCTGTGCGCCCTCTCCCCACCAGCGAAAGGTCCCGGTACGGCGCGGGACGCGGCGGCCGTACCGGGACGGATGAGGGTCGCTCAGGAACCGGCCCCGGTGTCAGGGGACGGGCATGAGCGCACGGGGTGTCAGGTGTGTCAGAACCTGACGTCGGAACAGGCGTAGAACGCGTTCGCCGTGTCCGCGATCGTCCAGACGCCGAGAATCAGATGGCGTCCGGACTTCTGCGGCAGGGTGCCGTTGTGGGTCACGACGGCCGCCGGGCGCACCCCGCCGAACGGAACCGTGAGGAAGGGCTGCGGCTCCAGGTCGGCGCGGGTCAGCGGCTTGGCCGGGTTGTAGCCGTCCTTGGTGATGTAGTAGCGGAAGTCGCTCGTGGCGTGGCGGACCTTGATCCGCCAGCTGAAGGTGTGGCTCTGGCCGGACGAGAGCTGTGTGGTGGGCCAGGCGCCGCCGCGCGGGTCGTCCAGCTCGGAGAAGCGGCCGTTGCCACCGGCGCAGATCCTGCCGTCGGCGGGCCCGGCGGAGGGGAAGCCCTTCAGCCCCTCGACACTCTCCGGCTCCCACTGGATCTGACCGCAGTTCCGCACCGCGCCCGTGGCACAGAGCTGCTGACGGCTGGTGGCGGAGTCGGCGTAACCATGGCTCTGCGCGCTGCCGGTGGCGGCGACGAGCGTTCCGCCGAGTACGCCGAGACCGACGAGAACCGATGTGATCTTCCTGCGCATGCTTCGCTCCTGGGTGGGGGGAGAGTGGGGGATCGCCGCAGTGGGGGCGGCGTTCCAGCAGTGCGGTCCAGACCAAGTGCGAGCGTAGCCGCGATGACCGTTCAGGTCTAGACCAAGTCCCCTTCCCCGCCCTCCGGTTGGGGGTTCTTCGGGACGTCCTTGATGAAGACGAGACCGTCGTGACGGGCGAGACGGGCGGGGTCGAGCGGGATATAGCCGTGGTAGGGGGAGACACGGGGCGTGAGTGATGTGTCCCCGAGGGCGTCGGCCAGCGCGGGGGCGTCGACGACGCAGCGGCCCCCGAAGAAGGCGCCCTCCGGGAGGCCGTCCTCCGGCAGGGTGTACAGCAGCCCTTCGAGTGTGTCCGGCGACGGGACGTCCACCCCCCGGTGCCGGAGCGTGCCGAGGACCGTGGCGAGAAAGCCGTACTCCGTCCCCAGCCGGGCATCCATCAGAGCGCCGGTGCTCCACCACTCCAGCGGCAGCCCGCCCAGCTGCATCCGGCTCGGGCCCCGCTGGAGATGGAGATGGTGGGCGAAGGCCAGCACCGGGCCCCGTTCGGCGAGGGCGAGCAGGTTGTCCGCCAGCGTCCGGGCCCGCAGACCCATCAGCCGCCGCATCCGGCCCGGCGAGGGGTCGGCCATCGAGGAGTGATAGCGCAGCAGGCCGACGGCGGTGCGCGCGTACAGACGCGTCCGGTCCCACGCCTCCCTTGCCTCCCACGAGTCCTGTACATCCCAGGTGCCCTGCACGCCCCGCGCGTCCGCGGTGCCCGGGTACGGCGGCTGCTCGTCGAGCAGAGCGACGAGGTCGTCGGCGAGCAGCCGCAACTCCCTGGCCTCGGGCGACCGTCCCACGGAACGGGCCGGGTCCATCATCGCGGCGGCCTCGGTCCACGCGGCGTCGGCGCCGAGCAGCCGGTCGAGCCTGTCCGCCGTGCAGGGGAGCAGCTCCGCGTCCACCCGTTCCGCGACCCGGCGGTGGAGCGCGGTGAGGGCCTGCCGGGGGCTCGCGGCGCCGGTGATCTCCAGCGGGCCGTCGCACCCGGCGAAGCGCACGCGTTCGGAGACGGGACGGCCCTCGTTGTGGGCGCGCATCCAGCGCACCAGCTCACGGTTTGCCGCGGACGCGCCGAACCCGTGGCTGAAGCCGCGTTCCATGACCGCGTCGAGCGAGCCGCGGCCCGAGACGACGTACTCGTCCACGACCAGCCCCATCAGACAGTCGCTCTCGATCGCGATGGTCCGATAGCCGTCCTCCTCGACGAGCTGCCGGAAGAGCGCGTTGCGGAGTTCGAGGAGGGTGTCCTCGCCATGGGTGGGCTCACCGAGGGCGAGCACCCGGGGCCGGGCCGGGAGCAGTCTTCTGACGGCGGCGGCCCCGAAGGCGTGGGCGGTGTCCTTGATGTCGGTGACGTCGGTGACCATGCATTCAACGGTATCGTTGAAGAAACGGTGGAGACTTTTCCACGATAGTCCTGGTTGCTGGCAGGGTTCATGGGGAAAAACCTTCAAAGCGGTGAACGGAGGCTCCGGCCGGTCGACCTCGCTCGTGAGCACGGTCTGTCGACGCAGGCGGTCCGGAACTACGAGGAGGAGGGCATCCTTCCGCCCGCCGGGCGCACCGCTCACGGCTACCGGGTCTACGCCCCGCTGCACGCGCGGGCCCTGCGCGCGTTCCTCGCCCTGGTACCGGCCCACGGCCATCGGACGGCGGCGTCGATCATGCGGGCCGTGCACGAGGGCACGGTGGACGAGGCGTTCCGGCTCATCGACGGGAGCCACGTCCAACTCCTCGACGACCGCCGCACCCTCCAGGCGGTGGAACAGGCCCTCCGCGAGCTGGAGCCCATCGGGCACTCCGATCTCTCCGATCTCTCTGATCTCTCCGATCCCATCGAGCCTTCTGATTCCAACGAACCCTTCGGCCCCACTGAGTGCTCCGGTTCCGCCGAGTGCTCCGACTCCGGCGCCGATACGGTGACGGGCCCCGGCGGCACGTTCATCGGCCCCCTGGCGCGCGGCCTCGGCATCCGCCCCGCGACGCTGCGCGCCTGGGAACGTGCCGGGCTCGTCCGCCCGCGCCGCGACCCCCGCACCGGCTACCGCGTCTACGACGAGTCCGCCGTACGGGACGCCCGTCTCACCCGTCAACTCCGGCGCGGCGGCCATCCGCTGGAACGGATCGCCCCGCTGATCACCGAGGTCCGCACCGCCGGCGGCCTCGCCCCGCTGGAAGCCGCTCTGGGCGACTGGCACGCCCGGCTCCGCGCCCGTGGACGGGCGCTGCTGGCGGGGGCCGCCGAACTGGAGGGATATCTGCGCGAGCGCGGCTGACCGGGCACGGCGGGCGCGCGGCGCGGGGCGGGCCGACGGAGCACGGAGGGCGGAGGCGGGGCAGGCGCCGCCACAGGTCACCGCACCGCAACATTCTCGGTGATTATCCGTGAACACATGGTCTTATCCGGGCGGGTGCCCAATCCTGTTGCGGACATATTCTTTGCGCCGGTGCCCGCGCCGGGAGGAGCATGGCTCCGAGGTTCTGACCTCTCAGCTCCTCGACCGACAGCGGCACCGCACCTCTGGGGGAACGATGCAACCGGCAGAGCCCGCTCAGCCACCACTGCCGCCACAGCGACCGTGGAACACCCCACCCGCTCCCACGGCCCCACCTCCCGCCGCCACCCAGGCGTCGATGTCGACAGGGAGCCTTCCCACCGGGCTGACGGAGTCGATCGACATCCGGGTCAGCAAACGGCTGCTCTGGATCGGCGGCGCCGCCTACCCGCTCCACAACATCGCGCGTGTCTACACCTACACCCTCAACCCCCGGCGCAAGGAGGCGGTCCTGCGCTTTTTCCGGAGGGTGGGGATCACCCTCGCGGTGACCGCGGCGCTCACCCTCCTCGGCGGGACCATCGCGGCGCTGGCCCAGGGGGAGGAAACCCCCGCCACCCTGCTCGGGCTGATGTGGCTGGCCTCCGGGGCCTTCATGATCTACGCCCTCGTGGACATGATCGCGGTGCTGACCGCGCAGCCCCACTTCGTCCTCGGCGTCGAGACCGCCGGTGCCTCGACCGCCGTGGTCTCCGGGAGGGACCACGGGCAGCTCCGGCAGCTCGTCCACCTCATATCCGACGCCATCGAGAACCCGCAGGCGGAGTTCCAGGTGCGGGTGGAGCGGCTGGTGATCAGCAGTCCCAGCAACTACTACTTCGGTGACAACGTGAACATGTACGGCGGCAGCAACAACGTGGGGATGGCGAACTCATGAGCAGTGGGAGCAACTACTACTTCGGCAACACCGTCAACATGCACGGCGGCGAGAACAACACGGGCATGGTCAACCACCAGTCGGGCCCGGTCGGCACCCAGGCCGCGTCGCCCGCGCTGGAGGAGGCGATACGGGAGTTGCTGACGCTGTTGCGGGAGCTGCGCGCCAACGTTCCGCCGCTGTCCGCCCACTCGATCGACGAGGCCCTTCCGGCCCTGACGGCGGACCCCGCGATCGAGCCCCAGGAGCGCCACCGTGCCCTGATGGCCATCACCGGGGTCGCGGCGACGGCCGGGATGCTCGGTGTGCCGGTCCTGGAGACGGTGCGGCTCATCATGGAGCTGCTGGGCGGCTGAGTTCCCGGGCTTTGCCGGCTTTCCCCGGCTCTGCCTGGCGCTGCCCGGTGTCGTCCGCTTCTTCGACAGCGTGGCGGGCCGTATCTGAGCCGGGCGGCGGGGACAAGGCCGGACGGCGGCCGGTATCCGCTCAGGCGATGCGGTGACGGCCCGTCCGGACCGTCACCGCATCCAGCCGGTCGTGGCCACCACCTCGCGCGCGATCTCCCCGACCGCGCGCCCGTCCGTCACCACCCGCGTGGTCCCGGGGGAGACCTGTTCGTCCAGGAGCCGCGCTTTGCGGATGCTGTTGTCGATCTCCTCCGCCAGCCCGGACCCGGTCTCCCGGCGTTCGAGCCGGTCGCGGGTGGTCGCGTCCGAGGCGGTGAGCAGCACCCTGACGATGCGCGTCTCCGCTCCCATGGCCCGCCGGAACATCCCCGTCGCCTCGGGCAGCACGCTCACGGTGTTCGTATAGATCAGCCGCCGACAGCCGCGCCGGGCGAAGTTCGCCCACACCGCGGTCAGATTGCACTCGGTGATCTCCGCCCGGTGCGGATCTCCCTCCGGAGCCGGATGGACCTGCCCCATGAAGTCACCGTCGATCACGGCGTGCGCCACATTGCCCGCCCGCAGCAGCGCCGACACCTCCCACCCCACCGTCGTCTTCCCGACTCCGGCGCGGCCCCCGATGAGCAGTACTTCTGTGTGCTTCGATTCCATGGGGGCAGCCTGCCAACCCCGGTTCGCCCCGCGCGATCGTTTTTCCGGGGGCTCGGCGGCGGGGGCGTCCCCGAACGGTCGGCAGGGTGTCTTATATCGGGCATGCGTATGGGGAATTCCTGTGCGTCTGTTGGGGGTGGGGAAGAAGCGATTCCCCCTGGCTGGACGCCGTGGACCGATGCCGTTGAAGCCATATCCGTGGCGTACGGCCTGCTGTACCGTCGGAGCGCGTCGGAGGGGAGGAACCGTCATGGCGGACCCGGACGAGCAGCCCGAGCGAGGCGGGCAGGCCGAGCGAGGCGGGGGGCAGCCCGAGCGAGGCGGTCAGGGCGAACGCGGTGGGCAGGAAGTCATACGGCTGCGCTACCGGCTGTATGTGGAAGCGCTGCGGGCCCGGCTGCCCAGCGCCCAGTTCGGACTGCTCATGGAGATCATCCGGCTGTGGGTCACGCACGGCGGCGGTGCCGCGGAGCTGACGATGGACGACGAGGAGAAGGAGCTGTTCACCCCGGAGGTCCAGCAGGAGCTGCTGCATCTCATGGGACTGCTCAGCGGGGGGTCAGGGCCGGAGGGCCGTGCCGGGCATGTCGTCGTCCAGCTCGGTGACGGCGAGCACGCCAAGGGGGCGATGTCGCTGGTGCCGCCCGAGGTGGCGGCGGACGCGGAGCGGCTGCGCGCGCTGCGCGACCGGATCGACGCGCAGGAGCGCAGGCGCGGCGAGGACCGGCGGGAGGTGGAGGGCATCGCCCGTGCGTCGGGGATGCTGCCGTCCGGCCCCGGGGACGACACCTGACCGACCGTCGGCGCGGGCGCACCGGGCCGCACCGGGTGTCCATGGCGTACGGCACGACAGCGCGCCCCGCCCAGTACCTGTCTCCTTCGATCGCGGGAGACGGTGCCGGACGGGGCGCGCGCTGTGTGCCCACTGCTGTGTCAGCAGCCAGGTGGGCTGACTTCCTGCCGCAGGTCCAGGACCTCGGCGCCCTCCGGAACAGCGAGGGGGCTTTCGGCGGCCTCGCCCAAGAGGGCGGAGAGCGCGTCGGTCAGAACGGGTTCGACGTCATACAGGGAGAGGGCTTCGCGCTCAGCAACTGCCACCGGGATTTCCCTTCCATTCGAGAATGTCGTCGGGGAGGGTGAGAGGGCTTTCGCCGCTGTCGCCCGAGAGGGCGGCGCGGGCGGCGGTCAGCGCGGTGTCGATGTCACGCACCGGATAACTCCTTTCGTGTCAGCACTGATGGGTCGGCTTCAGTCCGGTGACGGGTCCTTCGGGCAGTGTCAGCGGGCTTTCGACGCCGTCCCCGGACAGGGCGGCGCGGGCGGCCCTCAGGGCGGATTCGGCGTTACGCATGGATGGTGCCTTTCGTGCTGTGCCGACCTGCTGTCAGCAGTGGTTGGTCGGGTTGCCTTCGAGGACGTCCATGGTGTCGGGGAGGGTGAGGGGGCTTTCGGCGGTGTCGCCGGAGAGGGCGGCGACGGCGTCGGCGAGGGCGGGGTCGATGTCACGCATGGAGGTTCCCTTCGAGGTGGGTCTGTGAGATGTGCGGTGTGCGAGTGGTGAACGCGCGGTGCGCTCGGGGGTTCAGCAGCCGTTGGTCGGGTTGCCTTCGAGGACGTCCATGGTGTCGGGGAGGGTGAGGGGGCTTTCGGTGGTGTCGCCGGAGAGGGCGGCGACGGCGTCGGCGAGGGCGGGGTCGATGTCACGCATGGGAGTGGGCCTTCCGTTGTGTCGGGTGGGTTTCTTCTGGACGCGTTCTGCTGTCAGCAGTTGTTCTGCGGGCGGAGTTCGAGCACGTCGATGTCGTCGGGGAGGGTGAGGGGGCTCTCGGCGGTGTCGCCGGAGAGGGCGGAGAGCGCGGCCGTCAGTGCGGTGTCGATGTCACGCATGGCATTTCCCTTTCACATCGAATGGATACGGGGAGCCGACGGGGCTGCTGGATGAAGCGATTTCCCGTAAAGCTCTGAAGGCGGTCACCCGGTTATCCGGTCCTGCCGGTGCGGGTCCTTCCCGGTGCCTTCGACCTGAATAACGGGAGCGGCGGGCCGCCTTCTCAATCCCTCTCATGTGACCTGGGTCACAGTCGATCTGAGCGGTCGGCCGTCCGCTCGCTCGGCTGTACGTGCTGGTGGAGCGAGTGTCAGGGATTCGACCCTTTCTTTGCGGTGACTTACGTCACGCTGAAAGGTGTGAGTGCCGCGCTTTGTCCGCCGCGTTAAGAGGGCGTGCCAACGGGCCCCGCGGAAAATTCGGAAAGCGGCGCTCCGCAAGCCGCCCGGGTGGCAGCAAGGTTAATTCCGGATGAACAGAAAGGGGAAAGCTGTGAGCGGCATCGAATCCCCCGTGACGAACACGGTCCCGGACTCTCTCAACGGGCATCCCTGGGGGGTTCTGATCCCCTGGGACCAGCAGGTGCGAGAGGACACCCTCGCCGTGATCGACCGCGCCTGCCCGCCCGGAAGCAGGCTCCACGACCCCGTCCGCGCCATCGTCACCACCGCGCTCCAGCAGCAGGGCCCCCTGTCCAACCGCCTGTTCGCCCTCGCCGTCCTGGGCGCCATCAGCGGGAACCCCGCCCCCGCCGTCCCGGTCGCCGTGGCCTCCACCCTGTGGTTCGCGGGCACCGAAGCCCTGGACGACCTCGTCGACGCCGCCCCGGGCGACCACGGCAGCGCCCATGAACTCCTCATCGGCGGCGTCCTGTGCCTGGGCGTCCTGCCCGAGGCGGCCGTCGAAGGACCCGGCGTCCCCGCGGAACTCGCCCGCGGCTGGCGGCGTGACCTCGGCTGGAGCACCGTCGCCGCGGGCGCCGGACAACTCGACGACACCGCACGCGACAGCGAGGCGCTGACCTGGGAACGGGTGATGCGCGCCTACACCGGCAAGACCGGCGCCGGATACGGCAGGGACGCCCGTATGGCCGCGCGCGCCGCCGTCACCGACCCCCGCGCCCTGGAGGCGTGGACCGTACTCGGCCAACTCCTCGGCGTCCTGCGGCAGGTCCACAACGACAACGCCGACGTCACCCCCGAGACCGACGAGGACCTCGCCAACGGCACCCCCACCCTGCTGCTCGCCCACGCCCTGGCGAGCGCCGACCCCCGCGAACGGAACCGCATGCACACCCTTCGTACGGCCGCCCGCGCCGACCTGACCGCACGGGCCGAACTGCGCGCCCTGCTGCACTGCCCGCCCGTCGTCGACGGCTACCGCCGCCGGGTCGGCGCCCTGCACTCCCGCGCCCGCAACCTGCTCGACCACCTCGCCGACGCCTCCCCGTACCGCGACGCCATCGGCAACAGGATCGACCAGTCCGCCCTGCTGGGGATGCCCGAACCGGCCGGGGCAGGCTCCGAGTGACCCGCACCGCCACCCCGGGGGACGCCCCCCGCCTCATCGGTGAACTCGGCGCCTTCGCCACCGCCCTCGGCCCCACCGCGCCCGCGTCCGCCGCGCTCCTCGCGGGACTCGCCCGGGACATCCGGGACGGCGGCGCGGTGGGCCGGACCCTGCTGGGCCACCCCGAGCGCACACAGCCCCTCTTCGGTCTGCGCGCCCTGGCCGGACTGCACCGGTTGATGGTGGACGGCAGCGCCCCGGAGCTGGCCGCCCGGTTCCGCGCCGCCCTCCGCTCACCCGGCACGCCCCCCTCGGCCGACGGCCTCTGGAGCGCCGCGCGGGACGTCCTCCTGCGCCACCCCGCCGTGATCGAGGCCGCGCTGCGGGAACCCGTCCAGCAGCACCAGCCGCAGCGCGCCGCCGTGCTCCAGGACGGTCTCTGCCTCCTCGGCGGCGGCCGGGTGCGCCTGCTGGAACTGGGCGCGTGCGCCGGGCTCGGCCTGCTCCCCGACCACTACCGCTGGTACGGCCCGGCGGGGGAGTGGGGCCCGGCCTCCTCCCCGGTCCGCCTCCCGGCGGGCCCCCGCTCCCGGCCCGGCGCGTACGAGATCGTCGAACGCGCCGGCTGCGACCTGGCACCCCGTGACCCCGCCGACCCCGTCGACACCGCCGTCCTGCGCTCCTTCCTCCCGCCCGAGCACACCGAGGACCTGACGCTGCTGGAAGCGGCCCTGGAGGTCGCGGCAGCGGAACGGCCCCGGGTGGACCGCGCCCCTGCGGCCGACTGGCTCCGCGAGGAACTGGCCCGCCCCGTGGACCCGGACGTCCTCACCGTCGTGTGGCACAGCCTGGTCTGGCACTATCTGCCCCCGGTCGAACGCATCCGCGTGGACCAGGTCCTGAGCGGGTACGCCGAGAACGGCCACCGGGCGGCCCGCATCGCCCTGGAACCGGAAGCCTGGTCCGGGCCGGTCCACCTGCGCCTCACCCTCTACTGACAACTGACAACTGACACCGGACCGCCGCACCTCACCGACCGGTCCTCCGAGGGGTTCCCGAACCCGCCGGAGGACCGGTCGTGTCCGTTTCCCGTTTCCCGTTTCCCGATCCCGTTTCCCGTTCTCCGATCCCGTTCACCGAACACCGTCCTGTGACGCCGGGCACCCCGCCACAGACGTTCGTGGCGCGTCGCCCTGAGGTGATCGATCAGTCGTGGGCGGCGAGCGGGCGTGGCGGTATGAGGCCGAGGAGCGAGGACAGGCGGGCGACGGCGGTTTGTTCGTCGGTGACGTGGACCGTGGTGATGCCGAGGGCGGCGGCCGGGGCGAGGTTGGGGGCGTGGTCGTCGGCGAAGACGCAGGCTTCGGGGGGGAGGTCCAGCAGGTCCAGGGTGTGGTGGTAGATCGCCGGGTCGGGCTTGGCCAGGCCGACCGCCTCGGAGATCACATGGACGTCAAACAGGTCCCAGATACCGGCGTGTGTGTACGGGTTGTGCGGATCGAGTCCGAACGAGTTCGACAGCAGCGCGAGCCGCAGGCCCGACGCGCGGGCGGTGCGGGCGAGGGCGGCCATCCGCCGGGCCGTCGGGACCGCCTCCCAGGCGCGGCCCATCAGGTTCACCGGGTCCACGCCGGGGCCGAGCAGCGGTGCCGTCCGGGCGTTCCACTCCGCCTGGCCCATCCGCCCCAGCTCCAGCTCCGTGTACAGGGACCGGCCCTCGGGGTCGTCCTGGAGGGTCCTGCCCCAGGCTCCCGGGTCGAGCCCCTGCGCCGTGCACCAGGCGCGGATGGTGGGGCCCGGCTCGGCCGTGAGAACTCCGACGAAGTCGAGGATGAGCGCCCGCAGGGCGGGACCGTGGGAGCCAGTGGAGCCGTGGGAGTTGTCGGAACGGGACGGATGCGGCATCGGCGGCGGTTCCCTTCTCGCGCGGTCCTCCCGACGCTACCCGCCCGCCTCGCACACGGTGAAGCCCGCACCCGGCCGGGCCCCGCCCGGGTGGGCGTGCGCCCTGATGCGCCCGCGAGCGCCCTGTCGGCATCCGCCGGTCTGGCCCACTCTGGGAAACGAGATCCCCGTGTTTCCGAAGGTGCTCCCGAAGGGAGTGAGGTGCGTGCCGATGAAGAAGATGAAGAAGATGAAAAAGGCGAAGAGGACAGAGAGGACGGCGAGGACAGAGAGGACGGAGAGGACGGTGAGGCCGGAGGGGACGAAGAACCGGAGCGTCATCCGGGTCGGAACGTCCAGGGGAGGCGCGCGATGACCTCCACCGTCGCCGCCCTTGGGCACCCGCCGCCCGCCGCCCCGGGCGCCCTCCCCCTCGTGGGCCACGGCCTGGGCCTCTACCGCGATCCGCTGCGGCTGCTGCTGCGCCTGCACCGCCCCGGCACCGGCCCCGGGGTACTCCGGCTGCTGCTCGGCCGACGCCCGATCGTCCTGGTCACCCGGCGTGAACTGGTGCACCGGATTCTCGTCACCGACCCGCACCCCTACGACAAGGGCGGCCCGTTCTTCGACTTCATCCGCTACATGGCCGGAAACGGCCTGGCCACCTGCAATAACGCAGATCATCGGGTGCAGCGGCCCCTGGTGCAGCCCGCGTTCCACCCCACCGCGATCTCCTCGTACGGGCCGGTCGTCGCCGACGCCGGACGCCGGGTCGTGGACGACTGGCACGACGGACAGACCCTGGACGTGAGCGAGGAGGCGATGAAACTCGCCACCCTCACCGTCCTCGGCACACTCTTCCGTGACGCGGATTTCGCCCAGGCCGTCACCGACTCCGTCCGGACCTTTCCACAGCTCGAAAAGGACGGCTTCATCCGGATGGTGCTCCCGCCCTCCCTGCACCGGCTGCCGCTGCCCGCGCTCCGCCGTGTCGACAGGGGCAGGGAACTCATCCGCACGGCACTCGCCGGGGCCATCGCCGCCCACCGGGCCACCGGAGCGGACGGGAACGAGGTGCTGTCCCGGCTCATGGCCGCCACGGGGCCCGACGGCACGCCCGCCTTCACCGAGACCGACCTCGTGGACCAGGTCTTCACCTTGATCGGCGCCGGAGTGGAGACCTCCGCCTCCTCGGTCGCCTCGGCCCTGCACCTCCTCGCCACCGACCAGGACGTGCAGCACCGGCTGCGCGCCGAACTCGCCGACGTCCTCGGCGGCCGGGACCCCGTGGCCGAGGATCTGCCCCGGCTGCCGCTGCTCGGCCGGGTCGTCACCGAGACCCTGCGGCTGTACCCGTCCGTCTGGCTGGTCAGCCGGGTCACCACCGCCCCGGTCGAACTCGGCGGACACCGGATACCCGCCGGGGTCGACGTGGTCTTCAGCCCCTACTGCCTCCACCGCGACCCCGAGGTCTTCCCCCGGCCCGCCTCCTTCGACCCCGACCGCTGGCTGCCCGAACGGGCGGGCAGGGCACAGCGGCAGGCCCTCATCCCGTTCTCGACCGGCCGTCGCAAATGCGTCGGCGACACCCTGGCCATGAACGAGATCGCGCTGTTCCTGGCGTCGGCGCTCACCCGTTACCGCTTCCGCCACGCCCCCGGCAGCCGCTCGCGGCCCACCGCCCTGGCCACACTGTCCCTGGCCGGAATACGGCTGACCGTCCACCGGCTGACCGACCCCGACCCCGACCCCGACCCTGGCTCAGGCCCCGGCCCCGACCCCGGTGCCGACTCGGGCTTCGACGGGCACCAGCCCGCCGAGCCCGCCCGATAGAGCCGACGGGCCCGTACGGCATCCGTACGGGCCCATGGCCTCAGCGGGCGGCGGCGGCAGCACGCGCGCGCTCCCCCTACTGGTTGAACCGGGCGCCGAACTCGTCCTGGGCGTTGGCGTAGAGACCGAGCGTCCCCTGCCCGAAGGTGATGGACCCCTTGGCGGTGAGCCCGGACGCGGTCGGCTCGAAGACCCAGACCGACCCGGCGTTCCAGTTCTCGCCCACGGCGGCGACGACGACCTCGCCCCGCCCGTCCCGGTCGGTGTCGACGACCTTCGAGGTGGAGCCGAACTGGTCGTCGATCTCCGCCCCGCCCGGCACATCGGGGGAGTCCTGGTGGAACATCTGCGCCCCGGTGCCCGTCGGACCGCTCGCGGAGCCCCGGATCACGACGAAGGCGCCCGCCTGGCGGATCTTCCCGACCCCCTCGCCGGGCACACCCGCGACGATGTCGCCGTAGCCGTCCCCGTCGACGTCCCCGACCGTCACATCGGAACCGAACCTGTCCCCCTCGGTGAACCGCACCGGGCCCTCGGCGGTGCCCGGTATCCCGGGGCTGTCCTGGTTGAACGAACGGGCCCGCGCCACCACCGGGCCCTGAGCGGAGCCCGGGAGCCAGGTGACCTTGCCGCCCTTGTCGATCGGCTGCTCGCCGGAGTACCCCTGGCGGCTGCGGCCGATGACGAGGTCCTCGTAGCCGTCCCGGTTCACGTCCCCGACGTCGATGTTGTTGCCGATGGTGCTGCGGCCCGTGAGCCGGGTGCCGCTGCCCAGGCCCTTCGCCGTGCCGGGCCGGAACCAGGTCGTGGCGCCCGGGCTGTCGATGTCGGCCTGGATCGTGACGAGGTCGTCCCTGCCGTCACGGTTCAGATCACCGGAGGCCATGTCGTGAATCCGGAGCTTGTCGTCCTTGACGGTGGTCGACGCGGCGGGGGAGCCGTCCCGGCGGAACGGGCCCGACAGGGTGTGCCGGCTCACGCCGTACCCCTCGATGAGGGTGAGATCGGTGTCGCCGTCGCCGTCGAAGTCCCCGGCGGCCATCACGGAGCCGATCTGTCCGTACTCCTGGACGCCGGTCTTCAGGGTCGCCCCGCCGGAGAGGCCCTTCGGCCCGCCCCAGATCACCGAGACGGTTCCGGCGTTGTGGAATTCGCCCACGTCCTCCCCGGTGGCGGCGACGATCAGGTCCGTGTAGCCGTCCCGGTCCAGATCGCCGGTGGTCGTGACGGTGCCGAACCCGTCGTATGTCTCGGCCTCCTCGGGAACCCCCGGGCTGTCCTGGTGGATGAGCTGGCGTTTCGCGTACAGCGGGCCGGTTCTGCCGCCGTAGAGGACGGCGACGTACCCCGGCATGAGGACGTCCTCCATGTTCGCGGCGGGGGCCGAGACCGCCACATCGGGGAAACCGTCGCCGTTGAAGTCGTCGGGCGTCGCCTTCGGCGCCTTCCGTTCCGCCTGCGCCGTGGCGCCTGCCGCCGGGGGCCGCTCGGGAGCGGCGTGCGCCGCCGGTACGGACAGGGTCCCGGCGACCGCGAGCGCGGCGACGGGACCGAGGACACGGATCGTTCCGCGTGAGGTCATGGGTCGGTGTCTTCCTGTGAGGGACAGAGTTCGAGAAGCAGGCGGGGAGGGGCCGTCGTCAGTCGTTGAACGAGCCGAGGAGGCCCTTGGCGGCGAGCATGCCGAGCGAGCCCGCGCCGAAGGTGACGGAGCCCGTCGCGGTGACCCCGTTGCGCGTCCCGGGGAGGAACGAGACCACCCCGGCGCTCTCGTTCTCCCCCAGGGCCGAGGCGAACAGCTCGCCCCTGCCGTCGCCGTTGATGTCGACGACGGTGGAGCGGTAGCCGAAGATGTCGGAGGGCTCGGCGGCGCCCGGCACCCCCGGGGTGTCCTGGCTGACGGCCTGCGAACCCTTCCCGGTGGGCCCCTCCTTGGAGCCGCGCAGGACGACCACGGAACCGGCCTTCTGGACCCGGCCGAGGGCCTCGTGGGGCACGCCCGCCGCGATGTCCTGGTACCCGTCGCCGTCGACATCGCCGATGGAGACGCCCGTGCCGAAGCCGTCGCGCCACTCGGCGGCCCCGGGCACATGCGCGCTGTCCTGGTTGAACGCGCGGGCCCGTGCGGGCAGCGGCCCCTTGGCCGAGCCGGGAATCCAGGTGATCATCCCGCCCTTGGCGGTCGGGATGTACACGTCCTCGTCGCCGCCGTCGACGGTCCGGCCGATGACGATGTCCGCGTAGCCGTCCCGGTTGATGTCGCCGACGTCCGCGTTGTCGCCGTCGAACTTCCCGGCGCCGAAGTGCCGCAGCTGGCCGATGCCGGAGGCGGTCCCCAGCCGGAACGAGGCACCGTACCCCTGGAAGTCGCCGTGGCCCACGGTCGTGGTGACGAGGTCCGTCCGCCCGTCGCGGTTCGTGTCGCCCGCAGCGAGGTCCACGTAGGAGTAGTGGTCGAGGCCGTACCCGTCGCGCTCCGTTCCGGCGTGCGAGCCGTCCCGCCCGAAGGGGCCGAAGACCGTCCGCAGACGGAAGTTCCCGTCGTCGGTGGTGACGAGGTCGCTGTCGCCGTCGCCGTCGAAGTCCCCGACCGCGAGCAGACGGCCGAGGGCGTCGCGCGCCCGGACCCCGCTCGTGACGGTCGTCCCGCCGGAGAGCCCCTGCGGTCCGCCCCACACCACCGTGACCGTACCGGCGTCCTGGAGCGTGCCGACGTCCTCGGTGGCGGTGCCGACGACCAGATCGGTGTAGCCGTCCCGGTCGAGGTCCCCGCTGACGAGGGCGCCGCCGAAGCCGTCACCCTCCTCGGCCTCGTCGGGGATTCCCGCGGTGTCCTGGTGGACGATCTGCTTCCGCGCGAGCGGGGAACCGCTCCTGGAGCCGTAGAGGACGGCGACGTAACCGGCCTTGGCCACGCCGTCCACCGTTCCGTGCTGGGCGGCGACCGCCACATCGCGGTAGCCGTCGCCGTTGAAGTCCTCCGGTTGCGCCACCGGTTCGGCCCGCTGCCGTGACGCGCTCTCCGCCGGTGCGGCGAACGCCGGGGCCGAGGCGGCGGCCGGGGCCGCCAGCGCGCCGATGACCACCGCGATCGCGACGGCCAGCCCCGGGCCGCGGGGTGCGCTGTGTGTCCTCATGGGGGGTCCCTCCCTGACGAAGGCGAACGGTGAGTGGGACACGCGGGGTTGACGTCCCGTCATGCCACTGCTTGACCCACGAGTACGCGGAAGGGTTGCACCACCTCCCGGGGATCGTTCACCCGGGGATCGTTCGGCCGGGATCGTTGGGCCGGGAATCGTTGGGCCTGGATTCGTTCAGCGCGTGATGCGCGCGGCTTCCTCCGGCGTGCCCGTCGCCGTGCCCGCCGCTGCGCCCCCCGGCGTCCGCAGCCGGACGACCACCAGCCCCACCGCCCGCACCAGGCACAGGAAGGCCACGACGGGCAGGACGGCCACCGTCGGGTTCACCCAGCCCGGCACCAGGTCATAGCCCGCGTTGCACTCGTTGCTCAGCGGGAACCACCGCGTGTACTCCTCGCGCTCCTCCTGACGCGCGGCGCGGTACACGTGGTCGTAGGGCTGCCCCGCCTCACGGCACGCCTCCTCCACGTCCAGCCCTCCGGACATCAGACCGAAGAAGTGGACGAGTGCGGTCGTGACCAGCAGCAGGAGCGCGGTCCCGGTGAACCAGCCGGGGCTGCGCCGCCACCGCCCACCGACCAGCGGCCGGGCCCAGGACCACAGAGTGAGCCCGGCCACCAACAGCAAGGGGAGCAGCGCCATGGGCCCACTCTGCCCCGCCCGTCGGGGGCAGCGGCGGCAGGGCGTCAGGGGTGCCGGAGCGCGATCACGTCGACCCCGTACGGGTTCGTCAGATCGATGGTGTCCGGCTCGGGAACGATCCGCGCCTCCCGTCCGTAGTGAAGACAGGTGGACTCGATCAGGCGCGGCGCCCCCTCGTTCCGCAGCCCGACCTGGACGCCCGTCTTGTTCTTGTACTCGTCCATGAGCTGGGCGTCACGGCTCCACCCCGGGTTCGCCCGCCCGTCGATCTCGTGCGCCGCGGCCATCCGCTGCGCGAAGCCGCGATGGGTGCCCTCCGTCATCAGACCGTTCCAGACGCAGTGCCGCGCGGCGTCGGTCCGGTTGTCCTCCGTCTCCGTCGCCTCGGGGAACGCCTTCTTCGACAGATCGAACGCCGGTCCGCGCGCGTTGCGGACCCGGAAGCAGTCCACGGGCTCGTTCTCGCACACGATGCGCCGCTGGATGCCGGTGGACCACCAGGTGTCGAGCGTGTCCCCCGTGGCCGCGATCGCGGGGAACTCCATGGGGAACGCGGCCGGGCCGCCGCCGAACCGGAGCCGCAGCCGGTTGCCCTCGAACCCCGTCCGCACCGGCACCGCCGCCCCCGTCGCGTCGAAGCCCATGGGCAGCCCGACCCCCGCGACGACCGCGCCGGGCCGTTCCCGCTGAACGCGGCGACGAGCGTACGCGGACGAGCCGGGCGGCGGACACCCCGGTGAAGTGACGTCGCTGCGCGGATTCGACGGAGAAATACCAGGGGAATCCGGGGGAAGGCGTGGACGCGCGGGTGGGTGCGGCGCGCCGTGGAGATCAGAGAGGAAGACGCCCTTCCGGCCGGTCGGCCGACAGCGGCCCACCCGGTCGCGTGGCCGGTTTCCGCCGGGCGGGTGTGGCCCCGCGCGCCCCGGCCGGTGCGGCGGGCGGGGGCCGGGGCCCCCGGGTACGGTCGTACGGCCGGACCGCCCCCTTCCGCACCGGGAGTGTGCCCGTGGGCCGTCAGGGACGCGGGCACGGAGAGAAGGAGACCGACCTCATGAGCTCCATGCGTGTTGCCGAGGTGACCACTCCGGGCGGCGAGTTCCGGATCGTCGAACGCGAGCTGCCCGAGCCGGGGCCCGGGCAGGTCAGGATCGCGGTCGAGGCGTGCGGGATCTGCCACACCGACTCCTACCTCGTGGACAACCACTTCCCCGGACTGGACTTCCCCCTGGTCACCGGGCATGAGGTGGCGGGCAGAATCGACGCCCTCGGCGAGGGCGTCCAGGGTTGGCGGCAGGGGGAACGGGTCGGCGTCGGATGGTTCGGCGGGCACTGCGGCCACTGCCTCTCCTGCCGGGACGGCGACTTCATCACCTGCGACTCCCTCCAGGTGCCCGGCTGGTCCTACCCCGGCGGCTTCGCCGAGGCCATGGTCGCCCCGGCCAACGCGCTCGTCCGGATTCCGGACGGGCTCTCCGCCATCGAGGCGGCACCCCTCGGCTGCGCGGGCGTGACCGTCTACAACTCCCTGCGGCGCAGCGCCGCCCGCGCCGGTGACCTCGTCGCCGTGGTCGGTCTCGGCGGGCTCGGCCATCTCGGGGTGCAGTACGCCGCCGCCTCCGGCTTCGATACTGTCGCCGTCGCCCGGGGCGCCGACAAGGAGGAGCTGGCGCTGCGGCTCGGCGCCCGCCACTACATCGACTCCACCACGACCGATGTGGCGGAGGCGCTGCGCGACCTCGGTGGCGCGACGGTCGTCCTGGCGACCGCCGCCAACTCCGACGCGATGTCGCGGACCGTCGACGGGCTGGCGCCACGCGGTCAGCTCCTGGTGATCGGGGTCTCGTCCGACCCGCTCACGATCACCCCGCTCCAGCTCATCAACGCCGCCCGGAGCGTGCACGGCCATCCCTCCGGGACGGCGCGGGACGTCGAGAGGGCCATGGCGTTCGCCGCGCTCAGCGGGGTGCGCCCGATGGTCGAGACGGCCCCGCTGGAGGAGGCCGGTGCCGCGTACGAACGGATGCGCAGTGGTGCCGCGCGGTTCCGGATGGTGCTCACCATCGGCGGCTGAGCCGCCCCGCCCTGCTGCGCGCCTCCCGTGCGGCCCTCGGCGGTCCCGGCACGGCCCCACGCCCGGGGCCGCCGCGTGGGTGGGGGGCCGTCCCGGCCCGGACGGCCTCCCGGTGGATGAACGGCCGCGCGGGAGGGTTTCCCGTACGGGTCGGCCGGACGCGTGTGCTCGTTCGTGTTTCCCGCAGGGGCTTCTCGTACGGGGTTTCCGGTGCGGGCTGTCGTGCTCGGCGGTCCGTGCCCCCGCCGTGCCCCCTGGACGTACGTTTCACGGAACGGTGCCGTCCATGGAACGGCCCCCGCCGCAGGGGCCCTCCCGTCCACGACGTCCCGTAGGGATCTTCCGTACGGAGCTTTCCGTACGGAGTCTTCCGCGCGGGAGGGACTTTCCGTACGGGCCCCTCGGACGAGTGCGCCGGTCCGGGTTCTCCCGTACGGGGCCTCCCGCAGGGGCTTCCCGTACGGGCCGCCGCGGCCGGCGGTTCGCGCCCCGGGGCGCCCCCTGGACGCGCTCTTCACGGAACGGTGCCGTCCACGGACGATGGACCCGCGGCCCGCGCCCACCCGCCGAACCCCGGCGGGCAGGCGGGCGGAGCCGACCGACCGGCGGCGCATCGGACCCGTCGGCGGCATCAGACCTCATCTACCGTCAGGAGCGCCGATGGAGACCACCGACCCCGCCGAGTCGTCCCGTACGGAGCCGCTGCCCCAACTGGACCTCAGCCCCCGGCGCTCCCCCCACGCCACCAACGCCCGGCTGCTGGCCGAGGGCAACGTCGCCGACACCGTGCTCCCCGGCGGGATACCCGGTATGGCGGTCCTCGGCCACGAGGCGCTGAAGGACTTCCTGACCCACCCCGAGGTCACCAAGAACCCCGAGCACTTCACCGCCCTCCAGGAGGGGCGAATCCCCGAGAACTGGCCGATGCTGCTCTTCACCACCGTGCCCGGAATGCACACCGCCGACGGCGCGAAGCACCGCAGGCTGCGCTCGCTGATCAGCAAGGAGTTCACGGCGCGCCGGGTGGAGGAGCTGCGGCCCCGGATCGAGGGGCATGTCTCCCGGCTGCTCGACGGCCTCGCTGCCGCTGCCGCCGCGGCCGGGGACGGCGTCGTCGATCTGCACCCCCACTTCGCGTTGCCCCTGCCGCTGGAGGTGATCTGCGAACTGTTCGGGGTGGATGAGGAGTACCGGCAGCGGATGCACGAGCTGACGGAGCAGACCCTCGATGTCACCGGCGATCCGGAACCGGCGGCGCTGGCCTATCGGGAGCTGACGGAGGTCGTGGCCACGGTCGTCGTCAACCGGACCCGGGAGCCCGGCGACGATCTGACGAGCGCGCTGATCGCCCTGCGGGAGGAGGACGGCGACCGGCTCAGCGAGGATGAGCTGAACGCGACGATCCGGACGTCGATCATCGCCGGTCATGAGACGACGATGACGCTGATCAGCAATGCCGTACGGGCCCTGTGCGGGCATCGCGAACAGCTCGACACGGTACGGTCGGGCGGCGCGAGCTGGGGCGACGTGGTCGAGGAGACCCTGCGTTGGGACGCCCCGATCAGCTACTTCCCGTTCCGCTACCCGAAGCGGGACCTCGTCGTGGACGGCACCTTGATCCCCAAGGGCACCCCGGTTCTCGCCGGTTACTCCGCGGCCGGCCGGGACAAGGCGGCGCACGGGGCGGACGCCGACCGGTTCGACGTCACCCGTGCCGCACGGGAGTCGGCGGTACGGCATCTGTCGCTGGGGCACGGGGCCCACTTCTGCGTGGGGGCCCATCTGGGCCGTACGGAGGCCGAGATCGCCCTGCGGAGCCTGTTCGCCCGCTTCCCCGAACTGGATCTGGCGGTACCCGAGGCGGATCTCCTGAGGCATCCGAGCCCCCTCGACAGTGCCACCGACGGACTGCCGGTCAGGCTGGGGACGGAAGCCGGCTGACCGCCCGGCGGTGCCCGTGGTGGCCGCGCGCCGCTGAGCCGCGCGGTCACCACGAGGTTCCCCCGTCACCCAAAAGTGCGTTCTTCCCAGGTCGCGGCCGTTCTCCTACGGTTCCTCAGTAATCGAGGGAAACCGAGGCGCCCGATCCGCACGACGACAGCGGACCCGGTGCCCCCTGGCGAGAGGCGAACAGTATGGCCATCACCCTGCTCGACCCCGAGGAGCTGCCGAAGACCGGCGTCCACCGGCAGGTGGCGATCGCGTCCGGGACGAAGCTGGTCTTCGTCGCGGGGCAGGTCGCCTGGGACGCCGACGGGGTCACGGTCGGCGAAGGAGACCTCACCGCCCAGGTCGAACGCTGCTATCTCAACGTCGCCACCGCGCTGGCCGCCGCGGGAGGCTCCTTCGCGGACGTCACCCGGCTGACCGTGTACGCCGTCGACTGGACCCCGGAGAAGATGCCCCTCTTCCTGGAGGGCGTCGCCCGCGCCGCCGCCCGGCTGGGCGTCACTCCGGCGGCACCGGCCACGCTGGTGGGCGTCGCGGCACTGCACGTCCCCGTCCATCTGGTGGAGGTCGAGGCCACGGCGGTCATGGGCTGAACACCCGAACGGGCCCGGGGCCATCCGTTGTGGCCCCGGGCGGCGGCGTCGCGCCCCAGGAAGCCGCCGCCCGGGAGTCGGGGTGGGACCGTACGGAAGAAGAAGAGGAGCACCGGAGCACCGGAGCACAGGAGGAACGGAAGAGCGGAGGAACGGGGGTGCGAGTGTGCGGGGGGTGCGCCCATCTTCACGGCCCCACCGCCGGGACGGTTCACCGCGGACCCCTGGGCAAGTGTGGCGATCCTCACGCGTCCGGCGCCGCGCCGTATCCGTGGGGTAGGTGTGGCCCGGCGGTCCGCGACCACCGGTGGCGGCCCCCCCCCGGGCCGCTTTCCGCCCCGTCCGCGGATTCCCGCCCGGGGTCCCTCTCTGGAGGTTCACATGTACCGCACTGCCCTCCCGGCCGTGGTCCTGACCCTGGCCGCCACCACGCTCGCCGCCGGGCCCGCGGCGGCCGACCCCGTGATCGCCCAGGTCGGGACGTTCACCGGCTCGAACTGTCCCGGTCAGAGCCTCTGTCTCTACCGGGACGTCGACTTCACGGGCGGCGGTATCTCCGTCAGCGCCCGCGACACGATCGCCTCGCTGCGGAACTACGACTTCAACGACACGATGTCGTCCTGGTCCAACGACACCGGCCGCATCTGCACCTGGTACGACCACGACGACCTCACGGGCCGCTACCACCACATGCTGATCGGATACCGAGTCAACCTGCCGATGAACGAGAACGACACCGCCTCGTCGGTCCGCTGCTGACCCGCTCGGCCCCGAGGGAAGCTCCGGGGGAGGCGCCGGGGCCGGTGCCCCGGGAGGCTCAGCCGAGGACGCCGTAGGTCTGCCGGTAGATCTCGTCGGTGTGCCGCCGCACCTCGCGGTGCACCTCCCCGAGGCGCCGGTAGACCGCGCGGCGGGCTCCGTCCGGGACGAAGACGGCCCCCGGGCGGACCATCCGGTCGACGGCCTCGTCGAAGTCCGTGCACAGCCCGACGCCGACCGCCGCGCAGATCGCCGCGCCGAGGCCCGCCGCGCCCGATGACGCCTCGGCCCGGCGGGCCGGGAGGCCGTGCACGTCCGCGTGGATCTGCATCATCAGATCGGAACGGGAGCCACCGCCGGAGACGATGACCTCCCGGTACTCCGTGCCGAGTTCGGCGGCCATCCGCGCCGACGCGTCCTGGACGGTGAGGGCCAGCGCCTCCAGGATCGCGCGGTGGATGTGGAAGCGGCCCTGACGGCCGTCGAAGCCGAGCAGACTGCCCCTGCGGAACGGGGCGTCCGCCGGGGCCAGCCAGTCGAGCACGGCCAGCAGCCCGTCACAGCCCGGCGGGACCTGCTCCGCCCCCGCGTCGAGATACGCGTCCGGGGACAGGCCCGCGGCCCGCGCCCGCCCGGACACCTCCTCGCCGAGCAGATCGCGGTACCAGCTCACCGTCCACATCCCGCGCCGGACACCGTTCGACTCGTACAGATGACGGCCGGGCTCGCTCGCGTAGTTGGTCCAGAAGGCGCGGGCGTCCGGCATCGGCCGGCTTCCGGCCGTCATCGCCGCCGCGTAGGTACCGAGGGACACCAGCAGGGTCCCGGGCCCGCGCAGTCCGCAGCCGAGCGCCTCCACCGCCTTGTCGTTCGCGGTGGCGACGACCGGGACCCCCGCCGGTATACCGGTGTGCGCGGACGCCCGCCGGGTGATCCCGCCGAGCACATGGCCCGGCATGACGAGGTCGAACAGCATGGGCCGGGTCACGCCGAACTTCGCCAGCTCGGCGTCGTCCGTCGACCACTGCCAGGTCTCCGGGTCCACGGGCCATATTCCGGCGCAGTTCGCGGCCGTGTCGCGGAAGGCGCCCGTCAGCCGGTGCGCGAGATAGCCGGACGAGGTGGTGACATACGCGGCCCCGGGGTCGGCGTGCGGCTGCCCCACCCGCTCGTCCATCCAGCTCATGACCGGCCGCGCCAGCAGCCCGTCCCAGTTCAGCAGGGCTCGGCAGAAACGGATCGAGCACAGTCCGACGCCCGCGATGTCCGCCGGGTCGCCGGGGAAGCCCGCGAGCGCCACTCGGCTCGCCTCGCCGATCGACGTCCACAGATCGTCGTCGGGGTGCTCGACCGCGCCGGGGCGCGGGGTCAGATACGGCCGCAGGGCGGCCCGGCCCTCGCTCATGGCCCGGCCCCGGTCGTCGAAGACGGTCACCTTGGCCGACTGGGAGCCGCTGTCGATGCCGATGACGTAACGGGGACGGGTGCTGCTGGCCATGCGGGCTCCGGGGTACGGGCCGGACGGACGGCACCACCCGGCGGAAGAACGGAAGGAGGGAAGGGCGGAAGGAAGGAAAGGAATGGAGGGAGGGGAAGAAGGGACAGGAGGGGAGAAGGGACAGGAGGGGGAGCTGGGGGAGGGGGGAGCGCGGCCCCGTCACTTGGGAGGGGGAAAGGGACGGGACCGCGCGGCCATGGGCCGGGCCCGGTGGCCCGGCGAGGGGGGAGAAGGCAGGCAGGGGCGGGGGTTCAGCCCTCGGGGTTCAGCCCTCGATCGGGAAGATCGTGCCCTTGTTCATGATCCCGTTGGGGTCGAACGCCTCCTTCAACTTGGCCAGCAGGTAGTACGCGCTGCCGTGCTCCTGTGCCGTCCACCCCGCCCGGTACTTGCCGATGCCGTGGTGGTGGACCATCGAGCCGCCCACCCGAAGGGCCTCCTCGACGATGATCGCGTTGAGCGGGATGTGGTACGTCCCGATCTCCTCGCGCGGTTCGCAGCCGACCTTGTAGTCGTAGACGAAGTAGAGGTTGGTGCCGGTCTGATAGCTGTGCGAGGAGTGCGCGCCCAGCAGCAGGAGGTCATCGGCGGCGGGGAACTCCGTACGGACGCGGCGCATGACGGCGTCGTACAGCTCGACCGTCCGCGACCAGTCGACGGCCACCTCGGTGGTGTAGCCGAGTTCGGCGGCGCGGAGCATATGCGCCTTCTCGGCCTCGATCTTGTCGGGGCCCCAGTTGAGGCCGGTGAACCAGGCCCTGATCAGCCCGGCGTCGACCCGGGTGTGCGAGTGCCGGGCGGCGACCCGTTCGATCTCCTCGCTCGTCGCCCGGACGAGCCCCTTCGGGCCCTCGGCGACGAAGATGACCACGACCGCCTCGCCGTGGAAGCCGGGCAGCTCCGAGAAGTGCTGCCGGGCGTCCTCGGGGGAGTAGACGCGGGCCACGGAGGGGCGGTAGCCGTTGGTGACCACCTCGCGGACGATCGCGACGCCGGTCGCCATGTCGTCGACGAGGAAGCCGTGGAACTCGTCGTTCTCCGGCTGGAAGCGGAAGACCTTCACCGTCACCTCGGTGATGAAGCACAGGGCGCCCTCGTTGCCGATGACGATGTGCCGGATGTCGGGCCCGGCGGCGCGGCGCGGGACGTTCTTGATCCGGGTGACGGTGCCGTCGGGGAAGACCGCCTCCAGCCCGACGACCATGTCCTCGATCCCGCCGTACAGCGTGGAGAGCTGACCGGTCGACCGGGTGGAGACCAGCCCGCCGTACTGGGCGAGCGGTTTGGACTGCGGGGAGTGGCCGGTGGTGAGGCCCTGGGCGCGCAATTGGTCCTCAAGGGTCTGGAGGGGGACCCCGCAGCCCACGGTGACCCGCATGTTCTCGATGTCGACGGGGTGGATCGCGGCGAGGCCGGAGCCGTCGAGGACGATGGTGTCCTCGACGACCGTCTCCAGTCCGCCCTCGGTGCCGGAGCCGCCGGTGCGGGCGACGACATTGATCCGGTGGTCGTTCGCGAAGGCCAGGACGCGGGCGATGTCCTCGGTGGAGCGGGCGCGGACGATCGCCGCCGGGATCGGTCCGTCGTAGATGCCGTGCACGGACGGGTACTTCTTGAAGCGGTCGACGCTCGCCCGCTTGAGCTGGTCCTCGTCGGTGACGACCGGTCCGGCGCCGAGCAGCTCCTTCAGCCGGGCGACGATCTCCTCACGGGTGAGTTTCGAGAGCGATGGGGGCATGGGTTCCACCTCGTGGTGTATCCGTGTGCTGTGTGCCGGCGGGGGGTTGGCGGGGCGCGGGGGAGTGCGGCGCGCGCGACGGGGCGGGGCGTGGCTGTCGCGGGGGTGTCAGCGGACCAGATAGCCCCCGTCCACCGGCAGGACCACACCGTTGATGTAGTCGGACGCGCGGGAGGCGAGGAACACCACCGCCCCCATCAGATCGGCCGCCTCGCCCCAGCGCGCGGCGGGGATGTGGTCGAGGACCCGCTGGTTGCTCTCGGGGTCCGTGCGGGTCGCCTCGGTGATCCGGGTGGCGAAGTAGCCGGGCGCCAACGCGTTGACCTGGATGTTGTACTGGGCCAGCTCATCGCAGTACGCCTTGGTGAAGCCCGCTATGCCGTGTTTGGTCGCCGCGTACGCGGGAGACCACCGGCCGCCCAGGACGGAGAAGACCGAGGCGATGTTGATTATCTTGCCGGAGCGCTGCGGGATCATGAACGAGGTCGCCTCATGGCTCAGCTCGAAGGCGGCGGTGAGATTGATCGCGACCATCGGGTCCCACTCCGCGCGGCCGAACTCCTCGACGGTGGCGAGCGTGGCGATGCCCGCCGAGTTCACGAGGATGTCCACGGAGCCGAAGGCTTCCACACAGCCCCGGACGACCTGTCGGGGCACACCCGGCTCGGTGAGGTCCGCCTTGAGGAACTCCATCCGGCGGCCGGTGGCTTCGACGAGTGCGCGGGTCGTGCCGTCGTCCGCGAGGGCGGACGCGACGAAGACGTTCGCGCCTGCCTTGGCGAGGGCGAGCGAGAACGCCTGGCCCAGACCGGTGTTGCCGCCGGTGACGATGGCGTTCCTGCCGTCGAGGGAGAAGAGGCGGGGGTGGAAGTCCGTGATGTCCACAGAGGGGGTTCCTGCCTTGGGCGGGTGAGGATGGGGTGAGGAGGACGGGGTGGGGATGACGATGTGGTGAGACGGGATGGTGAGACGGGGTGGTGAGGACAGGGTGGGGAAAAGACGTTCGATCAGGAGAAGGGAACAGCCTCCGGAATCCCCCGGGCTTCCGGTGCCGACCCGTATCCGGAACCACGCCGAAGCGATGGAGACGAAACGCGGCACGGCCGACATTTCTGGGCCTTGGTCAACGTTCCGTCACCTCTTCGCAAAAGATCATTATCCGGACAGAAAAAGAGAACAGTAATCCTCGGTGGGTGAGGAGTTACTGTTCTCTGGTCTCTAGTAACTGCTTCCGCGCGGGGCGGCAGCCGATATGAAATTGTCCGGCGAGAATCGACATGCAGCGGCGACGGTCAGTCGGAGAATCGACGAGCCGCTGAATCGAAGGACCGGTGGGCTGATGGCGGCTCTGCGGCCGAGTTACGAGCGTAAGTTACGAGCGGCTGTTTACACTGTCAACCCTGCGTCCTCGGTGATGTGGTGTCACATGGCCCACACATCCCGATTTGAGGAGGCGATGGCGCACGCGCCTGCCTTCAGCGCGGCGAATACGTCCTCCCGGTCGCACACGAGTCCGCCCGCGATGATCGGGACATCGGTCTCCGCGACGAGCCAGGAGATCACCCGGGGAATGCAGCCCGGCAGGATCTCCACGCAGTCCGGCTTCGAGATGCGCACCTGCGGGACGAGGTTGTGGTACGAGAACGAGTCGATGAGAAAGAACCGGTGCACCGCGTACAGTCCCTGCTCACGGGCGGCGCGCACCATGAACGCCTTCGAGCTGAGAATCCCGTCGACGGCGGTCCGTTCCTTCATATAGCGGACCACGACCTCCTTCCCGGCGAAGCCGTCGAGCAGGTCGACGTTGACCAGGACGATATGCCCGTGGTCCTTGAGCGTCCGCACGATGTCGGGCAGATCGAGGAGGGACCCGTACAGCAGGAACACGATTCTCGGGCCGGAGCCCAGGACCGCCCGGAGGCCGTCCGCGTCCTTGACGCTCGCGATGACCGGGTGCTGCTCCAGGAGTTCGGTGAGGCTGGCGTCCAATGGCGGTCTCCCCGGCGGTCTCCCCGTACGGAATGGGCCAACCATACGGGGCCCGCCGCAGGCCGGGTATGCCGTCTCCCCCGGGCTGGCCGAAGACCACCGGGCCAGGGGCCGGCCCCCGGCCCGGGGACGGGCGGTCGGATGACCACCTCGCGTCCGTCTGCACGGGGCCGGCGTTCTCGGCTGTTCCGCGACGATGCTCCGGTGGTCACGTGTTCGGCAAAGTTCATTGCCGGAACGGCAACGGCAGGGGCGGTCTCCGTCCCCTGCGGTGGTCACTGCGGGGTCTCGGGGCTCTCGGGCAGCTCCGGGGCCTCGGGGTAGACCGCCTGGAGCAGGTCGCGTACAAAACGGTCGAGGTCGTCCAGACCGGCGGCGGCCAGCGTGTCGGGGCCCCCGGCCAGCAGATGCGGGACGGCGGCGTGCAGGGCGAGGGTGACGGTCGTGGCGCGCTGTGGGGTGACGGGCAGTCCGGCGGCCCGCTGTGCCTGCTCGAAGCCGGTGAAGTCTGAGGCCGCGACGGCGTCGAGGACGGTCGAGAGCCAGGGTTTGCGGGCGGCCTCGGCCTGGAGTTCCAGATGGGCGAGCAGCCGGGGGCGGCCCGGCCCCGCGACGTTCTCCAGCAGGGTCCGGACCAGGACCACCAGGCCCTCGCGGTCGGCAGGGCCGGTGCCGAGCGGGCCCGCGGTGATCTCGCGATACTGCTCATGGCAGCGCTCGGCCACCGCCCGCAACACGGCGTCCCTGGTCGGGAAGTAGTTCTTGGTGGTGCCGAGCGGTACCCCGGCGGCCGTGTCGACGGCCCGGTGGGTCAGCCCGCGTCCGCCGGCGGCGGCCAGCACCTCGACGGCCGCGTCACGCAGCCGGTCCCGCCGGTCGGGATTCACCGTCGGTCGCCCCGCCTCTGCCCGTTGTCCCCTGTCCTACGGCTCGTCATCTTCCCTCACCCGGTGATTTCTTGGGCAGGCTACCCCAGTTGTGGTACCACGGCTGTGGTGAAACCGGGTGGACGGGGCCGGCGGACGGGGCTGTACGACCGGGAGGGCGTATGACCGGAACAGCGGTGGTCGTGGGGGCGGGAGTCGGCGGGCTGGCGACCGCGCTCGGGCTGCGCCGCGCGGGGTGGTCGGTCTCCGTCTGTGAACGGCGCGCCGGGCCCGAGCGGTACGGCACCGCGTTCGGCATCCATCCCGCCGCGCAGGCCGCGCTCGACCGGCTCGGTGTGGGCGAGGCGGTCCGCGCCCGGGCGGTGCCCTACCGGAACGCGCAGATCCGCACCCCGGAGGGGAGGGTGCTGGCGAACCTCCCGCTGGAGCGGATCGAGCGCAGAGCGGGCCGGGCGGAGCTGATGATCCCCCGGCCCCGGCTGATGGACGCCCTGCTGGACGCGGTGGCCGCGTTCGGGGATGTCCCGGTCGCCTACGGTGCGCCGGTCTCCTGCGTACGGCAGCTCGCCGCCGCGAACGATCTGGTGGTCGGCGCCGACGGGATCGGCAGCACCGTGCGCGCCGCCTGCTTCGGCGGGCGCGGCGCCCCGCGCTTCATCGGAACCGTGGCCTGGATCGGCATCGCCGACTTCGAGAGCGGTGTGTACGGCGAGACCTGGGGCGCGGGGCGCTTCTTCGGGATCACCCCGATCGAACCGGGGCGCACGAACTGGTACGCCACCGTGCCCGCCGCCACCACGGCCGAGGAGCTGCGCGGGTACTTCGACGGCTGGCACGACCCGATCCCGCGCATTCTCGCCGGAACCGATCCGTCCGAGTGGATTCGCTATGAGATGCGGCACCTCTACCCCGCGCTGCCCGCCTTCGTCCGTGGTGGAAGGGTCGCGCTGGTCGGCGACGCCGCGCACGCCATGACGCCCAACCTGGGCCAGGGGGCGTGCACGGCGATCCTCGACGCCGAGGCCCTGGCGCGGGCCGTCGCCGCGCTCCCTCCCGGCGGCGCGCCCGGTCGCGGCGCGCCCGGTCCCGGGGGTCTGTCCGCCGCGCTGCGCGCCTATGACGCGGAACGCCGCCGCAGCGCGCAGCGGGTCGCCTTCGCCTCCCGGTGGCTGCACCGCTTCATGACCGTCCGGCGCACTGGCCCGCGTGACCTGCTGATAGGCGTGCTGCCGTGGTGAGGGGTGTCAGGGCGCCCTGGCGTGTCATCGCGTAATCAAGTTTGACTAGCTGATGGTCCAGGGGTACTTTTGCAGGGTAATCAAGTTTGATCAATCATCCCCAGATCGACGAGTCCCGACGGACTCCCGGAGGAGTGCGCATGCCCCAGCTTCCCGACGCCGGATACACCCCGACCGCCGACGAGACCGCCTCCGTCCACGCCTGGTTCGCCGACTACGACAAGGCCGCCGCGAGCGGTGACATCCAGCGGATGGCCGACGTCGCGGTCTTCCCCCTCAACCTCATCAGCGACGACTCGGCGGGCAACGGCGCCTCGGCCCAGTGGAGCCGTGAGCAGTTCGTCGAGACCATGACCCATGTGGTGGGGGACGGAAGCCAGGACATCAGCTTCGAGTCCGAGCGGACGCCCGTCTTCCTGAGCCCGGCCATGGTGGTCGTCTTCACCGACTCGGTCATGACGGCCGGGGATGTCACCCAGCGGCTGCGCTACGCCGACATCCTGATCAAACGGGACGGGGCGTGGGCGTTCCAGACCATGATCCAGGGCGGCTGGGGCGACAATCTGCGCTGACCCGCGCTGACCTGCGTTGGCCTGCGCTGGCCCGTGCTGGCCGTGCTGACCCGCGCCATCGGTGCTGATCGGTGCTGATCGGTGGCGAACCGCGCGCACCGGAGGCGGAGGTCCGATGGCCGATGGCCGGACGGGCGAGGGCCCTGCCCGTCCGGCCCGGCCCACGGCCGCCACCGGGTCCGTGGCGATGGAGAACTTCCACAGGTCTAGAGCAGTGGAAGTGTCCAAATGCCGACTTGCCCCCACCCGGGTGTCAGGGTCACTGTTGCGATCACTGATGACCGATCGCCGTCGGAGGCCCCATGCTGCGGGTGTACTTCACCAGTGACGACCTCGCCCGGGTGAGAGTCGCGGTGGCCCCCGACCCCCTGTGGGAGATCAGCAACAGCTTTCAGACGCTGGCGTCGGGGCGTGACGGCGCCCCCGCGTTCAGCGCGTGGCGGCGCCAGACCCTGCACCGGCTGCCACCCCTCTGCACGGCCCTCGGCACCCTGCTGCCGCCGCGCGGATACTCGCCGGACTTCCTCACCCCCGACCCGCGCGGCTCCTTCGACCTGGAGAGCAGGCTCGACACCGTGCTCAGCGTCCCCCGTGCCTGGCTGCGGGCGGACATGTCCCGGCTGGCGGCCGGGTCGGGCGTGCCGCTCCCGGCCTGGGGGCGCGCCCTGGCCGACGGCGAGCCCGGGGCGCTGCGCCGACTCGCCGCCACCCTCCGCGCCTACCATCAGCACGCGCTCGCCCCGATCTGGGCGCAGGTCCGGGCCCAGGTGGACGCCGACCGGGCGGTGCGCGCCCGGGATGCGCTGGAGGGCGGCACCGAAGGGCTGCTGAAAGGTTTCACCCCGGTACTGCGCTGGCGGCCACCCGTCCTGGAGGCCGACTATCCGGTGGAGCGGGAGGTCCGGCTGAACGGCCGAGGACTGCTGCTGCAACCCTCGTACTTCTGCGCCCGCGCCCCGGTCACCCTCGCCGACAGCGAACGGACCCCCGTCCTCGTCTACCCCCTCCAGCACGCGCCCGGCGTCCCGACCCCCGGTGGTACGGGGCCGCCCGTCTCGCTCGGTGTGCTCATCGGCCGTACCCGCGCCGCCGTCCTGGGGGCCGTCGTCTCCGGCTGTACCACCGGCGAACTGGCCGGTCGGTTAGGTGTCTCCAGCCCTGCCGCCAGTCAGCACACCGCCGTGCTGCGCGAGGCGGGTCTGCTGGTGAGCGTGCGGCACGGCAGAAGCGTGCTCCACACCATCACCCCGGCCGGGCTGGCCCTGCTCCTGGGCGGTACCGGTACGGGAACGGGGAGGGGCGCGGCGGGCGCCCGGGGTGCCCCTGGTACGCCTGGTGCCCGTGGTTTCCCAGGTGCCTCCGGCCCTTCGCCTCAGGGCTGATCGTGCCGCTACCGCCCCGGGCCGGGGCGATGTCCTGGCAGTCGGCGGCCGGGGGGCGAAGTCCCGGTAGCCGAGCGCTGCTGCCGCGCGGACGGACCGGGCCGGGGCCACGGTCCGTCGCGGCGCGGCAGGCCGCCGCCCGCTGACCGGCTGCCCGTACACCCCCGGCGGCCGGAACCGCTCCGGCCGCCCGGAGGCCCGTTCAGGCGGCGCCGCCCAGCCGGTTCCCTCGGGGGCGCGCGGACCGTATCGACCGGTCGGGCAGGCCGAGCAGTTCGTGCAGCGCCGTTCCGCTCTCGGCCCAGCGCCGCAGCCGTTCCCTGTCGACCCAGTGGACGCCGTGCCGGTCGCCCCACGCCATGGCGTCGCGGGTGAAGGAACCGTTGGTGACGACGACGGCGTGATCCGCCCCGTGCGCCGGTCCGGCCGTGCCCTTCACCGCGTACATCACCGGCGAGCCCACCTTCCCGCCGACCCGGGTGTGCTTGGCCTGGACGACGATCCGGCCGCGTCGGCGGTGGTCGCCTATGACATCGGCGGCCTGGTCCCCGCCGCCGCCCACCCTGCGGGCGGGCCAGCCGTCACGGACCAGCAGATCCCGCAGGGCGTACTCGAAGCGTCTGTCGTCCAGGGCGTCGAGGTCGGCCAGGGACAGCCGCAGCAGGGCCAGCCGCTCCCGCTGTCGGCGCCGGGCCGTGAACACCCGCCGGTACCGCGCCGCGACGGCCACTCCCGCGAGCAGGGCGAGCAGCAGCAGGACCGGCCGAACGGCCGTCAGGGCCTCGACCGCCGCGAGCGCCGCGCGGGCGGCCAGGACGAGCAGGGCCAGGGCCACCACGCCCGCCGATACCAGCTCGGCCGGACCGCGCGGGCGCCGCAGCGGCAGCCACCCCGAACGGCGCCGCCGCGCCGCGCCTTGCGCCGGTGGCCGCATCAGCGCTGGCCGGTCGGCGTGGACGACGCGCTCGGCCGGGGCTCGGCGGCGGGCGGCGTGCCCGTCGCCGACTCACCGAACCCGACGGTCTGTCCCCACAGCCACACCCCGGCCAGCAGCCCGGCGATCGTCCAGCCGCTCATCCGTTTCGCCTTCCTGGGACCCGGTTTGCGGCGGAGATGCGCGCGTACGTGAACGAATCCCTCCGGTGCTTTCGCCATGCCTTCCCCCTCCCATCGGCGGCCCGTCCCCTGAGCCGCCCCTGCAAAAGGTCTAGCAGCGGGCACTGACAGCCCATGACGGTTCATCACGACACGGAGCCGATATGGGATTTCAATCAGCCATCGACCCGCTCGGCAGCCGACCGGCCCGCACGATCGGGGCATCTCCTCGCCGACCCGGCCCTCACCTGGGACGATCAGATCGATCAGCGTCCGTGCCGCCCGTACCGCCCATCACCCCCGGTACGCCGGTCCCTGCGGCGCCCGCCCCGTCGCACCCCGTTGACCTGCGAAGGAAGGTCCGGAGCGCCAACGGCGGAGGCCCCGCCGGGGAATGGCGAGAAGCAAGGGCTCCCCCCTGCCTCCCGCCTGTCCCTGCTTGTCCTGCCTGTCCCCGTTCGCCTCGCCGGATGTCTCCCGGCCGCCTCATCGGGCGCCGAGGAAACCGCCGATGTCCTCCCGGAGCGACGCCGCGTCCAGCCGGTGGGCGGTCAGATGCTCGTCCATCTGCCCGTAACGGCGCAGCTCCTTGCGTCCCACGCCCAGTCCGAGCACGCGGTGGGGCAGGTCGCGCAGCGCGTCGTTGGCCGCGGCGGTGGAGGTGCCCGCCAGATACGGTTCGACGATCACCACATCGGCCGCCGCTCCCGTACCGCCGACGGCCCGGCGCAGGGTCGCGCTGTCGAAGGGCCTGACGGTCGTCGCGTAGAGCAGGGTGACGTCGAGGTCGCGCACGGCCTCGGCCACGGCCTCCAGCATCGGACCCACCGCGACCACGACCCCCGAACGGCCCTCGCGCAGAGTGAGGAAGCCCTCGCCGGTCACCGGGAGCGGCGTCTCGTTCTGCTGGAGCGAGAGCCGCACATAGACACGGTCGTCGCCGGTGACCGCCTTGCGGAGCAGGGCCTCCGCCTCGTCGGGGTGGCCGGGGACATGGATGGTCCAGCCGTCCAGCGTGTCCAGGAGGGCGACATCGCCGGGTGCCATATGGGTGAAGCCCCCGGCCGGCCAGTCGTACGAGCCACCGGCGCTGACCAGCACCGCCCCGGTGTCCTGGTGGCCGAAGTCGAGCTTGATCTGCTCGAAGGGCCGCTCGACCAGGAAGCTCGCGAAGGTGTGGACGACCGGCCGCAGCCCGGTCAGTGCCAGCCCTCCGCCGACGCCGATCAGCAGTTGTTCGCGGATGCCCACATTGATCACCCGGTCCGGGTGGGCCTCCCGGGCGGGTGCGAAGCCGTCGGCGCTGATGTCCGCGAGAACGACGGCCAGCCGCGGGTCATCGTCGAGCAGCCGGGACGTGGTGGAGATGAAACGTTCGCGCATGGTGTCCATCGCGGTGTTCCCCTTGAATGAGTCGATGGGTCGGTACGGGCGGTGCGGAAGCGGAACGGGAGGCGGTCAGGCGATCTTCGGCTCACCGTGGTCGGCCTTGGACTCCACCCGGGCGATCACCGCGTGCGGACGCCCGGGGTGCGGCAGGGTGTACGCCGCGTACAGTGCCTCGTGGTCCCGCCCGTCGACGGTCACCGCCGACCAGCCCGCCGACGCGAAACGGGAGGCGATCCCGCCCGGCCAGCCATGGGTGGCGGAGCCGTTGTCGATGACGAGGGTGTGCAGCGCCTCCAGCCCCGCGGGGCCCGCGTACGCGATGGCCTCGTGATTGCTGCCCTCGTCCAGCTCCGCGTCCCCGATCAGTACCCACACCCGCGGCTCGGTCCGCCCCTGCGCCCGCAGTCCGAGCGCCGTGCCCACGCCGAGCGGCAGCCCGTGTCCGAGCGACCCGCTGCCGATCTCCGCCCCGGGCACCAGCACCCGGTCCGGGTGGTGACCGAGCGGTGAGTCATAGCTGCCGAAACCGGACAGTGACTCCTCGGAGACGAAGCCCTTGGCGGCCAGGACGGCGTAATAGGCCATCGGGCCATGGCCCTTGGAGAGCAGGAACCGATCCCGTTCCGGGGCGTCCGCGGTGGCGGGGGACACCCGCAGCACCCGGTCGTAGAGCACCCACAGCGCGTCGAGTGTCGAGGTGGCGGCCGGTCCGTGCTTCTCGTCCCCGGTCATCAGGGACATCAGCCGGTCGAGATCGCCGAAGCCTGTGGCGGTGGGGCCGGCGGTTCCGGCCCTGCTTCCGGCTCCGACCTCGGCTTCGGCTTCGGCTCCGGCTTCAGGGCGGGCTCCGACGGGGTGGCTGTTCGCTGTCGTCTGCGTCATGGATCAACCATGCAACTTCAAGTTCACTTGAAGTCAAGCGCACCCGGGAGAGCCCGCCCCGGCACCGCCGCCCGGCCGTCAACGACCCCCGCCGTCAGCGCCGTTCCCCTCGGCCCCGTCACTCCCTTCGTTCCGGTCGCTCGTCCCGTCGACTCCGCCGACCGGCTGCGGCTCCCGGCCCAGGTTGCGGATGGCGGGAACGCAGAGCATGGCCGCGATACAGACGACCGACATGACGGACGAGAAGAGGAGCACATCGTCCGCGCCGACGGACTCGGCCGCCGGGCCGGAGAGGGCGCGGCCGAGGGGGATGACCATGATGGAGCCCGCGACGTCATAGGCGTAGACCCGGCTCAGGACGGCGAGCGGGATGTGGGACTGGACGCTGGTCGCCCACATCACTCCCCAGAACGCGAAGCCGCAGCCCGCGAGGACATGGACGAACGCCGTCGCCGTGAAGGACCAACCCAGCGCGGGAGCCAGCGGGTTGAGGGCGAAGAAGAACATCGCGCAGGCCCCCGCGACCAGGGGACGGCGGGGGCGGACCCGCATGCCGAGGAGGCCGCCGACGATCGTGCCGGCGCCGTCGGCGGAGGCGATCCAGCCATAGCCGTCGGCGCCGTGCTGCTCGCTGAGCAGCGCCGCGCCCAGTGGCAGGGACGGGCCGAAGACGAAGAGCCCGTACATGCTCCAGATCGCGATGACCCCCCACAGCCAGGGGCGGGACCGGAACTCGTGCCATCCGGTGACCAGTCTGCGCAGGATGGGGTCGTCGCTCTCGTCCCGTGTGGTACGGAGTTTGCACAGTGGGGCAAGACCCAGTGCGCTGAGCGCGTAGGCCGCCGCGATGACCACATACGAGCTCGCGACATCCCCGTACGCGACGAGGAGCCCGGCGAGCCCGGGACCGATCAGGGCGCTCATCGCCTCGGAGATGCGCAGCAGCGCGTTGGCCCGCTGGATGTCCTCGGCGACCTGGGGGACCATGCTGGCCAGGCCGGGCTGGAACATCGCGGTCGCCGCGCCGCTGACCGCCATCAGGGCCATGATCTGCCACAGCGCCGCCCGGCCGTCACCCGCGAGCAGTGCCGCCATCGCGATCATGGCCAGCATCCGTACCCCGTCGGCGCCGATCATCATCACCTGGGGGGTGAAGCGGTCGGCCAGCACCCCGCCGAAGAGGACCAGCAGCGCGATCGGTGTCATCCACGCGGCGAGCGCGTAGCCCACGCCGCCCGCTCCATGGCCCGCGCCGAGGACGGCGGTCGTGAGCGACACCATGAGCATGCCGTCGGCGAGCAGCGAGGTGCTGCGGGCGGTGAAGAAGAGACGGAAGTGGCGCGAGCGCCAGGGGCTGGGGAGCGGGTCCGGCTTCTGCTGAACCGTTACGTCGTCGATGGTCATGCCAGATCCGCCGTTCCCGCCGCGCCTGAGCCCGCTGCCGTTCCCGTTCCTGCTCCTGCTCCTGCTTCGGTTCCGGCTTCCGCTTCCGTTCCCGTTCCGGATTCCGGCTTCCGTTCCCGGCCGTCTCCTTCGCTGAGGACCGGCTGCCCGGCCCAGCCGCCGTCCTCGCTCCTCTGCCCCCGTCCCGATTCCTGTTCCCGTTCCCGATCCTGTTCCTGTTCCTGCTCCGGGGGCGGGTCCTGGACGATCACATACCGGCGCGGGGCCAGCAGCCCGGGGCGGCCCGGGAGCATGTCCATCAGGGCGGCGTGGGCCTGTTCCGGTGTCAACGGGGAGCCACCGGCGGCGATGTACGCGGTGAGCCCCCCGGCCTCCGTGCCCGGGGCGTCCAGGGCGACATGCGCCGGTCGGCCCCCGAGCGCCGTGCTCAGCGCGTCGGCGACACCCCGCGGCGAGACCCAGCAGCCGTCCACCCGTGCCCAGTCCGAACCGCGTTCCACCGGCCGGACCCCCGTGACCTCGGTCAGCGCCGCGAGCGGCACATCCGCCGCGCCTGCCGCCTCCAGCAGCCGGACCAGCCCGGTGAGGAAAGCCTCCGCCTCGCTCCGGGGGAGCAGCGCCGGGTCGGCCCACACCCCGAGGTGGAGCGTCGGCTCGGTCCGGTACACGAAGGTCAGCAGCCGGGTCGGCAGCACCTGCTCCGGCCCCGGGCCCACTTCCAGTTCAGGGTCCTCGGTCTCGTCCGTGGTCGCGGAGGCGAGCGTCGACGGCAGCAGGCTCACATCGTTGAAGACGACATCGCGCGCGAAGGCGCTGCCGCGCTCCCATGTCGTCCGCCCGATCATGTCCCACAGGGCGAGGGAGTCGAACCGGCTGTGCCGGTAGGCGTTGAGCGCGGCGCCCCACGCCTTGCGCAGAAGTGCGTCGAAGGAGTCCTCGCGGACGTCCAGCAGGAGCAGCGCGTCCTGGGAGAGGGTGTTCACCGAACGGGACATCTGGGGCAGGAAGCGGTTGGACGTCGGGACGGCGGCGACGCAGGAGGGCTGTCCGGTGCGGTGCGCGACCAGCGTGCACCACGCCGTCAGCAGGACCGTCGACGGCAGCGCGCCCGTCCGCCGCGCCACGAGCGCCAGCGCGCGGGCCCCCCGCCGGGAGCGCAGGACGAGCCCCGGCTGCCGGGTGTCGGTGCCTTCGGCGCCGGGCTCCGCGAACATCGCCTGAGGGCCGGTGCGGAGGATGCGTTCCCAGTGCCTCAGGGACGCGTCGGACTTCCGCAGCCCCGCCGGGGACGTCTCCTCGGCGGCGAGGTCGAGCGGCGTGAGCATGTCCAGGGGCGGCAGCGTCCCCTCGGCCAGCAGGGTGGTCCACTCCTCCCGGAGGACGGCGAGCGCGCTCCCGTCCGTCACGGCGTGGCTGGACGCCAGCGCGACGAAGAGGGGCATCCCGTCCAGGGCGATGAGCGAGATCCGCAGCGGGAAGTCCCGGTCCAGCCGGAACCGGCCCGCGCGGGAGTGCCGCGCCACCGATTCGGCGTAGGCGGCGGCATCGTCGGGGAGGGCGTCGTGGTTGAGGACGGTGACGGTGAACTCGCCCCCGGTCGCCACCGTCTGCTCGCGCGGCACCGCGCCCGCCGGACCGGGGAACGTGGTCCGCAGCGCCTCGTGCCGGACGGCCAGCGCGCGCAGCGCGTCGACCGCGGCCTCCACCCGGGTCCCGGCCGGTACCGGCCAGACGTCGTGGATGTTGATGTGGGTGGGCTCGTCCCGCAGGATGCAGCGGATCATGTTGGCCTGCCCCATGGTGACGGGGCCCCGGCGGGCCTCGCCGCCCGTGTAGGCGACGGTGACGGTGCGGATGGCCGTCGGCCTCGGCCGCACGGATGACCGTTCGGCCACCTCGGGTACCTCAGCCACCTCGGGCGCCTCAGGTACGTCATGCACCTCGGGTACGTCATGCACCTCGGGCACCTCGGATACTTCAGCTACTTCAGCTACTTCAGATACTTCGGGCACTTGAGATACTTCGCTCACTTCGGTCACCGCCATGAGACCGGCACCGCCCGGAGCGGGGGCACGCGGTGTGGGGAGTGGGGCATGTGACGCCTTTCGCGGTCTTCGTGGAGCGGTGGGGGAGGAAAACGGCGGTGTGACTCACGGGACGAGGACGGATGCGACGGCGGGCGCTGCCCGGGTGAGCGGTTCCCAGGCGTCGATCAAGAGGGCGAAGTCCGCCATGTCGTTCCGTGCTTCCGCGAGAAATTTCTCGCGGCGCTCGGCCAGGGCGTCCGCGACCGCCGTCCAACGGCCGTCCAGCTTGCGGTAACAGCGGTCGAGGACGTCGAGCCGCTCGGCGTTCACCGCCGGGTCGAGACCGGTGCTGTCCCGGACGAATCCGGCGACAGCGGACGAGCGGATGCGCCCCTCGTCGTCGAGCAGCGCGTCACCGGCGGCCGTCATGCGCTCGTACACGCTGTTCAGATAGGGCGTGGCCAGCAGGAATTTCGCGAATCTGAGCTGGTAGGCGAGGAATCCCGCGTCCGAACGGCGTTCGCCGGTGTGATAGTTGACGATATGGCGGTTGTGCAGGACGCCCGGCAGCCGGGCGTCGTGGACCGCGTGGACGAGGAAGTAGTCGCTGCCGATGGTGTCGGTGGCGGGCGGCAGCGGGACACGGCCGTAGACCTCGCGGCCCAGGCCGATGTTGCACATGTCCACACGGGTGGGGCTGACCCGGGTGAGGGTGGTGACGTCGCCGGTGAACGGGGCGGTGCCCGCGCCCCGGAAGGACTCCTTGATCAGGTTCCCGCGCCAGATCTCCGGGATGCCGTCGGGGATCGAGAGACCGACGACCTCCCGGTAGATGCCCGGGTCGAGTGCGTGGATCTCCGCGACGTCCACCGACATCTCGCCCACGAACGAGCCGCCGACCAGCGCCACCGCCCGGTCCGCGCAGGCGGGGTCGAGCCTGCTGCGGGTCACCAGCCCGGTCACGTCGGCGGCCCGTCGGCCGAGGGCCGTCAGCTCCTGGTGCAGGGGCAGCACCGGCGCGCCGTCCCGGTACTGGTAGCGGCTGTCGGAGTCCCGGCGGTGCACCGAGGAGCAGCCCAGGGCCTCCGCGATCAGGAACGCCCGGTTGGTGCAGGCGCCGTAGGAGACACCGGACGGCAGCATCAGTCCGAGGACCCGTTCCGGCGCGGCGACACCGGAGCGGGTGACGACCTCCCGGAGGAAGGCCCGCTGCCGGGCCTCGTCGAGATGGTGGACGACCACACCGGGCACCGGGGGCAGGGCCCGTACCGCCGCCCGGTGCTCCTCGTGCGCCGCCCCGTCGGACGAGTCCAGGATCAGCAGCCGCACCTCGGCGCCGAAGTGGCGGGCGCCGTGGGCGGCCTCCTCACCGACCGCCGCGATGGTCGCGGCGCAGGCCCGGTTGGTGGGGAGGGTCAGGCAGACACGGCGCACGACGGCTGCTCCCCGCTCCGCTCCTCGCCCGGGGTGGCCGCCGCCGGGGTGCTTTCATCGGATTCATCGGGTTCGTTCCAGGAGGCGAGCCCCAGCAGCCTGCTGCCGAGTCCGCTGAGCGCGGCCGTCGGGTAGCGCTTGGACTCGTGCAGCACCGGGTCGCCGACCAGGGTGCGGTTCCAGCGCGGGGTGCGCAGATGCCGCCAGGAGTCCACCCGCGACTGACGCAGTCGCGCGTGCTCCTCCAACGCGGGCATCATCGACAGGTACTGCACCGCCCGTACCCCGTTCTCGGAGCGGTTGCGCGCGACGCCGTGGGCGAGCAGCCCGTTCCAGATCAGCAGGTCGCCGGGGTGCAGATCGGGCCGGACGACGGGGAGTTCGGCCCGGTCGATGGCGGGGCGCAGCGGGTCGCGGCCAGCGGGCTGGACCGTCTTCCACTCCTCGAACTGCCGGAACAGCTCCGGGCAGCACTGGAAGCCGCCCGTCTCGGGGCTGGTGTCGTTGAGCGCGATGATGCCCTGCACCCGCTGCGGCGGGACGCCGAGCGTGGTGTCGATGTCCCAGTGCAGCTCGATGTCGAAGCCGCGGTCCGTGGGCGAGATGAGCGAACGGTCACGGTTGCGGACATTGGGCGGGTTGAGGTTGAGCCGGTCGAGGGTGACCCACAGCTCCTCGCAGTCCCAGACGTCGACGAACGCGTCGTACACCCGCTGGGCCTGGCGGCTGTCCCACAGGAGCTGGTGGTGGTACGCCTCCACGAAACCGTAGACGTGGAGCTGCTGGTCCAGCTCGGAGCGGAACGGGCGGTCCTCGTACCAGCTCTCCGGACGGTCGGGGTCGAGCCCCTGGAACTCCCAGGTGAAGTCGAGCAGTCGGCGCGCGGCCCCGGCGGGGATCGCCTCCCGGACGATGACATAGCCGTAGGTCTGCCAGTGCGCGAAGTCCTCATCGGACAGCACCCGCAGCGGACGGGACTTCTCCAGTTCCCGCAGGGTGGTCTGGGCGAGATAGGACTCGCCGTCGGCGCTGAAGTAGGGGCGTTCGGAGGCCGCCCGGTGCAGATAGGGGCGGCGGCGGCCCGGGGCGGCGGATGCGGAAGCGGTCATGAGATCCCTCCAGGACGGCGGCAGTCGGGAGCGCGGTGCGCGGTGGGAGAGGGCCCGGAGCATGTCGAAGACACGCTCTTCTCCTCGGCGATGGGCGGGCAGCACGGATCGGCCCCTGGTGGGGCGCGGAGGCGGACGGCATGATGGTTGGCGACGCCGTGGCGAGGTGCTGGAGCCACGTTGCCCAGCAGAATTGGTCCAGACCACAAGCGCTGTCAAGTGCTGTGTCGACATGTGGATCGGGGCGGCCTCCGTCTCCGAAAGCCCTTTCCGGCTCGCCCCGCCGACGCGCTCCCAGTGGTCTGGACATCAGTGGTTTGGCTGGCCTAATGTCCCACTGCGACACCGGATGCTGATGGGGCATCAGCCGGTCCTGACCATGCTCGTCCTGCGCTTTTCCGCGTGTACCCGTCCTTGTACCCAGCTCCGCCACGGTTCTGCCCCGTCCGGTTCTCGCCCTGTCCGGCCCCACCGGTCCAGGGCTGATCCTCGCGTTCCGCGTCCCCCACGGCGCCGCGCGTCCCTCACGGCACCACGCGATCCGTCGATCCCGTGGACTCCGTGGATTCCGTCGACCCGCGCCCACGTACCGACGACGCACCACCCGCCCCAGACGTGTTCGATCCCCGTTGACGAGCTCGACCGCGTGCCCGGTTTCGACCGCGTGCTCTGCTCGACCCTTGATGGGCTCGATCGCTCGCCCACGTCGAGACGTCGGCTGCCCAAGCAGTCCGACAGCCCGACAGCCGACAGCCGACAGCCCGACATCTCGAACGCTCGACTGCCCGATCGCTCGACTGCTCGACTGCTCGCTCACGCCGAGAAGGAACGGTTTTCCATGAGTAACACCAGCACCGTCACGGCCCTCCCGGACGGCGGTCTGAAGAACCCCGGTGCCGGCCTCGTCGCCCTGGACCCGGTCCAAACCGCACTGCTCCACGGTCTGGACAACCTGATCACCGGACTCGCGGCACGGCTCGCGGCCCCCGAGGTCGTGGGCCCCCCGCTGCTCCCCGCGGAAGGACTCGCGCGTCTTGACTACTTCCGCAACTTCCCCCACCTCGGGGTCTCCGCCGCGCGCTTCGCGCCGGAGGCGTTCGACGGCCTCGCCGCCGGGGACGCGCCGGGCGAACTGCCGCTGCGCCCGACCGGCCATCTGCTGCCCTCCGCGACCTGCTACGGACTGCTGCTCTCCCTGGAGGGCCGGGACGTCGGCGACAACGGACTGCGGCTTTCCGCCGCCGGTCGTTGCTTCCGCAACGAGACGCACTATGAGGGGCTGCGCCGGCTGTGGGGATTCCACATGCGCGAGGTGCTGTACCTCGGGACGAAGGACGGCGCGGCCGAACACCTGGACCGGGGCGCGGAGTTCATCCAGGAGCTGGCCGGACGGCTGGGGCTGACCCTGACCCGGGCCGCCGCCGACGACCCGTTCTACGACAAGGGCGGCTCACGGGCCCGGCTGATGGCCCTGGACCCCGTCAAGCACGAGTTCAGCGCCCCCGACGGCACGGCCATCGCCTCCGTCAACCGGCACCGCAACTTCTTCGGTGAGCGGCTGGAGATCCGCGCGGGCTCGCACGGCCCGGCCTACAGCGCCTGTGTCGCCTTCGGCGTCGAGCGCTGGGTGCACGCGATGATCCTCGCGCACGGCACCCCCGAGCGGGCGCTCGACCGCCTCCGCGCCGCGCGGGCCTGAGCGCGTACTCTTCGCTTTCGCATAGATCTGCGCCTCTCGTACCGCCCAGTACCACTGGCAACACCCGCACCGCCCGCACCACTTGTACGAGCGCCACCGCGCCACCGTGTCACAGTAAGGAGCGAACCACCCATGGAACGTATCGCCGCGTGGCTCCACGAGAAGAACCCCGGCCTCGACGGTCCGGTCGACGTGGACGAGGACCTCATCGAGGCCCGTCTCATCGACTCCATGGACTTCCTGGAGTTCATCGATCTGCTGGAGGACATCTCCGGCACGAACATCGACCTCCAGGACGTCACCATCGACGACTTCCGGACCCTTCGCCGGGTGCGGGAACGTTTCCTGGACGGCTCCGGATCGGCCGCCGCCGCTTCGGCCGCGGCAGCGGGGTGAGCGTCCGTCCGCGTCTGCACCTGCGTCCGCGTCCGTGTCCGTGTCTGTTCCGGTGTCCGGGGCCGTGTCCGTGATCGGTGACGGCCGGGGGACCGTAGCCCCGGCCGCCACGGTGGTTTCAGCAGTCTCGGCAGTCTCAGCGATTTCGGTGGACCTGGTGGACCTGGTGGACCTGGTGGACCTGGTGGACCTGGTGGACCCGGTGGTCTCCGTGGTTTCCGTGGTTTCCGTGGCGACGACCGCGGAAGTCCTGGACCGTCCGGGGCTGGACGAGCGCCTGCTCGCGCCCTGGGAACTGCGACGGCTGGCCCGGATACGGGTGCCGAGCCGCCGGGACGACGTGCTCGCGGCCCGGCTGCTGCTGCGGCTGTGCGCCGCCCGGTCCACCGGACTGCCCCTGTCGGCGCTCACGCGGGAGCTGGCCCAGTACTGCGCCGAGTGCGACCGGCACGGGCACGGCCGCCCGTATCTGCGCGGCCGGTCCGGCGTCGGTGTCAGCCTGAGCCACGCCGACGGGCTGGCCGCGGCGGCCGTCGGACCGGGCGCGGTCGGCATCGACGTCGAGCCCGCGAGCCGCAGACCCGGCCCCCTGCCGGTGCTGGAACGGCTGCTTCCGTCGGCCGGACTGCGGGCGGCCACCGCCGCCCCGGACCCCGGAGCGGCGCTGCTGAGACTGTGGGTCCGCAGAGAGGCCCTGTTCAAGGCGGGAGCGTCCGATGGCGAGGAGGAGGGCGAGGAGGGGAGGGGCGGTCCGCGGCTGCTGGAGTGGACGGACCGCCGCCGGGCGGCCGTGGTGTCGGTGGCCACCGCCGCCCCGGCCGTGGTCCTCCCGGTCACCGCCTTCCCGGCCCCGGCTCCGAACCGGATGTCGGGCCCGCCCCCGGCCCCGGCCCCGAAGCGGATGTCGGGCCCGCTCGCCGTCGGTTGACGCTCACTCCCGGCGCGGGGCCTCGGTGATGTCGAGGAAGACCTGATCGGCCTGGGCCCACTGCTCGGTGATCCGTTCCTTGATCCGTACGCAGGCCAGCTCGACGTCCTCGCTGTCGATGCCGGGCGCCAGGTCGATCCGGGCGGCCACCAGCACCGAGTCCAGGCCGAGCCGCATCGTGAGCAGGGAGGCGACCGAGTCGATCTCGTCCTGGGAGAGCAGGAAGGCCCTGATGCGCTCGCTCAGCTCGGGGTCCACGGCCTCCCCGATCAGCCGTTCACGGGCCTCGCGGGCGAGCCGGTAGGCCACGTACACGAGCAGCAGCCCGATGGCCACGGAGGCGGCGGCCTCCCAGGCCACCTGCCCGGTGACCAGGTGCAGCACGATCCCCGCCAGCGCGAGCAGCACACCGAGGACGGCGGTCGAGTCCTCCGCGATCACCGTCCGCAGCGCCGGGTCCCGTACCGCCCCGCGCTGCCGGTGGGCCTGGTGCAGGGCGCGGAACAGGGACGCGCTCTCGATCAGCAACGAGAGCGCGAGCACCACGATCCCGGCGATGTACCCCTCGTGGGACTCCTGGTGGGACGAGCCCAGCGCGTGCAGCCCCTGGTAGACGGAGAAACAGCCGCCCATCACAAAGATGCCCACGGCGGCGAGCAGCGCCCAGAAGTACCGCTCCTTGCCGTAGCCGAACGGGTGCTGTGCATCGGCGGGCCGTCTGCTGCGGCGCAGGGCGATGAGGAGGAACACCTCGTTCAGGCTGTCCGCGACCGAGTGCGCGGCCTCGGACAGCAGCGCCGGGGACGAGGCCAGCAGCCCGGCGGCCGTCTTGGCGGCGGCGATCACCAGGTTCGCGCCGAGTGCCACCAGGACCGTCACCCGGGTCCGGCTGTCCCGCGCCCGGCGGTGCCGTTCCGTTCGCTGCCCCTGTGGCCCTTGCGGTGACTGTTGTTCCTGTGGTCGCCGTGCATCTTGTTGTCCGTCCACACGCGTCACAGTCCCACATGGGGACCGCTTCCGCGCGCAAGCTGCCACAGGTCTGGACAGGTCAGGTCAGTCCATGGCAGGTCGCCGCAGGAGGTGGCAGGCCGCCGCATGACGTGGCAGGAGAGGGCAGGAGGTAGCAGGAGGTGGCAGGTCGTCGAAGCTCTCACCGGACGACCAGGGCAGCTTCATCGAGCGACCACAAGCCGTTCACCTTGCAAACAAGTGATCTGGTTACGGTTTGATCAACGACCTGGCGCGACCGCGCCCGTTCCGGTCCAGATCTGAAGGAGTCCGCATGTCCCAAGGGAGCAGGAGGGCCTTGGGACAGCGCGTGCACCCCTGGGTGACGGTGCTCGCCGCACTGCTGCTGGCCGTCTCCGGTCTGTTGGCACCCGCACACGCCGCCACCGGGCCGCGCGCGGCCTCCGAGGCGACAAGCTGTGCCGAGGCGGAGCGGCTGAAGGAGGAGTCGCCGCGCCACCGTGTCCCCGAGCGCTCCCGTTCCAAGGAGCGGACGCCCCGGGCCGAAGCCCCGGTCCCGGTGTGCGTCCCCCACGCGTGCGCGCTCGTACGGTCGGCGCTGCTCGCCGCCGACGCCGTACCCGCCCGCGCCGGGCCCAGAGTCGCGCGGCTCCAGGTCTTCCGCTGCTGAGCGGGCCCGGACGAGCGGTGCGGAGTGCTTCTCCGCGCTGACACGTCCCGCCGCCACCCCCCACAGACAGCACGACGCGCCCTTGATCACGGGGCGCGCCAGGAGGAACCGACGTGCAGACCTTCATCGATCACGCCCGCTCCTTCGGCCGCTCGGCCGACCGTTCCGGCAAGCTGGCCGCCCTCGCGCGGGGCCAGGCCCCGCAGGCCCTCTTCATCACCTGCTCCGACTCCCGGGTGATCCCCTCACTGATCACCGGAGCCCGTCCCGGCGAGCTGTTCGAGCTGCGGACGGCGGGCAACATCGTTCCCCCGTACACCCCAGGCCACCCCTCGTCCGAGGCCGCGACCATCGAGTACGCGATCGACGTGCTGGGCATCCGCGACATCGTCGTCTGCGGCCATTCCCACTGCGGCGCGGTGGGTGCGCTGGTGCGCGGGGACGACCTGACGGCCGTGCCCGCCGTACGGGACTGGCTGGCCCACGCGGCCGGTGAGCCCGGCGGGCCCGCCGCCGGGGACCGCGCCGACGCCGACGACCCGGCCGTGGAACGCGCCGTGCACCACCACGTCCTGACGCAGGTGCTGCGGCTGCGCTCGTACCCGTGCGTCGAACGGCACGAGGTGCGGCTGCACGGCTGGTACTACGAGGTCCACACCGGAACCGTGCTCGCCCACCAGGGCGGCAGCGACATGTTCGAGGCGCTGTGAGCAGCGGCGTGAAAGACCCGCAGTCGGCACCCCGTCCCTCGGAGTCCGCACCCCGTTCTTCCGGGAGGGCGTGGGGGCGGTTGGCGGTGCCGCGTGAGGATGTCGGGGCCTCGTTGGTGGTGTTTCTGGTGGCGCTGCCGTTGTGTGTGGGGGTCGCGGTCGCGTCGGGTGTTCCGGCGGAGCTGGGTCTGATCACGGGGATCGTGGGTGGTCTGGTCACGGGGCTGCTGCCGGGTTCCACGCTCCAGGTCTCCGGTCCCGCCGCCGGGCTGACGGTCCTGGTCTTCGAGGCGGTGCAGGCGCACGGGCTGCCGATGCTCGGGGTGATCGTCCTCGCGGCCGGGCTGCTCCAGCTGCTCATGGGCGCCCTGCGGCTGGGCCGCTGGTTCCGCGCGATCTCCGTCGCGGTCGTGGAGGGCATGCTCGCGGGCATCGGACTCGTCATCATCGCCGGACAGCTCTACGCACTGTCCGGCCAACAGGCCCCCGCCTCCGGCCTGGACAAGCTCATGGGGCTGCCGCAGGCCGCCTTCGACGCCTTCGCGGGTACGGAGGCCCTGGCGTCGCTGGCGATCGGCGTGGGAACCGTGCTGGTACTGGTGGGGTGGAAGTGGCTGCCGCGCCGGGTCCGCGCGGTGCCCGCCGCGCTCGGGGCGGTAGTGCTGGCGACGGCGGTCTCGTCCCTCTTCTCCCTGCCGGTGGCGACGGTGGAGGTCCAGGGGCTGCTGGACGCGGTCCAGGTGCCGGGCGCCGACGCGTTCGGCGGGCTGCTGAGCGTCGGGGTCATCGGGACCGTGCTCGCCTTCACCCTGATCGCCTCCGCCGAGAGCCTGTTCTCCGCCGCCGCCGTCGACCGCCTCCACGACGGCCCGCGCACCCGCTACGACCAGGAACTCATGGCCCAGGGCGCCGGCAACACCGTCTGCGGCCTCCTCGGCGCCCTGCCCATGACCGCCGTCATCGTCCGCAGCTCCGCCAACGTCCAGGCGGGCGCCAAAACCCGCGCCTCCCGCGTCCTCCACGGCGTATGGCTGCTCCTCTTCGCCGCCGCCCTGCCCGGCGCCCTGGCGCTGATCCCGCTGCCCGCCCTCGCGGGCATCCTCGTCCACGCCGGCTGGAAACTCCTGCCCCTGCGACAATTCGTGCCGCTGTGGCGGGAACACCGGGGTGAGGCGCTGATCCTTGTCGTCACGGCGGTGTCGATCGTCGCGGTCAACATGTTCGAAGGCGTCCTCATCGGACTCGCCCTGTCGGTCGTCAAGACCGCATGGGAGGCGTCGGCGGTGAAGCTGCGCGTCCTGGGCCCCGCACCCGGTGAGGACGACCAGCCCGGCGCCCAGGCCCCGATCCGGGTCCAGCTCAGCGGCAACGCCACATTCCTGAGGCTCCCCAAGATCCTGGAGAGCTTGGAAGCCCTCCCCCCGGGCCACCCGGTCGAACTCGACCTCACCCGCCTCCACCACGTCGACCACGCCTGCCGCGTCGCCCTGGAGAACTGGGCCACCCGCCACACGTCTCCCGACGAGCCGCCCGTGCGGGTGAAGGAACCCGTGCTGACGTGACGGTGGCGTGAATGGATGAGCCTCGCCCCTCTGTCCGGGGGCGAGGCTCATCTTGATCACTGCCACTGTCTTGATTCAGACCCCCACTGACCTGCGCTTTCTTCTATCCTTCGGAGGATATTGAGCTAGAGGGGGAGAAATTTTCATGGGGGACAGAAGAGTCAAGATCTCGGCCCGCGTCGGCATCGGAGCGCTCCTGCTCGCGCTGGCCGCCCCGTACGCCGGCTACGTCGGCGTACGGGAGTACCGGGAGTCCGAGGACCGCAGCGCCGTCGAGAAGGCGGCCCTGCAAATCGTCCAGCAACGCGCCGCTGCCCGCACCGCCGCCGAGTCCAAGAACGGTGCCCCGCGCAGTGCCGAGGTCACGCTCTTCGCCGTCGACGTGGACCTCGCCGCCGAGGGCTTCGCCCGGGTCGACCTCTCCCAGACGACGGAGTACACCTGGGAGGACAGCGCCATGGAGGGCACTGAGGAGGACACGTCCTCGGTCTCGTCCCACAGCTTCGAATTCCGTAAGACGGGCGGTACATGGATGTTCGAACGGGAACGGCTCGACGAGTCAATCTGACGCCTTGGCGTGGCGCTCCGGGCGGGATGCGTGTGGTGTACTGCACCCCCGGAGACGCCGGACGAGAGGCGCGTGGAAGATTGTCCACATCATCGACGACCACCGCGAATGTGCGTAAGTGGTACTTCACTCTGCATCTTCAGGAGAAGCTGACAGAGGAGCAGGCGGATACGATCGATGGTCTCGACCGCTTCACCGATGGGCGCATCAGCCGTGTGGAAGGCCTTGAAGACACAGAGTTCAGTTGTCTGTTCGGGGCTCGCCTCCTGACCGACGCTATCGCGGAAGCACTCGGCCTCTTCGAAGATTTTCCCGGCGTTCTGATCAGAAGTGTCGAGGTGCCTTCCCAAGCGATGTGGGAGAACGGCATGGCGACGCCCGCTGTCGTCCCCGCGCCACCTCCGCTGTAGACGGTCTCTTCAACATCGTGACGCTGCGCTTCGCTCGATTGGGTGGATCGGCGGCTGAAGGGTCGTTCGGGGCGTGGTGTCGGGAGTAGTTGTAGGACCATGGCACGCGGTGATCGTCATCAGAAGAAGGATATTGAATCAGCTCTCAAGAGGGCCGAGGCAGCTGGCCTCAAAGTAACGCGGGACAAGGGCAAACACCGCTGGGGATTCGTCATTTGTTGCCCGTGCAACAAGAATCATGTGGTGTACTGCACGCCCCAGAGCGCAGGAGACGAGGGGAACAAGATTGACAACTTCACCAACAGGCATCGTGGCCACTCGTAAGTGGCACTTCGTTCTGCATCTTCAGGAGAAGTTGACGGAGGAGCAGGCCGATACGATCGATGGCCTCGATCGCTTCACTGACGGTCGCATCAGTCGTGTGGAAAGCCCTGGCCACACGGAGTTCAGTTGCTTGTTCGCGGCGGAGGTCCTGACCGACGCTATTGCGGAAGCACTCGGCCTCTTTGAGGACTTCCCTGGTGTCCTCGTCAAGAGTGTGGAATTGGATTGGGTCGCGCTGGACGTGAACGGCATGGCGACGCCCGCTGTCGTTCCCGCGCCGCCTCCGCTGTAGACGGTCTCTTCAAGATCGTGACGCTGCGCCCCCGCTGGGTTGGGTGGAGCAACCGGGCGTACTGCACCCGCCGGAGTCCCGGAGGAGAGGCAAATCGAATTGACGACTTCATCAAGGACCACCGTCGCTGTGCGTGAGTGGTCCTTTACCCTGCATCTTCAGGAGAAGTTGACAGAGGAGCAGGCGGATACGTGTGATGGTCTCGACCGCTTCAACGACGGGCGTATCGGACGTGTGGAAAGCCCTGGGCATACGAGGTTCACTTGCCTATTCGAGGCTGAGCTTCTGACGGACGCTGTTACAGAAGCGCTTGATTTCTTTGAGGACTTCCCCGGTGTCCTGATCAGCAGTGTCGAGGTGCCCTTCCGCGCGATGTGGGAGAACGGCATGGCAACGCCTGCCGTGGTCCCTGCCGAGTAGTAGGGTCACGACGCCAGCACGAAGCCCCGCCCCCTCGCTCAGAGGGAGCGGGGCTTCGTCCGTTATACGAGCCGCGACGGCGGGATGAGTGGCTTGGCGCGCTCGTGGAGGGCGCGGGCGTAACGATTTCCGAGATGGGGGCGGATGCGCCTGCTCATTTCCGCCATCTTTTCGTCGCAGCGGCCGGACTGCACGCTCGGGTAGAGATCGAGTGCGTGCCCCCAGGTCTCACATGCAAGCTCCAGGCTTCCCATTTCGAGTTGCCTTTCCGCAAGAAGTGAAAGGAACCTCATCTGCACCCTTCGGTACTTGCTGTGACGAATGCGATTGCTCAGGTCAAGAGAAGCGACCGACCCCTTGACGTCGCCCAGCTCATATCGGACCTGCGCAGTGGCGTAGGCAAGCGCGGCAGGGTCGTAACGTCCAATGGTCCTGGATTGAGACTCTGCCTTTTCCAGGGACTTTTCGGCTTCCCTCAGGAGGCTCAGCGCTCGATTTCGGTCGCCGATCTGTGCATGGGCATGTGCTTGCTGCCCGGCGATGAACGCCCGCATTCTGTGGCCTGCTTGAGGGGACGCGGCAGCCGCCGAGTCGCCGAGGCGTGCCGCTGTCGGTCCGTGGCCCAGATCGGCGGATTGAACGCTCATTCCTCGCAGCGTGATGCAGTACGTCAGATGGTCGTCTGCCGCGCCTGCCAGCTCCAGGGCCTTGATGTAATACCGCTGAGCCAGCCCGTGCATCCCTTCGTCGACCGCCATATAGCCCGCGAGGTAGCAGAGTTCCGCTGCGGCGGTCAGCATCGCCTTGCGTACTGCCTCCGGGGCGTCGGCCCGGAGATAAGGTGACACGGTGTTCACGAGAAAGGCTGCGGCCATCGGCCTGGCGTGCCTTCCGCCGAACTCATCGTCCAGGTCTGAGAGTTTCGCGGTCATGGCGAGCACCATGTCCACCTCGCCCATCCCGATGCGAAGCGCCTTCCCCGTCTGCGCGGCCTCCATGCGTCCCACGACATCCGGCCAATCGGGGACGGTCAGCGCGATCGAGAAGAGCGCCGACCCCATGACGCCTCGACGCGACGGGTCCATATCGCTTGTCCCCAAATCAATCAGTCCCTCAACCGTCCCGGGTGTGGAATCCTCTTCTTCAGGGAGGGCAGGAAATCCTGCCTGCGCGGCGGTGATCTTTCTGTGGAGCCGTCGCGCGAGTGCCTCCAGGATCAGCGGTCGGGTGTTCTCCCTGGGGATGTACCCGTTGAGCCACTGGTGTGCGGAGGGCGGCTGATATCGCGTCGGTGTGCCGCGCTCGGTGGCGATCTTGTTGACCGCCTGGGCGAACTGACGCAAGGTCCAGCCGGCTTCGCTGTGCAGGCGCGTGAGACATGCGTTCGGTTCTCGCATCGTCAAGGCCAACTCCATGCCGTGTGGCGGCCGTTGAGGCGTTTTACGTGTTTAAGGGCTGCTGCTCCCTCCACGGTACCCCTTGGCCCCGTCCGCCCGTTTCCTAGATCGCGGACACACCGCCCGAGAAGGTATGAGCAACCCCTGATCCGCCAGCACCCCCACACGGAGATTGCCCACGGTGCCACGACGACCAAACAGAAGTTCGGAATTTAATCCGTTCGATTTCGGTCCCTGTGCCTGCCCCCTGCCCAACTGCCCACTGAAGCCGAAACCTCCCGTGAACGACGACCCCGAGCCCGCTGAGCTGGGCCCTCTCCCCGAGGAAGGCTGACGAAATCCATGCACGACCGCAAGGCAAAAATATCCGCCGTCGGCACGGTGATGATTCTTTCGCTGTGGGCCATATCCGTGGGGATGTTCCTCCTGGGAGTCGCTCAAGATCTTGAAATGCTCCGCCTTCCGGCGTAACGGAAGGCGGTTCCGAGCCCCCTCCGACTCGTCTCACCGGGCGGAGGGAAGAGGGAGCGCACCCCGTATCCGCGCTCCCTGGCCCCGGCCGTCCCAACACCCCCCCCGCACCGGGACGGCCGGGGCCCCTTGCCGTTTTCCGGCCGTCGGACGCCGGATCGCCGCGCACGCGCGGAGGCGGACGGCTACTATCTGCCCGCCGTACGAGACCGCCCGCGCCATGCCACGACCCGGTCCGCCCCGGGGAGACGGGAGAACACGTGCCGCCCAGCAAGCCGTCGCAGCCTCCGCCGCCGTCGTCACCCCCCGCACCCGAGCTGCCCTTCGAGCGACCGCTCCACATCTACCCCTCGCCCGGGATGCTCGCCGCCCGTGACGCGCCACCCACCCCCGTACGGCTCCCCCTGGGCATCGACGGCTGGCTGGTGACCCGGTACGACGACATCAGGGCCGTCCTCGGCGACCCCCGTTTCCGGCCCAACGGCATGCCGCCCGGCGGCTACACCGTCAACCAGCCCTACTTCCTCAGCGCCCCCGGGTGGCTGGCCTCCGTCGAGGGCGAGGAGCATGCGCGCCTCCGCCGACTCGTCGGGCCCGCGTTCTCCCGGGCCCGGATCGGCGGGCTGGAACCCGTCGTCGAACAGCTCACCCACACGCTGCTCGACGCGCTGGAGAAGAAGGGCCCGCCCGCCGACCTCTGCGCCGGTCTCACCCTGACGCTGCCCTCCATGGTGCTGTGCGCACTCCTCGGCATCCCCCACGGCGACCACGACCGTGTCTCCGCCTGGACCGGACAGGCCCTCATACCTCCGGCCCTCCTCCCGCCCGGCGCGGCCGAACGCGCCCACGGCGAGTTCACCGCGTACGTCGCGGAACAGCTCGCGCGCAAACGCCGCGACCCCGCCGAGGACCTGCTGTCCGACCTGGCCGCCGCCGGGACCGACGGAGCCATCGCCGAGGAGGAGATTCTCGGGCTCACCGTCGGCCTCCTCGTCGCCGGGCTCGGCTTCACCACCGTTCAGATGGAGTACGGGCTCTGCGCCCTGCTGCGCCACCCCGACCAGCTCGCGCTGCTGCGCTCGTCCCCGGAGCTGATGGACGGGGCCGTCGAGGAACTGCTGCGGATGTTCCCGCCGGGGCACCAGCTCGACGGCACCCTGCGCTACCCCTCCGAGGACATTGAGGTCGGGGGAGTGGCCATCCCCGCCGAGAGCGTCGTTCTCGTCTGCGCACAGGCCGCCGCGTTCGACCCGGACCGTTTCGACCGGCCGCAGGACTTCGACATCACCCGGACCGCCAACCCGCACATGTCCTTCGGTCACGGGGCGCACTACTGCACCGGCGCCCCGCTCGCCCGGGCCGAGCTGCGTACCGTCTTCCGCGCGCTGCTCGACCGTTTTCCCCGGCTCGCGCTCGCCGCCCCGCTGGAGTCGCTCCAGGTGCGGATGACGCACGCCGGGGGCTTCCAGGAGCTGCCGATCACCTGGTGAGTCCGGGGCGGCCCCGGCCTGAGCCAGGCCCCCTATACCCCTGCCACGCAAGGAGAAACCCGTGTCCGCCACTGGAGTGCCGAGTGCCGACGAGGTCGCCGCTTATTACGACGTTATGAGCCCGCTGCTGCGCCTGGTGTGGGGCGACAACTTCCACTTCGGCTACTGGGAGGACGAGAACGACGACAGCGGCGACGAGGAGGCCGCCGACCGGCTCACCCGCCTCCTCATCGGCAAACTGGCGCCCGGCCCCGGCGAACGGGTCCTCGACGTCGGCTGCGGCGTCGGTGTCCCCGGGCTCCGGCTCGCGGAACTCACCGGCGCCGACGTGCTCGGCATATCTGTCAACCGCGAACAGGTCCACGAGGCCAACCGCCGGGCCGGGGAGGCCGGGCTCCAGGAACGTGCCCGGTTCGCGTACGCGGACGCGATGGACCTGCCCCACCCCGACGCCTCCTTCGACGCGGTGTTCGCGCTGGAGGTGTTCGTCCATCTGGACCGCCCCCGCGCGCTGCGGGAGTGCGTCCGCGTCCTCCGCCCCGGCGGCCGGCTGGTGCTGACGGATCTGCTGCTGCGCGGCGAGATCGCCCCCGAACTGGCGGACGGCGTCCACCAGGGCCTCACCGCCCAGTTGCTCGCCCCGCTGCCCACCTTCGACGACTACCGTGCGATGGCCGGTGCGGCGGGACTGACCGTCGATGAGCTGACCGACCTCACCGACCGCACCCACCGGACGCTGCTCAGGATCGCCGCGTCCGTCGACGACCACCTCCAGGAGATCGAGGAACGGTACGGGGAACAGGCTGGGACGATCGCCGCCGCGATGCGCTCACCGCTCCAGCTCCGGCCCGAGTTCGGCTATCAGTTTCTTCTGGCGCACAAGCCGGCGGCGGCTTCGGCGTCCGCCTCCTGAAGCCGTGCGGGCGGCGCCGGGCCGACCGCTCCGGCCCCGCGCCGCCCGTACAGCCTGGCCGCCTCCTACGCGGACGCCGTGCCCGCCGCTCCGAGGTCCAGCGCCGCCGCCAGCTCCCGCCACTCCGCGCGCGGCAGGGTGCCCGCCGGGGCGTCGGAGAACACGTTCAGCGCGACATGGTCGGCACCCGCGTCCGTGTAGGCGGAGATCCGGTCCCGGACCCGCTCCAGGTCCCCCAGCGCGAAGAGCGCGTCGATGAGCCGGTCACTGCCGCCCTCGGCGACATCGGCGTCCGAGAAGCCGAGCCGGGTGAAACTGCGCAGATAGTTCGTGAACTGGAGATACGGCGCGAGGTTCGCGCGCGCGATCTCCCGGGCCCGGCCCAGGTCCGGTTCGATGATCACCTTCACATCGGGGGCGAGCAGCGCCCCCGGCCCGAGCGCCGCGCGGGTCTCGGCGGTGTGCTCGGGCGTCACCAGATACGGGTGCGCGCCCAGCGAACGGTCCGCCGCCAGCCGGAGCATCTTCGGCCCGAGCGCCGCCAGGAGCCGCCGGGACGCCGGGACGGGGGTGGGCGCCGCGTCCAGGGCGTCGAGATAGGCCACCATGGCCGAGTACGGCTTGGCGTAGCCGGGCGTCCGCTGTTCATGGCTGACTCCGAGCCCCAGCACGAACCGGCCCGGCGCGGACTCCTCGATCCGCGCCGCCTCCGCCGCCACCTTCTCGGCCGTGTGCTCCCAGATGCTGAGGATTCCGGTGGCCACCCGGATGCGCCGCCCGGCCGCCACCACGGGCGCGGTTTCGGCCAGTGACGGGCTGCCACCGACCCACAGGGTCCCGTACCCGAGTTCGTCCAGCTCGGCGACGGTCTCCGCGGTCTCGGCGGCGAGCGGCTGCCCGTCGCCCGTCCCCCGCAGCGCGACGCTCCAGACGCCGACACGGCCCAGCGATGAGTGATCAGAAGTGAAGGTCATGACGGGCACAACTACCGTGGCACCAGCGGCTATTCCGCGCGCCACGCCGTTGGTCCGTACGCTCTTCGCGCATTCTTCGCGCGATCTGCGCGCGCGTTCCCCGTCGGCTTCGGCACGGTTCCCGTCTCCGCGCTGCTCAGATGTTTGAAGCGGGCGCGTCGGACAACTGCGTGATCCGGGTCGAGTCCACGCGGAGTGCGATGATCTTGACCTGTTTCAGAGCGGTGGTCCGGGGCTGCTCCGACGTCACACGGCAGTGCAGGAAGGCCCAGCCGGACTTCCGGTAGGTGTGGGCGACGGACAGGGCGACCGGGGTGCTGTCGCCGGGGCGCACGGTGACGGAGACGATGTCCCAGTCGCGTTCGGCGTCGAGGCGGCAGGTGATGCGGACGCCCCCGTCCGCTTCCGGCGCCTCCTTCGGCGGCTTCTTCGGCGGCTCGTCCACGGAGAGCTTGGCGGAGAGCAGATAGGACCCCGCGTCCAGGGACAGCGCCCCGACCCGGATGTCCTCGTCCGCCTGGCTCCGCAGGGTGAACTCGTCGTCGAAACCGATCGCCACGGGCGCCGCCTCCACCGTGCTCAGCAGGGCGGTCGCCGCGAGCGCGAGCGCCGCGCAGACGCTCACCACTCCGCCCGCGGTGGACACCGTGATCCACAGCCGCCGTCTCCGGGCGTCGCGGCGGGCCTGGACGACGCCGAAGACGGTCAGGCCCAGCGTGGCCGAGACCAGGGCGAGGAAGGCGCGGCTCCAGGGGCTGAGCTGTTCCATGAGCTGGGGTACGGAGGTGACGAGGGCGCCGAGGAGGGCGGCGGCCAGACCGGCTCCGGCGCCCGGTCCCGGCTGGGTCCCGGCTCCGCCGCTTCCGCTGTCGGGAGCGCGTCCGCCTCCGGTCGTCCGCTCTTCCGCACCGGAGGCACCGGTCGCACCGGAGGCACCGGACGTATCGGCTGTACCAGATGTACTGGACGTACCGGATGGGCCGGAAGCGCCGGACGCACCCGGTGGGCCGGGCGGGCCGGGCGGCAGGGCGTTCCCCTCCGTCATGAGACAGACCCCCACATCGAGCAGCGACGAGCCGGGCCCGGCCGTCCGCCGCAGACCACGTGACCGGCTGGCCACGTGACCGGGTGACCGACAACTCTCCCTCAGATCACCGGGCTTATGAAGCCCCGGCCACCACCTATAGCGGCCGGATCCTGACCTATACCGCCCCTACGCTGTGCACAGCACTTCGACGCAAGGAGATCCCCATGGCTGTTTTCGTTCTCGTCCCCGGAGCCTGGCTCGGCGCCTGGGCCTGGGAGGACACCGCGCGTGCCCTGCGGGAACGCGGTCACACCGCGCTGCCGCTGACCCTGACCGGTCTGGCGGAGCGCGCGGCCGAAGCCACCCCGCGGACCGGCCTGGACACCCATGTCGCGGACATCGCCGACTTCGTCGAGCAGCACGACCTGCACGAGGTCACCCTGGTCGCCCACAGCTACGCCGCCGCCCCCGTCACCGCCGTGGCGGGCCGCATCGGCGGACGGCTGCGGCGGGTCGTCTACGTGGACAGCGCCCCGTTCGCCGAAGGAATGTGCCTCCTCGACCTCATGTCGCCGCAGGAGGCCGAGCCGCTGCACCGGCTGGTCACCGAGTCCGGCGGGGTCCGGTGGCTGCCCCTGCCGTCCTTCGCCGTCCTCGCCGACTCCACCAGCCTCGACGGGCTCGACGACGCTCTGCGCCGGACGCTGCGCGAACGGGCCACCCCGCAGCCGTTCGCCTCCTACGAGCAGCGTCTCACCGGGGTCGTCGAACCGGGTCCCGATGTGGACCGCGTCGTCGTCGCCTGCGGGGACTTCACCACTCTGCTGGACGCCGGGGTGCCGATGCTGGACTTCCTCGGCAAGCCCCCGTGGCGGCGCTTCGACGTGCCCACCGGGCACTGGCCGATGCTGTCGGAGCCCGCCGCGCTCGCCGCCGTCCTCGACGAGGCCGTCTCCTGACCTCCTGACCTCCGGACGGCGGGACGGCAGTGGGGCGGGGGAACGGGGGAACGGGGCGTTGTCAGACCCGGGTGCTTTGATGTCTGTATGACAGATGTCGATCACCGGGAGGCCGCCGCCGGGGCCGCCCTCCGCGCCGCATTGGAACGCTACTTCGACGAGGTGCCCCGCCCCGCCGCCCGCGCCGAGGACTGGGGCCCGCTGACGCTCTTCGTCCGCGAGCGGCCCGGCGGGAACTGGCCCCACTTCGCGCGCCCCGCCCTGGGCGCGTCCCGTCCCCCGACCGCCGCCGATGTGGCCCAGGTCCGCGCCCGGCAGCGGGAGTTGGGGGTGCCCGAGCGCTTCGAGTGGGTCGCCGAGACCACCCCGGGGCTGCGGGCCGCCGCGCGGGAGGCCGGACTCGGCGTTCTGGAGTACCCGTTGATGACGCTGGACACGGCGGAAGGCCCGGCGGCCGACCCCAGGACGGTCATACCGCAGCTTCCGGACGGAGTGCGGATACGGGTCCTGGAGGCCGGTGACCCGGCCCTTCCCGGCGCGCTGGCCGTGCCCCGGCTGGTGTTCACCGCCCCCGCTCCCGGTGCGCCCCGCGCGGACCGGGCGGAACTGGCCGTCGAGGCCGGGCGGCTGCGGGCCGACGGCACGGTCGCGCACATGGAGCAGCGCATGCGCGCCGGTCTGGTGCGGATCGCCGTCGCCGTCGCCGAGGACGGCACACCGGTGTGCGCGGGCCAGCACCAGCCCGCCGGTACGGCGACGGAGATCGTCGGCGTGGGGACGCTGCCGTCGGCCCGCCGCCGGGGCATCGGCCTGGCCCTCACCGCCGCGCTGGTCGCGGACGCCCGCGCCCACGGCGTCAGGACCGTCGTCCTGTCCGCCGCGGACGACGACGTCGCCCGCCTCTACGCGCGCCTCGGCTTCCGGCACGCCGGAACGGTGGTGATCGGCGAGCCGGAGCCGGGGGAGCCCACCGGGTAGCCGGACGGGACGGGGAGCTGCCGGGCGGGCGCGTGGGGTCGTGCCGGACCGGTCAGCCGTGGGAGAGGTACGGGAACACCGCGCGGGCGATGGCGTCCATGCCCGCGTCGTTCGGATGGAGGTGGTCCCCCGCGTCATAGGCGGCCAGCAGCCGGTCCGGGTCGGCGGGGTCCCGCAGCACCCGGTCGAGGTCGACGACACGGTCGTACGCGCCGCTGGTCCGGAGCCAGTGGTTGACCTCCTTCCGCAGCGCGTTCTTCGCCGGGGACCAGTAGCCGTACAGGGCGTTCCTGAACGGGAGCAGCGTCGCCCCGACGACGGTGACGCCCTGCGCCCTCGCCGCCCGGATCAGGGCCTTGTGCCCGTCGATGAGCTGCCGGGCGGTGGACTCCGGGGTGACGCCGCAGCCGGTGTCCGGGCTCCGCGCCGCGCCGATGTCATTGATGCCGATCAGGACGACGGCCGTGCGGACACCCGGACGGGCGAGCACGTCGTGCCGGAAGCGGGTGAGTGCTCTCTCGCCGTAGCAGAGGTTGTCGGACAGCAGCCGGTTGCCGCTGATCCCGGTGTTGACCACCGCGAGCCGGGACCCGGCGGCGGTGAGCAGTTCCGCGAGCCGGTCCGGATAACGGCGGTCGGTGTCCGGGGTCGAACCGGAGCCGTCGGTGATCGAGTCCCCGAAGGCGACGACGGTGCCCTCGGCGGCATTCCGGCGGCTGTCGCTCCGCCCCGCGCTCCTGCCGTTTTCGGCGTCCTCAGCGTCCTCGGTGTTCTCGGCGTTTGTCGCGTTGGTGGCGCCCGGGACCGGGCCGGAGACCTCCACGTCCGAGAGCGCGTACGTGGCGAGCGTGGTCGGCCCCTGGAACGGGCGTCCGGTCACATCACGGGTCCGGTTGCCATCGGCGCGGTACGCCGTCGTCAGGCCCTCGGCGTGGAAGGAGACGGGCCCTGCGGAGCCGGTGAGGTAGAGGGTGACCGTCAGCCGGGTCAGCGGGCGCACGGGCAGCCGGAACGAGTCCGAGACCCGCTCGGCGCCGGGCGCGATCGTGACCTCGCGCGCGTCCCCGAAGCGCAGGGTGCGCAGGCCCCCGGGCCCGAGGGCGGCGCCCCGGCCGCTCCGGGCGACGGTGGCGTCCGCGATGCGGAGCGGAGCCTTCCCATACCGGTTCGACAGCCGTACCCGTAGCTGTCTTCCCCCGGCGCTGAGCCGGACGACCTGCCGCACGCTCTGCTCGCCGAACCCCTCGACGGACCAGTTGTAGGGGTGCACAGGGGCCGCCACCGGGTACTGGTGAGCGGCAGCCCAGGCGCCTGACCAATCGTTCGCGGATGCGAGTGCGGAGAGGCGGGCCGCTGCTATCGGGGGTGCTTCGGCACTTTCTTCGGTCGTCGCTCTCGCGGGGGTGTTGGCCAGGGAAAACGCTGCCATGGTGGCCGCCGCGACGGCGGTGACGGTGAGATGCCGGAACGTGGAACGCATAGCTGCGCCGCTCTCCTTCGGGCCCATAAGACCGTTGCACAAGCAAGCTCTTGATCGATGCACCGGCATCGTACGGTCCGTCCGGGGAGCGTGTGGGGGAAACACGGTGACCGGACGGGCACCGCACGGATACGGCTGGGGCAGGGCGCGCCCGGGTGGCACGGGGTGGTGCGCTTGGCGCGATCGGCAGGCGCGCGCCGTCGCCGCCCTGTCCTGCCCGCGTCCGCCGCGCGTCCGGGACCCTGCCCGCGGTCCTCGTCCGCCCGGGGGCACTCGTTCGTGTCGGCGGGCCCGGAGCCGGGCACCGGGCCCCGGGGGCCAGGACGGTCCACCCGGGGCGCGCCCGCGCGGCGGCCCGCGTGGCGAGGAGCCCGGTGCGGCCGGCGCCGGGGGCGCCCCGGGCACCGCGACACCGCCCGTGCCCGCCCGTATCGCCGCCCGCCCGGTCCCCGCCGCCCCGCCCGGTCCCCGCCGTTCCTCCCGTATCGCCGCCCTCGCCGCCCCCGCCGTCCCCCCCCGTCTCCACCGTCGGAATCCGGACGAATGGCCGCTCAGATGCCGCAGCCCCGCCGACGGCGTCTGTGGCCCGAATACCGAGGACGGTGCGACGAGGAATGATCTGAGGGATCGGTGTTCCTCCTGGGACCGGCCTCCGGTTGCCCTCCCGTATGACCGGATCTCGGTGGGAGCCGACACCTCCGGTGAACCCGCCGCCTTTCCCACACGTTTCCTTGGGTCGCTCCGCCAACCTGCGAGGAGATGCCCGTTGATCTTCAGCCCACGACCCCCGCGTCCGCGTCCCTTCCTCCGCCCCCGGCGCGCCGCCGTCCTCGTGACCGCCGCGCTGTTCGCGCTGACCCCCGTCGCGAGCCCGGCGCAGGGCGCCCCGTCCACGACGGCGGCACCGCGCGTGAACTGGCTCGGCATGAACGGAGACAAGCTGGCCTATGGGCGCGACGCGCAAGGAAACCGCGTCCCCGACTACTCGTACGCGGGCTACCGGGGCGGCGGTGTCCCCCTGCCCGCGGTCCCCGCCCGTGTGACCGTGCCCGCCCCCTCCGGGCAGGACGACACGGCGGCGCTCCAGCAGGCCATCGACACCGCCTCCGCGCTGCCGCCCGACGCCCAGGGCTTCCGGGGCGCCGTCCGGCTCGGCCCCGGCCGCTACCGCATCGGCGGCACCCTCCGCGTCACCGCGTCCGGCGTGGTGATCCGCGGCTCCGGCGGCGCCACCGTCCTCGCCGCCGACGGCGCCCGCTCCCGCACGCTCATCACCTTCGGCGCCAAGTCCTCCTACGGCGTCGTGGGCACCCCCGCCCGTGTCACCGACGACTATGTGCCGGTGGGCAGCGGCACGCTCACCCTCTCCTCCACCGCCGGGCTCTCCGTGGGCGACGCGGTCGTCGTGGAACGTCCCACCACCCAGGCGTGGATCGACGCCATCGGCATGAAGGGGATCTTCACCCCCGACTGGAGCCTGCGCTTCGAACGGCGTATCACCGCCATCAGCGGCAACCGGATCACCCTGGACATCCCCCTCACCAACGCGCTGGAGCAGCAGTACACCCAGGCCACCGTCTACCGCTACACCTTCCCCCGGATCAGCCAGGTGGGCCTGGAGAATCTGAGCGCGGACGGCGGGGCGATGACCGCCGCCCCCGACTACTCCAGCACCTTCTACAACGCGGCCCTGTGGGAGTTCAACGCCGTCGAGGACTCCTGGGTCTCCAACGTGGTCGCCAACCGCTTCGGCGGCGCGGGACAGACCGCGCTCGGCCCGCAGAGCCGCCGCGTCTCGGTGCTGCGCACCCAGATGCTCGACATGGTCACCACCGACAGCTCGGCCCGTTCCAACGCCTATCTGCTCCAGGGACAGCAGAACCTCGTCCAGGACTGCCGGGTCACCGCGACCAAGGTGCACGCGTTCACCACCTACGGCCGCCAGGCCGGGCCGAACGTCTTCTCCCGCTGCACCGCCGAACTCGTCCAGACCACCTATGACTCCGGCGGCCACCAGCGCTGGGGCAGCGGAACGCTCTACGACCAGCTCCGGGTCGACGGCACGCTCCTGCTCGTCAACAACGGGACCAGGGGCTCCGGCCACGGCTGGTCCGACGCCAACAGCACCGCGTACAACTGCGTGACCGAGGGATACCGGATCCAGGGTCCGCCGACCGCGCACAACTGGTCCTTCGGCTGCACCGGAACCCTGCTGGACAACAGCGACGGCGAGGTCGTCTCACCCGGGAAACCGGTCCTTCCCGCGAGCCTCTACGACCAGCAGCTCGCGGACCGCACCTCCTAGCCCCGGGGCCCCTGGGCCCGCGCCGCCGCGACGCGCGTAACACGACCCCGTGCGCGGGCGGACCCGGTGCCGGTGGGAGGCTGTGCCGGGGCCGCGGTGGCCCCGGCACGGACGGACGGCACGCCCGCGAGCACCCTCACGCGGAGCGGGGAGGACGGGGGAACGCATGGCGCCCAGGGCACGACAGGCGATCGAGGCACCGGCCCAGGTGTGGGTGCTGGTGCGGGAGCACCCGGTGCCCCTGTTCGCGAGCACCAGCGCGCTGGTGGCCGAGCTGGAACGGATCCACGGCCCCCGCTGCGCCGTCTGGCACACCGACGAACTGCTCATGGGCGTCGAGGACGGCCGGCTGATCCTGCGGACCCTGGGCGGTCTGGACGTCCCGCCACCCAAGGTCGTCCTCGTCCGCCAGGTCCCCGGCTCCATGGACGGCAACCGCGAGATCGCGCTGTTGCGGCACCTGGAACTCATGGGCGCCACCCTGGTCAACCCGGCCTCCGCGCACCGGCGCTGCGGCAGCAAACTGGAACAGCTCCAGCATCTGGCCCTCGCCGGGCTGCCCGTGCCGGACTCCCTCACCTACGCGACCGCACCGCTCACCGGTGTCGTCCGCACCCCCGGCCTGCCCACCCCGTGCGTGGTGAAATCCGGCAGCGGCAAGGGCGGCCAGCAGGTCTTCCTCGCCCCGGACCGGGGCATGCTCAAAGCCGTCGCGGGCAGCCTCACCCCCGATACGACCTGGCTCCTCCAGGAGTATGTGGCCGCCTCGCACGGCCGTGACCTGCGGGTCGTCGTCGTGGACGGCCAGGCCGTCGGGGCCCAGGTCCGCACCTCGTCCGACGGTTCCCTCGCGGCCAACCTGGCCCGGGGCGGCGGCGCGCAGGTCTGCGCGGGCCGCTATCCGCGCGCCGAGGCGCTTGCCGTCGAGGCGGCCCGGGCGCTCGGACTGGCCATCGCCGGGGTGGACCTGCTCTTCGCCTCGGGGGACCCGGAAGCCCCGGAATGCCCGGACGAGGCGGAAGGCGTGGCGGACCCGGAAGACGCTGAGGGCGGGTACGTCATCGGCGAGGTCAACGCCGTCCCCGGCATCAGTCCCCGGCGCATGCCCCAGGCCATCCCCGCGATCACCGCGTACGTGGACCGCCTGCTACGCGCTCCGGGAAGCACCGGAAGCACCGGAAGCACCGGAAGCACCTGAGGCGCCGAACGTGTCAGTGGCGGCTGATACCTTGCGTCGATCCGCGCACGCGACACGAACACGACGCGATGCGACGTAATACGACGTGATGCGCCATGGCACGAAGCAACATGACACGGCACGACATGACACGAAGGAGCGCTCCTCGTGATACCCGAGAAGGATCCGGCGGCCGACCTCAGCGGATGGGATGCCGCGCTGGCCGGTGCCTTCGACGTACTGCTCGATGGCGTCCCGGCCCTCGACCCCGCCGCCGGACACGATGTGTACTACGCCTCGGACCCCCTCGACGAGTTTCTGTTCCCGAACCCCTGGGCCACCCCTGACGCACTGTCGGACCCGGCCCCGAGGCATCTTCCGGATCTGGACGGCGAGTACCCCTTCTCCCCTTGGACATGGCGGTTCGACCTGAGTGAGTCGCTGTTCCGCTTCGATGCCGGCCTGCTCGCGGGAACGGAACCGTGGGGCGACGGCGGACACAAGGGCCCCCGGCCGTTCGACGACACCTTCGTCACCGCCCTGCGGACGGTCTCCTCGGCCGACGAGGCCGGTGACGCGCTGGTGCGCGGCGCGGAGCTGGGACCGCTCCTGGGCCGCCACGGCGTCGACCTGACCGACGGGACATCCACCCGGCTGAACAACTGGCTGACCGTACTGCTGCGCGTCGCCACCGACGGCACGCTCACCGACGCGATGCGGGCCGCCACATTCACCGAACGAGGTCCCGGACACCTGGTGTCGATCCACGACATGAGCCGTGCCCGCGCCGCCGCCGAACCCTGGGAGGAGCGGCTGAGCACGGTCGCGCACCCCGCGCTCCGCGACCATCTCCGTATGCTCTGCCTCACCGAGGACGACGCGCGCGCCGAGGGCGGCTTCTACTGCGGCGCCGACCACTGGCCGTGGACCGATGCCCTGGAAGCGGTCGGCTGCTCCCTCGTCGCGGGCTGGGGCTTCGGCGAGTCCCAGGCCGGTGCCGCTGTCGTGCGACTGCCGGACCGGCCGGGAGCGCGCTGAGCACGGCGCCGGGAGCGGCCCGCCGAGCCCGCTGAGGCACGCGCCGGGCCCCCTGGCTCCGTCAGGCTCCCGGGCCCGGGCCCACGGCCTGCGGCGACGGCGCGTGTGTGCTCACCGGCCGGGTCGGCCCCGGGGCGCCCACGTCGGTGTGGACCAGGTGGTGGTCCGAGTACGAGGTCAGATGCACACCGTGCTCGACCGGGGCCATGCCCCGCAGAAAGATGTAGTCGAACGTGAGTTGCCAGTCGGTGGTCGGCTCGCAGTCGGCGGCGGACGAGGGGCCGCACGGGGACTTCTCGTCGGCGGACAGCTCCCAGATCCTGGTGAGTTCGGGGGCGTTCGGAACGGCGTTGAAGTCACCGAGGACGATCGCGCGCTCGTGCCGGGCGACGGCGGCGGCGAGGACCCGGGTCTGGTCCGCCCGGACCGCCTCCTGGCGCCGCTGGGCCAGGTGTGTGTTGAAGACCCGGACGGACCGGCCGCCCACCGTGGTGGTGACCGCCATGTATCCGCGGTCCTCGGAGCCGCCGTCGGGGTACTCCACACTCTCGTGGTCCGTCATCGGCGCCGCGGACAGGAGCGCCTGACCGAAGGCCCCCGGCCGCCACGGCAGCCCCCCGCAGCGGCCCTGATGCTGGAGCACCGTCCCGTACTCGACGTGGTAGACCAGCCCGTAACGGCTCTTCAGATACTGCCGTATCCACTCGACGTCCCGTACGCACGCCTCCTGGAGGCCGATGACCTGGGGCGCGTACCGGGCGATCTCCGCCGCCCGGCTCGCGTTGCTCTCCTTGCAGGGGTTGCAGATGTTCCAGGTCATGACCCGGTTCGGTACGGCGTCCCTGGGGGCTTCGACCGGCAGCGACCTGGCGAAGAGGGCGTCGTTCGGCGCGCTGGGGCCGATGAGCGCCGCGCATGCCAGGGCCATGGCGCCCGCGAGCAGCCGTGTGCTCCGTCCGAGCACCGTCGCCTCCTCCGTGGATGCACAGGGCATCCGCCGTCTTCGTGTGCCGTCGCCCTGTGCTGCGTGGCCACGCATGAGATGTTCATGGACGAGATTACGGGACGGGGTTGTCAGCGGCACATGCGGTGCGGGCGGCCCCGAGCGGACCCCAGGCGGACCCCGGGCGGACCCCAGGCGGCCCCCGGGCGGCTCCAACGCAGCGACTCGGCGGCGCCGCGGCTCAGCGGTGCAGCGGCTCAGTGGAACTCGCGCACCACCTGGATCGTTCCGACGATATGGGCGTTGAACGTGTCCAGCTCATCGGCCGGTACCCACAGCTCCAGGATCGTGCGTCCGCCCGCCTGCCGGACGGGATATCTGCGCAGGAACTCCGTGTCGACCTCGAAACGGGTGACGAACCCGGCGCCGTCGTGCCGGACGTTCCAGTCCCGGGCGATCCTGACGGCGTACTCCTCGTTGAGCACCGGATAGAAGATCGGCTGCTCCGGCAGCCTCGGCGGCCAGGCGCGCCAGTCCAGCTCCCGTACCAGCTCCAGTTCCGCGGGGCCGGTGGGGCGCCACAGGGTCGTCGTCGCTCGCTGTACGGTCATGGGAATCGCTCTCCGGATCGGGCTGCCGCCGCCATGGGCCGCGGTCGGCGGCGGGCCTGACCGTATCGGCGGCCCCGGTGTGTCCGCCACGGAGTTATGGGGCCGCCACCGCCTCCCACGCGCCGCCGGGCGCCGGGCGCGGGCCCGTTCCGTTCCCGTACGGGAGGTGCCCGGTCCCGTCCGGGGTCCGCGTCGTAGCCTTGTCGGGTGATTCCCGGAATACCAGGACGTAGAGACCGAAGAAGGCGGAGCGCGGAACACCGGCCCCCCGCGGGTGCCTCCCACGGCGGCCGTTACGACGGGACGGGAGGACAGGCCCGCGCCCCCCGGGGCGTGCGGCGGCGGCGGGTGTGGGGCGCCGCCGCGCTCCTCGGTGCCGTGCTCGCGCTGCTGGGATCGGCCGGGGGCGCGGCGTCCGTGTCCGGCGGGATCGACACCGTCCGGGCCTTCCGGGCGGCGGCCGACGGGTGCACGGCGGCGGACACCCCCCGGAAGGACTGCTTCACCACCCAGCGGGCCGTCGTACGCGGCACCGAGCGCACCGGAGCGCGCAGCTCGGAGTACTGGGTACGGCTCGACGGCCCCGCCGCCGTCCCCGAAGAGGTCGATCTCGGGGCGGAGGGGCCGCTGTTCAGGGAGTTGCAGCCGGGCGACGAGGTCACCGTCACCCTGTGGCGCGACTACGCCACGGCCCTCAGCCGCGACGGCACCACCCAGCACTCCCGGGACACCCCCGAGGGCGAGCCCGAATGGGGCGCCGGAATGGCCGTGGTCTGTCTCACGGTCTTCTGCTACCTCCTCTATCTGGGCACGGTCCTGCTCACCCGGCCCCGGGAACTGGCCGAGCGCGGATCACCGTTCGGCTTCCGGTTCTACGGCGTGTGCGCGCTCTGCGCCTGTGTCGCCGCGATCCCGGCCGGTATCGTGGGCGCCTTCGCCGGACAGGGCGCGGGCGAGGAGCACCGCGGCTGGATCGTCCTGACGGCGGTCTGGCTGGCGCTGCTGCCCTGTGTGTACGCCGGGGTACGGCGGTACGCCGGGCGGAGCAGCCGGGCCGCGTACGCGGAGCGCCTGTACGGGCCGCCGGACGGCTCGGGCATCTGAACGCGGCTGACAGCCCCTGTGGGCCCTCGGCCCCGGACGCGTCCGGAGGCGTCCCCGGGCGTTTCCGCAGGCCGATCCGGTGTGCACCCATCAGCGCCCGGTCGCGGCCCGGCGGCCCGGCCCGCGTTGTCAGTGGCGGCGGTTAGGGTCGTGTGCCATGAGCGATGCACGACGTGGGGTGGTGGTCCGCAGGGCCGGACTCGCCGATGTCGACGGACTGGTGGCGTGCAGCGCCGCCCTGTTCGCCGAGGACGCGGGGGCCCGTGATCCGAGTGTCGACCTCGACTGGCCGCGCGAGCACGGGCCGCGGCGGTTCGCCGACGGTGTCGACGATCCGGGACGGCTGCTGCTCGTCGCCGACCGGGACGGGGAGGTCGTCGGGCATCTCACCGGTACGGTGTCCGAGGGGTCCGCGATACGGCCGGTCAGGGTCGCGACGCTGGTGAGTATGTATGTGCGCCCCGCTCATCGCGGGGAGCGGATCGGCGAGCGCCTGGTCCACGCGTTCACGGCCTGGGCGCGGGGCAAGGAGGCGGAGCTGGTGGAGGTGACGGCGTACGCGGGCAATGCGGGAGCCGTCCGTTTCTACGAGCGCAACGGCTTCGCGGCCACGACGGTGACCCTGGAGGCCCGGTTGTAGTCCGTCCCCGCCCCGCCCCGCCCCGTACGCGGCGCCGCGCCGACGGCGCCGCGTACGGCCCCTCGGGCAACGGGCCGCGTCGGTGCGCGCGCCCGTGTGCGGGGGGACCGGGTGCCCGGGTGTTCCGTCCGGGTGCGAGCGCGGGCCGGAGGCCGGTCAGGGGGTGCGCAGCATGCCGCCGTCGATGACATGGTCGGCGCCGGTGATCCACGCGGCGTCGGCGGAGACGAGGAAGGCGACGAGCGCGGCGATCTCCTCGGGTGTGCCGGGGCGTTGCAGCGGGATGCCGCCCAGCCCGGCCATCCAGTCGCTCAGGGCCGCCTCGCGGTCGCCGCCGTCGCGGGCGGCGATGCGTTCCAGCATGTCCTCGGCGGCGGAGGTGAGGGTCACCCCCGGGGAGATCCGGTTGACCCGGACGCCCCGGGGGCCGACCTGACCGGCGAGGGTCTTGCTGTAGACGGACAGCGCCGCCTTGGCGGCCGAGTACGCCGCGGCCTCCCGCATCGGTTCGTGCGCCGCGGTCGACGAGACATGGACGATCACCCCGTCGCCACGGGCGAGCATGCCGGGGAGGACCGCCCGGTCGAGCCGGACGGCGCTCATCAGATTGGTCTCCAGGTTCCGGCGCCACTCCTCGTCGTCGGCGTCCAGGACGCTGTCGGGGCGGGTGGTCGTGCCCCCGGCGTTGTCGACCAGGATGTCGACGCCTCCCAGCAGCGCCTGCGCCGCGTCGGCCACCCGTTCCGCGTCGGCGGCCACGGCGGCGTCGGCGGTCAGGAAGTGCACCCCTTCGGGGACACTGCCGCCGGGGCCGCGCGCGGTGGTGAGCACCGAGGCGCCCTCGGCGGCCAGCCGGGCCACGATCGCGGCTCCGATGCCCCGGGTCCCGCCGGTCACCACCGCCCGCCTGCCCGCCAGACGCGCGGCCCCGCCGGTCCGGGCGGCGACGCCCGGGGCCGTCGCGCTGTTCTCCGTCCCCGTTCCGGCGCTCACTGGACGACCTCCTTCGCGTGCCGCGCCAGCCACTCGGGGAGCGACTGGAGGCCGGGGTTGAGCGCGCGCACGGCGTCGAGGTCACGGTCACCGGTGAAGACGTCGGCGGCCTTGACGTAGTACGCGAACATGTTGGCCACCTCGTCCGCCGCGAAGGCGCCGGAGGCGCGGTACTCGTCCAGCCCCGCCGGGCGGTAGTGGACCTGCTCGCCCAGCGCCGCCGTGAACAGCCCGGCGATCTCCGCCCCGGTGTGGTGGGAGCCCGCGATGGAGACGGTCCTCCCGATCAGCTCCGGGTGGCGGAAGACGCCCAGCGCGGTCCGTCCGATGTCGTCGGAGGCGATTCCGGCGAGCCGGGCGTCCGCCATCGGCAGGGTCAGCACCAGCGTGCCGTCCTCGGCCCGCACCGGGCCCATGCCGCGCAGGAACGCCTCGTAGAAGAAGGTGGTGCGCAGGAAGGTGGTGGGCACGCCCTCGGCGGTGAACAGCCGGTCCGCCTCGGCCTTGGCGTCGAAGTGGGGCACGGTGTAGTCGCCTTCGAGCACGGGCACCTCCGGCTGTCCGGCGGCGTCGCGGAGCGTCTCGCGGGTGTCCTCCAGGGTGGACCAGATCACATGCCGCAGCCCGGCGGCCCGGGCGGCCCGCGCGGCGTTGCCCGCCTGCTCCTGCTCCATCCGCGCCGCCGAACGGCGCCGGACGTCCCACTCCGGGCGGGGGGCCCAGAAGTTCGTGACGACGAACGCGCCGTACGCGCCCTCGAAGGCGGAGCGCACGGACCTCTCGTCGTCGAGGTCGGCCGCCACCACCTCGGCACCGGCATCGGCCAGGCGCCGGGCGCCGGGTGAGCCGACGTCGCGGGTCAGGGCCCGCAGGGCGAACGGGCCGTCGTGGTCGGCCAGGATCGCCCGGGCGAGACCGCCGCCCTGCGAGCCGGTCGCGCCCACCACAGCGATGATCTTTTTCGCTTCCGACATGGCTCTCTCCCCTGGGTTGACGTATCAACTTCCGATTCCAGAGTAGGGCGGGCTGGTTGACGTGTCAACCAGAAGCTAGGATGGGCCCATGTCCGACGATCCCTGGCTGAACGAGGCCGAACAGCGCGCCTGGCGGTCCTACCTCCATATGCAGCGCATGCTCCATGTCCGTCTCGCCTCCCGGTTGCAGCGCGACTTCGACCTCTCGGGAGCCGACTACGAGATCCTGGTCAACCTCTCGGAGGCCGCGGGCGGACGGATGTGCCCCAGCGATCTGCTCGGGGCGACCCAGTGGGAGAAGAGCCGGCTGTCCCACCACATCAGCCGTATGGAACGCCGCGGCCTGGTCACCCGCGAGCCCTCACGCACCGGCCGCTACCCCGACATCCAGCTCACCGATGCGGGCCGCACCGCGATCCGCCGGGCCGCCCCCGCCCACGCGGCACACGTCCGCGCCCTCGTCGTGGACGTCCTCGGCCCGGAGCGCCTCGCCCGCTTCGAGGAGGACTGCCGGGCGATCACGGACGCGCTGGACGCGGAGGAGGAGCCGCCCGGCTCCTCCAGCTAGAAGGCCATGCGGCCGGAAGGTCACGAAGCCAGAAGGTCATGAAGCCGGAAGGCTCATGCGGCCGGAAGGTTCACGAAGCCGAAAGGTCACGAAGCCGGAAGATTCATGCGGCCGGAAGGCCATGAGGCGGCGAAGACCGAGAACAGGGACGCGGGGAAGCGGCCGGGGCTCACCGACGGCAGGTGATCCGGATCTGGGAGGCCGCGTGATGCGGGACGGTGCCGTCGGACCAGTGGTTCTCGCCCCGGTCCAGCATCATCACCGCCAGCCGCCCGCCCTTGACGGGGAAGGAACCGGCCCGGATGGTCTTCGAGGTGGTGTTGGTCTGGTCGATCTCGAACCGGCCGTAGCGGGAGCTTTCGTCCCGGGGGTCGGAGAGGACGAGATAGGTCGTGGGGTGGCCGCCCACATGCGTGCTCTCGGGGTCGTCCGGTACATAGACGGCCAGGTCGCACCGTTTGGCCTCGCCCACCGACCACCACCACACGACCCGGTTGCGGGCGTCGGCCCCGGGGTCCCCGGACATCGGCACGGAGGTGAAGCTCCCGTCGCAGCCCTTCTCCGTCCACCCCCCGGTCCTGACGGAGAACCAGCCCTTGTCCCTGTCCCGGTTCTGCTCGCGGTAGCCGCCGCCCTTCGGGACCGGGCAGCCCGGCCCCGACCAGGCGGTGTAGGAGATGCCCGGCGGCCGGGCGGTCCCCTCGGCGGCCCGGGTGGCGGTGCCTTTCGCGGCGGGGGCGGAGGCGGGAGCCGTGGTGGGACTCCCGGAGGGCTTCCCGGCGGTCCCGGTCGCTGTGGCATTCGGGGCTGCCGTGGCATCCGGGTCGGCTGTGCTGCCCCGTGTGGCGCCCCCGTCCGGCTCCGCCGCCACCGCGCCGTGCGGCGCGAGCCGGTCGGAGCGCTGGAGGAGACCGGGCGCGGCGAACCCGGCCGCCGTCAGCGAGCCGACGATCACGCCGGTGACCCACACCCGGCGGCCGGGCAGCAGATGCCGCAACGACGGCCTGCTGTGCCGGGCGAAGGTCCGCGCGAAACCCTCGCTGCCCGGACGGCCCGCCAGGGGCCGCAGCGGAACGGCGGCGGCTTCCGGCAGCGCCTCGGGTTCGAGAGACCCGTCGGGGGCTGTGCCGAGGGTCTTGTGGGGGGTCTTGTCTCCGTGCACGGCGGTCCTTCCTAGCTGGTGGGCAGGTCCTCGGCGGTGAGGGTGACGAGATCGGCGTCGGTGGGAGCGGCCAGTTCGGCGACGCGGTACGCCTGACGCTCCGTCATCGTCTGGAAGATCTGCCGCGCGGTACGGCCGTTGCCGAAGCGGCGGTCCCTCGGCGTGGCGTCGAAGAGCTGGTGCAGGGCCGCGCCCGCGGCCTCGGTGAGCCGGTACTGATGGTCTCCGGCGTGCCGCTCGACGATCGAGACCAGCTCCGGTGTCTCGTAGTTCTCGAAGAGCAGGGTGCGGTTGAAACGGGAGGCCAGACCGGGGTTGGAGTCGATGAAGGTCTCCATCTCCTCGGAGTAGCCCGCGACGATCACCACGACGGCGTCCCGGTGGTCCTCCATCAGCTTCACCAGGGTGGCGATCGCCTCCTGGCCGAAGTCGTTGCCGATACCCGGCGGAACGAGGGAGTACGCCTCGTCGATGAAGAGCACACCCCCCATGGCCTGCTGGAAGACCCGCTGGGTCTTGGGGCCGGTGTGTCCGACGTACTCGCCGACGAGCGAGGAGCGGTCGGCCTCGATCAGATGGCCGCGCTCCAGCAGACCGACGGCGGCGAGGATGCGTCCGTAGAGCCGGGCCACCGTCGTCTTGCCGGTGCCCGGGTTCCCCGCGAAGACCAGATGGCGGCTGAGCGGCGGCGCGGGCAGCCCCGCCTCCTCCCGGCGGCGGACCATCTGCATCAGCTTCACCAGCGAGGAGACATCGTGCTTGACCCGTTCCAGGCCGACTAGCCGGCCCAGCTCGGCCAGCAGGTCGTCCAGGTTCTCCACGGGGGGCTCCCCGGCCTGCTCCCCATCCCGTTCCGCGTCCCGCGCGCTGTCGCCGGTGCCGTCCGCCCGGCCCGTGCCCGTGCCCACGGCGGGCGTGGCCCGTGCCCGGTCGCCGGGTCCGGGCCAGTGGGCAGTCCGCACGTCCTGCGCGGTGCAGTCCTCGACCGTGGGCTCCGCGCCCTCGTCGAGGTCGAGATCCTGCCCGGTGTCCCTGACCCGCAGACCGCGCAGCACCGGCCTGGCCCCGGCGCCCACATGCACGGCGGGGAACACCGTCGCCGAGAACGTGCAGCGCTCGAACGTGCCCCGGCCGCCCGCACCGACGAACAGCCCGTTCTTGGCGCTGCCGCTGACGACGGTGTCGGTGACGGTCGGGTCGGCGCCCTTGCCGACCACCAGTCCGCTGCCCCGGGAGTCCCGTACGACACAGCTCTCGACGGTCGCGGTGGAGCCCTCCTCGATCACCACCCCCGCCGTGCCGGTGTCACGGACCCGGCAGTCGCGCAGCACGGCGGCCGAGCCCCCGCCGAGGCTGATCCCGGAGCGCTCCACCGCGGTGATGTCGCAGTCGGCGAGCAGGAGACCGCCGGAGGAGACGGTGGTGACACCGCTCTTCCCGCGGATCACGGTGAGGCCGTCGACGTTCGCGGTCGCCTCCGCGTCCAGGTACAGCCCGGACATGGCGCAGTCCACGGCCCGGCCGCCCGTCAGCGCCATCTCGGCCCGGCCGGTGGCGCGGATGCCGTGCTCGGGGGTGGGGCCGACCCGGACGGACTCCAGCGCCGCGCGGGCCCGCGCACCGACATGGACGGCGGTGAAGGCGCACTCCATGAGGTCGCTCTCCACCAGCGTCAGTTCGGAGCTGTCGTACGCGAGCGCGCCGTTGGCTGCGCTGCCGCGCACCGAGGTGCCGCGCACGGAGAGCCGGGAGCGCGCGGCGGCGAGCAGACCGCTGCCGCCGACGCCGCTGACCCGGCAGTCGACCATCTCGACGGCGGACTCCTCGGCGGCGGAGACACCCGACCCGGTGGTCTGCCGGATACGGCTGTCCCGGAGCAGGACATCGGCGTCGTTCGTCACGGCCACGCCGTCCCCGCCGGTGCGCAGCACCTCGCAGCCCACCAGCAGGACTCCGCCGTCGGCCGTGGCGGGCGGGTCCCCGGCCCGGTCGCCGCGGGGCGAGCTGCCGGTGACCTGGACGCCGTCGCCGGTGCTGTCCTTGAGCCGGCAGTCCAGCAGCAGGACGCTGGCCCGCTCCTCGACCAGCAGCCCGTTGCGCCCGGCGCCGACGGTGCCGCAGCCGTGGAAGGCCGCCCGCGCCTCGCCGCGCACCCGCAGGCCCGAGCCGCTGACCCGGCGTACCTCGGTCCCGGTCAGCACGGCCGCCGCCCGCCCGGCGACCACGACCCCGGTGCCCTCGATGTCCTCGATCGTGCACTGGTCGAGGGTGACGGGCCCACTGCTGGTCAGATGGACGCCGACCAGCGCGGCGCGGTGGACACGGGTGTCGCGCAGCACGGCCGACGCGGAGCCGCCGATCTCGATCCGGCCGCCGCTGATCCGGCACTCCGTCAGCTCCGCCGTACCGGAGAACAGGACGGCGGCCGGTTTCCCGGGGTCCGAGCCGACCAGGGTGATGCCGTGCAGCACGGCCCGTGGGGCGGACAGTTCCAGGACGGGGTGTCCGGGCTCGGGGGCGGTGAGGAGGACCGTGCCCGCGCCCCGGTCCGCGACGAGGGAGACGGAGCGGTCCAGCAGGACCCGTTCCCCGTACTCGCCGGGGGCGACGCGGATCTCGTCGCCGTCGCCGTCGGCGGCGGCGCGCAGCGCGTCGGTGATGGTGCGGTGCGCGCCGCGGCCCTTGGGCGCCACATGCAGGACCCGGGGGGTCATGAGGTCTCCGTGCTGTCGGTGGGGTCGTCGGAGGCGACGGGGGCGGGGAGGGGAATGGGCGGAGGGGGGATTACGGGGCTCTCGGGAGACCCGAAGAGATCCTCGGGAGGGATGACCGGGCTCTGCGGCGGTACGGCCAGACTGGTGCTGACCCCGGCCGAGTTGAGCATCCACCGGGAGAAGCCGGACTGGATCGTCGAGAGGCCCAGATTGGTAAGGATCTCTCCGACGCCGCCCCGGTGGTAGAGGCGTGAGCCCGCCATCACGCTGCTGACACGGATCGGGACGCCGATCGCCTGTCCGGCCAGCGAGCCGAGCATGCCCCAGCCGCCCGCCTTCAGCGCGTCGACGCCGCTGAGCTGCACACCCTGCACGCCGAAGATCGCGGCGTTGGTCGCGTTGCTGGCGAAGGAGCTGAGCGAGGAGGTGATCGCGCCCACCCCGATGTCATAGCTCGCGGTCCGCCAGCGCACCGGGAACTCGTGGGAGGACCACTCGCTGTTCCAGTCGTCCACCGAGGCGTAGTTGTGGCGGTTGAAGTTCTTGCTGAAGTCCATGTTCCAGGCGCCGTAGCGGAGCTGGCCCATGGGTGTCGCGTCGTGCAGGAAGGTGTGCGTGCCCCGGACCGCGCCGCCGATCGCGCCGCTGACGGCGGACTTCGCCACGTCCCGCCATGACATCTCCTTGTCGTGCACCAGGGAGTCGAAACCGTTGACGACCATGGAGACGGTGAAGTCGGAGAGGAAGCCCGTGCTGAAGTCGATGCCGATCTTGCGGAGTTCCCGTTCGAACCCCGACATCACCCGGGATTCGCCACCGCCCGGGGCCAGCCCGGTCCACAGCTCGTGCCAGGGGTCGCGCATCTCCCGGTAGAAGCCCCGGAACTCGCTGGCCCCGCCCCGGAAGGTGGTCTCGCGCCCGGCCAGGACCCAGCCCCGGTCGCCGACGTTGCCGATGCCGTGCGCGGGCCTGACCGAGGGGAGCTGCTGGGACTCGCCGATCTTGGCCGAGTTCCACCGTCCGAAGGCGTCGGTCTCCCAGACCCGGCCGGAGATGGTCCGCTGGGCGACCATATTGCCGTCCTGGTATTCGCGCCACTGGCCCCACAGATGGTCGTTCTCGCGGTAGCGGCCGGGCACCCCGGGGACCGCCGACGTGGAGTGGACCACCTTGCCCTGGTCGAACTCCTTCCAGACATGGGCGTCGCCCGCCACGATCGTGGTCTGTCCCGGGTTCGGGCCGGGGACCAGGGTGTGGTCGAACTCCCGCACCCGGCCGCCGTTGCTCGTCCTGACGTTGAAGCCGCCCACCGTGTCGTTCCACTGGCCGCCGCCGGGTGTGCCGCGGTAGACGCGGGTGGCGGCGTCGCTGACCAGGTTTCCGGCCGCGTCGAACTCCTGGACCTGGAAGTGGGTGAGGTTGCCCCGGGCGTCGTGGACGGGGGAGGTGTGCAGCCGGTGGTCGGTCGAGAGGGCGTTGTACTCGCGTACCAGAGCGCCGTTGTTGCTGTAGTCCTTGAACGAGTCGTCCCAGGTGTCGGAGCGGGCGCTGCCGCGGTTGTTGATCCGTTTGCCGCTCAGCGCGGGGTCCGGGTAGTTGCCGGCCGCGTCGGGGACGGTCGGGGTGTTCTGCTGGTACGCCTGCCACTCCCAGTTCTTCTTGCGCGGGTTGCCGAAGCCCTCCACGTACTGCCGGATGCCGTCCCCGTCGGTGAACAGGTCACGGCGGCCGGTGATCTGGTTGAGGTCGTTCTTGTCCACCCAGATGCCCTGCTTGTCGTTGGCCGCGGTGCCGGGCTGCGGGAACTCGCCGGTGTACTCCCGCCAGCCGCCGTTCTGGGAGCGGTGGGCGATGGCGTTGGCCCCCGCGTTGTCGAAGACGTCCTCCCAGTTCCCGTTGGCGTCCACATGCCGGACACCGTTGCGGGAGTTGTCGGTGTAGTGCCAGGCGAGCTGGTAGGGCTGCTGGCCGCCGCCGGGCACCGGCGCCGGGGCGGCGTCCCAGCCGGTTCCGTTGTGGCCGAACTCGACGACCTTGCCGTTGTCCAGGGCGCGGGTGCCGCGGATGACACGGCCGTGCTGGTCGATGTCCGCCCAGCCGCCGTCCGGGGCGAACTTGCGGACACCGGTCAGCCTGGTGCCGTCGGCGGCCGTCTCGGTCCAGGTGAAGATCTGGTTGAGCGAGTCCTGTCCGAAGGCGCCCCGGTACCAGGGCATACCGGCCTTCTCATGCCAGAACATGGCCGGCAGCCGCTGCTCGACCATCCGCCGGACCTCCAACTGCGTGGTCCCGTCCGAGAGGGTCTGCTTCCACCCCGTCAGCTTGTTCTGGAGACTGAACTCCTTGTAGACGTCCCCGTTGTACTGCACGGTGTTGCCGGGGCCGAGCGTCACCTCGTACTCGCGGAACTTCCCGGCCTTGTCGAAACCGGCGTAGTCACCGAACCGCTTCTGCGCCACGACCTGGTTGCCGCCGTGCTGGAAGACGTCCTCGTAGCCGTTCCCGAGCGGTGCCCAGTGGCGGTCGCCGTGGGCGACCAGGGTGCCGTTCGCGTCGAACCGCTGCCAGGTCCACCGGTTCTGGCCCGGCAACTGCTCCGCCCGGACAAAGCCGCCGTTGTCGAGGGCGTGGTACTGCCGGGTCTCCCCGGAGCCGTGGATCAGGCTGCTCTTGCCGTGCCCGGTGTCGTGGAAGGTCCGGCGGTCCGGGTTGAAGATCCGGTCACCGTGGTCGAAGAAGCGGTTGTTCTGGTTGAACGAGGTCCACTGGGTGGCCTTGCCCTTCAGGCTCGCGTCCGCGTGCAGGAAACGGCCGTCACCGAGTATCTCGCGCTCGAACTGTGCCACCCCGTTGCTGGTGATCGTGAAACGGCCGTTGTTCTGCTGCCAGGTGCCGGTCGCGAAACGGCCCGCGTCCGGGTTGCCGTTCGCGAGCACCCGGCGCGCGGTGCCGTCGGTGAGGTCGACCTCCCAGAGCTTGCCGGTGGCCTCGCCGTACGCGTGGATGGCGATCTTCTCGGAGAGGAGCTGACCGCCGGGGGAGAACACCTGGCTGTCGTGGCGGAGCACCGGATGGTGGGGCCGGGTGACGGTGTAGTTCCCGGTGATCGCGTCGCGCGTCACCGTCGGGCGGAGGTCCGGGAGCCCGGTGAGGCCGTCGGAGAGATGGTGTCCCGTCACGGCGCCGTCCGCGCCGAAGGTGGTGCGGATGTGGGTGTTCGTGCCCAGCGGCCGGGTGGTGTGCGTGCCCGTGAGCGGTACGTCGTGCGCGGTGAGCCGTCCGTCCGTGCCGAAGTGCCAGGTCTCGGCGGTGTGCGCGGCCCCGCCGTTCGCCGGGTCCGCCCGGACGGTGAACCCGCTGAAGCTGCCGTCGGCGGCGGTCACCGGGGTGAGGGTGTGGGCGCCCGCGCCCCCCTCCAGCGTGGCCGCCGGGGCTCCGGCCGGGGTGTGGACGATGTCGATGTGGGTGTACGTCCCCGGGAGGGCACCGGTACCGCCGTTGAGGGGGATGTGCTCGGCGGTGAGCCGTCCGTTCGCGTCGAAGTCCCAGATCTTCCCGGTGACGTCGTCGGTGACCGTGTGACCGCCGACCGCCTGCGGATTCACCGTGTACCCGTCGACGGGCCCGGTGCCGTCGTGGAGGGCGTGCGTGAGGCCCGTGGTGTCCTGGGTCGTGCGCAGATGGGTGCCGCCGCCGGGGAGCTGGGCGGCGCCGGGGGCGCCCAGCGCCAGATCGTGCGCGTGGACGGTGCCGTCCTGGGCGATGTGCCAGACCTGGCCGCCCGCCGTGTCGGTGACGGTGTGGCCCCCGGGGACCAGCCCGCCCGGGGCGACGGTGTGGGCGGGCAGCGCGGCGCCGGTCTCGTCGACGAGGGAGAGGGTGGTGCCGCCGCCGGGCGTGTGGGCGGTGCTGATGTGGGTGGCGGGCGGCCCGTCCAGCCCGGTGTGCGGGTGCAGGGCGAGATCGTGCCGCGTCAGTCCGCCGTCGGCGCCGTAGTGCCAGAGGTCGTGGGTGACGTTGTCCGTGACCCGGTGGCCGCCTCCGTCGACGGCGGTGACCGCGAAGCCGTCGACCGCGTTCCCGTGGGCGTCGACGAGGATGTGGCCCGGTGTGCCTGGGGTGGTGCGGACATGGGTGCCCGTCCCCGGCAGCGGTCCGGCGCCGCTGTGCACGGCGGTGTCGAGGTGCTGGAGCCCGCCGTCGGCGCCGTAGTGGTAGAGGGTGTTGGTGACGTTGTCGGTGACGAGGTGGCCACCGCCTGGCGCGGGGGCGACGGTGTACCCGGGGACCGCGGCGCCGGTGTTGTCGACGAGCGTCGGCACTTCACCGGGGGTGGTCCGGATATGGGTGGTGGTTCCGGGCGCCGCCGGACCGCTGACCGCCGTGTCGAGATGGCGGAGCGCGCCGTCGGTGCCGTAGTGGTAGAGGGTGTTGGTGGTGGTGTCGGTGATGGTGTGTCCGCCGCCGGGCAGGGAGGTGACCGTGTGCGTGGTGACGGGTGTTCCCGCGCCGTCGACGAGCTGCGGGGTGTCGCCGGGGATCTCCCTGACATGGGTGCCGGTGCCCGGGAGCGGGCCGCCGGTCAGCGGGGTGTCCTGATACCGCAGGGTGCCGTCGGTGCCGTAGTGGTAGAGGGTGTTGGTGGTGGTGTCGGTGATGGTGTGTCCGCCGCCGGGCACGGAGGTGACCGTGTGCGTGGTGACCGGCGTTCCCGCCCCGTCGACCAGGCTGTGCGTGTTCACCGGCGTGGTCCGGACATGGGTGGCGCCGCCCGGGGCGGCCCCGCCGCCGAGGGCGAGATCGCTGTACTGGAGCCGCCCGTCCGCGTTGTAGACCCACTGCCGTCCGGGCTGGGTGTCCACGGTGCCGATGTAGGTGGTGCCGGACGGGGTCACCACGCTGCCCGGGACGAGGTCGTCGCCCCGCATCATCAGGGGGGCGCCCGCCCCGGTGCCGTTCACCACCCGGGTGTGGTTCAGTTCCATCGTACTGAGCCCGGTGAACGGGGTGTTCGACGTCAGCATGCCGCCGGGCAGCCGCCCCCGGTCGCTCGGCGTGCTCACCATCACGTTCTGGAGATCCGCCCGCATGGACTGCGGATCGATGCCCATCTTCCGCAGGGTGTCCTCGGCCGAGGCCAGGATCAGTTCCGCCTTGCTGGTCTCCAGCCTGGCCAGGGCCTCGGTCGGGGAGACGCCCGACGAAGGACCGCCGATGTGCTTCGCGGCGGTGTTCTGGAGGTCCTGGGCCTTGCCGAGACCGCTGAGGGCCTGCTCGTAGTCGAGCCAGGCCCGCAGCCGCGCCACGCCCTCCGGACCGCCCTTGCCGCCGGTGATGGTCTCGAAGCGGCCCTGACGGCCGATGTCGATGTTCCCGGCGGCCGTCGAGCCGTCGTGGGACCCGCTGTGCGGCACCTCGGTCGAACGGGGCGGAGCGGGCGGTGCGGGGAGTTCGGAGGCGGCCGGGGCGGGGGGCGGCAGCTCCGGTCCCTTGCCCTTGATGTCGTTCAGCTTCCCCGGTCCGCCGTCGAGCAGGCGGAACGCGTCCTCCAGGGGGTCGCCCGCCGTGGTGGGCGGGAGCTTCGGCGAGGAAGGGGCCGAACCGTAGGCGGAGTCGGCCCCGCCCGGGGGCGGGCTGTCCGTCCGGACGGGCGGGGTGTCCATGCGCGTGGGCAGGGTGTTCGTGTGCGTGGGCGGGGGGACGTCGGAGCGCTGCGGCAGCACCGCCTCCGGCTGCGGCCCCGGCCGCTCCAGGGGGCGGAGCGGTACGGGCGCGCCCTCCGTGCCCGCCGGGGGGATCGCCGTAGTGCTGTTCTTCGCCGCCGGGCCGGTACCGGCCTGCGCCCCGGCGAGGTCGGAGCCGGTGTTCCCGACCCCGGCCCGGTCCAGGTCCAGATCAACGGCGGAGGACAGGCCCTGCGGTCCGTCGAGTCCGGCGGTCCCGGCCGGGTCGGCCCCCAGGCCCGGGGCAACACCCTCCTGGCCGCCGAGGCCCGCGCTCTGCGGGGGCAGCCCCATGTCCTTGCCGAGGCCGTCGGGGACGGAGTGCCTGACACTAGGGGTGTTCCCGGTGAACTGCGGCGCCGCGCCCTTGACGCCCGGAGCGCCCGCCGGGCCCGTGTCGCCGAGGACGGCCTTCGGGGGCTCCTGCCGTCCGAGCAGGTTCAGCGCCAGATCCTGCGACCTGACCGGGTCGAAGGCCAGGGCGGTGGCGTCACCTGTCCGCACCCCGCCGGGACCGGCCTTGACGTCGAGTCCGCTGCCCTTGATGTCGAGTCCGGCTTTGGCGTCGAGTGTGCCGCTCTTGATGTCGAGCCCGGCCTTCGCGTCCAGCCCCTGCCCGGCGGTGACCACGGGGACGTCGAGGCCGCTCGCCGGGGTGACGCCGGTACCGAGACCGGTCGGTACGCCGGGTGACAGCGAGGGCGCCACGGACGGCGACAGCGACGGCGACAGCGACGGCGACAGCGAGGAGGTGGACAGGGGCGTGGCCGAGGGAACATCACCGATCCGCAGCGTGATGCCGTCCTGGCTCGCGCCGACGATCTCGACCTCGCCGTGCGCGATCGCGTTCAGCTCATGGGCGCCCAGCTTGAAATCGAGGTCCGCGTGGGTGAGGGCGCTGTGGGTGAAGCCCAGCCCCTCCGCGTTGCCGACCGTCTTGATGCCGGGGGCTTCGAGATGGCTCGGCAGCAGGGTCGGCAGACCGGACGTGTCCAGCCCGGACAGCGAGAGCCCCGGGGTCTCGAAGTGGCCGGGCCCCGCCGACGACAGGCCCGAGACATCGAGTCCGGCCGTCTTGATCCCGGGTGTCCCGACCAGCCCGGACACCGAGGGGCCCGACAGATCGAGCCCCTGCGCACCGAAGGCGCCGCCGCCCTTCACCTCCAGCGGACCCAGCGGCACCAGCACACCGTTCTGGGTACGCCCGAAGCCGGTGAGGCTGTCGAGCGTGGTCAGCTTGTTCACCGCGGTCATACCGCTGATGTCGCCGAGACCGCTGCTCACCCCGTGCAACGGCTGGAAGACGGGGCCGCCCGCCAGACCGGGGACGAGGGGCGCGCCCAGGCTGAGCGGCCCGGTCTCCGTCAGATGGGTGGTCGTACCGAGGGTGAAGCCCGGCAGATCCACGTCCAGCCCGGTTCCGGAGCCGCTGAAGCGCGGGTCGAGCGGGGAGAGGGCCCCGGGGCCCTTCAGCTCCAGACCCGTGTGGAGGCCGGTGAAGGCGGTCTTTCCGGCTTGGGCCGCGCCCAGTCCGAACCCGCGCTCCAGCAGGGCGAGTTTGGTGGCGCCCTTGTAGCCGAAGGCCGCGATCTCCCCGTAGTGCAGCGGTACGAGGGCGCTGACCCCGAGGTCGAAGGCCCGCCCGCCGAGGGTGAGCACATAGGCGCCGATCTTCCCCATGGTCCCGCTCGCGCTCCAGGTGCTCAGGAAGAAGTCCTTCCTGATCGCGAGGGAGAGGCTGTTCCAGGTGGACTTGGCGAATCCGCCCGCCGTGGAGAGCAGCGCCGGTACGGTCTTCAGCCCGGCGATGACCGCGCCGGGAACCGCCTTCACGGTGCTCAGGAGCACCTTGCCCACCATCGCCGGGTTGAGGGCGATCTGAGCGAAGCCCTTGGCGGTGCTGAGCGCCGTGGTCTTGGCGGCGTTGAAGAGCAGCTTGGCACCGGTCCCCGCGCCCTTGGCGAGATTCAGCAGGCTGAGGGCCTTGGTGGTGGGGCCGAGCAGGCCCACGAAGGCGAGCCCCAGCTCCAGGGCCGACGCCTTGCCCTCGGCGTAGTCGACCGCCGTCTTGGCGAACAGCGCCGCGTTCATCGCGAACGCCAGCAGACCGAGCGGGCCGCCGACGAAGATGGCCACGATGGAGATCACGATCGCCAGGACGTTGAAGACCTCCCAGAAGATCTCCCAGCCGCTGATGGGCAGCTTGACCATCTTTCCGGCCCTGCGCAGCTCGTCGCTCAGGGTGCGGACCGCGCTGAGCAGGTCCAGGCGTGCGTCCGTGGCGTCCTGCTTGGGCCCGGCGAGCTGGGTCTTGTAGTCCTCGGCGCTCTGGTCCAGGCCCTGCGCGGCGGTCATCGCGGTGTCCGCCCGGGACTGGATGTCCTCCAGCTTGGTCATATAGGCGCCCACGGCCGACGAGGCGGTGGAGAAGGACTCCGACAGCGCCTCGACGAAGGTCTTCAGCTCGCCCGAGATCTTCTTCCGCAGCGCCTCCGCGGTCTTGCCGACGAACTTGCCCTCGCTCTGGTTCAACAGGCTGGTGAGACCGGCGTTGACGTCGTCCGCGAGCTGTTTCAGCTCGTCCATCTTGGTCTTGATGGCCTGGAGCACGAGCGGGTCGCCGGGGGTGGGGTCCTTGCCGAACCCCAGTTGGCTCCAGTCGCTGTCGCGAGCCATCCCGGCCTCCCTGTCTCGATCCGGCTCTTCTGCCCAGTACACGGAGAACCGGACTGCAAAGTTCAGTTGAACCCTGGACTTGGTGTTCGCGTGATAGGAGGTGCCGGTACGGCTCCATGGAAAGGGGGAACCCCATGGCTGATTTCGTCATCGACTACGAGACGCTCTACCAGTTGGGCAAGAAGGCCGGAGAGCTGAAGAAGTCCGTGGAAGACGCCCGGGCCAATGAGTCGGGCTCCGACTACACCGAGGAACAGCTCGGCTGGTGGACGCTCCCGGAGGTCGTCGGTGATTTCTGGAACGACTGGCGGTACGCGTTCCAGCGGGCCGGGGACGTCCTGGGCAGTGTGGAAAGCACGTTCACCGCGATCGGCAAGGCGCTGTTCGAGCAGGACGCCTCGCTGGCCTCGATGGCCGGAACCCAGGCGGCCCAGTTCGACTACGCCGACTACGTCGGGAAGAAACAGGCGTACGAAGCCTGGCAGAAGCTCTCCACCACCTATGTGACCATGCACCACCGGGACGAGGACGGAAATCTCGTCGCCCGGCAGGTACCGCTCGCGGACGCCAGCAGCAAACCGGAGCTGCCGGGGGAGCCCCCCAAGGCGTGGAACTACACCGACCCGGACGGCGGCGCGAGCAGCACCAACTTCACCTACGGCGCCAATGGCGAGGTCACCGGCATCAGCTCGAACATCGCCAACAAGGACGGTCTGAACCACAAGGAGAACACCACGTTCACCGGGAACGGCGGCTACAAGACCGATATCGACCACGCCGACGGAAAGTCGACCAGCGTCGAGGTGACCGTCTCGCCCGACGGCACCACGGGGACCCGGACCATCATCGATGCCGACGGCAAGAAGATCGAATATCAGGGCTCCATGACGGACGACCCGAAGAGCTGGGCCAAAACCCTGGACCAGCGGGACCCGGACAAGCAGAACTAGCAGAACCAGCGGACAGGAAGAGGGAATCCCATGGCCAAGGGCGATATTCATCTCGATTACAACGAGATCGAACAGGTGTCCGCGCGGCTGAACAGTGCGGCCGACAATATGGTCCCGCAGCTCAGCGCGTTGCGGGGCGAGGTCTCCCGGCTGCTCAGCAATGGACTGGTCTTCCGGCAGACCAGCCCGAAGATGGAGGCGGCGTATCAGAAGTTCAACGACTCGCTCACCGCGGCGGTCAAGCAGATCAACAGCTTCGCCCAGCAGTTCAAGGACATCAGGCAGCAGATGGAGGAAATGGACAACAAGATGGCCAGCGGAATGGACAAGAACAGCAGCTGACCCGACCCGGCACCGTCGCACTGCGGCCCGTAGCGCTCCCGGCGCGACGGGCCGCAGTGCTGTGCGGACGGGCCCGGCGGTGCACGGCCGGGCGGTGCAGGCCGGGCGGTGCTGTGCCGCCACCGGCCGCCAACGCCAACGCCGACGCGGCCCCGGGCACCCGGCCCGGGGCCGCGTCGACGCGGTGCCACGCGGTGGTGGCACGGTGGCGTGCTCCCGTCAGGCGTCGCCCCCGGTGAGGTGCAGAACGGTCTCCGGGACGAGGACGGTGATCAGCGCCCCCGACTCCGGGTCGGTGGTGTACCCGCGGCCGGGCGGCCGGTTGACCCGGAGCAGGTTGTGCGCGAGACGGCCGCCGATGAAGTCGCCCTCCGCCATGGACTGGGGCGAGAGCAGCAGGCCCTTGCGCCCGTTCCTGGCCTCGGCGAGCCAGCCGCCGATGGCGTGGTTGATCTTCTCGGCGGTGCCCGCGCAGGCCAGGCCAAGCCCGCGGTCCCGGCCGGCGGCGATCACCTCCTTCAGCAGGGGGTCCGCCGATGTGTACTCCTCCAGCAGATCGGCGTCGTCGATCACGACCACGGCCGGGCCGCCGACGGCCCCGATCGCCTCGCGCAGCTCCTCCGCCGAAGGACCGGCCGTCGCCAGCACGCGGGCCCGCGGATGCTGGTGGAGCGCGCGCAGCGGCGACTCCCGGGGCGTGATGGCGACGATCCCGGTCCCGCCCGCGAGCAGCGAGACCGAGAGGCAGGCGAGGGCGGTGCTGCGGCCGGTCCCGGGCGGCCCGGCCACGACGAACGTCGGCGACTTGTCGGTGAAGTCCGCACCGACGGGGGCGATGTCGTCGCCCCCGAGACCGATCAGCCCCCACAGCGGGCGCCGCCGCCCGGCCGGTACCTTCTCGTACGCCTCCTTGAAGTCCACCCTGGCGGGCAGGACCCCGATCCGGAACGGGCGGCGGACGGGCGGCACCGCGCTGTCACGGGCCGTGGCGGTCCGGCCGATCGCCCGCAGCGCCTCGGCCTGCTCCTGCCCCGTGCTGCCCGGCGCGAGCAGCGCCACCTGCGTCTCCGCTCCGTTGGCGGTGCGCCAGCCGCGCCCCGGCGGGATGTCCGCCGGTACCCGTCGGCCGTCGATACCGGCCACGCTGTAGTCGGTGCGGTCACTGAGGCGCAGCAGCAGCCGGTCGCTGTTCAGCGTGGCCAGCCGCCCGCTGTGGAGCGACCGTTCGGAGGTGGCGACGATGTGCACTCCCGCCGCCGCGCCCTCGCGCAGCAGCGTGATGAGGTCGTTGAGCAGCCTGCCGTTGTCGTACTCGGAGATCAGCACATTGAGCGCGTCGTATCCGTCGATCAGCACGAAGATGTGCGGCGGCCGTTCGGCGGCGGGCAGGGTGGCGCGCAGCTCGGTGAGATTGCCCGCGCTGTGGGCGGTCAGCAGCTCCTGACGGCGCGCCAGATCGGCCACCAGCCGGGTGACGAGGCGGTCGAGCCGTTCGGTGTCGGCACGGGAGACCACCGAGCCGCAGTGCGGCAGCGCGGTCAGCGCGGCCAGCGCCCCGCCCCCCGCGTCGATGCCGTAGAGATGGACGTCCGCGCAGCTCAGGGTGCGGGCGACGGAGCCCGCGAGGGTACGCAGGACCTGGGTGCGGCCGGAGCGCGGCATCCCGAGGACATAGAGATGGCCGAAGGTCTCCAGGTCGAGGACGACGGGAAGCTGTGCCTGGAGGGCGGGCAGGTCCTCGACCCCCCAGACGACCGGGGCGAGCCGGCCCTCGGCCGGGGCCGGGGGCTCGGGCAGCTCGTTCAGCAGCACCCCGGTGCCGAGCGCGGGCAGCCAGGGGCTGGGCTGCGGGGTGTGGCCGAGCGACTGTGCCGCCGCGCCGACGGCCTCCACCAGCGCGGTGAGGTCCGTCGGCACGTCGGGCAGCTCGATCTCCGCGGTCTCCTCGCCCCGGCTCGGCGCCTCGGCCGTGCGGCCCAGCCGCTGCCAGGGCAGTTCGGCGGACCAGAGCCTGGCGGGCGCCGGGGCGGCCTCGGCGGGTTCGTCCACCGGGCGCGCCGTTCCCACATAGGCGGTCTGGAACGCCTGCACCGAACGGTGGCCGGTACGGGCGAGGGCGCGGCCGGGGGTGCCGGAGGAGATGGTGGCGGCGTCGGTGGTGTCGATGACGTCCTGGCTCTCCGACGGGTCGGTGACCCGCAGGGCGATCCGCAGATTGGTGTTGGCCCGGATGTCGTTGCTGATCACACCGGCGGGGCGCTGGGTCGCGAGCACCAGATGGATGCCGAGGGACCGGCCGCGCTGGGCGATGGAGACGAGCCCGGGGATGAAGCCCTCGACCTCGCGCACCAGGGTGGCGAACTCGTCGATGACCAGCAGCAGCCGGGGCAGCGGCGGCAGTCCGGGGTCGCGGCGGCGCATCGCCCGGTACTGCGGATGGTCCTTGGCCCCCGCCCGGGCCAGGATGTGCTCGCGCCGGATCAGCTCCGCAGTCAGGGACTCCAGGGCCCGCTGGACGAGATGGCTGTCCAGGTCGGTGACCATGCCGAGGGTGTGCGGCAGCCGTACGCAGTCCTTGAAGGCGCTGCCGCCCTTGTAGTCGACGAGGACGAAGGTCATCTCCTCGGGGTGGTTGGCGGCGGCGAGCGAGGCCACGAAGGTCTGCAACAGCTCGGACTTGCCGGAGCCGGTCGTCCCGGCGATCAGCGCGTGCGGTCCGTCCTTGACCAGGTCGAAGGAGGCCGGTCCGTCATAGCCGCTGCCGATGACGGCGACGGTGCTCGCGGGCCGCTCCCGCCAGCGCCCGGCGATCTCCTCGCTCCGCGGCGGTTCCAGCCCGAGCAGGTCGAGCAGGCCCACCCGGTCGGGCAGCCCGCCGTCCGCCTCGGGCGTGACATCGCGCACGGGGGCGAGACCGCGGGCGACGCGCTCGCACCAGGCGGGCTCCACGAAGTCGGGGCGGACACCGGTCTGGTCGGGCAGCCCGGTCCGGCGGGCCGTCAGCTCATGGCGGGCGATGGAGACGACGGTGGTGCACTCCTCGGGCAGCAGCCGTTCCTTCTGGTCCACACAGAGCAGGAAGATCCGTACCGCCGGTCCCTCCTTGAGCACCTGGACCGCTCCGGGGACGTCGCGCAGCCGCCGCGCCCCGTCCAGGACCACCATGATGTCGGGCTCGCTGAGCAGGACCCGGCTCAGGGTGGCCCGGTCGGCCTGGGCCCGCCTGCGGATCGTGGCGACGAGTTCGGCGATCCGGTTGGCGACGGTCTCCGAGTCGTTGCCGAGCAGGGTCACGGGGCCGCTGTCCTCCGCCGCGCCCACGGGGCCCGAGCGGGCGTGCGGCAGCCAGCGCAGCCAGGACCAGGAGTCGGCCGACTCGGCGTCGGTGAGCACGGTGATCCGCAGATCGCGGGGGCTGTGCAGAACGGCGGCCTGGGCCACCGCCCAGCGGGCGAGGGCACGCGCCTGGGGCCCCTCACCGGCGAAGCCGACCACACCGCTGCCCGCCAGGTCCACGGCGACCGGGACGTCCGGGATCTGCCAGCACACACTGCGGTGGTTGTCCTCGCGGGCGCCGTCCTCGATCTGGAGCAGGGACGGCTGCCGCGAGGTGCCGATCCGCAACATCAGATGGTCGGGGTCGCTCCGGCGTCGCTCCCACAGCCGCACCCCCGGGCCGACCGCCATCAGCCCCAGAGCGGCCGGATCGGGCGCGGACAGCACCCGCAGCCGCCGTTCGTCCGCCACCATGCGGCGGACGTCCTCCTCCAGGTCGGCGCGGCGGGCCCGGTAGTTGTGCACGTTCTCCTCGTACTCCTTGCGACCGCTGCGCAGGCTGCTGAGGTGGTTGCCCACCATCAGGACCGGGCTCATCAGCGCGAAGAACATGAAGTAGTAGGAGTCGAAGAAGTAGACCATCGCGGCACCCATGAACAGCGGGGCGACGGTGACCAGCACCGGGATGGGCCGCCGCCCCGGCGGGCTGGGCGGCCCGGGGAGGCGGAACTGCTCGGGGGCCAGCGGCGGGACGATACGGGGCGGCCGGTTGTAGTCGAGTCCGGTGCCCTCCTCGGAGGGGGTGACGGCGGCGTCGGCCTCCGTGGGCTCGGCCAGCCGGAGCAGATACTCCCCGCAGACCAGTTCACCGCCGATGGGCCACTCGGTCCAGCCGGGCGGGAGGTCCGGCGGGGGAGCGGGCGCCTGCCGCCGCTCCTCCTCGGCGTCCGACAGCGGCAGGTCGGGCGCGTCCACCGGGGCGCGGTCGGGCGGCGGCTCGGGGAGGGAGAGCGCGGCCCCGCCGTCGGCGGGCAGGGCGACGACGGCCGTGCCGTCCGGCCGCACGGTCAGCCGCACGCCCGCGGCGGGCACGTCCTGGCCGTGCAGCGGCACGGCGCTGCCGGGCGCCGGGCCGATGTCGTACGTGCCCATGCCGAGGAGGTGGACCCGCCCGGCGTCCGGCCCCCCGATGAGCTGGAGTTCGACCGCCGGGCCGGTCCCGTTCCCGTCGGACGGGTCCACGGGCTGCGGCATCCGGCCGCGTCCGGGGCCGTAGGCGCCGTCGTCGTGCGGCACGGGGTGGCCGAGGCCGAGTACGGAGCCGTCGCGGATGCCGCTGGCGGACAGCGGTGTCCCCGGCTTCAGCAGCTCCTGGCCCAGATAGCAGTCCGGGACGGGCGCCCCGTCCCCGGCCAGATGCTCGGCGATCTCGCGGACGGTGGTGGCGCCGGACGCCCCGAGGACCACGTCCTGCGGTGCGGACCCGTCGCCGCTGACGGTGGTGATGAGGAGTTTCACGGTGACTGCCTCTTCGTTCGCTCGGAGCTGTTCGCCAGGGGGGTCACTCCGCGGGCCCCCCGTCCGGCCGGTCGCGCGGATCGCGTCGGTCGCGCGGATCGGGCCGGTCGTGCCCGTCGTGCCCGTTGTGCCGGTCGTGCCCGTTGTGCCGGTTGTGCCCGTTGTGCCGGTCGTGCCCGTCGGGCCGGTCCTCGGAGGCGGCGGAGACGCCGGTGGGGGACGAGGCCCGGGGCCCCGCCGACACCTGCGCCGTCCCGGCCGGACGCCAGGGGCTCGCCGTCACCCGCGCCGCGTCCGGCTCCGTGCGAAGCCCCGGCCCCGTCCCCGCCTCCGGTCCCTTCGCCAGTCCCTTCACCGGCTCCGGCTCCGGTGGGGGCAGAACGGCGGCGGAGCGCGCCGTGGCCGTGACGGCTCCGGCGCGGGCGGAGTCCGCGGACCCGGCCCGGCGCGGTGGGCGCGGTGCACGGACGGCGACCCGCGCACCGCGCCGGGCGGTGCGTGCCACCGCTTCGGGGAGCGGCCCGCACTCCCCGCCCAGCCCGAGTCCGGGCGCCGTGATCCGGCCCTCGGCGTCCACCCGCAGGCTCCACCGGTGGCCGCGCGTCCGGCCGCGGACGAGGAAGACGAACCGCCCCGTCCCGGCCAGCCGCTGGATGCGCCCGGCCTGCTCCTCGTCGGGGTCGACGCAGACCACGGTCATGCGTTCCGGGCCGTCCGCGCCGCGCACGAACCCTTCCAGGGTGTCCAGCACCAGGGAGAGTTCGGGCCCTTCGTAGCGGGGGTGGACCCCCCGCGCGGCCACCAGGCCGGTCGGGCCGACCCGCAGGTCGATCTGGGCCGCGAGCGCCTGCGTCAGGGCCCGGGCGGGCCCCGGTTCACCCTCGACCGTGATGACGCCCGGCCCGCTGAACAGGTCCAGCACCACCGCCCCGCCCGCGTCGGCGCCGATGACGACGGGCAGCCTGGGCCGGTCGTCCCCGTCGTCCTCCTGCTGTCCGCTGTCCGGCGGGGCCTGCCAGACCCCGGGGCCATCGGCCCGCCAGGGCGACGGCGGCTGCGGCAGCCTGCGCCCCGCCACCCGCACGGTCAGCCCGGCCGGGTCCGCCAGCACCGCGTACGCGAAGGCGCCCGGTGCCTCCGCGAGCACCGCGTCCGCCGCGTTCAGCGCCCGCTCGGCGACCCGGGCCGTCTCCGGGTCGGCGATCCGGTCGGTCAGCAGCCGTACGACCCGCCGATGGTGACGGCCGGCCCGAACCGGTTCGACGAAGGCCCGGCGGACGAGTCCCACCTCGCGCTTCGTCCGCCGCCAGGCCCGTCGCCAACGCCTCTTCGGCGTGACCGTCCGCTTCGATCGACCATGTGCCATGGGGGGAATGCCTCCGGGTGCGCCATGCTGTGCCACGTGCAAGGTCTCGGCCTTCGGCACGGACCGGAACGGGTTCCGGTTCGACACCGGGACGGAATGGCGCGCTTGCTGTGGCCATGGGCGCTGTCAGTGCGTACGGGCACAATGCCCCCATCGATCCGGCCACACCCAGGGAGGCGCCCCGTGCCCGACACCACCCCGACCCCGCCGACCGTCCCCGGCGGGACCGCCCCCGCCCTCGCCTCCGACACCCTGGACCCGGACCGGATTGTCGCGGAACGGTATGTCACCGTACGCGCCGCCGGGCAGGAGCTGTCGGTCACCTTCGCCCCCTTCGGGTCCACCGTGCCCGCGGACCGGGAGACCGTCGTCCGGCTGCTGCCCCGTGCCCGTACCCTGCTCGCCGATTTCGCCGCCGTTCGTGAACGCGCCACGGAGTATCTGTGGGACTGGGGCGCGGAGGGGGAGGAGACGGAGGAGGAGAAGGCCGCGTTCCTCAGGGATGTGCTGCCCTCCGCCCTCACGGTCGCCGACGGCGCCGGGACGGAGGTCCACTACGAGAACATCGGCGAGGAGTACATGCTCGACGGCTACTGGCCGGTGGTTCACCACGACGCGGGGCTGAATCCCGTCCGGGTCACCGTCGAGGCATGAGCATCGGCGACGGTGAATCTGATTCCGGCGGGTGGACATTCTGTCTCCAGGCCCTCTGGGAACACGGCCTTCACCCTGCGAGCATGGGCGGGTTGACCCGTCTTTGACTTCCGGAGGAAGAGGCATGGAATTCGCCCGCGACAAGGACACCACGAAGAGGGGAGGACAGACCTCTCGGAAGTCGCGGGTGACGCCCGTATCCGCCGGTACGGCCGTGCAGAGGATACTGGCCCTCCAGAGTCATGCCGGGAACCGGGCGGTCACCGAGGTACTGCGGCGGACCGGGTGTCCGGAGCGGTGGGAGCGGCCCATCCAGCGGAAGGTGGACGAGAGAGAGAAGTCGGCGGAGAAGGACCGGCCCGGGAGACGGATCGAACTACAGGACCAGCCGCCGGAGCTGAGCGCCGAGGACCATGTCGCGGCGCTGCCCGAGGACAGCGAGCAGGAAGTCTTCCTGAAGCGCGGTGTGACGCCCACCCAGCGGAAACACCTCTACAAGGAGATCATCCGAGGTTCGTTCGTCAGCCTCCCGAAGATACTCCAGAGACCTGATGAGGACGCGACGAGGCCCGAGCGAGAGCATGCCGAGGGGTATGTGAGCCAGCGCCGCGACGAGGAGACGGCAAAGCTGATTGAATTCTCGACGGACGCCGGTATAGCCGCCCGGTTCGCCTCGGAGTCCCGGTTCGGGTATGTGCTCACCATCCGGATCAAGAGAAAGTATCTGACGAAGGGGGCTACGGGTTCCGAGCACGGCTGGATCGCGCGGCAGGGCGCGCCCTACGACATCGTCGCGATCGATCGGACGGACACGCTGGACAAAGAGACGGTCCCGCTGACCGAGGACGAGTTCCGCGCCGCCGTCAATAGGGAGGAAATGGCCGAGTTCCTGCTCCAGCTACAAGATCCGGTCACATTGGCGGCCCATATGAGTCAATTCGAGGGAGCGGAGAAGAAGGAAGAGGCCATGAAAATCATGAAGTACCGGAAGGACGTGTTCGAGGGCGGCTGAGCGGCGGGCGCCGTCCAGGGGCCGCGCGGTGACGGCGGCCCGCCGGGCGAGCCGGTGCGGCGGCGGACCGGTGGAGCGGTGCGGCGGTGGAGCGGTGCGGCGGTGTGGCGACAGAGCGGTGTGGCGGCGGACCGGTGCGGCGGTGTGGCGCTAGACCGGCGATCCGCCCGGGTACAGCAGGGCGTTGCGGGCGGCCCGCGCTCCTCTCTCCTGGAAGTACAGCTCCTTCAGGCGCTCGACGGTGTCCTCCGCGATCCCGAGCGCGGCTGCGGCCTGCTTGACACGGGCGACCTCACCCGGCGCGAGGTCGCCGTCCGCGGCGCACGCCCGCAGCGCGTCGAAGATCAGGGCACCGCGGCTGTTGTCGATGACCGTTGAGCGTGTGACCAGGTCGACGACATCGTCATCGGCCGGATAGTCGGCGAGTTCCGCCAACTGCGCGGCGTCCCCGCAGAAGGCGGCGAAGTATCCGAGGACCCAGTCGCGTTCCTCCCGCGAGATCACACCGTCGCCCTTCGCGCAGACCAGCAGGGCCTTCGCGTAGATCCCGATGTCGCCTTCGGTCGGGGTGTCGTCGAAGTCCCACTCCTGTTTGAACACCCACCTGCGGGCGAGCAGGCTGAGCTCCGCGGCCGACAGGGCCATGCCTCCTGGTCACCTTCTTCGGTCCCCTTCCCCTTTCCCGCCGGGCGGCGGACACGCTGTCCGGCGGGGGCGCAGCGGGGCGTGAGCCAGGGGCGTGGGGGTGTGCCTCCGCGCGTCGCCGCATGTTCGGCGCGAGCGCGGCACACGCGCGCCGGGAACGGGCGGGGCGGGTCCGCACCGGAGGCGGGGATCAGGGCCCCGGCGGCAGCAGATCGTCCAGCTCGGCGGCGAAGAACAGGGCGGGGTCGAAGCCCATTCCCCTGAAGTGGCCCGCGAGTTCCAGCGAGAGAAGGCCGTGGAGCCGGGTCCAGAAGGTGAGCGCCCGGTGGAGGGCGGCGGGTGGCGCGGGATGGGAGGCGGCCCACTCCCGGTGGGTGGCCAGATGGGCGGTGAACGGGGCGGCGGGGCCACCCGGAGCGCCCGGCCGGTCCGGGCTGTCCGGCGCGCCCGGCCCGTCCGGGGCGGGCGACGTGGTGCACGCGTCGAGGAGGTGCGACATGATCTCGGAAGATATGCCGGTGATCTCCTCGGGTGCGTGATAGCCGGGAACGGGCGTTCCGTAGACGAGGAAGTACCGCTGGGGGTCCGCCAGTGCCCAGTGGCGCAGGACCTGGGCGAGTTCCGCCAGGCCGGCACCGGCGGCGGAGGCGGTACGCACGGCGTCGGCCAGGCTCCGGTACGCATCCCGGATCAGCTCGGTGATCAGATCGTCGCGGCCGGCGAAGTAGCGGTAGAGCGCGGGGCCGCTCATGCCCATCCGTTTGGCGATCGCGTTGAGGGAGAGCGCGGACGCGCCCGCCGCAGCGATCTGCTCCCAGGCGTGTTCCTTGATCTCCGAGCATACCTGGGCGCGGTAGCGCTCCCGTGGTGTCAGGGTCTCCGGCGTGCCCGCCATGGCCCGAACCCCCCTTATCCCGCTCTGGGTTGATAGGTCAAAAGTTCCGTTAGAGGTTATCACGAAGGGGTGTTGACCCCCGCCCCGCTCAAAGTTATAACTTCTAACGAACACAAGGGAGTCTATCGCTCTTGGTGGGCCGCGTCCGCGCCGCGTACGCCGCGTACGCCGTGCCCGCTGTGTCCGCCCGTCGACCGTCAAGGGGAACACCATGCCCGGCATCCGCCGCACCGGCCTCCGCGCCGCCCTGCTCACGCTTCCGCTCATCGCCGGTCTCCTCGGCACGGCCGCCGCACCGGCCGGGGCCGTCGGGACGGCCGCAGCCGCCCCGGCGTACGCGTCCCACCCCGGCGCTCCCTCCCTCTCCTGCCGGGGAGAGGGCGTCGACCCCGGCGCACGCGTCCGCCACCGGACCGAGACCTTCATCAACGCGCCACTGCGTACTGTGTGGCGGCTCCAGACCGATGTGGAGCGCTGGCCGTCCTGGAAGGGCGCCGTCTCGACGGTGGACCGCCTCGACCACGGCCCCTTCCGCAAGGGTTCCGCGTTCCACTGGACCATGCCCGTGCCGCCCAACCCCGTCACCCCCGCCACCCGTCTGGAGATCACCTCGACCGTCGAGCAGCTCAAGCGCGGGTCCTGCATCCGCTGGACCGGGCCCGCGACCGCCGGGGGGCTGCGGATCGACGGGGTCCACGTATGGACGTTCACCAAGGTCGGGGGCGGTGTCCGGGTGAGCACCGAAGAGACCCACACGGGTCCTCAGGTCGAGGCGCACATCCCCGTCGCGACCGAGATCCTGCGTCAGGGCCTCGAAGCGTGGCTGCGCGATCTGAAGGCCGCCGCCGAAGCCCGTGCCCACAGCCACCACGGCCGGGCGCACTGAACCACGCGGTACCGCGAGCCACCCGGTACCGAGGAGCCACCTGCGTACCGAGGAGCCGCCCGGCGGGGCGCGGGACCTCTCGGCTCCGGGACAGCGCGGGCCCGTGGCCCGGGCGGCGCGCGGGACCTCGGCCCCGGTCGGTGTCGAGGTCCCGCACCGGGAAGAACGGGTGAACCCGTCGGAAAAGGCCCGTCCGAAAGCGCCTTCGTCTCTCCGCCGTCCGAAAATCGGCGCCCGCTGTACGCCGTGGCGGCGGGGCCCGCGCGGGAGCCAGGCCGGCCCGTCTCCCGCGCGGGCCCCGCCGCCCTTCTCCCTCCCGGCCACGGAAGAAGCCGTTCCCGCGACGCGTCCGCCGGGGCCTGCCCCGGTGGCCCGTGCCCCGCCCGCGGCCACCGCCGTACCCATCGGGGCCGCGCCCCCGAGGATGGCCGATTGCGGTATGCGACGGGCGCTGCACAGATCGCCACAATGTCATGGCCCCCGGAAATGTCGCTGCCAGGCGCAGCAGGGCGCAGCCAGTCGCAACCCAGGTCGCTTCCAAGGGAGTCCTATGCCAGCGTCCGTGACGCCGTCGCCAGGGTGCGGCGGCCCAGCGCGCTCATCCTGCGGACACAGGGCCCCGGGGGTCCCGGACGCCATGGGACCGCGATGACGGCGGCAGCACGTTCCTCGTCGGTCCCTTCCTCGTCGGTCCCTTCCTGCTCGGCAGAGTCCTCACCGGCAGGTCCCTCACCGGCAGGTCCCTCGGCGGTGGTCATCGGCGGCGGGACCGCCGGGCTTCCCACCGCCACGGCCCTGACCGGGAGCCTCGACGACGTCATCACGGCGGTCGGACACGATGTCCGCCCCGGCCGCCCCGCCTTCCCGCCGGGCCTGCCCCGTTCCCACCACCCGCGTCCGGTGCGGGAACGGGGGCCTCGCCCGCTCACCGCGCGGCCCCGGACCGCACTCCGCCCCGCCACCGTCCCGCGCCCGGTGTCCGCGCGGCCCGCCCGCCCCAGGGGGGACCACCGGTGACGAACGACGCCCTCGCCCACCCCCACCCGCTCCCGGCGCCGTCGTGGTCCCGGCGGGACGGCCGGACCGAGACCGCCGGGGACGGCCCCACCGCGGTGGGGCTCACCGGACACCTCGACGAGACGGACCGCGCCGGGCTGACGCACCTGCTGCGCGCCGAGCGCACCGCGCTGGCGGGGTCGGGCCTGAAACTCGACCCCGCGGAGAGCGAGACCGTCCTCGACCACCTCGCCGAGATCGCCGTCAGGGCGCGGTGCTGGCAGGACCACCCGGCGCTGACCGCGGCCGAGAAGGACACGCTCGCGCTGGAGCGGATTCTGCCGGTGGCCCGGCGGATCGCCTGCACCCGGCTGGGGCGGCAGCACCACCGGCCCACCACCCGGGCCCGGACCGACGCGGACGAGGCCACCCTGGCGGCCTCCGCGGCCATGGCCGACCGGGGGCTCCTCACCAAGGCCCGGGGCAGGACGGTACTCGCCTGGACCCGGGTGATGGCCCAGGAGACCACCACCCACCCCTACCGCGCCACCGGCCCGGACGGCTCCCGCCCGGGCGGCGCGGGGACGCTGTTCGACCCCGGGACCCGCGACATGCTCGGCGACATCAAACAGATGGCGGTGGACTTCAACGCGCTCGCCGACGACATCGCCGACGAGGTCCACGACCGGGAGCTGCTGGCCGCCATGGCCGCCATCCCCGGCACGGGCGGACGCATCCGCCGCACCGCCGACGCCGGCCTCGCGGCAGCCGCCCGGCGCCTGCCGAAGGGGTGGCGCCCCTACTACGACACCATGGCGCACATCTGGGAGTCGCTCGTCCAACAGCTCCTGGAGCTCTCCGGGGAACGGGCGTTCCGCCGTCACGAGGCCCAGCTCTGCCGCGACTACCGCGCCATCGTGGGCTGTCTGTCGGACAACCTCGAACTCAACGCCGACCCGGCGCGCATCCCCCCGGCTGCCGAGCACACCCGGCTCATGCTCGAAGGCCACAACATGAACTTCCTCGCCTTCGAGACGATGGACAGGATGGTCGCCGACAGCCGGTGCGACACCCTCCCCGCGCCGGACAGCGACACATACCGGGCCTTCCGCCGACTCTGTCTGCTGCTCCAGGGCAACGGGCAGTGCGCCAACGCCCTGGCCACCTGGCGGGCCGAACTCGAAGAGGGCTGTCTCGCGAACGAGGTGGTCCTGACGGCCCTGGGGCACGACACCGGCTCCGGCCCCTCTGATCCCTCTGACCTCTCCGGCTCCTTCGACCCCTCGGGCATCGGGCTCGCCGCCGACCTCCGACGGCTGTGCGCCGCCCGCGCGGCCCACCCCACCACCCCCGGCCGGGACCGTGTGCCCGGCCGCGACCGGGAGCACATCGCCCGGCTCACCGCCGACATCATCCACCGCGTCGAGGCGTCCGGTGCCGAACGCCGCTGCCACCAGCGGTGGACCAAGCGACGTGCCGCGGCCCTCGACCTCGTCCGCGCCCACCCCGCCATCGACACCTTCGTGGACACCGAACGGCTGATCGCCGGACACGACACGCTCCTGGCGATGTACCTCGTCTACGAAGGCCGGATCTGACCTGCCACCGAGGAAGGCCCCCATGGCCAGTCCCCAGACCCCGCTCAGAACGCTCCACCAGGTGCCCGAGGCACCCGGCCGCCTCCCGCTCGTCGGGCATGTGGCCACCCTGGCCCGCGACCCGTTCCGGTTCCTCATGGGCCTGCGGGAGCACGGCGACAGCGTCCTGCTCCACCTCGGCCGGACACCGGTCCTGTTCGTGTCCGATACCGAGCTGGTGCACCAGGCCCTGGTGGCCCAGGGGTCCGTCTTCGCCACCGGGCGGATCTTCGAACGCCTCGGCGCGGTCTTCGGCAACGGACTCCCGGTCGCGGACATCCCCACCCACCGCAAGCAGCGGCGCATCATGCAACCGGCCTTCCACCGCTCCCAGATGGGCCGCTACAGCACGACCATGACCGCCAACGCCGAGGCCATGGTCGCGCGCTGGAGCCCCGGCCGACGGCTGGTGGCCGACACCGAACTCCTGGACCTGGCGCTCTCCAACACCACCGAGATCCTCTTCTCGTCCCGGCTGTCCGACGCCGACCGCGCGGAGGTGCACCGTTCCATCCCGGTCATCGCCCACGACGTCCTGGTCCGCGCCGTCATGCCCGCCTTCCTCGACCCCCTGCCGATCCCGCTCAACCGCCGCTGCGACACCGCCGCCGCCCGGCTGCGCGTGATCGTGGAGGGCATCCTCGACGGCCACTACCGCTCCCCGCAGCACCACGACGACCTGCTGACCGTCCTCGTCCAGGCCCGCGACCCCGAGACCGGACGCCCCATGGACGGCACCCAGCTGAGGGACGAACTCATCACCATGCTCGGCGCGGGCACCGAGACCACCAGCAGCATCGCCGCCTGGGCGGTGCACGAGATCGCCCGCCACCCGGTGGCGGAACGACGGCTGGTGGCGGAACTGGACGCCGTCGTCGGCGACCGCCCCGTCACCCCCGCCGACATCCCCCGGCTCACCTGCGCCGAGGAGATCCTGAACGAGACGGTACGGCTGCACGCCGCGCCCCTGCTGACCCGGCGCACCGTCAAACCCACCGTCCTCGGCGACATCCGGCTCCCGGCCGGTACCGAAGTGGCCTTCAGCCCCTACGCGCTCCACCGCGACCCGCGCCACTTCCCCCACCCCGACGCCTTCTGGCCCGAACGCTGGCAGCACATCGGGTCCGGCCGCCCCCGGTCGTTCTTCCTCCCCTTCGGCGGGGGAGCCCACAAGTGCATCGGCGACTCCATGGCCTGGACACAGCTCCACATCACCCTCGCGACCATCTACCGGCGCTGGCGGCTCCGCCCCGACCGTTCCCACCGGGTACGGCAGCTCCCCGCCGCCATCACCCGCCCCGACCACCTCCCCATGATCGCCGAGCCCCGGGAGCCCGCGCCGGCCCGCGCCGAAGGAGCACGGTCATGAGGACCGCACCGCCCGACCTCCCCACGGTCGCCCTGGTGACCGGCGCCGCCAGCGGCATCGGCGCCTGCGCGGCCCGCGCCCTGGCCCGCCGGGGCGTCGCCGTCGCCGCCCTCGACATCGACGAAACCGGCCTGCGCGACCGGCTCGACGGGCTCCCCACCGTCCTCCCGCTGGTGTGCGACGTAAGCGACAGCCGGGCGGTCGCCGCCGCCGTCCAGGAGACGGAGGACGCCCTCGGACCCGTCGACAAGGTCATCCACTGCGCCGGCACAGTCCGCTTCGGCCCCCTGCTGGAGCAGCCCGCCGAGGACCTCGACCGGCTCGTCCGCGTCAACTACCTGGGCACCGCGCACATCGCTCGGGAGACCGTCTCCCGCATGGCCGCCCGCGGCTACGGCGACCTGGTCGTCATCGCCTCCGTCGCGAGCTGGCTGCCGGTCGCGGAAATAGGCGCGTACGGCGCGTCCAAGGCCGCCGTCCAGCAGTTCTGCCAGGTCCTCGCCCTCGAATGCCGGGGCAGCGGTGTCCGGGTGGTCTGCGTCTGCCCGCCGGCCGTCGAGACCCCCCTCCTCGACGAGAGCCGCCGCACCCACCCCCATGTCTTCGACAACCAGCGCGGCATCCCGCCCGCCGCCGTCCTCGCGGCGGCGGACGCCGCCCTGGCCCGGGGCCGCACCCTGGCCTTCCCCGGCCGGGGAACGGCCGCCATCTGGCGCGCCCACCGCTACGCTCCGGGGCTGACGGGGCTTCTCACCGCGGCCGCCAGACGGATCGGTACACGCTGAGGCCGGGGCCCGGTGGCCGCCTCCCGTCCGGCCGGGAAACCGGGTGCGGAGCGACGGCGCGGTGGTGTGCGATCGGGGGATGACGATCACGCTGGGCGGGCCGGGAGCCGACGGGCTGCCCAAGACGGTGGGCGTACTGCGGGAGTGGCAGCACGAGGGGGCGCCGACGCAACTGCACCCCGGGGACCTGGGCTGGTTCTGGCGGTCAGGCGCGGCGGCGACCGCCGCGGCGGTCCGGACCTGGACCCGTGCCGGACGGGTCCTCGCCATCGGGCTGCTGGACGGCCCCGGGCTGCTGCGGCTGGCGATCGCGCCCGGCGCCCACCGGGACGAGGAGCTGGCGCGGCGGCTCGCCGACGACATCACCCGGCCGGAGCGCGGCGTGCTGCCCGAGGGCAGGGCGAGCGTCGAGGCCCCGGCGGGCGCGCTCGTCCACGAGCCGCTGTCCGCGCACGGCTGGGGCACCGACGAGCCGTGGACACCGCTCCACCGCGACCTCGGCGAGCCGGTGAGCGACTCGGTGAACGAGCCGGTGGGCGGGCCGGTGGACGGGCCGGGCCTGCGGATCGAGGTGGTCGGCCCGGAGCGGGCGCACGCGTTCACCGCCGTCCACCGGGCGGCGTTCGACGGATCGGCTTTCACGGCCGAGCACTGGCACACGATGGCCGCCGCACCGCCGTTCGCCGACGCCCGCTGCCTGCTCGCCCACGACGACCGGGCCGGACCGGTGGCGGCGGTGACCGTCTGGTCGGCCGGGCCGGGCCGCCCCGGGCTGCTCGAACCGATGGGCGTCCACCGGGAACACCGCCACCGGGGCCACGGCCGGGCCATCACCCTCGCCGCGGCGGCGGCACTCCGGGACCTGGGCTCGTCGAGCGCGCTCGTCTGCACCCCGAGCGCCAACACGGCCGCCGTCGCGACCTACGCGTCCGCGGGTTTCCGCCGCCGCCCCGAGACCCGGGACCGCTACCGGAACGCCTGACACTCCCTGATATGCCGGGCATCCGCCGCCGACAGTGGAGACCCGTGCACGTTCCCGCACCCGTGCGGGTGAATTCGCGCCCACCAGGCAATCGGAACACACCCCGGCGGAACACAACCACGGACGACGTTCCCCGCAGCCCCGCCTCTTCTGTTGGGAGACTCCTGGCATGGGCACACAGGACCCGGACCGCGCCGACACCGACGAAGAACCCCTGGACCTGACCGATCCGGCCCTGGTCGAAGACCCCTTCACCGCCTACGCGCACATCCGCGCACGCAAGCGCATGGTGCGCGGAAGCGTGCCCGGCGTCGATCCGATGTGGGTGGCCACCCGGTACGACGACATCCGCGCCGTCATGAGCGACCCCCGCTTCACCATCGACGCCACGGGCGTCCCCGGCGCTCCGGTGGCCCACCGCACCGAGCAGACCTGGCAGGCCCGCGGCATGCACCGGGGGTACGAGAAGTATCTGCGCGCCGGGATCTTCGACGCGGACGGCGCCGACCACCGCAGGCTGCGCGGCCTCGTCGGCGCCGCGTTCTCCCCGCGCCGGGTGACCGGGCTGCGCCCCCGGATCGAGACTGTCGCCACCGGGCTGCTCGACCGGCTGCCCGACCACGCCGAGGACGGTGTGGTCGACCTCATCGAGCACTACGCCCGGCCCCTGCCCATCACCGTCATCTGTGAACTCATCGCCGTCCCCGAAGCCGACCGCGACCGCTGGCGGGCCCGCAGCGCCACCCTGGTCGCCGGGGTCTGCGGCGACGAACTCGGCGACGCGCTCGCCGGGATGGTGGACGACGCCATCACCCTCGTCGACCACCACACCGCCCACCCCGGCGACGACCTCATCTCCGATCTGCTCGACCCCCGCCACCGGGACCGACTGAGCCCGGAGGAGTTGGTCGCCCTCATCGTCAACCTCGTCGTCGCCGGACACATCACCACCGTCAACCTCATCGCCAACGGCACCGAAGCACTGCTCACCCACCCCGGACAGCTCGCCCTGCTGCGTGACGACCCCACCCTCATGCCGCACGCCGTCGACGAACTCATGCGCTACTGCGGCCCCGTCGTGCGCGCGCTGCCCCGTTACGCCCTGTGCGACACCACCCTGGGCGCCACCCCGGTGAAGGCCGGGGAGGCCGTTCTCCCGATCGTGTCCGCGGCCAACCGCGACCCGGCCGCCTTCACCGACCCCGACCGTCTCGACCTCGGCCGCACCCGCCGCCTCAGGGAACACCACCTCGGCTTCGGCCACGGCGCCCACCGCTGCCTCGGCGCGCACCTCGCCCACGAGGAGGCCGTCATCGCCCTGACCACGCTGCTCGACCGCGCTCCCGAACTGCGTCTCGCCGTCGATCCGCGGCGTCTTGAGCACGGAACCAACCCCGTCAACCGGCATCTGAAGGCGCTTCCCGTGCGCTGGTAGCCGGGAGCGTTCAGCAGGTGGGCCGCGACGGGCGGCGGTGGGCTCGGCAACTCGGCGGGCGGGCGGCTGGCGACGGGCTCAGGCGCTCGGTGGGCAGGTGGCTGGCGACGGGCTCAGGCGCCGAACCGCGCGATCGCTTCGAGGGCCGCGTCCCGCATCGCGGGGCTGCCCGTGTGCCCCGAGTCGTCGATCACCTTCAGCTCCGCGTCCGGCCAGGCCCTGGCCAGTTCCCATGCGGTCTGCAGCGGGCTGCCCAGATCCAGCCGCCCATGGATCAGCACGCCCGGGATACCGGCCAGCCGGTGCGCCTCGCGGAGCAGTTGCCCGTCGTCGAGCCAGGCGTCATGGGCGAAGTAGTGCGCGCAGATCCGGACGAACGCCATCAGCGCGTCGTCGGACTTGTCGCTGTACTGGCCCGGATGCCCGAGTGCCTCATGGGCGATGACGGCGTCCTCCCAGGCACACCACTCCCGCGCCGCCCGGCGCCTGACCGTTTCGTCCGGGCTGTTCACCAGCCGGTTGTAGGCCGCGACGGGATCGCCGTCCCGCTCCGCCTCCGGCAGCGCGTCGCGGAACCTCTCCCAGGGCCCGGGCAGCAGCCGTCCCACACCCCGGTAGAGCCACTCGGTCTCCTCCGGCCGGGTCGTGGTGACGCCCACGATGACGATCGCGGAGACCCGCTCGGGGTGGCGCTCGGCATAGGCGAGGATCAACGTCGAGCCCCAGGAGCCGCCGTGGAGGAGCCAGCGCTCGATGCCCAGGTGCACGCGGAGCCGTTCCATGTCGGCGATCAGATGGTCGGTCGTGTTGTGTTCCAGACCGACGGACGGGTCGGAGGCATGGGGCAGGCTCTCACCGCAGCCCCGCTGATCGAAGAGGACGATCCGGAAGACCTCGGGATCGAACATCGCCCGACTGCCGCGCCGCCCTCCGCTCCCGGGCCCGCCGTGCACACACAGGGCGGCCTTCCCCTCGGGGTTCCCGCTGGTCTCCCAGTAGATCCGCTGCCCGTCACCGACATCGAGCAGGCCGTGCGCGTACGGGGCGACGGGCGGGAACGGCTGGGGCATGACGGTCAGCCTAACGCGTGCCCAGGCGGCAGTACATGAGCGTGTGCGGCCCCCCTGCGGAGAGGCGGCGAGGCGTCAGTGGTCGCCGTCGGCGGCCGGGGCGGTGAGGACGAGGTCGAGCAGCCCGGGGAAGCGCGCGTCGAGGTCGGCGCGGCGCAGGGTGAGATAGAAGCGGCGGCCGTCGCGGCGCTGGTGGATCACGCCGCTCTCCCGGAGGGCGCGCCAGTGGTGGGTCATGCTCGACCTCGGGACATCGGGGACGATCTCGCCGCAGAACCGCTCCTCGCCGCTCGCGAGCGCCCGCGCGACCTCCAGCCGCAAGGGGTGGCCCAGCGCGGCGAACACATCGACGAGCCGGATGTCCCGGGCCTCGGGGTGGTGCAACTCCTCCATGGCCTCACTGTACGGGTACGCGCAGGCCGTACGGATCACGTGATCGCCGTTGACACCCCTTCCTCAATCGTACGAAGATCGCGAACGATTGATCGTACGAAATCTTCGTACGACAGGTCCCTGCCCGCGCCGCACCCCACCCCCGGAGAACCCCATGTCCACATCCCCCACGGCCACGCCCACCCCGGCGAAGGACGTGCGGAACGACGTGCCGAACGTCCCCGCCGCCGCCCCGGACACCGCCCCGGACACCGCCCCGGACACCGCCCCGGACACCGACCCGTTGAGCGATGTCGCCCTCGCCCGACGGCTCGGCCCCGGATTCACCAGCCGGCACGCCGACGTCAACGGCGTCCGGCTGCACTACGTCGACGGCGGCACGGGCGAGCCGCTGATCCTCCTCGGCGGCTGGCCGCAGACCTGGTGGCAGTGGCACAAGGTGATGCCCGAACTGGCCCGCCGCTACCGGGTGATCGCCGTCGACCTGCGCGGCATGGGCGGCTCGTCCAAGCCCGAGGACGGCTATGACAAGAAGACGATGGCCCGCGACATCCGCGAACTCATCCGCCACCTGGGCCTGACCGCCGCCACCGTCGCCGGGCACGACATCGGCGCCATGGTCGCCCACGCCCATGCCGCCAACCACCCTGAGGCGACCACCCGCGTGGTCCTGCTGGACGTCGCGCACCCGGACGCGAGCCTGTCCACGCTCACCCTGCTGCCGGGCCCGGACCAGCACACCGGCTCCGACATCGAGGCCGGGGCCCGCACCTATCTGTGGTGGTTCGCCTTCAACCAGCTCCGGGGCCTGCCCGAGCAGCTTCTCGAAGGCCGCTCCCGCCCCCTCGTCGACTGGCTGTTCGGCTACATGGCGCACGACCCCACCACGCTCGACGAACTCTCCCGGCAGATCTACAGCCGCGCCTACTCCACCCCCGAGGCCATCCGCGCCGGAAACCGCTGGTACCAGGCGTACAACCAGGACATCGACGAGGAACGGTCCTACGCCCCGCTCACCATGCCCCTGCTCGCCCTCGGCGGCGACCGGAGCAACTACGCCTATCTGCGCGACCTGCTCCCCGCGAAAGGCACCGATGTCACCGTGGTCGAGGTCGCCGACTGCGGCCACTACATCCCGGAGGAACAGCCCCAGGCGGTGATCGACGCCCTGACCGCCTTTATCGGCTGACACCGTGGGTATCTCCCCCTCACTGCGCTGACCCGCGTAAACAGCGCGCAGCTCAGACATCGCCCCGGCTACAGCGCGCCCCATGCGCACACAGCTCCCCCCCGGCTGTACCTCTGCCACGGCCGGGGGCCGCTGCACGGGACGGTGTGCCGACGCCCGAGGACCGCGTCCGGCTGGCCGCCCGGGTCCGCCTCTTCACCCCGTACCCGCAGGACGCGAACCTCTCGATCCGCTACTGGGCCCGGTCCGTGTGCCGGGGGTGGTGAAGGCGACCGCACGACCCGGCCCGGGGACGGTGGTGTCTCCGGAGCCGGTGTTACAGAACACGGACCGGGCCATCACCGCGTGACGACGCCCCCCGCCCTAAGGTCGGGTGACAGCTACTGACCGGCTGCTTACCAGCGTCTGACCAGCAATGGGGGGACCCCACCATGCCTTTGCGCCGCAGGAACCGCTCCGGCCGCCTCGTCCTGACCGCCGTCGCCGCCGTGTCCCTGTCGCTCGCCGTCACCGGCTGCTCCTCCGCCAAGGACGACAACGGCGACAGCAAGAGCGACGCCTCCGAGGCGAGCATCGGCGCGAGCCCCGACGGCCGGGCCGCCACGGGAAGCGGTGAGGAGACCGCCACCGCCACCGCCGATGGTGGAGCCACCGCCCCCGCCTCCGCCACCGGCGTCGACGGCGGCGTCACCCCCACCAGCACCGCCACCACCGGCTCCCCCGAGAAGGCCCGCGCCGGTCGGCTCTGCACCACGAACGACCTGAACTTCACCGTCGGCGTGGAGACCCAGGCAGGCGGCTACTACCTGATCACCGCCAAGGCCAAGCCGGGCATCACCTGCTACCTGGAGGGCAAGCCCGCCGCTGTTGCCTTCGGCTCCGCACTCGACTCCCACGCCACCCCCGCCGAACAGGCCGTGAGCGCCACGGTCAAGCTCTCCGGCGCCACCCGGGCCTACGCCGGGGTCAACCCCAAGACCACCAACGACAACCACGGCACGCAGTACGAGTACCTCATCGTCTCCGCGGCCCACGAGGACCCGGACCCGATCTCGCTCAAGCTCCCCGACACCGCCCTCGTCGCCAAGCCCGTCGCCACCAACTGGCACGCCGACCGCGCCGACGCCGTCCCCTTCTAGCCGGTCCCGCGCGCCTCCCCGTTCCCTCCCGGGAGAGAAGACGTCCCCGGGAGGGGAGAGGCCGACGACAGCGCCGCCGTGCTCCCGAGGAGCCCGCGCACCTCCTCGGCCTTCCCGGTCTCCGCTGTGTCATGGCCCTCGAAGAGGGTCAGCGCCTCCTGCCAGCAGACGCGGGCACGGTCGGTCTGCTCCATGGCGTGCAGCGCGCGCCCCAGCGTGACCAGGACGGCGCCGCGCCGCCAGTCGCCGCCGGACCTGGAGAGCTGTGCCAGGGCCTGTTCGGCGTGGGCGGCTGCCCGTCGCGGGTGCTCCGCCGCGAGTTCCAGCTCCGCGAGCCGGGAGAAGGCCATGCCCTCCCACAGCGGCCGACGGTGATCGCGGAACACCTCCTGGGCCTGCTGGAGAACGGTCCGCGCCTCGTCGTGCCGACCCGCCTGAGTGAGGGCGATGCCCAGCGCGTAGCGCGCGTTCGCCCCCCGGAGCGGAAGGCCGACCTCGTCATGGACGGCGACGGCCTGCCGACCGAGCATGACGGCACCGGGGACAAGCCCCCGGGCCAGGCGCACCCGGGCCAGACCGACCAGGGCGGCGGCCTCTCCGGTGCGGTCGCCGTCCGCCCGGAAGGCGTCGACGGCGCGGGCGCAGTGGCGCTCGGCCTCGTGGAGACGCCCCTGCTGGAGGGCGATCGTCCCCACCAGGACCTCGGCGCGGCAGACGGCGGCCCGGTCCCGGGACACCGAAGCCTGCCGCAGCGCGTGCTCCGCCAACTCCTCGGCCTCGGCGAACCGGCCCAGGACCGTCCCCGCGCGGGACACCGTCAGGGCCGCCCTGCCCTCCGCGTGCTCGTCACCCGCTCGCTGGGCGGCCGTGAGCAGGGCGTGAGCGGTGTGCGTGTACAGACCGGAGTAGGCCCCCGACTCGCTGAGGTCCTGCACCGCCCAGAGGAGATCCACGGCCCGGCGCAACCGGATCGGACCGGACGACTGTCCCGCGCAGGCGAGGAGGCAGGGGGCCTCCCGGTACAGCCAGTCCAGGGCATCGTCGGAGCCGTCGAGGACCAGCCCCGGGTGCGCCGAGCGCTCCAGATGGTCGATCAGCCGGTCCCCGGGACGTTCGATCGCGTACACACGCACCGCCGTCGCCAGATAGAAGTCCAGCAGCCGCGACAGCGCCGATTCGCCTTCCCCCGGAGGCCGTTCGTCCCGCTCGGCGCAGGAGCGCGCATAGAGCCGCACCAGGTCGTGGTACCGGTAGCGGCCCGGCTCGGAGGATTCCAGCAGAGAGGTGTCGACGAGGGACTCCAGCAGTTCCCTGGCCCCCTCTTCCGGCAGGGCGAGCAGCGCGGCGGCGGCGGCCAGGGAGATGTCCGGGCCGTCGGCGAGCGAGAGGAGGCGGAAGGCGCGGGCCCGGGCCGGTTCCAGTTGGCCGTAGCCGAGTTCGAAGGTGGCTTTGACGGCGAGGTCGCCCATCTGGAGTTCGTCGAGGCGCCGCCGCTCGTCGGCGAGCCCGGCGGCCAGGGCCGAGATGGTCCAGGCGCGGCGCGCGGCCAGCCGGGAGGCGGCGATCCGGAGGGCGAGCGGCAGAAAACCGCACGCGGCGACCACGTCGAGCGCCGCCTCGCGCTCCTCCGCCACCCGTTCCTCGCCCACGATCCGGGTGAACAGCCGCAGGGCCGCCTCCGGGGACATCGCGTCGAGGTCCACCAGATGCGCCCCGGCCAACTCGGCCATACGGGTCCGGCTGGTCACCAGGGTCGCGCAGCCCGCCGTGCCGGGCAGCAGCGGCCGGACCTGCGCGGCGTCCCGCGCGTTGTCCAGCAGCACCAGGACCCGGCGGCCGTCCAGCACGGCGCGGTAGAGCGCGGCCCGCTCGTCGAGGGAGTCCGGGATCGCCGAGTCGGGTGTGCCGAGCGCCCGGAGGAAGACACCGAGGGCCTCCTCCGGGGGCGTCGCCCGCGCCCCCGCGCCTTGGAGGTCGGCATAGAGCTGGCCGTCCGGGAAGTATCCACGGGTCTCATGGGCGACCTGCACGGCGAGACAGGTCTTGCCGACCCCGCCGATCCCGGCCAGTACCAGCACCGGGGGCGCGGGTGCGTCGCCGCTCCCCGTGCCCGCCAACCGTTCGCTGAGCTGCCGGAGGAACCGGGCGTCGCCGGTGAAGTCCGCGATCGCGGCGGGGAGCATGGCGGGCCGGGGTGTATCGGACGGTGGTCTTCCGGCGGACCCGCCGACAGGGGGCAGCAGGAGATCGCCGTCGCCGCGCAGGATGCGCTGCTGGAGCTGGAACAGCTCTGGGCGGGGGTCGACGCCCAGCTCGTCGGCGAGGAGACGCCGGGTGTCGGCGTACACGGCCAGCGCCTCGGCCTGCCGACCGGACCGGTACAGGGCCAGCATCAGCAGCTCACGCAGCCGCTCGCGCAGTGGGTGCGCGGCGGTGAGCGCGGTCAGCTCGGGGACGGCCTCGGCGTGCGCGCCCTGTTCGAGGTCCAGGTCGATACGGGTCTCCAGGAGCTGGAGCCGCCACTCGTGCAGTCTGGCGCGCTGGTTCTCGGCGTAGGGGCCGGGTACGGAGGCGAGGGGTTCGCTGTCCCACAGGGCGAGGGACCGGACGAGCAGTTCGCGGGCCCGGGGAAGATCGTCCGCGGTGCGCGCCCGCTCCGCCTCCGCCGCCAGGTCGCCCGCCACATTGAGATCCAGACTGCCGGGTGCGAAGCGGAGCGCGTATCCACCGGCCTCGCGCACCAGCACCCCTGACCCGAGGGCCTTGCGCAGCCGTGCCGCGTAGGTACGGGTGGCGGCGAGGGCCTGGGACGGCGGGTCGTCGCCCCAGACAGCGTCGATCAGCTCCGAGGCGGTGGCGGTGCGTCCTTGCCGCAGCAACAGGGCGGCGAGGAGAGCCCGTTGCTGGGGTGACCCGCTCGGCTGGGCCACGCCCGACCGCCAGGTCCGGACGGGGCCCAGTACGGCGAAGCACACGCCCTCGGCGGGTGGCCACGACGGCTCGTCCGGTGCGACCGGGGGCGCGAGGGCCGGGTGGTAGCCGGTGCGCAGCGCGTCGGCGGGAAGCCCTTGCAGGATGGACCGCTGCACGGAACGGAGTTCACGCCCCGGTTCGATGCCCAGCTCCTCGGCGAGGAGGCGCCGGACATCGGCGTACGCGGCCAGTGCCTCGGCCACCTGTCCGGTCCGGTACAGCGCCACCATCAACTGGGCCCGCATACGCTCCCGCAGCGGATGGACCGATACCAGACGCCCCAGCCGTGGCAGCAGCGCCCCGTACTCTCCGAGCGCCAGATCGAGATCCACCCGGCTCTCGACGAGCAGGAGCCGCCACTCGTCCAGCCGGGCACGCTGGGCCTCGGCATAGGGCCCCGGGACCCCCTCCAGCGGGGTGCCGTCCAGCGGGGCGCACGCCTCGATGAGCAGCCGCCGCGCCGCCGCGGGGTCGCCGGACGCGTAGGCCGACTTGGCCTCGGCATGGAGCCGTTCGGCCGTGTCCAGGTCGAGAGGGACCGCGGCACCGCCCGCTCCGGCGCGGAGGCGGTACCCGTCCGGCTGCTCCTCGACGACGCAGCCGAAGGGAGCGAGAACGCGGCTCAGCGCCGAGACATGGGCCGACACCGTGCGCGGGGCGGACTCCGGCGCGTCCTCGCCCCACACGGCGTCCGGCAGCTCCAGGACCGACACGGACCGACGCCCGTGCAGCAGGAGCGCCGCCAGGACGGCCCGCCGCTCGGGCGGGCCCACCGCGAGCGGTTCGTCCCCCAGCCGGGCCAGATGAGGGCCGAACACGGTGAACCGCAGGGAGCCGGACGGGGGTCGCCGCCCCGGCCCGGCCACCGTCCCCGGCGCCTCGGCCCCGCCCGGGACCGCCGTCCTGCTCCCGCCGTACAGCCGGTCCAGCGCCGGGCCGATGAGCACCGCGAACGCGCTCGCCGCAGACGACAGGCGGGCGCTGCCCCCGGGGTCGGCGAGCAGCGCCGCGAAGTCCGGCAGCCGGCCCATGTACGGTTCGAGCGCCCGGCCGACCGCCTCGACGACCTCGATGGACTGCTCGGTGCCGAGGCCGCTCGCCAGCAGGTCCCGTACCCCGGGCGCGAAGTCGTACAGAGGTTCACCCGGGCCACCGGCCACGGCCGACGGCAGCCCTGCGGCAGGTGCTCCGTCCGGCAGCGGCTGGAGGACGCCCCCGAGGAACACCTCGGCGACGACGGCGGGGGCGGCGGCGGGCAGGGTCGCGATGCGCAGGAGCTGGATGACGGGCAGGCTCAGTGGACGGATCGCGGAGAGCCGCACGGCCAGCCGGTACGCGTCCGGGGAGAACGAGGCCCGGAAGCGGTCCAGCCGTTCCTCCGCCGACGGTTCCGGCACGGCCACGGAGAGTGCGCCCGTGCCGGGCGCGCCCGGCTCCCCGTGGCCGTCGAGCAGGACGGTGTCGAGGAGCTGGGGCACCCCGGGCCGGGTGAGGAGCCTGGCCCAGGCCGAGAGACCGGCGGGCGAGAGCGGCACCACGGGCACCGGCAGCCGGCCCGTGCCCTGTTCCACCGGGCCGCCGCCGAGGGGGTCGATCACGCCGAGCGCGCTGTTCGGGGCGAATCTGCGTTCCGCGACGAGGAGCTGGGGCACGGCGTCGAAGGCCGTGCCGCGCCACAGCCGGCGCGGCAGGGGCGGAAGGACGACCAGCGGACCCGACCGCTCCCACGCCCCGAGGAACCGGCGCGCCGCCCGCCCCTGCCATGCCCCGTCGACGCCGTCGGTCAGCACGAGGACGACGGGGGACTCCGACCGGGCCACGGAACCGGCCCGGCTCGCGCCCCGCGGGTCGAAGCGGTGGACGTGGACCGCCCGGAAGACCCCGCCGCGTTCCAGCAGCCGCCGGACGTCCCGGACGAGCGGCTGCCACACCCGCAGGGAGGCCGAGGCGTCGACGAGCAGGACGGCGCTGTGCCGCAGCTCCTGCTCGGGGCGGTCGACGATGTCGAACAGACCCGACTCCGCCGTCAGCCGGACGGTGGCCTCGATGTCCGCGACCGTACGGTGGCGGTGGTCGCGGTGGCCGCGCAGCGGACGCAGCGACCTGGCCAGGGCGTGCAGCCCCGGAAGGGCGCGCGGCCCGGGGGAGCGGACGGCACGGGCCGGGGCACCGGCCGCCCCGGCGGGGGCGGTGTGCGCGGCGAACAGGCTGTGCCGCCGCTCGGCGGCGGGCGCGTCCCCGGTACCGTCCGGCGCCCCGGACGGTGCCGGGGTGCCGGACAGCGGGTCGGCGCCCGTCCGCTCGCCGCTGCCGGAAGGGCGCGGCTCCAGCGCGTCGTCCGAGGGCTGTCCGGGGCCGGTCGCGGCGGTACCGGGTGCTGTGCCGTCGGCGGTGGCGGCGGTCGCGGCGGCATCGTTCAGCACCCGTGCCAGCCACAGGACGTCGAGGAGTTCGGCGGCACCGAGGTCGTACCCCATCCCGCCCAGGGCCTGACGCAGCCGCTCGATCATGCGGGGAAGGCTTCGTCCAGCCGGTGCAGAACGGCGTTCAGCAGCTCCTCGCGGCTCAGGTCGGCGCCGGTGACCCGGAGATGGACCGCGGCGAGGAGCTGATCGGTCGCCAGGGTCTGCGCCGCGGCCCGGCGCAGGAACACATCGATCAGATCCTCGGCCTGCGCGAGGGCGTCCTCGCCGAGGTTCTGCCGCACGATGTCGCGCAGCCTCGCCTCGTCGGGGTCGCGCAGGTCGAGCCGGACACAGCGGCGGAGGAAGGCGGGCGGGAACTCCCGTTCACCGTTGCTGGTCATCACGACGACCGGGAAGTGGGCGCAGGACACCGTCCCGCGGTGGACCCGCACCCGGTCCAGACTGCCGGTGGCGAGGACGTCGGCGGTCCGCCGGCGCTCGGGCAGCCGGGCCAGCTCGGGGATCTCGAACTCGCCCTCCTCCAGGACCACCAGCAGATCGTTGGGGAGGTCGATATCCGACTTGTCCAGCTCGTCGATGAGCAGCACACGCGGTCCGCCGGTGGCGGCGAGCGCGGTGCCGAGCGGCCCCAGACGCAGATAGGTGCCGATGTCCGAGCCCTGTCCGGTACGGCGGCGCAGTCGGCGCGCCGCGCCCCGGAGCGGTTCGCGTTCCCGCTGGAGCGACGCCTCGCGCAGTCGGCCGACGGCGTCGTAGCGGTAGAGCGCGTCCGCCAGGGTGGAGCGGCTGTTGACGGACCAGCGCAGCACATCGCCGAGGCCGAGATCGGCCGCGAGCGCGCGGGCCAGGGAACTCTTGCCGGTACCGGGCCGTCCCGTGACGAGGAGGGGGCGGCGCAGATGGATCGCGGCGTTGACGACGGAGATCTCCTCGGGGCTCATCAGATGGCGCTGGGCGTGCGGACCGCGGCGGGAGACGGGGAAGCGGCGCCAGGGCGGCGGCTCGGGCAGCTCGGCGGGCCCGCGGAACACCCACCAGCCCTCGGGAGCCGAATCGCTGTCGCCGGTCGCGGTGGCGGGCGGGTGGGCCATGGGAGAGGCTCCTCGTCGGGGTACGGGCGGATTCGGTCCGGTTGCACGGGCGGGTTCGGATCGGGTTCGGATGCACGCGCGGGTTCGGGGTCGGGCCGGACGCACGGGCGGGTTCGCGGGCGGGTTCATGGTCGGCCGAGTACCCAGGGGTCGGGCGCGAGCGGCGGCGGTCTGTGGTCGGGGCCGTCGTGCAGCAGTGAGAGCCGGTGGCCGTGGTGGTCGGTGCGGTCCGGCTCGGCGATCGCCTTCGCCCGTTCCAGCCGCACCACTTCGGGGATCTGGGTGGGGTCGGCGCTCTCGACCAGCGCCAGCAGATCCGTCGACGCCCGGCCGTCGTGACTCTCCCGGTGCCAGAGCACCGTGTGCACACCCGCCTCGATGCACTGCCGCAGGACATGTCCCTGGTGCCGCTGGTGACAGCCCACCACCACGATCCCGGCCTCGGGGCACACCTCCAGCCGGGCCCGGGCGACGGCCGGTTCCGCGTAGCGCCCGTCGATGAGCAGCCGGGGCGCGTGCGGCAGCGCGCTGCTGCGGCGCTTCCACGCCGCGTAGGTCTCCCGGGTCCGCTCCGAGCTGCGCAGCACCACATGGCAGGTGATGCCGGGGTAGAACCCGCCGTCCTCGGCGTCGCCCGGCAGCTCCCAGGTGTCGACGTCGAGACGCAGCCACGCGGGTGAGACGAAGAACTCCAGCAGCGCGGTGTCCCGGTGCTCCCGGACCTCGGTGCGCAGCACCTGCCGGATGGCCTTCGCCACCTGGTGGCTGGGGACCTCGGTGTCCTGGGTGAGGACGATCTCGTGGCGGCCGTCCTCGTCGCACACCCAGATCTGGTAGGTGAAGAGCTGCCCGGGCGGCACGGGCAGGAGTTCCACCTGCACCCGGGGCGGGCGGGGACCTCCGGGCGCGGCCGCCCGCGCGGAGTGCAGCGCCAGGGTGTCGGCCCGGAACTGGTCGACCGCGGCGGGTGCCACCCCCAGCCGGGGCGCCGTCCTGTGGACCCAGGCGTCCAGGTCGTCGGCGAGTTCGTTCCCGGCGGCGCGCTCATGGACGCCGATGTGGACGACGCCCTGGAGCAGCGGCGGCATGGGCTGGCCGGGCGGCGGGTCGTAGCCCTCCAGGGCTTCGGTGGCGTCGGCGAGGTCGACGGCCGTCGGTGTGTCGTGCGCGTAGGGCAGTACCGTGCGCAGCAGCGCGGCCGGGTCGACGGCCCGGCACTGGGCGAGCAGCGCGGTGAGGCTGCGTCTGCGGGCCAGGGAGAGGCGTTCGCGCGGGCTGACGACGCGGGCGATGCCCAGCACCCGCTGCCAGCCGGGCGTACCGGCGGGGCCGTTCGGGCCGTCGCTCCGCTGTTCGGCGAGATGGTCGTGGACGATGTCGAGGAGTTCGGGTACGCCCCGGCGGACGCCCATGGCCAGGCCGACGAGCCGTTCGACATCGGCGGCGGGCCCTGCCGGGCGGCGGCGCAACCGGGCGCAGAGCTGTTCCTCGCAGGCCAGGAGGGACTGCCGGGACGGCAGGAGCTGCTCCAGCACACCGATGAGCTGCTGGCCGCCCCGGGCCGCGGCCGGTACCGCGACCGGCGGCAGGTCCGGCAGCTCGGCCTCGATGGAGTGCAGGCCGATCGCGTACAGGGCGGCGGGCGGGGCGCCGCGGTCGGCGTGCGGGCCGGTCGGCGCCGGGCGGCCCGGGGGGTCCCGGTGCTCGTGGGAGGCGACCACCAGTCCGACGACGCCCTGCCGCTCGCGGTCCCAGAGCGGCCCTCCGCTGAAGCCGTCCGCCACTCTGCCGCCCAGGACATCGAGGGCGATCCAGGGGTGGGCGGAGACCCGGGGCATGGCGCGCAGCGTGGGGAGGGCGTGGCCGCTGGCCCACTGCGCCACCACTTCGCAGCCGTCCCGGTGCGGCAGGAAGGGCGCGGGTTCGGCGCCGGGCGGCGCGTCCGTGTCCAGTTCGAGTACGGCTAGGTCCCCGTAGTACGGCAGCGATCCCGTCGCGGGCGGCGCCGGACGCCCGGCTTCCGACCGTGAGCGCGGTGGCCGCCAGGACTCCGGGACGACCCGTCCCACCAGGGGGCGCTCCCGGTCGATGTGCGGCATCCGCAGCTCGACCCGGTCGCCCCGGTGGGGCGGGGCGGTGCCGAAACGGTCCCGTCCCAGCGCGCTGTTGACGACGTGCGCGCAGGTGAGCACCAGCCGTGGGGCCAGCAGCACGGCGGCTCCGACGGGCCGGTCCCGGCCCAGCACGGTGACGAACGCCCGGTGCAGCGGGACATCGGCCAGCGCGTCGTTCACCTGCGCCCGCATACGGTCAGGAGCCGTTCGCCCGAGGGGGAGGGGGCGGCCGTTCGCCGGGCCGGTTCCCCGGCGGGGTGCCGTTCGCGAGATTCCAGGTGGCGGAGACCGTGAAGCTGGCCTGGCCGCTGCCCGAGAACACCCCGAGGCTCAGATCGCTGCCCAGGGTGACGCCGAACTGGACGGTCACCTCGTCGGGGCGCTGGGCGAACCCGGTGAAGCTGCGGTGGATGCCGTCCAGTACACCGCCCAGCGGGCGGAGCGCCTGGGCGAGCGCGTCACCGCTCCGGGTCAGGGCCTGCGCGGCGCGGCCGTCGACGCTGACCGGCCGGGCGGAACCGAACCCCTCCGGCAGGTCCAGCTCGTCGGCGGTCCCGGCGGTCCCGGCGGTGCCGTCCGCTTCCGGGTGAGCGGTCCCGCCGCCCCTCCCGCTTCCGCTTCCGTTCCCGGCGCCGGACGCGGTGTCGGTCTCGGGCGCGAGGTGCAGGCGTACCGTCGAGCCGTCGTCGAAGATGAGTGTCACGTCCCCCATGGGCCGAAGTCTCCCACGGGGCAGGCGAATCCGCCGGTCGAACGGGGAACCTCGGGCGCTCCCGGCCGGGCGGCGGCCCGACGCGCAGGCGGCCTTCCGTATCGTCCCCGCCCCCTGGACCCACCGGGTCGTCCGCCCGGACTCGGGAGCGGGCCCGTCACCTCGCCCGCCCGGACCCGTCGCACAGCCCCCGGACATACCGCCGCGTCGCCCGCCGGGACTCCGGAGCGGGCCCGCCGGGCCTCTCATCAGTCCCGTTCACCAGTCCCGTGTGGCGATCAGCTCCTCCATGTCCGCGTCCGGGAACCCGTAGGCCGACGCGACGAACCAGAAGTCCGCGCCGATCTCCTCGCGGGCCACCGTCTCGATCTCGCTCCCGGCCGCCTCGAACTCCGCCTCCAGCAGGTTGAACTCCTCCGTCGCGGCCCGGGTGAGCACATACAGGGCCGCCAGATCCACCGGCCGCTCGGCCTCTATCCGCTCGCACAGGCGCAGCAGGATCGCCCTGCCCCGGTCGAGGACGTGATCGGGGAAGTACGTGTCCGCGTACAGCTCCCCCAGAAACGCGTGGGCCGCTGCCCGCTGGTTGGTGATCGGCATGGCGCTCCGTCCCGGTGGAAGACCTGATGCGCCGATCATCCATGACACCACTGACAACGGAGCCCGCCGGGTGCCGGGGAACGACTCCCCGGAACCCGGCGGGCTCCTTCGTGTGCAGGGTGCGGAACGGCGCGGAATCAGGCGGGCTGGTCGAAGGGGCCGATGAGCCAGTTCCCCGGTGCGTTCTCGTCCGTGCTCAGATAGAACTCGTGGATGGCCAGCCTGAATTCCTCATGGCTGATGCTTCCGTCCCCGTCCCGGTCGAGCAGCCTGAACGCCGCGCCGGAGTGCTCGGGGGGAATGCCGAGAGCGTCGTACATACGGACGTACTCGTCCTGCGACAACACCCCGTCGCCATTGGTGTCGAGGGTGCGCATCAGGGCGTTCACGATGGCCATCACCGTGTCCTCGAACGGCTCGGGGGATGTGACGCCGGTCTCCATGACGCCGAAGAACTCCTGCCGGGTGACCTCCCCGTCCTCCTGGACGCCGGTGTGGGCGACCAGGAGTTGCCACCACTTGTCGAACGCCTCCTCGAAAGCGGAGACATTCTCCTGGTCGCCCTCCGGGGCCAGCGCGCTGAAGAGGCCGCTCATCGCCCGGAAGTCCGCCCGTGTGAGCAGTCCGTCATGGCTCTGGTCGAACCAGTCGAAGAGCTTGTTGAACTTCCGGTGCTTTACCTCGGTGGACATCCTTGCTTCCCTCTTCTTCTCTGCGGCGGTGGACATGGAGCTGTCGGATTGTTCTTCGAGAGGTTAAGAAGACAATGCGACGATCCACTACGCGTGGGCCGGGTATTCACCTCTTCAGGCGAACGGCGCTGGACAAACGCCGGGCGGTGTGAGCGTCGGAGTGCGCCGGAGCGCCGAACGGCCTGAATACAGGGCGCAGTTGTCCGTCCGGGCCCCCGGCCGAGTCGGTATACGCCGGAGAACGTACGCGAGAGGACCGACGGGAGGCGTACAGGACACGGCACACAGCGGAACCGGCGCCGCCGGGGCCGGGCGCGGCCATGATGGATGTCCGGCAGCGGGTAAACGCGGGGGCCGTCGGCGGCTGTATCCGGGTGTCGACAACGGTTGCCGGAGAGAGGACACCGAGGATGCTGGACCCTGTGGTACTGGTCGTGGTGGTGGTGGGCGCCCGGCTGCTGTACGCGCTGACGGAACTCTGGACGCGGCCCGCGCGGGAGCGCGCGTGGGCGCACGCCATGGCCACGGTGCTGAGGGCGGCCGGGCCGGGGGGCACGGTGGAGGCCACCCGTCGCGAGGGCGGCGGGGTCACCGCGCGGACGGCGTCGGCCGCCGAGCGGGACCGGCTCGCCGCGGCGGGGCGGGAGGCCCGTTCATGAACCCGGAACCGGTCGGGCGGGCACGCGACTTCGAGACCTTCTTCGCCGGTGCCCAACCGCGCCTCCTGGCCCAGGCGATCATGCTGTGCGGCCATCGCGAGGACGCCGAGGACGCGGTGCAGGAAGGATTCGCCGAGGCGTACCGGGCCTGGGACCGGATCTCCGGCTATGAACTCCCCGAGGCATGGGTGTACCGGATCGCCGTCCAGCGGCTGTGGAAGACGTACCGCCGGCGCCGGGCCGGTCAGGACCGGCTGCCCGATCTGCCGGTGCCGGTGCAGGCGGGCCCCGAGCGGGCCGCCGAAGCGCGCGAGGTGTTACGGCTGCTCGCCGCCCTGCCGCCCCGGCAGCGGGTCACCATGGTGCTGTTCTGTCTGCACGGGTGGTCGCAGCAGGACATCGCCGAGGCGCTGCGGATGACGCGGGGCGGCGTCGCCGCGAATGTGTCGAAGGCGCGCCGGACCCTCAAGGAGGCGCTGGGCATGACCGACGTGGAGCTGAGTGGTCGGGAGGCGTTCATGGTGGGGCCGGGCCGGGGCGAACGCGACCGAATCCGGCTGAACGGCCTGAACGGCCTGAACGGCCTCGACGGTCTGGCGGGGGTGAAAGGGCTGAACGGGCCGGGCCGGGGCGCGGCCGACCCCGTCGACGAGGCGCTCAGGGACACCGAGGCATGGCTGCGGGCGGCCCTCCTCACGGACCCGGGGGAACCGGCGCGCGCCCGCGCCGCGCTCGCCCGGCGGCTCGGGGAGCGGCCGTGACCGTGAGGGAGGAAGCGGCGGCGGGGAGCGGCGGAGCGGCCGTGCGCGCGCTCCTGGGCGGAGTGCGCGGACTGCTGGCCGTGACCCTGCTGGCCGGTTTCTATGTCATGGTCTGCACCCTGCTCCTCATCGACGCGGGATTCGTCGCGGTCACCCTGTGGGGCATGGTGGAGACCCCCACCCGCGTCGGAAGCTGGGCGCTCGTCGTCGGCGGCTGCGTCCCGGCCGGATTCGCGCTCGGGTACGGGCTGATGACGGTCAGCCGGGTCGCCGACGCGCCCCCCGGCGCGGTACTCCTGCGCCGTGCCGACGCGCCCGGCCTGTGGCGGCTGGTCGAGGAGCTGGCCGAACGCCTGGGCACCCGGCCGCCGGGCCGCATCCTGCTGACGTCCGAGGTCAACGCCTCGGTGTCGGAGGAGTCGAGCATGCTCGGACTGATCGTCGGCGAGCGGACGATGTATCTCGGCGTGCCGCTGCTGAACGGAGTGGAACCGGCCGAGCTGCGCGCGGTGCTCGCCCATGAACTGGGCCACTACGCGGGCCGCCACACCCGCTTCGGAGCGATCTCCTACCGGGGGGCGGAGTCGCTGCGCTCCACCCTCTTCCGGCTCCGGATGACCGAGGCGGGCGGGCGGGGCGTCCTCGGCTACGCCGGGCTCTTCCACGGGGTGATCGCCGTCTACGCCGCGCTCTACCTGCGGCTGACCCTCGCGGTCCGGCGCCGTCAGGAACTGGAGGCGGACGCCGAGGCCGTCGCCGTGGCGGGCCCGGCGGCCACCGCCGGGGCGCTGCGCACCGTGCACGCGCTCGACCTCGCCTGGAACGGTTTCCTCGACCGCTTTCTGCGGCCCGTCCAGGGGCTCGGATTCGTCCCCGAGGACGTCTTCGGGACGTTCACCGCGATGCTGGAGGACCCGGAGGTCGGGGAGCGGCTGGCCGAGCGGCGCGCGCACCCGGTCGAGTCGGGCGGCTCCCCGCTGGACTCCCATCCGCCGCTGGTCCGGCGGCTGGCCCTGATCGAGGCGCGGACCGGCGGTCCGCCGCGGTCCGCCGCCACCTGCGGTCCGCCGCCGGTGGCCGGCCCGGCGCCGGTGGCCCGGGTGGAACGGCGGCTGCTCGCCGAGTCGCGGACCGGGTCGACCGCGCTGCCCCGGGAGCGATGGGCCGACCTGGCCGCCGAGGCGTTCGCGATCGAACCGGCGAGCCTGCTGCTGGACGCGGCGCGCGGCGTCGGCGTGACCGCGCTGCCGACCCTCGGCACAGTGCTGGACCTGCTGGAACGCATAGCCCCCGGTGAACGTGGTGAACGTGATGGACGCGGAGAGCGTGATGAACGGGGGGAGTTGATCCGGCGGTTCACGGACGCGCCCGACCCCGGGGAGCAGGTGGCGGAGGCGCTGTACGCGCTGACCGGGCAGGCGCTGGCGGGGGCCGGTCTGGCGCGCTGGTCGCTGAGTTGGACCGAGGGGTACCGGCTCGACTGCCACCGGGGTTCGGGCCGGGTGCTGGAGGAACTGACGCGGGCCGCCGCCCGGACCCCGGCGGGGGTGCGCGGCCTCCGCCGTGAGCTGGCCCGGCTCGGCCTGGAGGTCGAGGCTCCCGTTCCGCTGGCGCTGCGTACGGTGTCCGCCCCGGCGGGGCGCACCATGGGCGGGCGGCCCGCACGGCGGGTACCGGAGTTCGTGGCCGAGGAGTTGCGCCGTCAGAAGAGCGTGGGCCGGTTCACCTTCGGCACGCTGCTCGTCCTGTTCGCGCTGTGGGGGGTGATGCTGGTCAGGGCCGACTGGTCGGACCCCTATCCGTCGGGCCGGACGGGCGGCGCGGTGGGCTGCCCGGTGCTGCCGTGGGCGCCGCCGAGCGGGGGCCCCTGGACGGGTGCCTTCCCCGCCCCGGGGACCACACCGGTACCGGACGCCACTTCCCTACCGGGTCTCACCGGGCGGGTGCCGCTGCCAGGGCCCTCGACCTCGGCCGACCGCGCGCCCTCCTGGCGCTCCCCGGCGCTGCGGTACGGCGATCTGTTCCCCCGCCGCGTCCCGGTGCGGCCGGGTGACACCCTGCACGGCATCGCCTGCCGGTACGGCACCACCGTCGCATGGCTCCGGACGGAGAACGAGCTGGACGAACGGGACGTTCTGCGGGTCGGCGCGGTGCTGACCGTGCCGCGCTCCCCACAACTCCTCACCGAGGCGGGCTGCGGCTGACCGGGCCGGTCCCCGGAAGCCCCTCGGTCACGTCGGTCACGTCAGTCCCGTCGGCGCCCGCGCCGCTTGGGCGGGGGCTGCCCGACACCGGGGTCCCACCAGCCGAACCGGTCGGCGCGCCGCCAGGAGAACCCCGGCCCGGCAACGGGGACGGCAGCGGCGTCCGCCCAGGGGCCGCCGCTCCGGCCCGGCGTGGCCCCAGGCCCCGGACCGGCCGCCGGGCCCGGCCCGGACTCCCAGGCGAACGGGTCGGGCGCCGGGGGGCCGGAACCGGTTCCGGAACGGGCGCCCGCTCCCGTCCTTGCCTCCGTCCCCGCTCCCGTCCCCGTTCCCATTCCCGGACCGGCGGCGGGTCGCGGAGCGCGCTCGCGGTCGTACGCGGCGCGCCGGACCGGGTCCACCAGCGTCGCCCGGGCCCGGTACAGCCTCCGGAAGGTCTCGGCGTCGCCGCCCCGGTCGGGGTGCGCGACGAGCGCCCGGCGCCGGAAGGCGAACAGGATCTGGGCCTCCGTGGCGTCCCCCGCCACACCGAGCACCGTGTAGAGGTCCGGCTCACCGGCGGCCGGGCTCATCGCACCGCCACCTCGGCCCGTCGGCAGACCAGCCGCCACGAGGCGCGGTGCGCCGGACCCGAAAGACCCGTCCCACGGCCCGATACGAAGGTCACCCACCGGCGCCCGGCCAGATAGCACCAGATGTCCAACGCGTCCTCGCCGCCGGTGTAGTAGTGGTCGCTCCGGTCGAGTGTGTCGCCGTTGACGAAGGGCCACTGCAACCGGGTCTGGGCCTCCGGCGGCAGATGGCCAAGGAATCCACGCGTCCGCTCCGTCAGCGGCACCGGTCCGACGGCCCGCTCCGACGGGTCGGTACCACCCGGCAGGGCCGGGCCGCCGGACGGCGGGCGTCCGGGCCGCTGGACGACGACCGCGTGCCGCAGTGACGCGGGTACGAAGGGGACGACCGCGATCCGCTGCGCCGGGCCGCCCCGGTCGTTGATCGTCGGGGTGCACACCGCCAGACCGCGTTCACCGAACACCACCGCGTACGGGCGGCGTTCGTCGGACGGGTGGCAGTACGCCCACCACTCGACGATCGGCCCGGCCCGCGCCACCATCCGCTCTCTGACCTGCGGACTCAGCTCTTCCCACCAGTGCTCGCGCCCCGGGCGCCGGACGAAACCCAGCGGCTCGGCGCCGTGGACCGGAGCCTCCACCCCGGTGCGACGGGCCACAGCGCCCGGTTCCCCGGTGGCCGGAACCGGCGCCGACCCCTTCCCGGCCCGGCTGATCCCCGACCCGCTCCCGCCCGCCCTGTGCCAGGGCAGCCGCCTCGACGCCATGACCGCCTCCCCGTGCCGCGTCCGTCCGCCCGCGCCCCGCCGACACCGGCTCCTCCCATGGTGCCCCGCGCCACGCGGCGGCGGAACTCCAGGAGCGGGACCCTTGGCATCCCCCCAGGCCGGACCGGGATGTCAGAGGGGGCCACTACCGTTCTGACATGACATCCGAACCATCCCTGCCCCGGGGCTCCGTTGCCGCTCCGGAGCCCCGGACCGCCCCGGACGGCGACTGGAACCGGCGGCTCGCCGACGCCTTCGCCGTGCTGCTCGGCCGCCCCCTGCGGGAGTACGGCCCCGACGCGGTCCACGCCGCCTCGATCGACGGCAACCTCCTGTACGAGACCGGATTCCGGCAGGACCCCGCCTGGGTCCGCCCCGAGGCCCTGAGCGGTGCCGAACCGGTCGTCTGGGACTGCCCCGTGTTCGACGAGGCCGAACGGGTCCCGCACTTCGACGCGAGCGGGTCGGTCTTCGAGATCCTGGCACCGGAGGGGGAGGCGACGGCGCTCCCGGAGGACTTCGTCGCCGCGCTCGACGCCGTCTGCTTCGGGCGGCGGCTGCTCCGGGGCGCCGACCTCGTCCCGCTGCTGGACCGGTACGGCGTCGATCTCACCGACCCCGCCCTCGCCGGGAACTGGACCGTCTTCTTCCCCCGGCTTGTCTCCGACGGCACTCTCCTCGACGCCCTGAGGGCCGCGCTCGACCTCGGCCACGGCCCCGATGACCTGCTGTCCCTCACGGCGGAACCCGACGAGGAGTGGGCGGAGAGGCTGGCCGCGATCGAACACCCCGGACTCCGCGCCCACCTCGGCCACTTCTGCACCGACGGCGAGGAGGGGCTGATGCCCGTGTTCGACGACGACAGGGCGGGCGGCCTCAAGGCCGAGGGCTGCGAACAGGTCATCGGCTGGGAGGACGGGCACGGCCAGGTGGACATCAGGGTCGTCCGGCTGAGCGACCGGGTCGCCGGAGTCCGCCGTGCCCCGGACCGTCCCGGGAGGGCAGGGTGAGGGCGGACGGGGACGCGGCCCACAGCGGGCCGTGATCCCGTCGCACCGGAGCGACGGGGCGGAAACCGCTGCCCGGCCCCGTCGGCCCGGCGGGTGGACCTCTTGTGCCGCCCGTCCCCCCGCGGGTGCCATCCGGGTGGTCGTATGCGGCCAAGGGTGCCCTTCTCGGCCGGGTCCGCTTGAGGGCGCCGGGCGGTGGTGAAAGGGGAGACACGGGGTCCGGGTCGGGCCGGGGAGGTGAGGAGGGCGTGATGGTGTCGGGTCGGCCGGTTCCGCGGGGGGCCGGGCTGCTGGTGGCGCTGACCGTTCTCGGGCTGTCCCCCCTGTCCGCGCCCGAGGCGGTGGCGGCCGAGGAACCACCCCCGGCCGTGGCCGGAGCGGCGGAGGAGTGCGACCCGGCGACGGGGCCGTACCAGCGCCAGGTGGAGGAGCACCTCGGGCTGGTGGTGGACGGGAGGCAGTCGGCCGGGGACTGCGCGGCGATCGCCGCGTTCCAGCGGAGGCACGGCATCGAGCCCGCCCGGGGGTACGCGGGGCTGTTCACCCACCGGGCGGTGATGTGGCAGCGGGCGCTCGCCGAGGGGGACGCCATCGAGGGGTGCCCGGACACCGGCGGGATCGTGGTGTGCATCGACAAGAACCGGCAGATCCTGTGGGTGGAGGAAGCGGGCCGGGTGGTCTTCCGGCCGGTACCGGCCCGTACGGGGATGCCCGGATACGGGACACGGACGGGCTGGTTCGAGATCTTCCGGCGGGAGCGGGAGTTCTGGTCGACCCAGTTCGAGGGGCCGATGCCGTTCGCCCAGTTCTTCAGCGGCGGACAGGCCCTGCACGCCAGCTACCGGCCCATCTTCGAGGACCCCGGCTCCCACGGCTGTGTCAATCTCCGTTACGACGACGCGCGAGCGCTGTGGAGCGGCCTGGGGATCGGCGACCGGGTGTATGTGTGGGGGACACGGACCGGCGACTGACGGTCCCGTTGCCGGCCCTGGCCCTGGCCCCTGTCCTGCACGCCGCCGCGCGCCGCGGGGGCGGCCAGCGGGAGACGGTGGCGGACACCGGCAGCCCGACCTGCTCGGACGCCGCGCCCGGAGGCTCCTCCCCGCTGCCCTCCCGGCTGTCCTCCCGCCCGGATGACGGCTGCGACGGCTGCGGCCGGGTGAGGGGGATGACGCGCAGTTCGCGCCCTTCCGGACTCACCGCCGGACCGGACTCCATGCTTCTCCCCGTCCCTGTTCCCTTCCCCCCCCCGGAGCCATCGGCAGGTCCCCCGGCCGATCCCTGACGGCAGCCGGGCCCAGGAGAGAAGGCACACGGCGGGCGGCCGACAGCGCGGAGCGCCGGGCGGGGATCACCCGAACGCGGGGCGGGCCCGCCCCGCGTTCGGGTCCGGACAGCGGTGGTGCCCGGCACCCGTGGGCGCCGGGCACCACCCGGAATGATCAGGCGGCGCGCTCCTCCTTCGCCCTCTTCTCCTTGTCCTTGGGCTTGACCGTTCCGCTCGTGGTGCAACGGGGGTCGTCACCGCGCGGCGGACAGTTGGTGCCGGGGGTGTCGGAGACCACGGTGTTGAGCAGCTTCAGATCCCCGAAGGCCCGGCTGTATGTGGTGACCGAGAAGGTGATCATCGCGCTCTCACCGGGTGCGAGGGCCCCGCTCCAGCTCAGGACCGGCTCGTCGTAGCTGACGGTGCCGCGGGTGGCGGCGGCGTCCCCGTTGTAACGGGCGTCGTCCAGCAGACCGGTCAGATCGTCGGTGAACGAGGCGGGGTCGGCGGCGGTGTAGCTGGTGCCGCCGGTGTTGGTCACCGTGATGGTGTACTCGACCGCCTCTCCCGCCTTCACGGTGGCGGGGCCGTTCTGCTTCTTGACGATGGTCAGCCCCGGGCGGCCGTTGACGGGCGTGTCGGAGGTGTCCTCGTTGTTCCCCGGGTCGGGGTCGGGGTCATCGCCCGTCACCCGTACGGTGTTGACGATGGTGCCGGTGGCGTCGTCGGCGACCGTGCCGGACACCGTCACCCTGACGCTCTCCCCGACGGGCAGTGGCCCGCCGACGCAGGTGAGCCTCCCGGAGCCGATCCCGCATCCGGCACTGGTCGTGACCGGGTTCTGGATCTGGGCGGGAATCGCGTCGGTCAGCGTCCACCCGGAGGAGTCGCCGGGGCCGTTGTTCGTCACGGTGATCGTATAGCTGATCCGGCCGCCGGGGTCCACCGACGCCGGTCCCGTCTTGGACACCGCCAGGTCCGCTTCCACCGGTGGCGGCGGGGTGACGTCCGTGGTCGTGGTGTCGGTGTTGTTGTCGGGGTCCGGGTCGGGGTCGTCGCCGGTGACCTCCACGGTGTTGACGATCCGGGTCGCGTTCGGCGCCGCCGTGCCGGTGAGGCCGATCCGCACGCTGTCGCCGACGGCGAGTGCGCCGCCGGTGCAGGTCAGCGTTCCGCCGCTGATGGCACAGCCGGGGGTGGTGGTCGCGGCGTTGTTCAGTCCGGCGGGGAGCAGGTCGGTCAGTGTCCAGCCGGTGGAGTCGGAGGGTCCGTTGTTGGTGACGGTGATGGTGTAGGAGACGGTGCCGCCCGCGTCCACGGACGCGGGTCCGGTCTTGGCCACGGCGAGGTCGGCCGACCGGCCCACGTTCGTCGTGGTGGTGTCCTCGTTGTTGTCGGGGTCGGGATCGGAGTCGTCGCCCTCCACCGTGGCGGTGTTGACGATCCGGCTGACGCTCGCCGAGGCCGTGCCGGTCAGGGTGATGGTGGTGCTGTCACCGACCGCCAGGGCACCGCCGGTGCAGGTGAGCGTTCCGCCCGTGATCGAACAGCCGGGGGTGGTGGTGGCCGCGTCGCTCAGCCCGGCCGGGATCGGGTCGGTCACCGTCCAGCCGGTGGAGGGGTCGGGCCCGTTGTTGGTGACGGTGATGGTGTACGTCACCGTGCCCCCGGGGGAGACGGCCGCCGGGCCGGTCTTGGTGAGGGCCAGGTCCACTTCCGCCACCGGGAGCGGGGACACCGTGGTCGTGGTGGTGTCCTCGTTGTTGTCCGGGTCCGGGTCGGGGTCGTCGCCCGTCACCTCGGCGGTGTTGGTGATCGTGCCGACGGCCGTCGCCGTGCCGGTGAGGCTGATCTCCACACTGTCGCCGACGGCGAGTGCGCCGCCGGTGCAGGTCAGCGTTCCGCCGCTGATCGTGCAGCCGGGGGTGGTGGTCGCGGCGTTGTTGAGTCCGGCCGGGATGGGGTCGGTGACGGTCCAGCCGGTGGAGTCCGACGGTCCGTTGTTCGTCACCGTGATCGCGTAGGAGACTCCGTCCCCCACGGTCACCGCCGAGGGTCCGGCCTTGGTCAGGGAGAGGTCGACCGAGCGGGTGACATCCGTGGTGGTGGTGGACTCGTTGTTGTCGGGGTCCGGGTCGGGGTCGTTCCCCTCCACCGTCACGGTGTTGACGACGCGGGTGGCGTTCGGCGCCGCTGTGCCCGTGAAGGTGATGCTGGTGCTGTCGCCGACGTCGAGTGCGCCGCCGGTGCAGGTGAGCGTTCCTCCGCTGATGGCACAGCCGGGGGTGGTGGTGGCCGCGTTGTTGAGTCCGGCGGGGATGGGGTCGGTGACGGTCCAGCCGGTGGAGTCCGACGGTCCGTTGTTCGTCACCGTGATCGTGTACGAGACCTGCCCATCGGCCGTCACCGTCGCGGGGCCGGTCTTGACGATCGCCAGGTCCGCCGAGGGGGTGACGTCCGTGGTGGTGGTGTCGGTGTTGTTGTCGGGGTTCGGGTCGGGGTCGTCGCCTTCCACGGTCGCCGTGTTCTCGATGGCGGCGGTGCCCGGTGCCGCTGTGCCCGTGAGGGTGATGGTGGTGCTGTCACCGACCGCCAGGGCACCGCCGGTGCAGGTGAGCGTTCCGCCCGTGATCGAACAGCCGGGCGTGGAGGTGGTCGCGCCGGTCAGCCCGGCCGGGATGGGGTCGGTCACCGTCCAGCCGGTGGAGTCGTCCGGCCCGTTGTTGGTGACGGTGATGGTGTACGTCACCGTGTCCCCGGGGCCGACGGCCGCCGGACCGGTCTTCGTCAGCGCCAGGTCCACCGCCGCCGTGGTGATGTCCGTGGTGGTGGTGTCGGTGTTGTTGTCCGGGTCGGGGTCGGGGTCGTCGCCGGTGACCGTCGCCGTGTTGGTGACGCTCGTGGCACCGGGGGCGGCCGTGCCGGTCAGCTCGACGGTGGTGCTGTCGCCGACGGGGAGTGCGCCGCCGACGCAGGTCAGCGTCCCGGCGCTGATGGCACAGCCGGGGGTGGTGGTGGCCGCGTTGTTGAGTCCGGCCGGGATGGGGTCGGTCACCGTCCAGCCGGTGGAGTCGTCCGGCCCGTTGTTGGTGATCGTCAGCTCATAGGCGATCTCCCCGCCGGGGTTGACGGCCGCCGGGCCGTCCTTCGTCAGCGCGAGGTCGGCCTGCGGCGCGACATACGGGATCGTCACCGTGTTGCTGGTGTCCTGGGCCAGCTCGCCGTCGGGAGCGGTACCTGTGGCCTGGCCCGTGTCCGTGATGCTGCCCGCCGTCACATCGGCCGTCGTGGTCGTGTAGGTGGCGGTGCAGTTCACCGTGGCGCCGGGGGCCAGAGGAGTGTTCGGGCAGCTCACCTCCGGGGTGCCGGGGCCGTTGTCGGTCACCTGGAGGTTGGTGAGCGGCACCTGCCCGTTGTTGGTCACCCGGAAGACATAGACGATGGTCTCACCGGCCCCGCTGAAGCTGTCCTGGTCGGCGGATTTGGTGACCGTCAGGGAGCGGAGTGGAATGTCCACCTCGTTGCTGGTTCCGCTGACCTCGTTGCCGTTGACCGTGCCGGTCACGGACGCGGTGTCCGTGATCACGCCGTTCGCCGCGTCCGTGGCCCGCGCCGTGTAGGTCGCCATGCACGTCATCGACGCGCCCGCCGCGAGTGAGGTCGAGGGGCAGGAGACCGCGGGGCTGCCCGGACCGGTGTCGGTGACGGCGATCGCGTCGAGCGTGGCGGGGGCGGTGTTCGTCACCACGAAGGAGTACGTGATCACATCGCCGGTCGCGAAGGTCGCCGCGTCCGCCGACTTGACGATGGTCGGCGAGCCCGGGACGGTGACGGTCAGGGTGGCCGGGTCCGGCGGGTCGACACCCGACACGGTGATGTCGGCGGGCTCGTTCACATAGGTGCCCGGCGTGTTCGACGTGACATCGACGGTGAACGTGCAGGATGTCGCCCCGGCCGCGAGGACCCCGCCGGACAGCCCGACCACCCCGGTGCCCGCTACGGCGGTGAGCGAGGCGGAGCCGCAGGTCGTGGCCGCGTTCGGGGTGGCGGCGACGGTCACACCCGAGGGCAGGTTGTCGGAGAACGAGAAGCCGTTCTTCTCCGCCAGCTCGGAGGTGTTGGTGACGGTGAACGTCAGCGTCGAGACACCGCCCTGCGGGATCGAGGCGGGGCTGAAGCCCTTGTCGAGCTGCGGGGTGACATCGAGAATCCGGAGGTTGTCATAGGCGTGGTCATTGCCGAGCCCGCTGCCGTTGGCGTTGGTCATCTTCACGCCGACGGCCGACCCGGTGAAGAACACCGACGAGTCCGAGGCGAACGAACCCGCCTGGATGGGGCGCGGCCCCACGTTGTACGTACTGGAACGCGGGTCGGTGCACGGGTTGATCGCCTGGTCGCTGGCGGGGATGTCGGGGCCCGCGCCGGTGAGGAAGAAGTTCAGCAGCGGAGCCGACACCCCGCAGTTCACAGCGGCCACATCAACCGAGAAGGTGATGAAACGGTCGGAGGTGGAGAGCGGGATCGCGTTGACCGTCTGGATCTCGACCTTGTTCGCCCCCGGGTTCGCCCCGTCGGTGTAGGCGGAGACCGCGTGGTTGTTCGCGGGTGTCGCCGAGCCCACCACCCGGCCCAGCACATTGGCCATGTACTTCAGCTCGGCCATCGCGGTGGCGTTCTGGTTCTGGCAGGCGGCGTTGTTCGACCCCGACTGGTCGAGGATGATCCCGTTGCAGTGCGCGGCGTCGATCCACGCGGGTGCCGCCGTGTACTTGGCGTTGACCGGCGGCGCGCCGGTATAGGCGCTCAGCAGGATCGGCGTCTGCCCGGTCCCGTTCTCGAAGTCCTCGGAGTAGACGGCGGACGGGCCCTGCGGCAGACCGGGCGCTCCGGGCGCCGCCGCCGCGTGGGCGGTGCCCGCCGGCGGGAGGGCGACGCCCAGGGCCACCAGGTGGGCCCCGAGAACGAGGCCCGTGGAGAAGAGGGCGCCGAGGCGGCGCCCTCTTCGGGGGGAACCACGCATGTCGACAGGTACTCCTTTGTCGGTTCACGGCCCCCCAGCGGCACACACATACCGCACAGCCACCGCGACCACGCGGACGGCCGGGGCCAGCGCGGTGAACCTCACTCAAGGGGTGCCGCCCGATCAGCCACCTGGAGCACGCACCGGCCCGCCCGGCGCGGGCCCCGCGCCGGGCCGCCCCGTCACTCCGGGCGGCCGAAGCGCCGGGCCGCCCACAGCAGCGCCACCGCACCGGCGGTCAGGAGCAGGGCGGCTTCGAGGAGCGCGGGTGGCCGCCAGCCGCCCCAGGTGATGCCGCCGACGGCCAGATGCTCCGGCACCCGCAGGGCGATGCAGCGGTGGAGCAGGTCCACCCCGTGGGCGAGCGGATTGACGGCGGCGAGCGGCTGGGCCCACCCGGGCAGGGCGTCCAGCGGGAAGAAGCCGCCGGAGAGAAAGAGCAGCGGCATCATGACCATGCCGAGGAGTACATGGAATGTCTCGGCCCTGCGCAGGCCCACGGCCACGGCCAGGGCCAGGGCGGTGATGGTGAACGAGGTCAGGAGCATGCCCGCGAGCAGCAGCCCGAGCAGCAGCGGGTCGTAGGGCAGGCCGACCGCTCCGACGAGGGCGAGCAGGACGGCGCCCTGCGCGGCGGCGACCAGGGTGCCCCCGGCGCAGCTCCCCAGCAGCAGGGTGGAGCGGCTGACCGGGGCCATCAGCAGTTCCCGCAGATAGCCGCTCTCCCGGTCGGTGATCAGACGGATGCCGACCAGGATGGCCGGGGTCTGCACCGTCATCATCAGCATGCCCGGGAAGAGATAGGTCTGGTAGCCGACGCCCAGGGAGGCGGCGGGGATGAGGGAGGCCAGCCCGCCGCCGAGGATGAGGAGGTAGAGCACGGGGTGGAGCAGCGTCAGCGCGGTGTGGACGCGCTGGCCCGCCAGGCGCAGCAGATCGCGGTGGACCAGGGCGTGGATCGCGCGCAGTTCGTGCCGCAGCCGGGTCGGCCGTTCACCGGGGGAGCCGCCCCGGGCCGGGTGGGCGGGCGCGGTCATCGTCCGCCGCCGGTCTCCGCCATCGTTCCGCTGCCACTGCCGTCGTTCCCCGGGCCACCGCCCTTACCGGCTCCGGCTCCGGCTCCGGCTCCGCCGCCGTTCCCGTTCCCGGTTCCGTTCCCGGCTCCGGCTCCGGTTCCGGCTCCGGTTCCGGTGGTGAACGGGGGCGGGTCGGCCGCCGCTGCCCGGCCGGGCGGGCGGACGGTGTGGAGGCTGCGGCCGGTGTGGTGGAAGAAGACGTCGTCGAGTGTGGGCGGGGTCGCGGAAGCGGCGTGCACGGCGATGCCGTGGCCCTCCAGCGCCGCGCAGAGACGGGGGACCCAGACACTGCCGTCGGGCACCCGCAGACAGATCCCGCCGGTGTCCACCGCGACGGCGCGGGCCGTCGGTGCCCTCCGGTGCACGACCTGCCGCGCCGTCATGTCGTCGCTGGTGCGCAGCGTGACCCGGTCGTCCCCGATGGCGGCCTTCAGCGCGCGGGGCGTGCCCTGCGCCACCAGACGGCCGCGGTCGATGATGGCGATGCGGTCGCAGTTCTCCGCCTCCTCCAGATAGTGGGTGGTGACGAAGAGCGTGCTGCCGTCGCGGTCGCGCAGGGTGCGCAGGTGCTCCCAGACCTGGGCGCGGGCATGCGGGTCGAGCCCGGTGGTGGGCTCGTCCAGGAACAGCACACGGGGGGCGTGCAGCAGTCCGCGGGCGATCTCCAGACGGCGCCGCATACCGCCCGACAGGGTGCGTACGGGGGCGTGGCGGCGGTCGGTCAGCCCGGCGGTCTCCAGCACCTCCGCCGCGCGCAGCCGGGCGCGGCCCCGTCGCATCCCGTAGAGACGCGCGTGGATGTGGAGGTTCTGTTCGACGGTCAGGTCCGGGTCCAGGGCGCTGTGCTGGAAGAGCAGGCCGACCTGCTCCCTGACCCTCCGGGACCGGGTGAGCACATCGGCGCCCGCCACCGTGGCCCGCCCGGCGGTGGGGCGGGCCAGGGCGCACAGCAGGGCGATGGTGGTGGACTTCCCGGCGCCGTTCGGGCCGAGGAAGGCGAAGGTCTCCCCCTGGTACACATCCAGGTCCAGGCCGTGCACGGCGTACGTGGTGGTGCCCTCGGGGCCCGGGTAGCTCTTGACCAGACCGCGCGCGCAGATGGCGGGCGCCTGCTCGGGAGCGGGGTGCGCCGGGGGGTGCGGGGCGGCGCGGGCGGTCGGCGGGCGGGGCGCTCGCGGTGTGCGGGACGTTCGGGTGGGCACGTCGTCACCGGCGGGTGGCTGCATGGGTCTGGTCCTCGTCTGCGATGTCTGCGGTATCTGCGACGCCCGCCCCCGTTCAGGAGCGCGGCCGGGGATGGGCTCGGGAGCGGGCAGGGGATCGGCGGCGGACACGGGCCCGGGACCGGGCACGAGCACGGGGCCGGGGACAGAGGCGCGGGACGGGGCAGGAGCGGGGGGCCGGGGACAGAGGCGTGGGACGGGGCGCGAGCGGGCGAGCGGGGTGGGAACGGGGTGGGCCATCCGGCCGGCGGCTGTCCAGGGGAGCTGCCGACCGGATGGTGTCTACCTTCAGCAGGTGATGCCGATGCAGACGCTGTTGAGGAGGGTCAGCAGACCGACGCAGGCGCAGGTGTTGGCGAACGCCTCGCCGTCGACACCGACCGGGTCCGTCTCCGGCAGGGCGTGCAGGCGGGCCAGCAGGTCGAGGTCGTGGTTCTCCATGGTTCTCTCCTTCTCTTGATACGAGCGGCAGGGATTCCCGCCGCTCAAACCGGCAACTGGACCATCCAGTGCCGGGGGTCTGCGTGGCGGAACCTGAGCAGGAAGGCCAGGATTCCGGCGGCCCCGTCGCTCCAGCCCGTCGATGTCTCCCCGTACTCGTTGGGGAAGACGACATGGCCGTCGCGGTGGGCTCGTTCGGCGAGAATGAGGCGGGCGAGCTGCCCGGCCCTGGCGCGGTGGACGGGCTCGCCCGTGGCGTCGGCGACGTCCAGCAGGAAGTCGCCGTTGCCCGCCAGGCCGTGGCACTGGCTGACAGGGGCGCGGGAGGCGCGTTCCGTGACGGCGCGCGTCCCGCGGCGGGCGAGGTCACCGAATCTGTCGTCGCCGGTGACCTGCCACAGCCGGATGAGGAAGGCGCCGATGCCCGCCGTGCCGTGGCACCAGTACGCAGCCGTGGGCGCGTCCCCGGCCTGCGTGGGCCACTGGGCCTCCCCACCGACGAGGACCACCTCCGAGAGCAGGTGCTCCCCGGCCCGCACGGCCAGCTCCCGGTGTTCGCCGCAGCCCGAGAGGGCCGAGGCGCCGAGGAGGAAGCAGCCGATGCCCGCGAGCCCGTGGGCGAAGCCGAGATAGCGCTTGCCGGTCTCCTCGGAGACGGCTTCGGCGGGAACCGGCCAGCTCACCCCGAACGGGCCGTGCTGCGCGGCGGCGGCCAGCCGGCCGGCCGCGTCGACGACCCGTTCGGCGAGGCGCGGATCGCCGGTGCGGGACCAGAGATGGAGGGCGGCGAGTCCGCTGCCCGCGGTGCCGTGGGTGATGTCATGGCTGGGTGTGGCGTGCTGCGGTGCCAGCGCCAGGGCCAGCGCGTGTTCGACGAGCCCCCGGTCGCCGACGGCCCGTCCGGCGTCGTACAGGGCCCAGGCGGTTCCCCGGCCGCCGAAGTGCAGCCCGGGGCGGACGGAACGGGTGTCGGTGCGGTCCGCGATCCAGTGGCCCGCGGTGGAGATCAGGTCGGGCAGGCGGGGATCTCCGGTGAGTTCGCCGTACCGCGTCAGGACGGCCAGGACACCGGCCGCGCCCTGCTGCACGGTACAGGGGTCGGTCTCCCCCGCCATGGTGGACACGGGCCACAGCCGCCGGTCGTCCTCCGGGGTCATCGAGTCGACGAGGTGGTCCACGATCCCGGCGATGGTGTCCCGCAGCTCGTCGTCCCGCACCTCGTGGAAGGGCGCTTGGCGGACGGGCGCTTGGCGGACGGGTGTGCCGGGGACGGGTGTACTGGGCGACGGCGCTCCGTGCTCCGGCGCCGCGCGATGCGGCGGTCCGTGATCCTGCCCTTCGCCGTCCCGCGCCGGGTACGCCTCGCGCAGGGCCGCGCGGGCCCGGCCCGGGTCCCAGCGCTCTGCGGGATCGTCCCTCATCAGTCCGAGGACCATGTCCACCACCGCGTCCGGCAGCCGGAGCGGCCCGGTACACGCGGCCAGCCAGTCGGCGAGCCGCCGCTCCGCGCTGCGGTCGGCGGGCTTCTCGGGCAGCAGGTTCGGCACCTTCCCGGCCAGGACGAAACAGATGGTGGCGCCGAGGCTGTAGTAGTCGGCCGTCGGCGAGACGGGGGCGTCGACCAGGCGTTCGGGGGCGCTGAAACAGGGTGTGCCCACCCGGGTCGGCAGGGCCGTTCCATCCGTCAGAGCGGCGAGTTCCAGATCGATGAGGCGCAGTTCGCCGTCCGGGCGGACCATGACATTGCCCGGGGTGAAGTCCCGCAGGACACAGCCGTGGGCATGGGCCGCCGCGACCAGCTCCACCAGCCGTACGGCCTGCTCCGGCGCGTCGGCGCCGTACCGCTCGCCCCCGGCGTCGCGGAAGTGCTCGGCGACCCAGGTGCGCAGCGGGACGCCCGGCACCTCCTCCTGCGCCAGGAACAGATGCCCGCCGTGCTCGAAGAGCGCCAGCGGCTCCGGAGCCAGCCCGGTGCCCCTGAGCTTCTCCAGCGTGCGGGCCTCGGCACGCAGCCAGTCGCGGACATCGCCGCCGGAGGCGTCGGCCTCCACATGCGGCCGGGTCTCCTTGATCACCACAGGGGCGCCCGTGTGGACGTCCGTGCCCCGGTAGACACCGCCCTTGTTGGTGTGCCGGATCGCCTCCCGTACCGAGAAGCGACCGCCGAGCAGCACCGGGCCGCTCGCGGCGTCCGCCGGGCGCGGCGGGGCGGGCACGAGGGCGGGGAACGGGGAGACCGCCCAGGACGGCGGGGAGTACTGGCCGGTGCGCTTGTCCTCGACGGGATTGCCGTCGGGGTCCTCGATGAACCACACCAGCAGGCCCTGTTCCGACAGCCGCCGCCGGCCGACGAAGGACCCGTAGCGGTAGTGCACCAGGCTGCGTACGGCGTAGGGCTGGTCGGACAGGATGCGGGGTCCCGGCAGCCCTGCCGTGACCCGGTGCAGCTCCTGTGCCAGCCGGGCCGCTCCGGTGTCCGAACAGGGGTAGACGGTGATGAACTTGCCCGAGTTCCCCCGGGGGGTGGCGCGGGAGTTGAGTGTGCCGACCTGGTCGAGCGAGCGGGCGAACTTGAACGCGGACTTCTCCCGCAGCAGGACGTCCAGGGCTCGGGCGAGGACCGTCGGCGCGGAGGTGACCGTGGCGGACACGTGCAGTTTCCACCCCTGTGCGCGCCGGTTCCCGGACCGGGGCGTGACCTGGCACCACATCTCGTCCGTTTCGGTCGTCCAGCTCGCGCCCGTGCCCGTGGTGTCCAGCGCCTGTCGAAGAAGGTCTTCCAACTCGGCTTCGGTGGTGTCGCTTGTCATGCGTGTCCCTCTCAACGGTGGGGAGAACCCGCTGATGAGACCATGCCCTATGACATGGGCACACCAAAAGTCATCCGCTTGGAACTCACCTGATCCGGCGAGCGCACGGGCCTGTTCCGGCCCTCGGGGACCGCGCCCCGGCGCGGGTATCGGCGCGCGGACACCGGGACGCGGGGCAGGGGGCCGCCCCGGTCGGCGGTCCGGTGAAAACGCCTGTACCCGGAGGGCGCAGTGCGACGATCATGGACCGGACCGGACCGGACCGGACCGGACCGGACCGGACCGGACCGGACCCGGACCCGGAGCGGACCGGACCCGGACCCGGAGCGGACTGGACCGGACACCGGACACCGGACCCGGAGCGGACCGGGCCCGGTGCCGGACAGCGACGAGGAAACGAGGGAAACGCCCCATGCCTGTGCCCGCCGACCCGACGGCCCTGCACCCCATGCCCGAGCAACCGCGGGTGGTGCTGCTCAGACCGCTGGTGACCTCCCCGCTGATCGAGGTCGGGGAGTACTCCTACTACGACGACCCGGACGACCCGACCGCGTTCGAGACCCGCAATGTGCTCTACCACTACGGGCCCGAGAAGCTGATCATCGGCAAGTTCTGCGCGCTGGGCACCGGGGTCCGGTTCATCATGAACGGTGCCAACCACCGGATGGACGGCCCCTCCACCTTCCCCTTCCCCGCCATGGGCGGCTCCTGGTCGGACCACTTCGACCTGCTCACCGGCCTGCCCGGCCGAGGGGACACCGTCGTCGGCAACGACGTCTGGTTCGGCCACGGCACGACGGTCCTGCCCGGCGTGCGGATCGGCCACGGCGCGATCATCGGCACCGGCTCCGTGGTCACCTCGGACGTGCCCGACTACGGGATCGTCGGCGGCAACCCGGCCCGGCTCATCCGGACCCGGTACAGCGCGGAGGACGTCGCCCGGCTGCTCGCCGTGGCCTGGTGGGACTGGCCCGCGGAGCACATCACCGACCAGGTACGGACGATCATGTCGGGCAGCATCGACGAACTGGAGGCCGCGGCCCCGGCCGCCCCGCGCGGATGACACCCGTACCGGGACGACGCCCCGTGCGGGGGTGACCCCCGTACCGGGACGCCCCGCGCGGGCGGCGCCCGTACAGCCGCCGACGGAAAAGGGGATGCCCCGGGGCCCGGGGGCGGTTAGGGTCCCGGACATGTTCATCTTCCACCAGCTCTACGGCTGACACGGCCGGGGCAGCGCCCCGCCTCCCGCGGACCCCGGTGCACGGACCGCGTCCACGGCTCTCGCGGAGCCGGGCGCGGCGCACCGGTCCGCCGTGTCCCCTTTTCGCCGCAGAGCCGAAGTGAGTTGATCGACCATGTCCCGTTCCCGTTCCCGTCGCCGTGCCCATATCGCGATGGTCGGCATCCCCGCCGTCAGCCATGTCCTGCCGGGCCTCGCGGTCATCCGCGAGCTGGTGGCCCGCGGCCACCGGGTCAGCTACGCCAACGACCCGGCGGTGGCCGGGCTGATCGCGCCCACCGGCGCCGAGTTCGTCGAGTGCGTCTCCGTACTGCCGGTCGCCGACAACAACTGGCCCGAGGACCCCGTCGCCGTGATGGATCTCTTCCTCGACAACGCCGTCCGGGCACTGCCCCAACTGCGGGCCGCCTACCGGGACGACCCGGCGGACCTGTATCTGTACGACATCGGCGGCTACGCCGCGCGCGCCCTCGCCGAGACGCAGGACCGGCCCCTGCTGCAACTGTCCCCGACGTTCGTGGCCTGGGACGGCTACGACCAGGAGGTGGCGGCCCCGCTCCGGCGGCTGCCGGGCGCCGACGCCCACCGGGCCAGGTTCGCCCGGTGGCTCGCCGACTGCGGGGCGTCCACCACCGACCCGGACGCCTTCCCCGGCCGTCCGTCGCGGGCCCTGGCCCTGATCACCCGGGCGATGCAGCCGCACGCCGACCGGGTCGACACCGACACGGTGACCTTCGTCGGCCCCTGCTTCGAGGCGGCGGCGGACACCGCGGGGCATGTGACGGCCGACGGCGTCTGGGAGGGCACCGCGGGCGGCGGCGCGGGCTGGACCCGCCCGGCGGACGCCGAGAACGTGCTGCTGATCTCCCTGGGCTCGGCGTTCACCCGCCGGCCGGAGTTCTACCGCCAGTGCCTCGCGGCCTACGGCGATCTGCCCGGCTGGCATGTCGTCCTCCAGATCGGCAGGTACACCGACCCCCGGGAACTCGGCGCCGTCCCCGCCAACGTCGAGATCCACTCCTGGGTCCCGCAGCGGGCGATCCTGGAGCAGGCGGACGCCTTCGTCACCCACGCCGGTATGGGCGGCTGCGGCGAAGGACTGCTCGCGGGCGTCCCGATGATCGCCGTGCCCCAGGCCGCCGAACAGTTCCTGAACGCCGACCGGCTCGTGGAACTGGGCGTGGCCCGCCGCGTCGACACCGCCGAAGCCACCGCCGAAACCCTGCGGACGGCCCTGAACGACCTGGTCACCGATGGAGAGGTCGCCCGTCGCTCGGCACTGCTGAGCGCCCGGGCACGGGCCGAGGGCGGCACCCCGCGCGCCGCCGACCTCATCGAGGACCTGCTGGACTGACCCCCGCCCACCAGGTACGCAGCAGGGGCGGCGGCCCGCACACGGCGCCGCCGCCCCCGCCGGACACACCCCTCACGCCGCACCGCCGCCCGCGCCGGACACACCCCGCACACGGCACCGCCGCCCGCCCCGGTCCGCGTCACCCCCCCTTCCCTCACAGGCCACTTGACGTGCTCCGCCGGAGTGCTCGGCTAGGCTTCGAGCGGCGCCGGTACGGACTTCGGCTGTGGCCGGAACGCGTCGTGGCTATCGGCTCACCTTGGAGGACACATGTCGGCCGTGCAGCGGATAACCTCCCGCAACGCCCGGTTCCAGCAGTGGGAGGCCCTGCTCGGCAATCGGAGGAAACGGGGCAGCCTCCGCGCGTTCCTGGTCCAGGGCGTACGGCCGATCTCGCTCGCGGTCGAACACGGCTGGCCCATCGACGCGCTGCTCCACGACGACCGCCGGAAGCTGTCCGACTGGGCACGCGAACTGCTGCGCACCGTCAGGGCCGAACGGTTCGCCCTGGCCCCCGAGTTGCTCGCCGACCTGGGCGGGAAGACCGAGGGCGCACCCGAGCTGATCGCCGTCGTCGGCATGCCCGCGGACGGCCTGGACCGGATCGAGGTCGGGCCGGACTTCCTGGGCGTGCTCTTCGACCGCCCCACCAGCCCCGGCAACATCGGCAGCGTCATCCGCTCGGCGGACGCCTTCGGCGCCCACGGCATGATCGTCACGGGCCACGCGGCCGATCTGTACGACCCGAAGAGCGTCCGGGCGACAACGGGTTCGCTGTTCTCCCTGCCCGCCGTCCGGGTGCCCGCCCCCGACGAGGTCATGACCTGGGTGGAACGGCAGCGCGCCGCGGGTCTGCCGCTCGTCCTGGTGGGTACCGACGAGAAGGGCGACGCGGACGTCTACGACTTCGACCTCACCCAGCCGGTGCTGCTGCTGGTGGGGAACGAGACATCAGGGCTGTCCAGCGCCTGGCGGGAACGGTGCGATGCCATGGTCGGCATCCCCATGACCGGCGCGGCCAGCTCCCTGAACGCGGCGACCGCCGCGACCGCCGTCCTCTACGAGGCGTCCCGGCAGCGGACCGCCGCCGTGAGGCGGGGCCGCTGACGACCGGTCACGAGGGCCCGCCGACAGCGGGAGGGCACGGGCGGCTATCCGGACGCGGTCCGCGCGAGGCGGGCGGCCGAGGTGCCGAAGCCGGTGGGGCCGTGCGGAACGAGGGTCCGCGCGGGGGCGGCGGACTGACGGAAGCGGCCGGTCAGATCGTGCCAGGCGTAGGACCCGGCGGTGGCCGTCGTCAGTGTCTCCAGATATCCGGTGATCCGGGCGGCGAGCCGCTCGGGCAGGTGCTCGTCCCCCAGAACACGGGGCAGTTCGGTGCCGACCATGTGCCGCAGGGTGTCGACGCGACCGGTGAGCATGGCGTTCAGGGCGGTGGTCGCCTGCTGGAGATCGCATCCCAGGGCCCTGCGCAGCACCTCGACGCCGTTGTTGTCCACGGTGCCCTCGGCGATCTCGCGCTCGTAGGAGACGATGTCGTTGTGCAGGCTGATGACATCGGCGAAGGCGCGCAGGGCGCTCTGGAAGGAACGCAGACGGTAGATGTGCTCCGGGATCTCCTGCTGTCCGTGCTCCATGAGCGTGCTGGTCATGGGCAACCCGCCGAACTCCCGGCGGTCCTGGACATACTCGATCGGGTCGGCGGCCCGGCCCCCCGCCCCCTCCCCGTTCTCGTGCGCGGGCCGGTCGATCTCCCGGAGCACGCCCCTGAGGAAGCGCTCGACGTCACCCCGGAAGCGCAGCCGCCAGACCGGTGTCATCGAGGGCGCCGTCCGGGGCCATAACTCGGCGAACGCCCGCTCCACCGGGTTCCGCGGCACCAGCAGCGGTCGGGGCAGGGCGTCGACCGGCAGGAACTCCAGCAGACGGTCCACCTGCCGCTGGGCGGCGGCGCGGTCGTCGATCCGCCCGAACAGCGGGAGGGCGAGATCGTCGACGAACCACAGGGCCACATGCCAGCCGGTGACCAGGTTCAGTTCGTCCGCGTCGATGTCGGGGTGCGTCATCGCCGTCCACAGCGCGAAGTCCGCCTCCTCGAACTTCCGTTCGCTCCACTGCTCGGGCCAGGGGGTGGTGTACTCGGGGTCCAACAACCCGATCCGGTGGGCCCACTGCCTCAGCCAGCGGCGGGTCCGCTCCAGATGGGGGTTGGTCCGGGCGGTGAACGGCATATGGAAGGCGGGCTGTGTCATCCGGGGATTCATGTCCGGAGCCTATGTCGGCGGTCCCGGACCCCTCACAGCCGTCGGCGGGAAACAGCCGTCGCGGGGGATGGCGCACGACGACGGTTGACGTTTCGTCCCGGCGGTACGGAGCGGAGCGCGCCACCGTGACGCCGTGAGCCGATCCGTCCCGGCGGCCGTCAGGTCCGGCCGAGGATGCCCCTCTCGTGACCCATCGTGACCGCCGCGGCCCGGTCCTTCGCGCCCGACCTGCCGTAGATGTGCGTCAGATGCGTCTTCACCGTGGCCTCGCCCAGGTTGTGGCGGGCCAGGGCGGTGGCGCGGTCGATGTGTGCGTGCGCCGTCGCCGGGTCGGAGGTGCCGGACACGGCCTGGAGCTGGGCGATGACGCCGGTCATGCCCTGGGCGATGGTGTCGTGGATCTCCGCCGCCGGCCGTCCGCGCTCCTCGACGACGCCCGCCTCCCTTGCCTGGAGGAGGAGTTGGGCGTGGTGAGCTTGGTTTGGAGGGCACTCTCCTGGAGCTGGACGCCGAGGACCCCGGTGGCGTCGGCGCGGTCGGCGACCGGGTCGAGTCCCGCGACCCGGACCCGGCCGGCGTCGGGGACGCGCAGACCCGCGACGCACTCGACCGTGGTGGTCCTGCCCGCGCCGTTCAGGCCGAGGACACCGAAGATCTCGCCCTCCTCGACGGTGAACGGGACGTCCTCGACGGCGGTCCTGCCGCCGTACGCCTCACGGAGGCCGCCGACCTCGACGATGGGCCCTCGGCCCGCCCTGGGGATGCCCGCCGCGGTCATGCGGAGGGCTTCGCGGGTGGCCGGTTCCCGGCCACCCGCGGCGGGGCGGCGGGCCTCCCCGATGCCCATCACGCTCGAAGGGGCATCGGCCGATCGGTTGATCCGGCTCGCCGCGGGGCCCCGGTGCCGACGTCCGTGGAAGATCCGCCACAGGCTTCCGGAATACCCCCGGGGGGTATATCGTTCTGATCGTTGCCACCGGCGGACAGCGCCGGAAGGCACAGCACACCGAGGGAGCTGTCATGAGCGTTCACACCGGCCACGACCACGCCGACCACGCCGGCCGCGCCGGCCATGTTGACCACACGAGTCACACGGGCCACGGCACCCATGGAGGTCACGGCACCCATGGAGGTCACGAAGGTCACGCGGGCCATGGAGGCCACGCGGGCCACGGCGGAGCCCGGCCCGGCGGTCTGTCGGTCTCCGAGCACGGATACACCCTCGAACTCGACTCGACGATCCTCACCGCCGGTGTACAGACGGTCACCTTCCGCGTGACCGGCCCCGACGGGCGGGCGGTGACCGCGTTCACCCCCGAGCACGAGAAGGAACTGCACTTCATCGCCGTCCGGCGGGACACGGCCGGATTCCAGCATGTGCACCCGGTACGGGACGGGGAGGGCACCTGGAGCGTCGGACTGGCCCTGGAGCCGGGGGACTGGCGGTTCTTCGCCGACATCCACCCGGCCGGGCACGACGGGACCCTGACCCTGGGGATCGATGTCGCGGTCGCCGGGCCGTACGACCCGCGACCGCTTCCCGAGGCCACCGGGACCGCTCGCGTCGGCGCGTACACCGTGACACTCGACGGCGGCCTCCTGCCCGGCGAGGCGAGCGAGCTGACCCTCACCGTCAGCCGGGACGGCCGCCCCGTCACCGACTTGCAGCCCTATCTGGCCGCGTATGGACATCTGGTGGCACTCCGCGTCGGCGACCTGGGCTATCTCCATGTCCACCCGGCCGGGGAGCCCGGTGACGGCACCACCGCGCCGGGACCCGGCATCGTCTTCACGGCAGCCGCGCCCTCGGCCGGGACCTACCGCCTCTACCTGGACTTCCAGCACGAGGACACCGTCCGGACCGCCGGGTTCACGGTACGGACCGGTACCGCCGCGGCCACCCCCCGCCCGGCCGCGGAGCCCCCGGCCGCACACCCTGGCCACCGTCGCTCCGGCCACGCGCACCACTGATCCGGCCTCCGCTGCGGGGCCGAGCCCCGCCGCATGGACACGGAAGGAAACCGCCATGCGTCTGTTCGCCGTCCGCGACTACCGGCGTCTGTTCGCCGCCCAGGTCATCGCCCTGTTCGGCACCGGGCTGACCACCGTGGCCCTCGGGCTGGTCGCCTACGACCTCGCGGGCCCGCGCGCCGCCATGGTCCTCGGCACAGCCCTGACCATCAAGATGGTCCTGTACGTGGTCATCGCCCCACTGGCCGCCGCGTACGTCGACCGGCTCCCCAGAAGAACGTTCCTGACCCTCCTCGACGTGATCCGGGGCGCGGTGGTCCTGGCACTGCCGCTGGTCACCGAGGTCTGGCACATCTACGTCCTGATCGCGCTGCTCCAGGCCGCCTCCGCGGCGTTCACCCCGACGTTCCAGGCCGTCATCCCCGACATCGTCACCGACGAGTCCGACTACACCCGGGCCCTCTCCGCCTCCCAGGTCGCCTCCACCATGGAGAGCCTGCTCAGCCCCGTACTGGCGGCCGTCGCCCTGACGTTCATGAGCTTCGACCGGCTGTTCCTCGGCACCTCCGCCGGATTCCTCGCCTCCGCCCTGCTCGTCCTGTCGACACGCATCCCCGACGCCCGCCCCAGTACCCACACCAGGGCCTGGGACAAGGCGGCGGCGGGCGTCAGGACCTTCCTGCGGACACCGCGGCTGCGTGGCGTGCTGGCGCTCAACCTCGTGGTCGCGGCGGCGGGCTCGATCGTCGTCGTCAACACCGTCAACTACGTCCGCGACGAACTCGGCGGCACGCAGTCGGACGTCGCCTGGATGCTCGCCGCCTCCGGCACCGGAACCCTCCTGGCCGCCCTCGCACTGCCCCGCGCGCTCGACCGGATGTCCGCCCGCACCGTCATGACGAGCGGCGCCGGGGTCCTCGTCGGCGGCACGGCCGCCGCGGTGACCCTCGTCGCGGCCGGTCTCACCACCTGGACCGGTACGGCGCTCGTCTGGACCGTGATCGGCGTCGGCATGGCCATGGTCATCACACCGACCGGCAAGGTCCTGCGCTCCGCCGCCGGACGGAACGCGATTCCCGAGGTCTTCGCGGCCCAGTTCTCCCTGTCGCACCTGGCCTGGCTGATCACCTACCCCATCGCGGGCTGGCTCGGTACGACCGGAGGCTACGTCCTCACCTGGTCCGTCCTCGCGGCCCTCGCCGCGACGGGAGCCGTCGGCGCCCTCCTCCTGTGGCCGCGCCACGAGGGCCGGGGGACCGTGACCGCCCCGGCGGCAGCCGTCCGGCACACCCGTCCGGCGGACCGTTCCACCCTGTCCAAGGCCGCGTGAGACGCGCGGAGCGCTCCGGCTGCCCGCGGCCGTGCGGACTCCGCCCGCGGTCGTACGGAACGCTGCCGCCCGGACCGGCGTGAAAGGCCCTGACGGCCGACACCGGGCCCACCGGCGGGTGGCCCCCGGCGGACATCCGCCGGGGGCCACCCATTCCGTGTCACTCCGCTGCTTTGCCCGTCCGTTTCCCCGCGGGGCGGCTACGGGACGCTCTTGAGGAAGAGCGACGGCCCTGCCTCCGTGCGCGAGGCGTTCACCCCGGCGTCGCCGGTGAGGTAGTCCGCCAGCTCATGCCCGTTCCAGTCCGCGATCGGCTTCCCGCCCCGCGTCAGATGACGGAACGTGCCGGGGTCGGCCGCTCCGGAGCCGAACTGGTACACCGGCTGCGGCCCGGTCCCGGGCTTCCCGTACGGCAGATAGTCCACATACGGACCGCCGGGCGTGAGCTGCTTGGCCAGGACGTTCCGGTGGAAGACGTTCTGCGGACCGGACGCACCGGCCCACTTCACCGCCTTCTCCCCGGCGGCCCACCAGATCGGGTACCAGGTACCGGACTCGGTGTCGCCGCCCTCGCCGCCGCAGCGGGCGGTGCAATGGCCCGAACGGTGCTCGTACGGCACCCGGACGGTGTTGTTCTCGAACAGGTTGCGCCGCTCCCAGCCGCCGTGCAGGTTGAGGTCGGAGTCGAAGTCGTTCCCGTAGACCACGTTGTTCGACGCCGACCACTGGAAGGTGAAGTGGCGCAGGTTACGCGTGGTGTTCTGGGCGTACAGGGAGTCCCAGACCCGGCTGCCGCGGAAGTAGCCGTTGCCGCCCTTGCCCTTGTTCCAGGCGCCGTCGAGGTGGTTCCCCTCGAACTGGAGGTTCTTGGCGACCTCCGTCACGATCGGGTGCGAGCCGGTCATGTCCGCGCGGACCCCGCGCGCCCACGAGTCCGCCGCCCACTTGAAGACAAGGCCGTGCAGCGCGTACTCGGGGGCGAGATTGCCGTAGTTGTTCTTCGCCTGCGCGGGGTTCAGATGGTGGGTTCCACCACCCGCGGCAGGCACACCGGTCATGTCCTGCGTGAACGAGAAGTTCTCGAATCCGACGCCGACCACCATCTTCAGCGGCATCACCTTGCTGGGGTAGGCGCTGTCGCCGATCGGCGCCGACCCGTCCGACGTGGAATCCACCGGCAGGTCGAACTCCAGCGGCTTGTCGAGGGTGACGGTGCGCTGCGCCGTGTCCACGGATGCGACTCTGAAGACCTGCTGGCGCATGTGCAGATTCTCGTAGCGGTCCGTGGCCGTGGCGGTCTGGAGCTCGTAGAACTTACGGCTGTTGGCCGCCCCCACCCACACATGCTGACCCGGCTGGAACAGGGCGATGGACGCCTTGGGGTCCAGCGGGACCACCCGGCCGCCCTCCTTCGCCGCGTAGCCGGGGTCGGCCGTCGAGCCGCGCAGCTTCATCCCCGAGGCCCAGTGCTGGTTGACGGAGCCCTCGTAGAGGTCCTTGCGGTTGGCGGGAGCCGCCTTCCAGTCGTCGGCGTAACGGGGCGCCACCTCGCGGGTCTGCACCCGGAACAGGCCGCGGCCCGGCCAGACCCAGCCGCCCTTGGCCTGGTCGGGGGCGGTCCCGGCGGTCATCGTGTCCTGGTCCCAGCGGCTGCCGTCGGCGGTCAGCGTGTCGTACCGCGTGTCGGCGTCCGGGCGGAAGACGATCCGGGTCCCGCCCGCCGGGTCGCTGCCCTGGCCGCGGATCACCAGATGGCTGGCGTCCACCGAGATCTGCTTGCTGATGTCGATCCGGCCCGCGGGCAGGGAGATCAGCGAGTTCCGGTCAAAACCGGCCGTGCCGGAGCAGTCGGCGCGGATGTCGTCGATCGCGCGCTGGAGCCCCGCGGAGTCGTCCGCGCTGTCGTTGGGCCGCACTCCGTACGCGCGGTCCAGCTCCTCCGGTGTGACACGGCAGGCCGCGTCGGCGCTGATCTGCTGGTTCCCGGGCAGCGGGCCGCCGCCGCGGTAGCCCGCGCCCGACCAGTCCGGCAGACCGGGCAGCGCGCCGCGCCGGTTCTCCGAGGTCAGCAGCGCGGACGACGGGACGGACGGGGCGAGCGTCTCCGCCCGCTCGACGTAGCGGTACCGGTTGATGGTGTCGACGGCCCGGAGGTTGTCGCCCAGCTCGTAGAAGTCGATGGACACATAGTTGGGCATCTTGCGGGCCGCGGGGCCGCAGAAGTTCACCGCCCGGTCGACCAGCTTGTCACCGTTGTCGAACGGCGCGTTGAGCGACTCGGGGATGCTCCGGAACTGGTTCATCACGAACAGCGGGCTGAACGAGGGCTCCCGGTGGGTGAGCGGGGTGCCGTCCCAGCGGGAGTAGCAGTCCCAGTTGCGCCCGTCGTGGCCGAGGCTCCAGTAGTTCTCCACGGTCCAGGGCCGGGAGCCGACCACGCCGGCCCTGGTGAGGTCGCCGTGGTCGGAGAAGATCAGCAGCCGCTTGTTCTTGGCGCGCATCTCGGACAGCCGGGGCCAGCCCTTGCTCATCACCTCCTGGGCGGCCGGGTTGAACACCAGGTCCAGCAGGCCCGGAACGTCGACGAACTGCTGGGCCAGCTTCTCGCGGTCCTTGGCGTAGTCCTCCATGAAGATGGTGACGACCGCGTTCTTGTTCGTCTCCAGGAACGCCACCACGTCCCGCAGACCGTCCTTCAGCGGCTTGCTGCCGATCTCACAGGTGCCGTGGCACATCAGGACCGCGCCGTCCCGCTCGTGGATGTCGAGCATCAGCCCCCGCACACCGTCGCTGAGCTGCTGCGCCATGGAGTTGCTCTGATTGACGGCGAGCGGGAAGCCGTCCTTGGGGTTGTTGAACGCGTTGTGCGTGGTGAGGAAGGTGACCTGGTCGAGCCGGGGATCCTGCGGGGGCATGAACGCCTCCAGCCGCAGATCGGTCAGATACCAGCGGCCACGCCCCTTGTGGGCCTCCTCGCGGGTGCCGAGCGTGAGCTGTCCGCCCCGGTTGCTGGAGCCGCCCAGTTCGGTGGGCGCGATGAGATAGCGCTCGCTCCCGGGCGCCTTCACCAGGTACTGGTCGGCCGCGACCTCGTCGAACTCCCAGGTGGTCTCTTCGGCCTCGCACTTCTTCAGCACGGCGAGGGTGCCGTTCAGACCGATGCAGTAGGCCCCGTTGACATTGCTCTTCAGCCGGTACGACGAGCCGGAAGCCGCCTCGAACCACCACTGCTGGCCGCGCCGTGCGCCATAGGTGTACTGGAGGATCTTCTGACCCTCGGCCATGTGCTCGCCCTCGGCGTCGATCGCCAGGCCGTTCATCACATTCTGGAGCTGCACCGGACCGAGCCGGTTGGGCGGTCCGACCGCCGCGCGGGCTTCCCCGGGTACCGCGGTGACGGACAGGGCGATCATCAAGGCGCCCATCGCCACGCAGACCAGCCGCAGGAAGCGGCGATCTCGCTTGTGCATGAAAAGGAAGCTCCTTCAGGCAAGAGAAAATAGAAAAGTGAAAAAGAGTGATAAATGCCAGAAAAAGAGGCAGGAGGCTGCCGATGCAGGGCTACTGGGCAGTAGTCAAGGGCATGACAAAGCAGCCCGGGGGCGCTGGTACCTGTCTTTCCTGTGGTGGGGTCCGGGGACGGCTGGCCGCCATCGGCCTCATGGGGGGAGGGGAAAACTCGAACAGGCCCCAGAAAAGCCGCGATCCGCGCCCCGAGTACCCATGATCAGCATACATACCAACTGGTATGACCAGTGCACATGGACGGGCGGCGCCGCTGGTCAAAGGCGTGCTCGCGCCGGGCCCGGCCGCCCATCGCGACGGCCGCCCACCGCGACGGCCGGGCCCGGGGCGGCTGGGTCCGCGACGGCCGGGCCCGCGACGACTGGGCCCGGGGCGGCCCTCGCGGGCGTGGCGTCCGGAATCAGCCCTACCGTCTCTTTTCGGCTAAAGGTGAGGAGATCATGGATACCGGGACAACCATGCAGGGCCCCCTTCCCCTCTCACCGGTCGGTGACGGTTCCGCCGGACAGCGCCTCTCCGGTGGGCCCGACCCGCCGTGAGGCGGGACGCGTCCCGTGACACCCGTCCCGTGACAGGCGTCCCGCGACACCTGACCCGCGACATATGACCTGTGTCGACGAAGGGGGAAGACATGAACAGCATCAGCCGGAAGCGGCTGTGGACCGGGGGGCTCTGCGCGGCCTCGGTCCTCGCCGTCACCACGGGCGTCACCGTCGCGGCGCCCGGCCCGGAGCGGGCCGCCGCGACACAGCCGGAGATCCGCCTGATGGCGGCGGCCCCGTCCGTCGAACTCACCCGGTACGAGGGGGAGCCGGGCGAACCCCCCGGTATCTCGATCGACGAACTCGGCGCCTTCCTCACCGTCAGGGGCGCGCCCCTGGAGTTCCGGGCGCAGCGCACCCCCGACTACCAGCGGCCCATCACCGTGCGGCAGATCATCCGTACCGGCGGGAAGGTGACCGTCAAGACCCTGCCGCAGGGGCTGGTGAAGAACTTCCTGGGGCTGCCGGACTTCACCGAGACCACGTTCACCGACGCCAAGGGCCGGGTCGTCGCCTCCCAGAAGGCGCCCTTCTGCCCCAACAACGCCTCCGCGCGGGTCGAACCCGGAGGCGAGCCCGAACGGACCTACCCGGACGGCTGCCCGTCCGACCCCTTCACCCTGGGCTCGGTCTGGGGAGTCCACCGGGGCTGGGCCACCGACGCCGTCGACAGCGAGCACATCTCCCGTCTCGACCTCCCGGTCGGCACCTATACGGCGAAGATCTCCGTGACCAAGAGGTACCGCGACCTCCTCGCGGTCGCGGACCGGCCGCTGAAGGTGAAGGTGACCGTCCTGCCCCCGGAGGAGGGCGAGCCCCCGGCGGCCCGGCACACCCGGCATGGCGCGGACCACACCGGGCACGGCGCGGACCACAGCGGGCACGGAGCCATGGCACGGGGGGACGGCCACGGCCCGGACGCCGCCGCCCCCGGCGCGGCCCTCGACCACCTCGCGGGCGACAGCGACAGCGTCTACCGCGCCGAACTCCCCAGCGTCCCGCACGCGCTGAGGACGACGGGCCGCGCGCTGCCCACGTCCCCGGGCGACGGCCCCGGCTACAGCGACGGCTCCCGGTTCGCTCCGCCGCTGAAGCCCGCGGCCAAGCGCCCGACGGGTCCCGCCGTCCGGTCCGCGGCGGGCCTCAAGCCCGATCTGCGTGCCGTGCCCGCCTGGGACATCGCCATCCAGACCGCACAGGACGGCCACCCCGAGGGCCAGGACCACCTCGGCTTCGCCAGCACCACCTGGAACGCGGGTCCGGGCCGTATGCTCGTCGACGGCTTCCGCACCCCCGGCAAGGAGGGGCTGATGGACGCCTACCAGTACTTCTACGACGCCCGGGGCAAGCAGGCCGGATACGCGAGGACGGGCACCATGGAGTGGGACCCGCGCCCCAGCCACGACCACTGGCACTTCACGGACTACGCCGCCTACCGGCTGCTGAAGGCGGACAAGAAGGAGGTCGTGCGCAGTGACAAGGAGGCGTTCTGCCTCATGAACAACGCGCCGGTCGACTACACCGTGAAGAACGCCAATATGCGCCCCGAGGACGCCATGACGAGCACCTGCGGCCTCGGTGAACCGGACGCGCTGGCCGTGCGCCAGTCGATCGAGCCCGGCTCCGGCGACACCTACACCAAGGAGACGGCGGGCCAGTCCTTCGACATCACCACCGTCCCGAACGGCACCTACTGGATCCAGGTCGTGGCCAACCCGAACAAGGCGCTCCACGAGACCAGCCTCAGGAACAACACCTCGTTCCGCAAAGTCGTCCTCGGCGGGACCCCCGGCAAGCGCACGGTGAAGGTGCCGCCGCACGGTCTGGTGAACGCGGGCTGACGCGACGGCGCCCCGCCGGGCGGGAACCCGGCGGGGCGTCGGCACCCACGGCGTCGATCAGTGGGTCAGTCGATCAGTGGGGCAGTGGGGCACTGGGTCAGATGTGGGCCACGCCCGCCCCGGCCTCCGCGTTCTGACCGCGCTTGGTCAGCAGGGCGACGAGCACGGCGAAGGCGGCGACACCGGCGGCGACCAGGGAGGCCAGGCCCATGCCCGACAGGAAGGTGTCGTGGGCGACGTCCGCCATCCGCGCGGCCAGCTCCGGCGGCGTGCTGTCGGTGACCGGCGGCAGACCGACCTGGACGGCTTCGGCGGCCTTGTCCATCTGCTCCGGCGTCATCGGCGGGAGCCCGGCACCGGCCCAGTTGCCCGGCAGCTCGCTGTCGACGCGGGACGCCATCACCGCGCCGAGCACGGCCGTGCCGAGCGCGCCGCCGATCTGCATCGCCGACTGCTGAAGACCGCCCGCGACACCGGACAGCTCGATCGGGGCGTTGCCGACGATGACCTCGGTGGCACCCACCATGACCGGCGCGAGGCCGAGGCCGAGCAGGGCGAACCAGAGGGACATCAGTCCGCTGCCGGTCCCCTTGTCCAGCGTCGACATGCCGAACATGGCGATCGAGGTGAGGATCATGCCACCGGCCAGCGGTATTCGCGGACCGGCCTTGGTGATCAGGGCACCGGCGAGCGGGGAACCGACGATCATCATGCCGGTGAGCGGCAGCAGATGGAGACCGGCGTCGACCGGGCTCAGACCGTGCACGTTCTGGAGGTAGAACGTCACGAAGAACAGACCGCCCATGAAGGCGATCGCCATCAGCACCATCAGCACCACACCGGCGGACAGCGCCACGGAACGGAACAGCTTCAGCGGGATCAGCGGCTCGGCGACCCGCTTCTCCCACAGGGCGAAGACCACGAAGCCGATCACCGCGGCGGCGATGAACCCCCAGGTCCTGCCGCCGCCCCAGCCCCAGTGCGGCTCGGGGGCCTTGATGAACGCCCACACCAGGCAGAACATCGCCGCCGACAGCAGCAGGATGCCGACGAGGTCGAAGGAGCGCGGGGCGTTGTCGGCGCGGTGGTCCTTGAGGATGACCAGGCCGAGACCGAGGGCGAGGACACCGACGGGCACATTGATGAAGAAGACGGACTGCCAGCTCACATGCTCGACCAGCAGACCGCCGAGGATCGGGCCGCCCGCGGTGGAGGCGCCGATGACCATGCCCCAGATGCCGATGGCCATATTCAGCTTCGCGGCCGGGAAGGTGGCGCGCAGCAGCCCCAGCGCGGCGGGCATCATCAGCGCGCCGAACAGGCCCTGGCCCACCCGGAAGGTGATCACCATGGCGATGCTGTCGGAGAAGCCGATGGCGGCGGAGGTGACGGCGAAGCCCGCGACACCTATGAGGAAGGTCTGCCGGTGGCCGAAGCGGTCGCCGAGCTTGCCCGCGGTGATCAGGGTCACCGCGAGCGCGAGAAAGTATCCGTTGGTGATCCACTGGACCTCGGCGAAGGTCGCGTCGAGATCGTTCGCGATGGCCGGGTTCGCGATCGCGACGATCGTGCCGTCCAGGGCGACCATCATCACGCCGATCGCGACGGCGAAGAGGGTCAGCCAGGGGTGGCCGCGGAGCCCTCTGGCCGGGGCCGGGGGAGCGTTGTCGAGAGCCTTCGGCGCTGTGCTGATGGTCGTCTGATCGGTCATGCGGAGAGATTAATGTCAGAGACTGACAGTTGACAAATCACGCCATTATTCACAGACTGTCACTATCGGTAGGCGGTGGGGCAGACCCGCAGGCCGGACGGGGTCCGCGCCAGGGAGGCCCCGCCGGAGCACCCCGACCCAGGAAACGAGGCCATGCAGTGACAGTCGATGCCGCGGACGCCCCCGGGCGGCGCGAGCGCAAGAAGCAGCGGACACGCGACGCGCTGGCGCGCGCCGCGCTGGAACTGTTCACCACGAAGGGCTTCGAGGCGACCACCGTCGACGAGATCGCCGAGGCGGTGGACGTCTCCCAGCGCACCTTCTACCGCTACTACCCCGCCAAGGAGGACGTGGCCTTCGCGGTGCAGGCGATCTCCGAGGACCACTTCGTCGAGGCCCTGCGCGCCCGCCCCGCCCACGAGGCCCCCTTCGAGGCGATGCGGAACGCGATGCTGGCCGCCTGGGACACGATCGAGGAGGCGGTCGGCGAGGTCGTCCCGGTCGAGCTGCACATGCGGACCTACCAGGTGATCGAGTCCACCCCGGCGCTGCTCGCCGTCCGTATCCGCCGCTCCCTGGAGACCGAGGAGAAGATCGCCCGCATCCTCGCCGCCCGTGAGGGCCTCGACCTCGACACGGACCCCCGCCCCAGGATCGCGGTGGCCGCGTTCGGCAGCGCGATGCAGGTCGCGGACCGTATCTGGAACGCCCGCGGCGACCACAGCCGAGAGGCCATCCGCGCCATCGCCGCCGACTGCCTGGACCAGCTCCGCCCGGCGGTGGCGGAGAGCTGGCGCACCTGACCGCGCCCCCGTGCGGAGCGCTCCGCACGGCCGCGGGCGGGCGCACGTCGCGCCGGGATCCCGGCCGACTAGAATCGGTCGGATGATCACGTGGTGTTCCCTACGCCGGCCCCAGGGCGGGGCGCGTAGGGAAGGAAGAGATGGCTCACTCACCTCACCGCCGCCGCAAGGGCTGCGGGGTGTGCAATCCGCACAAGCTGCGGGGGTACGGACGCTCGGTCCGTGACCCGTGGCCGGTCCTGCGGAAGCTGGGCCGCAAGCGCCGTCTGGGCCGTGGCGACCTGGGCCTCCAGGCCCGGGAAGAGCAGTAGGCGCGGCGGCGGACAGCGGCGCAGGAGAGAGCGGGAAGCAGGGGCGGTGCCGTGCGAGCGGCACCGCCCCTGTGGCGTACGCCGGTTGTCGCGGCTCGGCCATGGCGCCGCGACCGCGCGGAGGCGGCCGTTCACCGCGGACTCGGGGAAGGCGGCCGTCACTGCCGGTTCCGGGGAAGTGACCCGTTCACCGCGGGCTCCGGAGAAGTGGCCGTTCACCACGGGCTCCGGGAAGGCGGTCGTCGCCACGGGCCGCGGACCCCGGGCGTTTCCCCCGCGCGACCGCGACCCGTCCGGCGCCATCGCTCAGGCGACCCGGGGTGCGTGTTCCCTGTGACAGATGGTCTACTACCCGTCAGGTGTCCGGAACCCGCTGTCCAGGAAAGGCACTTCCGGCCTTCGGCACGCCGACCGCCGCCCCGCCCTGCCCCGGCCACCGACCGGCCCATGACCGAATCAGAGGAGTCCTCTTGCGCCTGCCTGCTGTCGCCGCCGCCGTTCTTCCCGCGGTGGTGCTCTCCGTCTCGGTGACACCCACGGCCACCGCCGCCCCCGTCCCCTACCGGGGGGCCAACACCGCCGCCGTCCAGGACGACTTCAACGGGGACGGCTACCGCGATCTCGCCGTCGGTGCTCCCGGGGCGGACAACGGCACGGTTTCCGGGGCCGGTGCCGTGGTCGTTCTGTACGGGGCGGCGTCCTCGGTGGAGCCGGGGCGGCGGTTGGTGATCACTCAGGCCACGGCGGGCATACCCGGCGGGCCGGAGCGGGACGACGGCTTCGGGCAGTTCGTGGCGAGCGCCGACGTGGACCGTGACGGATATGCGGATCTGCTGGTGGGCGCACCTTCGGAGGATGTGCGTCCGGGGGACTCGCGCGGTTCGCTGACCGTGGTCTGGGGCGGGCCCAAGGGGCTGAAGGACGGCGCGAACATCGCGCCGCCGCCGGGGTTCGGGGACGGCCTGACCCACTGCCGCTTCGGGGAGGGCATGGCGACGGGCGACATGAACGGGGACGGCGCGCCCGAGGTGAGCGTCTCCACGGCCTGCGAGGGCGTCTCCTACACGGGCCCGTTCACCCGCTCGGGCAAGGCCCGTGAGGGCGAGCTCATGACTCGTCTGGGCACCATGCGCGGCGTGGCGATGGGGGACGTGAACCGCGACGGCAGGGCGGACCGGTTCTGGCTGCCCGGCCCGACCGGGGGCGACATGCGCGGACCGGTGCTCCTCGACGCCATCGACCCGCTGACCGGCATGGCCGCCCGGCTGCCGCACGCCGACGGGCACACGGGGCGGATCGGCGACGTGAACGGCGACGGCTACGGGGATCTCGTCACGGGCATCGCGCAGGACAGCTCCCTCGACGGCCCCGGTGCCGCCCGCCGGGGCGGCGAGATCCAGGTGCTGTACGGCGGCCCGCGCGGGATCACCCCGCAGCAGCGGCCCACCGTCCTCCACCAGGACACCCCGGGTGTGCCCGGCACGGCGGCGGACGCCGATCTCTTCGGCGCGGCGCTGAGCGTCGGTCACCTCGACGGGGACGCGTACGCCGATGTGGCCGTGGGCGCCCCCAACGAGCGGGTCGGCGGCCAGGACGGCGCAGGCGCGGTGACGGTGCTGCGGGGCTCGGCCAAGGGGCTGACCACGGCGAAGGCGGCCGTGTACACGCAGAACACCACGGGGGTGCCGGGCGGCGCCGAGGGGTACGACGAGTTCGGCGTCACCGTCCATCTTGCCGACCTCACCAAGGACAAGCGGGCCGAGCTGGTCGTCGGTGTCCCCGGGGAGAACGAGGACGGCTGTGTGTGGGCCGCCCGGGGCACCTCCGTCGGCCCGGCCGTCAACGGCTCCGCCGGGATCTGCGGCAGCCGGGTCGGCCTGACCCTCTCCCAGGAGGGCCGCTTCGGCGCCGCCCTGACCAGCGCCCGCTCGATCGGCTGAGGTCCGCGGGCTCCCCGGGGCCCCTCGCCGTCACCCCCGGACTCCGGGAAGGCGGACGCCGCCTGCGGCCCCGTCACCGCGACGTGGCGGGGCATCCGGCGGTAGGGTGCCGCCCGTGCCCGAGCATCAGCGCGACCTCGTCGGCCATGGCGCCGAGCCGCCGCACGCCGCCTGGCCCGGCGGTGCCCGTGTCGCCGTCAGCCTGGTGCTCAACTACGAGGAGGGCGGCGAGCGGAACGTCCTGGAGGGAGACCCCGCCTCCGAGGGTTTCCTGCATGAACTCGTCGGCGCGCCGCCCGTGGTGGGCGGGCGCGACCTGAACGCCGAGTCGATGTTCGCCTACGGCTCGCGCGCCGGATTCTGGCGCGTCCACCGTACGCTCGCGGCACATGGCGCGCCGCTCACCGTGTACGCGGTGGGGCAGGCCCTCGAACGCAACCCGGAGGCGGCGCGGGCGATGGGCGCCGCCGGGTGGGAGGTGGCGGGCCACGGCTGGCGCTGGATCGACTACCGGGAGGTGCCCGAGGAGACCGAGCGCGCCGATGTCGCGCGGACGGTCGCGACCATCGAGCGGCTGGTGGGACGCCGCCCCGTCGGCTGGTACACCGGCCGGACGGGCCCGAACACCCGGCGCCTCGTCGCCGAGGAGGGCGGCTTCCTCTACGACTCCGACGACTACGCGGACGACCTGCCGTTCTATACGGTGGCGGCGGGCCGTCCGCATCTCGTGGTGCCGTACGGCCTCGACACGAACGACGCCAGGTTCCTGCTCGTCCACGGCTTCACGACCGCCGGTGACATGCTCGCCTATCTCAACGACACGTTCGACACCCTCCACGCCGAGGGCGCCGACCGCCCGCGCATGATGAGCGTCGGCCTGCACTGCCGGATCATCGGCCGCCCCGGCCGCATCCGCGCGCTCGACGGCTTCCTGGACCATGTCGCCCAGCGCGGCGGGGCCTGGATCACCACCCGTGAGCAGATCGCGCGCCACTGGCTGACCACGCACCCGCCATCGCGCTCGCGCTGATCCACCGGAGAACGGGGTCACCGCCCGGGAGGCAGGCCCTGCGGTCCGTTCAAGCCATTCTCCAGCAGCGCGAACGCGTGTTCCGCGTCGGCCACCGCGCCCGCGAGACGCTCGTCGGCGCTCTCCCCGTCCGCCATGCGCGCCGCGTTGTCCTGCGCCAGCGCCCAGTGCACCGCGACGATCTGGACGGCGGCCAGCCGCGCGGTGAGTCCGCTCGTGTCCGCCGTCTCCCGCAGGGCCTGGGCGAGCGCATGCTCGGCGCCGGTCCGGAACCGTTCCATCCGGGCCACCAGCGAGGGCGCTTCGACGATCATCCGATGGAGTCTGCGCACCTCGGGACGGTCGTTGAGCCCGGTGAACGGGTCCCGCTCACGCAGTCCGCCGAGGAAGTTCCCGCGCACGGCGGCCAGGGGCGCGGTGCCGGGCGGACGGGACCGGACCACGCGGGCGATCTCGGTCTCGTGGTCGGCGAGGCGGTGCACCACGAGGTCTTCCTTCGTCGGGAAGTAGGCGAAGAGCGTGCGCTTGGAGACCTCGGCGGCCTCGGCCACCCGCGCCACCGGGACCTGCTGGAAGCCGTGTTCGAGAAAGAGCGCGATCGCCGCCTCGGAGATCGCGGCGCGCGTCCGCAGCTTCTTCCGTTCCCGCAGCCCTGGCTTGCTGTCCACGGCATCCACCGTAGCAGTTCACTGCCCTTGGGATATTTCTGCACCCGGTATACATTTACCCCGAGGTGAGTCATGTACTCCGAGGTGAGTCATGGCCGGGGTGAGACCCGAGAGGGAGTGAGTGACGGTGCCGACGGAGCAGCAGGCCGAGGTCGTCATCGCGGGCGCCGGTCCGACCGGACTGACGCTGGCGTACGAACTGGCCCTGGCCGGGGTCGATTGCCTGGTCCTGGAGAAGCTGGAGCGGCGGGTCGAACAGGTGAAGGGCGGCGGGCTCCAGCCCCGTACCGCCGAACTGCTGGAACTGCGCGGGCTGCTGGAGCCGCTGCGGCGGCGGGCCCTGCCGGGCGGCGGCGTGGCCGGGCACTTCGCGGCCCTGCCCGTGCCGCTGGACTGCACCCCCTGGCAGACCCGGCACCCCTTCCCGATCGCGATCCCCCAGGGGGAGATCGAGGACGTGCTCGAAGAGCGGGCGGGTGCCGCCGGTGCGCGGGTGCTGCGCGGCGCCGCCGTCCGCGAGGTCGAGCCGGACGGCGACGGGGTGACCGTGACGACGGACGGCCCACGGGTGCGGGCCCGCTGGCTGGTGGCGTGCGACGGCGCCCACAGCACGGTGCGGAAGCTGCTCGGGCTGCCCTTCCCCGGCAGGCCCGGAACCCATCGGGCGGTGCTCGCCGACATCCGGCTCTCCGCCGTGTCGCCGCTGGTACCGAGGCGGATGGGGCACATCAGCACCCTGACCCGCCGTGCGGGCGGCCACTGGTCCATGCTCGTCCCGCTCGGCGGCGACCGGTACCGGATCACCTTCGGACGCGCCGACCGGACGGGCGCCGACCAGGACACCCCCGTCACCCACGAGGAGATCGCCACCGCGCTGCGGGCCGTGTACGGGGACGGGACCACCCTCGGCGCCGTGGACAACGCCTCCCGGTTCGGCGACGCCACCCGGCAACTGGAGCACTACCGCGTGGGCCGCGTCCTCTTCGCGGGCGACGCCGCGCACATCCACCCGCCCCTGGGCGGCCAGGGCGTCAACCTCGGCATCCAGGACGCCTTCAACCTCGGCTGGAAACTGGCCGCGACCGTGCGGAACCGGGCACCGGGCGGCCTCCTGGACACCTACCACACCGAACGGCATCCGGCCGCCGCCCAGGTCCTGCACCACACCTCGGCACAGCGCGCGCTGGCGGAACCCGAGCCGGGAGGGGACCTCGCGGCCCTGCGCGACCTCTTCATCGAACTGCTGCGGCTGCCCGACGCCAACCGCCGTATCGCGGGGCTGATGTCGGGCCTCTCCCTGCGCTACGAACCACCCGGTGAGCCGAGTGGGTCCAGCGGGCACGGCGCGCATCCGCTCGTCGGCCGGCGCGTGCCCGACGCCGACCTGCTCACCGGGACCGGTCCCACCCGCCTGTCCACACTGTTCCACTCGGGTCACGCCCTCCTGCTCGACCTGACCGGCACGGTCCCGACGGGCCTTCGGCTCCCGCCCCGCGTCGACCTCGTCCGCGCCACCCGCACCGACGACGGCCCGGGCGTTCTGGCCGCTCCGGACGCCGCCGCGCTCCTCATCCGCCCCGACGGCCATGTCTGCTGGGCCACGGACACCCCCGAGACGGACGGCGGCACCGTCCTCGCCGCCATCGCCCGCCATCTGACGACGGCGGACTGAACGGGTGTCACGGCGGGGCCCGGACGCCGTCCGGACCATCGCGGAGCCCTCAAGCCGCGCAGCCCCCCTCGGCCCTTGGGACCCTCGCGGCGGGAAAACGTTCGTCCCTTCGGGGATTCCGCTGGTACGGCCCGCCCGCGCTGCGCCATGGTGGAGCCCCCGCCGCCCGGGGCGTGCCCGGGCAGAGGCGAGAGGGGCTGGAGGGCGTCATGGCTGAGCGGGAGACATGGACGGTGGAGGAGTTCGGTGCCGCGCACGAGGGCGCGATCGGGGTGCTGCTGGCCGACGGCACCGTTCCGCAGCCCGTGTACTTCGGGCTGTCCTCCGGTCCGGGCGGGCAGTCCGTCTCGCAGTGGAGCGTCTACGACGGCCGGTTCGCGCGGGTGCCGAAGGCCGCCGCGCTCCGCGGTCTGTGCTCCTGCGGATGGACCGGTACGGAACACCCGCTGGACTGGGACGAGATCGGTGAACGGGCCCTGTGGGAGGGGGGTGACGACGCGGCGGACGCGTCCGAGCGGGACTGGTTCAGCCATATCGACGAGGTGGAGGAGTCGGCCCTGCCGCTGCCGGAGACGCTCACCGAGCTGCTGACCCAGGTGCAGCAGGAGATCGAGAGGCTGTCGAAGAGCTCACCGCTCGCGGCCCTGCGGGCGGTCCGCAGGCTGGAGGTGATCGCCGTGGAGGTCGGCTACTGGGCGGCGCGCGAGGCCCGGCAGGACGCGACATCCGCCCAGGCCGCCGCCGCCCTTGGTCTGAGCGAGGACACGGCGCGCGAGCTGCTGGCCCGCTTCGGGCGGTGGAGCCCCTACGGCTGAGCGCGCCGCGACCGCCGAACGGGCCTCGACGGCCGGGTACGCCTGAACGGCCGAGTACGCCGGGGGTGCCGGGCGCGCCCTGGCGGCCGTGCGCCCGGCCGGGCGCGCCTCGACGGCGGAGTGCGCCGCCCCCCTGCGGACGGCGCGGGCTGATACGCTGCGGCTGACGTTGATCATGTATGGAGGAGTGACCGACATGGCGGGTGACGACGACATCTCCGGGTGATACCCGGATGTGAGCGACCACCGGTCCGCGCATGGGCGCGGCCGTCGTGGTCTGTTCGTCGTCCCCTTCCCCCTGTCCTCCAGGGCAGTGCCGTCTCCCCTGCCCTCCTCCCGCGCGAGGTACTCCGCCATGTCCAACGCTTCCGTCGTCTGCTCGAACCTCTCCTTCTCCTGGCCGGACGGCACCCCCGTCTTCGAGAATCTGTCCTTCTCCCTGGGGGAGGGACGCACCGGCCTGGTGGCCCCCAACGGCTCCGGCAAGAGCACCCTGCTCCGGCTGATCGCCGGTGAGCTGCGCCCCCGCGCGGGCTCCGTCCAGGTGGCCGGAGCCCTCGGCCACCTTCCGCAGAACCTGCCGCTGACCAGCGACCTCACGGTGGCCGAAGTCCTGGGGATCGCCGCGGTCGTCCGGGCCATCGACGCCGTCGAGTCGGGCGACGTGGCCGAGGAGCACTTCACCACCATCGGCGACGACTGGGACATCGAGGAACGCACCCGCGCCCAGCTCGACCGCCTCGGCCTCGGCGGCCTCGCCCTCGACCGCCGCCTCGGCACGCTCAGCGGCGGCCGGATCGTCTCCCTCGGCCTCGCCGCCCAGCTCCTGAAACGCCCCGCCGTGCTGCTGCTCGACGAACCCACCAACAATCTCGACCTGGCGGCCCGGCACCGCCTCTACGACGTCCTGACGGAGTTCACCGGCTGTCTGCTGCTGGTCAGCCACGACCGGGCGCTGCTCGACCGCATGGAGCGCATCGTCGAACTCGAACGCCGTGAACTGCGCTTCTACGGGGGCGACTTCACCGCGTACGAAGCGACCGTGCGCGCCGAGCAGGACGTCGCCGAGAAGAACGTCCGCAACGCCGAACAGGAGCTGAAGCGGGAGAAACGGGAGATGCAGCAGGCCCGCGAACGCGCCGAACGCCGCCAGAGCAACGCCGCCCGCACCCTCAAGAACGCCGGTCTGCCCCGGATCTTCGCCGGGAACATGAAGCGCGGGGCCCAGGAGTCGGCGGGCCGGGCCGGGCAGACGCACGCGGGCCGGGTCGGCGAGGCCCGGGCACGCCTCGACGAGGCCGGGCGTGCCCTGCGGGACGAGCAGCGCCTCACGCTCGACCTGCCGGACACCGACGTACCCGCGGGCCGCACCCTCTTCATCGGCGAGGAGCTGCGGGTCCGGCTCGGCGACCGGCCCGTCTTCGGGGAGGAGGGCGTCGGCCTCACCGTCCGGGGCCCCGAACGCATCGCCCTGACCGGCCCCAACGGGGCGGGCAAGAGCACCCTGCTGCGGCTGATCACCGGCGACCTCGCCCCGGACAGCGGAGGGATCAGGCGCGCCGACGGGCGGCCCGCCCATCTCTCCCAGCGGCTGGACCTGCTCGACCCGGACCGCACCGTCGCCGAGAACTTCGCCGACGCCGCACCCCACCGCACCGAGGCCGAGCGGATGAATCTCCTCGCCCGCTTCCTCTTCCGCGGCGCCCGCGCCCATCTGCCCGTGCGGGTGCTGTCCGGCGGCGAACGGCTGCGGGCCACCCTGGCCTGTGTCCTGTACGCCGACCCCGCCCCGCAACTGCTCCTGCTCGACGAGCCGACGAACAACCTCGACCTCGTCAGCACCGGGCAGTTGGAGAGCGCCCTCAACGCCTACCGGGGCGCCTTCGTCATCGTCAGCCACGACGAGCGCTTCCTCCGGGAGATCGGCGTCAACCGGTGGCTGCGGCTGGCCGACGGCGCGCTGACGGAGACCGGGGCACCGCGGCGCTGAGCCGGGCGCGCCGCGGACCCGACGGCGCGTTCCGTTCAGATGGTGGAACCCGCGCACGGACGTGAACGTGCGCGGGGGCCCGTCCGTGTACGTCAGCGGGCATGTCGTCGCGCACTGCCCTCGCGCACCGCTACCGGTATGAGGGGTGTTCATGACCGATCTGCTGTGGTCCACGACCGGGGCGGAACGGAAGGTGGCACACGAGGTCGAGGCCCGCTGGGGGGAGCTGCTGGCCGAGGTCGACACCGGCGCGGCGGAGCGGGACGCCACCGGTCGGCCGGTGCCCTCCCGGTTCCTCGGCCGGGCCGGTGCCCTGGGCCTTCAGGCCATGCCGCTGCCCCCGGAGGCCGGCGGCTCGGGAGCGGACCCGCTGACCTGGTCACTGATCCTGGAGGAGATCGGATACCGCTGTCAGGACACCGGGTTCTCGCTCATCCTGGGCATCCGGGCCGCCGTCGTCCGGGCGCTGTGGGAGACGGGCCGCCCCGACGTGGTCGAACGCTATGTCCGTCCGGCCGCCCGGGGCGAGCTGGGCACGGCCCTCGCCTACAGCGAGGACGCCGACGCCTTCTCGTTCCGCACCACCCTGCGCCGGACCCCCGGCGGGTATGTGCTCGACGGGCTCAAGGACTTCGTCACCGGCGGCACACACGCCGATGTCTTCCTCGTCTACGCCCGCGACGGGGCGACGGACGACCTGGCGGGCTGCCTCGTCCACCGCACCGACCCCGGTGTCACCGTCCGCGCCCTCGACCCCGTCGGCACCCGTACCTCCGGAGCGGCGGCCCTGGAGCTGCGGTCCGTCCCCCTGGTACCGGAGCGCGTCGTCGTGCCGACCGACGGCCTCAGCCATGCCCAACGCCTCCTCAACGCCCGTCGGCTGACCGTGTGCGGCGCCCCGATCGGCCGGGCCCGCGCCCTCGTCGAACACGCCGCGGCGCGGGTGAACGCCGCGCACCGCCACGGCCGGCCACTGAGCGACCTGCCCAATGTCCAGGCGGCGCTCGGCCGGATGTACATCGCGGTCGAAGCCGCGCGCGCCCTGCTCTACCGGGCCGCCGCCCGGGTCGCCGACGGGCAGGCCGACCCCATGTTCGACCCCCTGGTCTCGGCGGCCAAGCACCTCGTCGTCGACCGCGTACGGTCCGTCCTGGAGGAGGCCCTCCAGACCCTGGGGGGGCACTTCTACTACGGCGAGCCCTACTTCGGCACCTGTCTGAGGGACTTCGCCGGGCTGGTGGCCGTGGCGGGGACCCAGGATCTGCTGGCCGTCAACCTGGGTACCCTCACCGCCGCCCACTGCGCCCGCTCCACCCCGTCGCCCGACTCCGCCCCGTCCCCCTGACTCCGTACCGCACCGCACCGCTCTGCACCGCTCCGCTCCGCCGCCAGGCTGCCCGTACCCGCCGCGTCCCGTCGAAGTGAGGACCGGCGAAGACCCATGGAAGGACGGCACCACACCATGACCCTCTGTTTCTCCGGGCTGCTGCTCCGGCTCGTCGACTACCAGCGGACCATCGAAGTGGACGCCGCCACCCTGGGGGAGGCCCTCGACCAGGTCGAGGGCCGTCACCCGAGGCTGCGCACCGTCCTGCGCGACGGAGAGGGCGGCATCCGGCGGTCCCACCGCGTCTTCGTCAACGGGGAGCTGGTCGGGGCGGCCGACCTGGCCACGCCCCTCGCCGACAGCGACAGCGTCGAGTTCCTGACAGCCATCGCGGGAGGCTGACGCGGTGCGCACGGTCACCTTCCACCACCCCACCGACCCCACCCAGTTCGGACCGGAGCAGTTGCGCCCCCGAGTGCTGCTGGGAATGGTCATGACCACCCTCGCCCGGTGGCTCGCCGAGCATCTGGTGCCCTACTCCCGCCTGATGTACGAGCACCGCACGGCGTTCGTCTTCAGCACCGTCCACCTCACCTACGCGGAGCCGTCCGTGCGCTTCGCCGACGCCGACTCCTTGCAGATCACCGGCGCGGTCGCGGTGAGCGAATCGGCCACGTACCTCCGGGTGACGGCCGAGATCACCTCCCTCCGGTACGGCCACCCGGACGAGGTGCGGCCGGTGGGGTCGCTCCACGCGGCCCTGAGGGTCGTCACCGTCGCGGAGACCGAGGCCCTGAGCGCGGAGCCGGGCGCCCTGCCCGGTCCGCTGTTCCGCGCCTTCCGCCCGGACGAGATCTACGCGCCGGACCGCGCGGCGATCGCGCGGGCAGCCGCCCTGCCCGAGGGGACGGAGCTGTTCCGGGCCCCCGGCCACGAGGTCACGCTCTGCCGCAGCCACTGCGAGCTCGCCGACCAGTGGTCGTTCAGCGAGGTCGTCGAAGTGGCCACGACCGCCCGCGAACGCCTCTTCACGGACCCCGCGGTACCCGCCCCGGTCCGGCGCGCCGGCGCCGCCCACCCCCTCCGCGCCGTCGGAGCGGTCTTCCACCGTGCGATGTACCTCTTCGACACCTGCCGCATCACCACCCGCCTGCTGACCCCGGCCACCGGACCCGGCACCACGGCCTTCGTCCACACCTTCACCGACCCGGTCCGGCCGGGTCCCCCGTGCGTCACCGTGTGGGAGCTGGGCCCCGCCGCCACCGGGGAGTGAAGGAAGAGCCGCGCGGGACGACGCCGAGGAGGCACAGGACTTCGCCGCGGAGGTGACGCTCGACGCGGCCGTCGTCCCCGCCGCCGGGACCGGCCGGGGCGCTGTCCTCCGGGTGCCGGGAGACGAAGCCGGTGGCGGAGCAGAGCGTCACGATCGCCCGGGACCGGGGACCGCCGGTGCCCGTCCACCGGGTGGACGACGGCCCGTATCTGATCTGCTTCGACGCCTTCGACGCCTTCGAGGTCGGGGACACGAAGCTGGATCTGCCGCCCGAGTGGACCGACGCCGACGAGGCCATGGAGATGACGCGCGACCGGCCGGCCTCCCCGGGCTGCTCCGGCCGGGTCGCGGTGGACCCGGACGGCACGGTGATCGGCTCCGGCTTCCTCGCCCTCGGCGGGGCGGTCGCCGGAATCGGCCCGCTGAGCGTGGACCCGTCGGCCCGGAACTCGGGGGGTGGGACGGCGGCTGAGGGAATCGCTGATCGCCAGGGCCGAACGGCTCGGCCAGGAATCCGTGCGCGGGGTACGGGTATCGGCCAACCTCGGCGCCTACCGGCTGTACTCCTCCATCGGGTCCGTCCCGCACGAGCAGCCGGATCCGTCCCGCACGAGCAGCTCACCGCCTTCGAGGGATACGCCCCGCCGACCCCCGCGACCGTGGCGGGCTTCGAGGTCCGGCCGATGGCCGATGGCCGAGGACGATGTGGAAGTGTGCCGGCGGCGGTACCGGACAGCCGACGGCCACCCTCGGGACCGCGAGATCCACAGGGCCGTCAAACGCGCCTTCGACCGGTCGGCGCCGTATGCCGTGGTGGACGGCGCGACGGGCGGCATCGCAGGCTGCGCCACCGCCCTGGCCGGCCTCGGCCGTCCGACGGCCCGCGCGCTCTTCGCGGGCGCCGGTGAACCGATGCGCCGCACGGCCCGGAGGGCCCCGGCCCCCGGCTGCGCCTCGCGGGCCGGGTGATGCCCGGGACACCGGCCTGGGCCGTGCGCACCCCGGGCCACTCCCCGCTGTGGCTGGAAACACTCGCCGCCCGCGGCCCGTACACCGCACCGGAGGGAGTCGTCCGCTTCCCGGGTCTCTCCTGCTGACCGACCCGCCCCCACCCGTTCCCGGGCCCCCGACCGAGCGGGCCCGGGAGCGGTGCGTTCTCGCCGCGTTCCCGTGCGGCCCGTGCTCCCGCCCGGCGGAGTCCCGGCCGATCCGTTCCAACGGCGTTCCAACGGTGCGAGCCGCGTCGGCCGTTATGGCCCCGCAGGGACCATTCTCGGTCATCCAAAGCGCTCGGACCCGGCCGGTCGCGACCCCTGTGCCATGATCGTCTTCGCTCGCCGGGCCCGCCTCTCCCTCCCCCACGAAGGCTTGGCCCCCGGCCGCGACCGCGGATGTCAGGTGGCCGATACGCCGGGCAACCACGTGACTCCGGCCTTGGTCGACAGGTACACCTCACGTTGCACCATGCTCACGGTCAAGGACAGGGGAAGAGGTCACGTGTCGGGGGATTCACAGGGCGCCGTGGCGTGCCGGGAGGACGGGAGAGCGGCGAACGCGGCGGGCCGCGGAGGCGGGCTCCGCTTCGGGCTGCTGGGTGCCGTACGGGCCTGGCGCGGGGGCGATGCCGTGCCCCTGGGCACCCCGCAGCAGCGTCTCGTCCTGGCGGTGCTGGTGCTGGCCGAGGGCCGGACGGTGGGACGGGAGCGGCTGATCCGGGCCCTGTGGGAGGAGAGCCCGCCGGTCACGGCCGTACGCACGCTCCAGACCTATGTCTCCCAGCTCCGGCGGCTGTTCGGAGCGGAGACCGTACGGTGGGTCGGCGACGGCTACGCGATGCCCGCGCACCCCACGGACCTGGCCGAGTTCCGCGCCCTGTGCGCGAGCGGAAGACGGGCCGAGGCCCTCGACCTCTGGCAGGGGGACGCCCTGCTCGGGCTGACCGGACGGTGGGCCGAGGCCGAGCGGGCCCGGATCACGGGGCTGGTGGAGAACACCGTCGAAGCACATCTGGAGCAGCGCCTCCACGACGGCGACGCGGCGGGCGCCGGGACCGAGCTGGCGGCCCTGTGCGCCGAGCGCCCCCTGCACGAACGGCTGCACGGCCTGCTGATGCGGGCGCTGTACGCCCAGGGGCGGCAGGCGCGGGCGATCGAGGTCTACACCGCCCTGCGGCAGCGGCTCGACGAAGAGCTGGGGGTGCGGCCCACGGCCGAGCTGGCCTCGCTCTACCGCCGGATCATCTCGGGCCAGGAGCCGGGCGCGCGCCCCGCCCCCGTCCCGGAGAACGGCGGCCCGCACCCCGGGGAGTTACCGCGACAGGACGGCGAAGAGCCCGAAGAGGGTGACGAGGGTGACGACGCGGGGGGCGAAGGCGCTGCCGGGACCGCCGCCGCCCCGCCCGCGCAACTCCCCGCCGACGTCCACCACTTCACCGGCCGCGACGAGATCGTCCGCGACCTCACCGCCGCCGCCACACCCGGCTCCACGGCCTCCGCCGTGGCGCTCGCGGGCCTCGGCGGAGTCGGCAAGACCGCGCTCGCGGTGCACGTCGCCCACCGGGTCCGGCACCACTACCCCGACGGACAGCTCTTCGTCGACCTGCGTGGCGCCGGGAGCGAACCGGTGCCGCCCGGCACGGCGCTGTACGCGTTCCTGCGGGCCCTCGGAGCCGCCGCGTCCGCCGTCCCGGAGGCCACCCCGGACCGGGCGGCGGCCTTCCGCTCCCTGCTCGCCGGGCGGCGGGTGCTGATCGTCCTGGACAACGCCCGGGACTTCGCCCAGATCCGTCCGCTGCTGCCCGGGGCCCCCGGCTGCGCGGTCATCGTCACCAGCCGCTCCTGGCTGGGCGGGTTCGCCGACGGACGGACCCACGCCCTGTCCGCGATGGACCCGCGGGAGTCGCTGGCGCTCTTCGCCCGCATCGCCGGAGAGCGGCGCACCCGGGCCGAACGCGCCGAAGCAGCCGCGATCGTGGAACTCTGCGGCCATCTCCCGCTGGCCGTGCGGATCGCCGCGTCCCGGCTCTGCTCCCGGCCCCGGTGGCCCCTGGAGCGACTGCGCCACCGCCTCGCCGACGAACGGGGCCGACTGGCGCAGCTCCGGCTGGGAGATCTCTCCGTCGAGTCCGTCTTCGCCCTCTCCCACGACCGGCTGGACCGGGTGGACCCGGCGCGGAGCCGGGCGTTCCGGCTGCTGTCGCTGCTGGACGGCGAGACCTTCACGCTGGCCGCCGCCACGGCGGTGCTCGCCCTCCCCGCGGACGAGACGGAGGAGATCTGCGAGGGACTGGTGGACGGCTCGCTGCTCTCGTCCCCCGAGCCCGGCCGCTACCGCTACCACGACCTGATGCGCGACTTCGCCCGGCAGCGCTGCGCGGAACGGGAGTCCGCGGGGGAACGGGACGAGGCCCTGGAGCGGCTGCTCGATCTGTGGGTCGCGACCGCCCGCGGCCTGGACCGCTTCCTGTACCCGGGGGACTCGGTGCCCGACGGCCTCGCCCCCACCGTCCATCCGCTGTTCCGCCCCCAGGACGTGGACACCGCCGTGGACCGGCTGCTCGCGGAGTCGGACGGCATCCTGCGGCTGCTGCGGCGGTCCCTGTCCGGTTCCTCTCCGTCGGCACCGGTCGACCTCGTCTCCGTTGCCGAGATCCTGACCTGCCTGGAGTATCTGACGGAGTCCGGCGGTGACCTCGTCCCCTATCGGACCACCGTACGGCTGCTGGTGGAGACGGCGGTGGCCCGCGGGGAGCGGCGGGCCGAGGGGTGGGCCCGCTATCTGCTCGGCTACGCGCACTACCGCAGGGGGGAACTGGACGCGGCCCTGGGCGAGTTCCTGCTCGCCTGGAACGCGAGCGGGGAGAGCGGGGACGCGGTCACGCTGGGACGGACGCTGAACCGGCTCGGCATCACCGCCCGTACGGCCGGGCGGCCCGAGGAGTCCGTGCCGTACTTCCAGGCGTCGCTGGCGATCTGGTACGAGCGCGGCGACCGCTTCCCGCAGGGGAGCACCCTGGGCAATCTGGCGCGGTCGCTGCTGGATCTCGGCCGGACGGAGGAGGCCGTGGCAGCGGCGCGGGAGAACGTCCGGATCAAGGAAGGGCTGGAAGGGGCCGGGGGCGAGGGCACGACGGCGACCGCCCGCTATCTGCTGGGCCTGGTGCTCACCGGCGCGGGGCGGCCGCAGGAGGCGACCGGGCAGTTGCAGGCGGCGCTGGAGATGTTCCGCGCCCGGCGGCTGCGGCTGTGGCAGGAGGCGACCCGGCTGCGGCTGGCGCAGGCGCAGTTGGCCCTGGGGCGCACGGACGTGGCGCGGGTGCTGGCGGGGCGGTGCCGTGAGGCGTTCCGGCGCTGGGGGGAGGAGCCGTTCGCGGAACAGGCCGACGCGGTGCTGAGGAGCGCGGAGCAGGGATGTTCCGCCGTGGTGGCGACGGGATGAGGCGGTGGGGCCGGACCGCCGGGGGATGTGCGGTCCGGCCCCCGGCGCTCAGACGAAGGTGATGGTCGAGGTGCGGTCGTTCCACCAGCCGAGGTCACCGGCCGGGGACTTGAACGGCTCGCTCTTGGCGCCGCCCCTCGCGGGGAACTGGAACAGCTCGATCCAGCAGACGCTGCTGGGGGTCAGGGAGCTGAGCTGGTCGTCCCAGCGGCTGCCGCTGAGGTCCCAGGCGTAGTCCTCGCCGTTGCCGGTGGCGCAGGCGTGGTCGCCCCAGAAGTACAGGGCGTCGCCCTGCCACTGGGAGTCCCAGGTGGCGGTGCCGAGCCAGGTGCGGCCGGTGCCCCAGTCCTCGCGGTAGGAGGCGAGGGCGGCGTTCAGCTCCTTGGGGTTGTCGGCGTCGGTGATCGCGCCATCCGAGCCTGCCTTCGCGGCCTCGCGGAAGGTGTCGAAGCAGGTCACCTTCTTGGTGTCGACGTCGGCGACACACTCGTTGCCGCTTCCGGAGGGACCGGGGGCGGCGCCCGTGGTGGCACCCGCCGGCAGGGCGGTGCTCAGCGCGAGGGCGGCGGAGGTGGCGAGCACAGCGAGCATTCTGCGCATGGGAGCGCTCCTTCGATTCGTTCGCTACGAGGGGGGATGAGTTCTCGTCCCGCGGCAACGACGATGCCCGCCCCCACTCAACGGCGGCTCAACGACCGCGCGTACATCCGCTCAACGGCGGCCCGGCGCGCGCCCCGCCGCGCCGGGCGCCGTCCGGGCACCGCACGGCCGGTTCCGGGCGCTTTCCCTGCCTGTTTCGACATCTGTCGATGGCTTGCGAGGTCGGCCGCCGTCTGATTCGATGAGTGTCGACATAGATGTGTGTCGAAACAGGGGCTTGACTGATGGAGCGCGTCGATGTCGCCGTGGACGCCGCCGTGACCGGGGGCGGGCAGTCCCGGCCGGCCACCGCCCGCGCCCTGCCCGGACGGGAACCCGGGCCGGTGGTGCCGGAGGCGTCCGGCCGGGCCGTGGGGTCCTGGCCGCGCTCCTGCGACAGCCTCACCCCGAACTCCCCGCGCGGCGCGGGCCGCGCCGCCGCGCGCGCCGCCCGCCGTCCGGCGGCCCGGGCGGGAGTGACACCTCGCCCCTTGATTCGATATATGTCAACATAGCCGTATGTCGAATGCGAAGGCGCCGCCGCGGGCCGGGACCAACGGACCGGGCGCGGCGGCCCCGAGCTGCCCGCCGCTGACCGAGCGCCCCCTGACGGCCCGGGAGGCCGAGATCGCCGCCCGGGTGTTCAAGGCGCTCGGCGACCCGGTCCGGCTCCGCCTCTTCTCCGCCGTGGCCTCCCACGAGAGCGGTGAGGCGTGCGTGTGCGACATCTCCGACGTCGGCGTCTCCCAGCCCACCGTCTCCCACCACCTCAAAAAGCTCAAGGAGGCCGGACTCCTTACCTCCGAGCGGCGCGGCACCTGGGTCTACTACCGCGTCGAGCCCGCCGTCCTCGGCGCGCTCGGCAAGATCCTCGTCAGCGCTCCGGCACCGGCCTGACACCGGACAGCCGCGGTGGCGGCCCGGTGCAAGAAGGCGTGCCGGAACCGCCACCCCGGGCGGTTCCGGCACGCCAGGAGCGCGCCGTCGCCGTACGGCCGTCGAGATCCGCCGATCCGAGGGCTGCCTCTCCACCCGCCGCCGGGCCCGCTGTCGGCGCCCGGCTGCCGGGTCCTGCTGTCGGTCCCGCTATCGGGTCCTGAACCGGCGGAAGAGATTCCGGGCGACATACACTCCCGGGCCCCCGAACCCGACGATGTCGACCCGTCCGTCCCCGGTGATGTCGGTGACGAAACGGGGATGGCGGTCGACCCGCCAGCCGCCCGCGTCCTCGTTGTACCCGAAGCCGCGGCACACCAGTTGAGCCTGCTCGAACCGGCCGTCGCCGAGGCTGTGCGAGACCCAGACCCCCTCGTCGCCGAAGCCCACGATGTCCGGGCCGCCGTCGCCGGTGACATCGGCGAGGAACCTGAGGTGCTTCCCGCCCGTCCATCCCTGGGCGAGTCCGAAGTCGTTCAGAACGAGCTTCGCGGGCCCGAACGTGCCGTCGCCGAGCCCGCGCGCCACGACAACGCCCTGCGGACCGAACCCCACGAGGTCCGGTGCTCCGCCACCGGTGGTCCCGACCAGGAAGCGGGGGTGCTCGTCGACCGAGCTCCACCCCTGGTCGACCCCGAAGTCGTCGAGGATGTACAGGGGATCGGCGAACGCCCCCTCCTCGTCCTGGAGCGACACCCAGACGCCGTCGTCGTGGCAGCCGACGATGTCGAGCCGTCCGTCACCCGTGGTGTCGGCGAGAAAGCGGGGGTGCTTGCCGACGAGCCAGCCACCCGCGCTCCCGTCGTGCCCGAACGCCCGGAGCACCGGCTCATCGGCGAGCGGCGCGAACTTCCCCTCCTCGTCCTGGAGCGAGATCCGGACACCGTCGTCGTGGCAGCCGACGAGGTCGAGCCGTCCGTCACCCGTGGTGTCGGCGAGAAAGCGCGGGTGCTTGTCGGCAAGCCACCCGCCGCCCGGCTTGCCGTGTCCGAACGCCTTGAGGACCAGCTCACCGCCCGTGGGCGCGAACGCCCCGCCCTGGTCCTGACGGGAGACCCGGACCCCGTCGGCGGCCAGCACGACCACGTCCGGCTTGCCGTTCCCCGTCGTGTCCGCGAGGGTCCACAGGTCCGCCGGGGTCGGGGGCGGCGTGGACTGAAGCAGGGCGCGCTCGTCCTCGAAGGTGCCGTCGCCCCGGCCGGCCGAGGTCACCGCCCCCTTCGCGGGGGTGAGCCCGACGATGTCCACGCGCCCTGTTCCCGCGGTGTCGGCGAGGAACCGCGCACCGGTCCCGGCCCACCGGTCCGGCTGTCCGCCGGGGGAGCGGGTGGCCCCTTCGACCTTCCACGCCCCGGCCTCCTGGTCGCTCCCGAACCGTTCGAGGACCAGCAGCATGTCGCTGAAGGAGGGCGTCGCGTCCGGTACGGGCCGCAGCGCGGCCGAGCGGTCCAGCCGCCAGGACCGGCGGCCGTTCCAGTGGTCCAGGGACGCCCAGCGCAGCACGGGGTCGCTGACGCGCTCGGGTGCGGCGGTGGTGAACCGCCACCGCTGGCTCTTCGCGCCGTCGTCGTACTCACGCAGAACGATCCGGGTGTCGTCCGGGCCGGGGTCGGCGAGGTCGAGAACGGCGCGGTCGCCCGCGCCCTCGATGCAGTAGAGGCCCGCCTCGCCCTCGACGGGGACGATGTGCCACTGCTGGCTCTTCTTGCCCGCGGCGGCGTCGCCCTGGCGGATGCCCCGGTCCGCGGCGGCGGGGTTGTCGAGCACCTTGCCGCTGACCGCGTTGCGGATCACATAGGCCGGCTGGTCCGGTGCCTGCCCGCCCTGCGGGGCCGGTACGGGGACGAGCTGCCACCGCTCCGGGCCCGGGCCGCCGTCGGGAAAGTCACGGACGACGAGCGCCGCGTCCGTGCTCGGCGCGGCCCGGGCGCCCAGGGTCTTCCCGGTGGCGGCGTGGACGATCTCCAGTTTCAGTTCTTCCGTGGGCACGGGCATCGTGGTGCCTCTTCCAGGCGGTACGGGCATGGGTTCGGGACGGGTGTGGCACGGACATGGCCGCTGATCACGTGAAGATGTGGTGGTACGGGACGTTCCACTCGTTGGGCAGCCGCGGGTAGAACGTGTTGATGACCGTCCCGGTGAAGTCGCCTCCCCAGTTGTAGGTGAGCCGCACCTCGCTGTCGGCCGTCACCGCGTGGTCCTTGAAGCCGAGGATGGCGTCGGGGTGGGTGATCGGGACGAAGGTGATCCCGCCCCACGGGGTCACCGTGACCACCCAGAGCTGGGTGTCCTCGACCGCGCCGTTCTTTCCGCGCCACTTGTCGCCGACCTTGCCGGGCAGGCCGACCTGGACGGTGTCGGCCGTGCTCTTCGGCGCCTCCTGATGCACCGTGATCCGCCTGCGCTGCGGCTTCGGCGCGCCGTCGTCGCCGCGGCCCGTGTCGGCGCCGCCCGCGACCGGGGGCTTGGGCGACACCTGGCCCGCGGCGCTCTCGATGAAGTACAGCGGCCGCTGTCCGAAGAAGCCGCCGGGGGTGATGTGCCAGAGGTGGCCCTGCGCGTCCTTGGTGGCCGGGTCGAGCGCGGTGGCCAGTTTGACCCCCTTGTCGTGGCTCTCCTCCTTCAGTTCGACGGGCCGCAGATAGCCGCCGTTGAAGGCGTGGACGAGCATGACCGGCCGGTTCTCGACCAGCGCCGCCACGATCGCGTTGTCATAGCTGTTCACCGCCACCGGGCCGCCGACCACCAAATTCGCCATCGCCGTGCGTTCTTGGGTGTACATAGCGGAAACCTCACCTGTTCTGGATGTGGAGAACAATGCGTCGGACGCTCGGCTCAGCCGTCGTTAAATGCGGCGTTGCCATGGAATCGATCGGCCTCGGCCGATTGATCGACGGTTGCTCAACCTACCGTCGTCGCAAGCGGGTCGAGGTGGCTCCCGAGCGATTGTCACTCGATAGGGCAAGAATCTCTGAGATGTCTTCCCGGGCAATGGGGATCGTGTTAGCTTCCACTCTCGGAACGTGCGCAGATGCCTGTTTCCACTTCACCGAGCGCAGTTTCGGCCGGAATTAGTCGAGGACGGGGAAATGCCTTCCAACGCGTACAACCTGGAACGGGCCAAGCGTCGGCCGCTGACCAAGAAGAACCTGCGGGAACTGAACATCGACCAGACCTGGCGGTCCATCCTGGACCATCCTGACCTGGTCTATGTCGATGATTACGGAGTGCGGCACAAGCCGGTCGGATTCTCCTTGAACAAATCGAGCTTCGGCAACTTCTCCGGGTCCGCATACCAACGGGGCTGGCTCGCCTATATGAACCTCGGGGAGCCGCTGATCGAGGAGCGGCGCAATATCAACCAGCCCCCGCCCGACACATTCTCCTCACGTGCCTATGTCAACCTCAGCCAGACCTCCACGATGAACTTCACCGACTCGGTCGATTTCACCGTGTCGAACGGGATCACCTGGTCGCTCCAGGGATCGAGCCAGCTCACCTTCGGCGGCAGTGTCGGCGCGGAGCTCCAGTTGCAGTTGGCGGCCCAACTGCAACTCCAGCTCCAGGCGCAGTTCCAGACACAGCTCCAGAACCAGCTTCAGAACACGATGGACAACAAGGTCAAGAACAGCGTGACCAACAAGAACAGCAAGGACAACATCGGGGTCGACAACGACAACACCACCGAGAACGGTGTGACGAACTCGACGACGAACGGTGTGACGAACTCCGCGGCGACCTCGGTGACCACGTCGGGGGCGTTCACGACCACGGGCACCGCCACCGGCAAGGCCGATCTCAGCGCCCAGTTGGCCCTGGGCCTCACCGCCTCCGTCAGCGGCACCCTGACCACGAGCTGGGCCTCGAAGTCGGAGATCTCCGGCACGGTCCAGCCGGGCTCCCGGGTGGAGACCCTCGTCACCCAGCGACGCGCCGTCAAGCAGTACACCTATGAGATCCCGGTGACCTTCTCCGGACTGCTCGCGGTGAAGTACGACGTTCCGGTGGCGGTCCTGTCCCCTCCGCAGCCCGGGGAGTACCCCGGTCTCGACGAGGTGGTCGCCCGGGACATCGCCGACCTCGGCCTTGCGGGCGGCGGCTTCCGGATGAAGGGACTGGCCGAGGTGGTCTCCGCCCTGGAGGTCCACCACACGATGTTCGACGGCGAGAGCCTGACCGGCAGCGAACGGGAGCTGCACAAGCAGCCCTGACCGGGCGGCGCCGCCGCCACGACGACGACGATCAGGAGTGACGACCATGGTGTTCGACAACATCTTCGGCTTCGCGAGCACGGGCGCGGGCCTCTTCTCGGTGACCACCGACGGCACCAAGCCGCAACCGGGGGCGGGCGTCGACTTCGAGGACGCCGACGACGCCACATACGACGACACGAGCACAAGCCTCTTCCCCAACGGTATCCACGGGGCTTCCTCCCGGGCGAAGGTCGTCCAGGAACAGTCGCCCGAAGCACGGGCCGTCCTCGGTTTCCTCGGCTCCTTCATCCAGACCACCCAGACCTCGGCCGGCGCGCAGGCCCAGTACGCGGGGAACCCCGGCTCGGTGTCCTCGGCGGCGTCCGCGGGCATGCGGCAGTCGAGTACGACGGTCACCGAGCACGGCGATCTCCAGAAGGACGAGGATCTGCAGACCATGCCGAGGAAGAGCGACTTCAACCAGCCCCCCAAGGCGCCCCCGACGCCCGAGGCCCAGGCTCCCAAGGCGTCCAAGCCGACCGCTGAGGACCCGTCCAAGAAGTAGGACCCGCCTTCCGAGGGGGCAGGGGCGGTCTCGCCCCTGCCCCCTCGTGCGTCAGGTGCGTCACACAGGGAGCAACTGCCACTGCCGGTCCCGGTGGTCGCCCTCCGCCCCATGCTGCTTGATCACCGCGCGGGCGTTGGTGTCGACCCGCAGCAGCAGTCCGCTGTTGCGGTTGGCGATCTCGTACACCCGCGGAGTGTCGCTCGTGGAGCCCACCGGGATCAGCCGCCACTGCTGATGGTGCGCGTCGCCGCCCTCGTAGGCGCGTTGCGCGGCCACCGCGCCGTTCCGCACCTGCGCCGCGACGACCTCCAGGACCTTGCCGCTGCGCAGGTTCTCGATCGTGTACAGGACCTCGCCCCCGTCCTGACCCGCGACGAGCAGCCGCCACCGCTGATGGTCCCTGGCGGCGGCGAGGGTCTGGTGGATCTCGGCCCCGTCCTGGAGGGACTCGCGCTGGACCCCCATCCGCAGCCTGCTGCGGACATTGGCCCAGGAGACCACCGAGCCCGACTCGGGCAGCCCGGCCATCCGCGCGGACGCGACCTTCCGCACCCGGTGGTTGCCGTAGTCGGCGATGTAGAGCGTGTCGACGCAGTCCACAGCGACCCCCAGGGAATTGTTCACCTGGGCCGAGGCGGGCGGGCCGCCGTCGCCGCCGAAGCCTCCGGTGCCCGTGCCGGCGACCGTGCCGATCTTGCCATCCGTCGTGATCTTCCGAATCCGGTGGTTGCCGTAGTCGGCGACGTAGAGGGTGCCGGTGCTGTCGATCACCACTCCCATCGGGCGGTTCAGCCGGGCGGCGGTGGCGGGGCCGCCGTCGCCGTCGAAGCCTCCGGTGCCCGTGCCGGCGACGGTGCTGATCGTCCCGTCGGCCGTGATCTTCCGAATCCGGTGGTTGTCGGTATCGGCGATGTAAACGGCGCCCGCGCCGTCCACCGCCACTCCGTACGGGCGGTTCAGCTGGGCCGAGGCGGCCGGGCCGTCGTCACCCCGGTTGCCCGTGGCCCCGGTACCGGCCACGGTGCTGATCGTCCCGTCGGCCGCGACCTTCCGGATCCGGTTGTTGTTGTACTCGGTGACGTAAAGGACTCCGGTGCTGTCCACCGCCACCCCGAACGGGCGGTTCAGCCGGGCGGCGGTGGCGGGGCCGCCGTCGCCGCTGAAGCCCGCGACCCCCGTCCCGACGACGGTGCTGATCGTCCCGTCAGCAGTGATCTTCCGGACCCGGTGGTTTTCGGCATCGGTGACATAGACGGCGCCCGCGCCGTCCACCGCCACCTCGCGAGGGCAGTTCAACTGGGCGGACACGGCCGGGCCGTTGTCGCCCCGATAGCCCGCTGACCCGATCCCGGCGACGGTGCTGACCTTCCCGTCCGTCGTGATCTTGCGGACCCGGTGGTTGTTGTAGTCGGAGAAGTAGAGGGTGCCCGCGCTGTCCACCGCGATCCCGTACGGGCGGTTCAACTGAGCGGCGACAGCGGGCCCGTTGTCCCCGGTGAACCCCGCGACCCCGGTCCCCGCGACCGTGCTGATCGGAGGGGTGGAGCCCTCGCCGCCTGTGGTTGCCGCCTGAGCAGTGCTCATCGTCATCCCTTCACGTTCACTGAACGTCCGCTGCGAATGGTCATCCGATGATTCCAGGACGCTACGACGGCAGGGGCTGTTGAGATCTCTTTCGGGTGGTCCCTCGTGGAATGCATGGACGAGGTGCCGAGAGGTATGCGCGATCGGCGGTCGGCCGGGGCGCGCGCTTCACTCGAACGGGGGGCGTGAGGCGGGTGACGGAACGCTCACCACCCCGCTCATCATCCGCCGCGCTTGACAGCCGCCGATCCCGGAGCGGCGAGCCGCCCCGGCCCGTCCCCGGAGCGGGAGTACCGTGGGAAACGCGGGCGGTTCACGGCCCGTGGCGGTGGCGCGCCCCACCCCGGGACGTGCCAGGGGCCGAGGAGGTACGGCCGTCATGGACGAGGGACGAGCGCGCCGGATGGTCGAGGCGCTGCGCGGGCGCGGAGTGATGGCGCATGTCGTCGAGGCGGGTGTCTACGAGTTCGGCATCCGGGTGGTGCTCGACACGGACATCGAGGCGCTGTGGGACGTCGACGGGGCGGCCGGGCTCGACGCGGAGATCGTCGGTGACGGGGTGCTCATCGGCTTCGTCCCCCATGTTCCCGGTTCGGAGGAGTTCACCGAGGAGCAGCTCGTGGAGACGATCGCGGCGACCCGGTACACGGCGGACGGCCTGAGCCCGCCCGCCCCCGATCGGACCACCACCACCGCCGCCACCGACCGCCCCGCGCCCGCGCCACCGGCGGAGAGCGGCCCGGTTCCCCCGGCTCCGCCACCGGTCGCCCGCTACCAGCGCCGCGCGCACTGGATTCGGCGCGGCAGCCGATAGGGCTCCTGCCGCTCCTGGACGGGTGGGGCACGGCCGACGGCGGTACGGGGAACCCGTCATTCGAGCGGCGCCGCACCGCGCTGGTGCGCCTGCCCGGGACCGGAGGTCGTCGGGCGTAGGGTGCGTTCGTCGTCGGTCGTGGGCAGAAGGCCCGGTCATGGGGCCGATCCCGAGGCGCGGCCATGAGGTCATGGCCGTTCCGGGGCCGACGGCACGGGCAGGCGCACGGCGTTTTGTACACGGTTTTGTCCCGCTTCTCCGGTCCCGACGGTGGAGGCAGTCATCGGCGTGGTGATCACCGTTCCCGTACCGTGGGCGAGCCCCCGGTGAGTCGGCCCGACGCCCTCCTCGCCCTGGTGCTGGTCACGGCGCTGGCCTTCGACTTCACCAATGGCTTCCACGACACCGCGAACGCCATGGCCACCTCCATCGCCACGGGGGCGCTCCGGCCGCGGGTCGCCGTCGCGGTCGCCGGGGTGTTCAACCTGGTGGGCGCCTTTCTCTCGGTACGGGTCGCGGAGACCGTCTCGGGCGGCCTTGTGGACGACGCCCAGGTCTCCTTGATGATGATCTTCGCGGGTCTCACCGGGGGCATTCTGTGGAATGTGTTCACGTGGTTCCTCGGTCTGCCGTCGAGTTCCACACACGCCCTTCTCGGCGGGCTGATCGGAGCGGTCTGGGTGGGCGCGGGGGAGTCGGCCGTCTTCTTCGGCGCGGTGTTCGGGAAGGTGATCCTCCCCGCGCTTCTCTCGCCGGTGGTCGGATGTCTGCTGGCGCTGGCCGGGATCTGCCTGGTCCGCCTGGTCGTCCGGGACCCGGACCGGGGCCCGGCGGCCCGTGCCTTCCGGATCGGCCAGATCGGGTCGGCCTCCCTGGTGGCCCTCGCCCATGGCACCAATGACGCGCAGAAGACGATGGGCGTCATGACGCTGGCGCTCATCTCCGGCGGAGTCCTCGCCCATGGCTCGCCGCCGCCGCTGTGGGTGGTGCTCACGGCGGGGGCGGCGATCGCCCTCGGGACATACTGCGGCGGCTGGCGGATCATCCGGACGATGGGCACCCGGCTCACGGACATCAGGCCCGCTCAGGGCTTTGTCGCCGAGACCGCGGCGACCGCCGTCATCCTCGGCTCGTCCCGGCTGGGCTTTCCGCTCTCCACCACGCAGGTCTGCTCGGGCAGCATCCTGGGGGTCGGCCTGGTCCGCGGTCTGTCGGCCGTCCGGTGGCGGATCGCCGGACGGATCGCGCTCTCCTGGGTGCTCACCCTGCCCTCGGCGGCCGCCATCGGCGGTGGCTGCGCGGCCGTCGCCGGTCGGGGCGTCCCGGGCGTCGCCCTCGTGGCGGCGGCCACCGTGACGGCCACCGTGTGGCTCGCCCACCGGGCCCGCCGACGTCCCGTCACCCCCGACAACGTCAACGACCCCTTCGGCTGACATGGACGGGCGGACGGACGGATGACGGACGGGCGGATGGACGGACGGGCGGGGCGGGTCCGGGGCCTGTGCACAGCCGGTCGCCGGGCATCGGGCCGAGCGCCGCGGCGGTCGCCCCGGGTCAGCGGGCCCGGGGCCACCACCAGGCATAGGTGACCTCAAGAGAGCTGAGGCGGTCGTTCCACCCGGCGGGCATGGAGGAGACATAGCCACCGATCGTGACCATCGGCCCGTGCCGGTTGATGTGGTCGAAGGCGTAGGCGCCGCACGTGCCGCCGCCGATCCGCATCGAGCTGATCCTGTCGTTCCAGCCCGGGGGGAACGTGTCGAAGTTGTGCGTCCGCGACGTGGGCGAGCAGTCCGAGTGATCGCTGAAGAACTGGAGGGCCGCGCCGCCGTAGTCACTGTGCTCGTACCCGATCGCGACCAGGTGGTCGCCGCTGCCGACACGGGCGATCAGGGGGGAGCCGTCGGCCTGCGCCGTACCGGTCGGGCCGAAGAGGAGTGCTGTACACATGGCTGCCGCGATCAGCGCCGCGGGCCTGAGCCGCTGGAACATCGTTGCCCTCCCTGGGGCAGGACGTCATGCAGAACGGATGGGGGGAGGAACGGACACACGAGGTGGGGGGCAAGGCCGGCCTTGGGATCGCTCCGGTGAGGCATGGGGAAGGCCGGCGCGCGTGGTTCCTGTCGCCGTTCCTGTCGTCTTCTGTCGTCGGGGCGCACCCCATCGCACGGACGCGCACACCGGGAGGTTCACCCGCCGACGGCAGCGGGCCCGGGGCTCGCCGCCGTCGGCTGAAACCTTTCGGCGGGGTCCCGGGCCCGTCCCCGGGGAAGGGCGGCGGGTGCTACTTCCCGGCCGCGCCGGTGGTCTTTCCGCCGATGATCTCTTGGTGGATCTCCGCATAGGTGCGCGAGTCCTTGATCAGGCCGTCGCAGAAGGCGGCGACGTCGCTGCCGGTCAGCTCCAGCACCCCCTTGCCGCCCGCCACGCCCTCCTCGAAGAAGTCGGCGATCTCCGAGAGGAGGTTCCCCTCGGACAGGGAGACCGGTCCGACCTTGAAGAGATACCTCTGCATCTCCCGGTAGACGATCCGGTAGTCCGGCGGCAGCGCCTCGATCCGCGCCCGGTGCGCCCGCCACTGCCTCTTGCCCTGGATGATGTCCTGGATACTCATGTCAGCCTCCCAGCCGGCCCAGTTTCCTCGCGACGTTCCTGTTCAACTGCTCGCGCCACCGGTCGCGATGGCTCCGGGCCCCTTCGCCGCCGACCAGCGCCGAGCAGAAGCCCGGGAGGTCGTCGCCGAGCACCTCGTGAGCGCTCCGCCCGTCCGCCGCTGTCTCTTCGAGCAGCCCCAGGACGCCGTCGAGAATCGGCATCAGGCTGCGGCCGGTGAAGTCCGCGTGGGGGAAGAGATGCGCGTTGATCTGTTCCCACGCCGCCCGGTGGTCGTCCGGCAGCGCGTCGGCCCGGGCCTGGAATCCCTTCCATTCCCTGGTGAGGTCGCTGCCGGTGATGGTCTCCCAGAAGGTCATCGCCCGCCCTCCTTGAGCTTGTCGATGCGTGAGGAGAGGTACTCCCACTTCGCCCAGAACGTCGCGAGTTCCTGGCGCCCCGTGTCGTTGAGCGCGAAGAACTTGCGTGGTGGCCCCAGCCCGGAGGGCCGTTTCGTCACCTGGACGAGTCCGTTCCGCTCCAGTCGCACCAGGATGGTGTAGACCGTCCCCTCGGCGACGTCGGTGAAGCCGAGTTCGTTCAGCCGACGTGTGATGGCGTACCCGTAGGTCTCCTCGCTGCTGATGATGTGCAGCACGCAGCCCTCAAGCGTGCCCTTCAGCATCTCCGTCAGATCGTCCATCGCGGGTCCTCTTCGGTTTTCTTAGTACTGCGTAGTACCAAGTACCAGTACACGGTACCACAGAGTAGAGGGGTCGGTCATGGCCGCTGGCGCCGCGCCCGGCCGCGGACCGGGCGGCATTCCGCTTGATCTCAACCGCTCTTGAGGTTGTCGGATGGATCTCGGCGACGACGACCGTCGCCCCGGACGGAGTCCGGAACCGAAGGGATACGGTCATGCCCAACGAGGTCCTTGTCGTGGGAACGGTGTCGTGGCAGATCCAGGAGGCGGTGTCCGCCGTGGTGAAGGCGCTGGAGGAGGCGTTCAACACCAAGAACCCGATCGCGCTGGGCGAGCAGTTCGCGACCGAGGCGTCCTGGTCCAACGCCATGGGTACGCGGCTGGACGGCCGTGCGGCGATCACCGAGTCCAGTGCTCCCGCGCTGAAGGGTTTCCTCAGCGAGTCCTTCGCCCGCTACGAGATCACCAAGCTCCTGGAGATCGTCCCCGGGGTCATCGCCGTGAACGTGGTCCAGACACCCACCGACGCCGCGGGAACCCCCGTCGACGGCGTCTGGGGATCGGCGCTCTATGTGATCGCCGAGCGCCCGGACGGCTGGAGGATCGTGGCCGGACAGAACACCGCCGTGAGCGCCCCGGCCTCCCCGGCCTCCTTGGCCTGACCCTGCCCGGCCCGCCGCGCCGGGACCGCCCGCCGCCGGAGGAGGCCACGGCTTCAGGGGGACGAGCCGCCCCGGCCCCGGCCCGCTGACGAACGGGGAGGGGCGGCCCCGCCGGTCAGGGGGAGTGGAAGGTTATCTCGGGGTTGGCGGCGGTCGGGCCGTCGAGCAGGGGGCGGTCGGCGTGCTTCAGATGGCGGTCGAAGAAGGCGGTGACACAGTCGCGGGTGATCTGCTGCGACCGCCGGCCGGAGAGTCCGCCGGGCGTGCCCGGCACCCCCAGCGCCGAGGCGAGCACGGGCGCGTCGCTGAAGGTGAGATGGTGGCTTCCGGCCACCGTCAGCCAGCGCTTCCAGCCGTCGAGCCGCTTCCAACCGTCGTCCCAGGTGGCGTCGGTGCCGCCCGGGACACCGTCCTCGGCGCCCAGCAGCAGGAACGGTCGGCCCCTCAGCCCCTCCTCGGGGACGGGGGAGAAGAAGCTGCCGTCCATATTGACTCCGGCGTCCACCCGGGGATCCTCCGCCATGGTGCGCGCGGCCGAGGCCCCGCCGATGGAGTGTCCGGCCATGCCGATCCGCCGGGGGTCGATCATCGAGGAGTGCCGCCAGACGGACGCGGGGCCGAGGAGCCGGTCCAGGACATGGGACACGTCCTTCGCCCGCCCCTCCACCACCGCGGCGTGGCCGACCTCTCCGGTCTCCGTCTTCTCACAGGCCGTACAGGGCAGGACACCCCGGTCGGGGAAGGCCGTCGCGGCCGACTCGAAGGCGTGGTCGAGGGAGGCGACGACATAGCCGTTGCCCGCCAGGGACTCGGCGAGATGGGTCAGGCTCTGGCGGGGCGCGCCGAAGCCCGGTGACAGGACGAGGAGCGGGAAGGAGCCCCGGGCCGGGCGGGCGTCCTGCCGGGACCAGGTCCGCGTCCCGGCGATCGGTCCCGCGCTGTCCGGCGGCAGGAGGTCCTTGCCCAGGGTCTCCACCAGCGCGCGGGCCTCGTCCGCGCGGACATAGGGCGCGACCGGGCCGCCGGTGCGCGGGCGGGCGGGATAGTGCAGGGACACCAGCGACTGCCGGGGTCCGGCACCGGGCACCCAGGGCTCCTGGCGGTCACGGTCCGTCAGATGCAGGGACGATGTGCCCACCGCGTACGGTCCGGTGGGGCGCGGGAGCACGATCCGCTCGTACCACTTCCGGATCTCGCCGTCGCCGTTGCCGTCGCCGTCGGAGGTGGCCGAGGCCGGCGGACCCGACGGTACGAGCGGGGCCGGTACGCTCCCGGGCCGGTCGGGAGCGGAGAACGAGGACCCCGGGGCCGCCGCGGACACGGGGAACGGCCTGGCCATCGCCGTCTGTGCCAGAGGCAGGGTGACGGAGAGCGCGAGCAGCGCGGCCAGGGCGCCGCGGTGGATGCCGCGGTGGGTTTCGATCATGCAAGAAGGCTAAGGAGGGGGCAGGCCGTCGGGCATCAGCTCGGCGGATGAACGTCCCTCGGCCGGGGGTTGCGCGTCCGGCCGCCGCGGCTGCGACCCCGGGGTGATCCGCCGTCCACCGGGGGGTGGACGACGGACCGGGGCAGCGGGCAGGCGCGCTCTGGCTGTCCCGGGGGCCGTGTCCGGGTTGACGGTGAGGGTTCGGCCATGGCGCGCTGGGGGCCGTGGCCGCTCCGGGGAGCGAACGGGGACGTGTCTTCGGCCAGTGACCCTCGGGTCGGCGTGGATCGTTCGGGTTGCGTAGCCTCTTCCCTCAGCGAGGAAACAAATGTGTGTCGTGGGAAAGGGCTTTTGATTCAGTGCATGGATTCGCTCCGCAGAGCTCTTTTCCCTTCATGGTGAGGATTGTCCGTTGATGGGGTCTCAGGAGCGTTTCGCAGTTTTTCGTTCCCGTGATTTCTCGGTCTTCTTCGTCGGATACTTCACCTCCAACCTCGGTACGTCCATGGCCTCCGTGGCGCTCGCCTTCGCGGTCCTGCACATGGGGGGCTCACCCACCGATCTGAGTCTGGTGCTCGCCGCTCGTATCGTTCCGATGGTGCTTCTCCTGCTGGGCGGCGGCGTGCTCGGCGACCGGCTGCCGCGGCGCACGGTGATGCTGGTGGCCGACTCCGTCCGCGCCCTCAGCCAGGGTGCCCTGGCGGTGCTGTTCATACTCGGGCCGGTGCCGTTGTGGGTGGTCGTCGCACTCGCTGCCTGCGGTGGGGTGGGCGAGGCCCTGTTCCTGCCCTCGTTCGACGGCCTGGTTCCGCAACTCGCGCCGAAGGACCGGCTGCCCGAGGCCAACTCCTGGCTCGGGATGGCCCACTCGGCGGCGAACGTGGCCGGACCGGCCGTCGCGGGGGTGCTGATCGCGGTCGTGTCGGCGGCGGCCGTGCTGCTGGTGAACACCCTCAGTTACCTGGCCAGCGTCGTGGCCCTGCTCATGTTGCGGATCGGTGACCAGGCCCCCGACCGCGGCGGCAGCTCCATGGTGGCCGAACTGCGGTCCGGATGGCGGGCCTTCTCGGAGCACACCTGGCTATGGACCGTCACACTCCAGTTCACCTTGTTCAATCTGCTGGTGTGGGCGCCCTACCTGGTGCTCGGCCCCGTCTCGGCGGATCGTGACTACGGCGGCTCCGAGGCATGGGGTCTGATCGTCGCCACCTTCGGCGTCGGCTCCCTGCTGGGTGGCCTGCTGCTGCTCGGTCGGCGGCCGTCCCGTCCGCTGGTGGTGACCACCCTGGTCACCTTTGTGTGGGCGGCGCCCTCGGCGGCCTTCGCGGTCCGCGCCCCGCTGTGGACGGTGTGTGCCGCGGCGCTCACCGCCGGTGTGTCGAGCGCGGTGTTCAACAGCCTCTGGATGACGACGATCCAGCGGCACGTCCCCGCGGACAGCTTGTCCCGGGTGATGTCGTATGTAACCTTCGGCGCCTATTCGGTGGGACCGATCGGACTTGCCCTCGCCGGTCCGCTGGCCGAGTACACCAGCATCGGCCTGGTCCTGGCCGTCGGTGTCGGCTGGCAACTCCTCGCCAATTCCGTGGTGCTGATGATTCCGGCCGTACGGAATCTGCGCGCGCCGAGTTCCGAATCCGATGAGCCAGCCGCGGCGAAACCGGTCGAATCCGCAGAGTCCACCACATCCGAATCGTCGCGACAGTCCGGCTGATGACTGCTCTACTCTCTCTTTCTCCAGCCTCCCCATGGCCTGTCGGCCGCCATGCCTGCCCGAGCGTCAGCCGTGCTTCACATCGTGGTAGTCGGTACTGACCCGGACCCGGTCGATGTCGTGGTCCACCTCGTGCGCGGTGGCCCCGTACAGACCCCACTTGGGCTGGTTCCCCAAGTCCCAGGTACGGCCGTTCCACACCGTCCCGCCGTTTCTGAGGGTCTGCTTCGCCCCGTTGAGCCATAGTTCGATGGCGCCGGTGCTCGGGTCGCCGGAGAGCGTCAGCCCCAGGACGATGTGGTTCCATTCATGGGGGAGGAGGGCCCGGTCCCAGAGGGTGTCCGGGACGGGCGAGGTCTCCTTGCGGTGGATCAGGGTGAGTCTGCTGTTCACCACCTTGAGGACGACGGGCCAGTTCTGTAGGCCCGCGGGGTAGGACTTCCACTGGAAGATCGCATGGTTGTCCACGGTGCTGGAGAGTCTGCTCTCCCAGCCGAAGTAGTACGTGGTCCGCTCTCCTTCCCGGGGGGTGAAGTCGTGGACCACGCCGCGGCCGGTGGCGCTGTCCGGGACGGTGATGCCCTTGCTCTCGCAGCGTCCGGAGCCCACCGGCTTGTGGTAACGCCAGATCTTGCCACGGCTGTCGTCGGTCGGGCTGGTGACGCTGTTGCCGTGGAGCGGATCGCAGTTGCTGCCGATATGACCGAAGACGCCGGTACCGAGGCCGGTGTCGGGGTCCCCGTTCCAGCCGCCCGGGGGCAACACCGGTACCGCGTGCGCCTGACCGGCGAGCAGCGTCATCACGGCGGCTCCGACGGCCAGCGCACCGGCCCCATGCGAACGTGTCCTCATCGCTCCCTCGCCTCCGGAAGGTGAAGCAGTGCATCCGGTACCAGGTTCGCCGAGGGCCCGGCAGGGGAGAAGGGGCGAACGCGCCGGAGTCGACCTCGGCAGTGGTCGTCACGCGATATACGTCAAGCGCTATACGCCTGCCGTCGTGTCGCGAAGTCGTACGGGCGGGTCAGACGGGTATGGCGGGGCAGCTCATGCCCCGGGGCGGCACGGTCAGGTCGATGAGGTAGCTGTCCACGGTGTCCTCCATGCACGGGCCGCGGGTGACGCTGCCGTGCCCATGGCCCTCGTAGGTGAGCAGCACGCCGCTGCGGCCGAGCTGCCGGGCCACCGAGACGGCCCAGGGGTGGCCGGTGGCGGGATCGTGCAGCGCGTTGGACACCAGGACGGGCGGGACGCCGCGTGCGTCCAGACGATGCTGCGGGTTGGCGGTCGGCGTGCCCAGACACGCCGCGACCATCTGTATCGGCAGCAGATGAGGCAGGTCGGGCGCGGTCGTGTGCATCAGGGCGACGAGCGAGGCGTACTCCCGGTGGTCGCGCACCGGCAGTCGCCAGTCCGAGCAGAAGACCGGGGTGGCCGGAGGCAGCGGCGCCACCCGGGTGGGCGACGCCGGCAGTGGTTCGCTCGTGTCCATCTTCGCGATCACCGTGGCCAGGCCCGCGTGGTCGGCCCGGTAGAAACTTCGGAACGCGATCTTGTTGACCAGGTCGGCGGACGACAGCGCGATGCCCGGCTTCGTCGGGTCCTCCAGCTCGCCCCGCCCGGCCCGCGTCAACAGGCCCCGCCAGACCTCGCGGACATCACGGTCGCGCAGCGCGCACTCCGCGGCGCCGTCGCACCAGCTCACGAACTCCTGGAAGGAATCGTCCGCAGCGGCCGCCTGGGACCGCAGAAAGTCACGGGTGGTCGGGACGCTGTGGTCCATGACGCTTTCCAGCACCATCGCGCGGACACGGCGCGGATAGGTCTCGGCGTACTGCGCCCCGAGCAGCGTGCCGTACGAGCTGCCGTGGAAGGTCAGCTTCCGCTCGCCGAGGGCGGCCCGGAGGGCCTCCAGATCCCGGACCGTCCGGGCGGTGTCGAGGTGGTCGAAGACCGGGCCGGTACGGGCTCGGCAGTCGGCACGGAGCCGTCTGTTGTACGCCACGGTGGCGTCGAAGTCCGCCTGGCTCCTCAGCTCGGGTGACGGCCGCTCGGCCAACAGGTCGCCGGAGCAGATCACCGGACTGCTGCCCCCCACGCCACGCGGATCGAAGCTGACGATGTCGAACCTGCTGCGGACCTCGGGGCTGAACCGGCCGATACGGCGCACCACCGTTTCCACACCCGAGTCGCCCGGCCCGCCGGGGCCGAACACCATCGAACCGACACGTGTGCCGGGGCCGGTGGCCTTGCGGCGGGCCACGGCCAGGCCGAGTCCCGGCCCGTCCGGGCGGGCCCAGTCGACCGGCACCGGGAGAGTGGCGCACTCGGCTCCCGGTCTCGCCGGACCGCCGCACGGTGCCCACCGCAGGACCCCCGCGGCGGACGGCGACGCGTGAGCCGCAGGAGCGGCGATAAGGCCGGTGGTGACAAGGCCGGTGGTGACAAGGCCGGTGGTGACAAGGCCGCTGGTGACGGCCATGACGATTCCCAGCACCACAGCCGTGGCCCGCGCCGCGATGCGCCGCAGTACGGATCTGCCCCGTGACGACATGGATGGTCCTCCTCGCGAAGAGAGGGGCGGTGTCAGCCGTGCGGACCCGGCCGGGCACCGCCGTCTTTCACGTTAGGCGCTCCGTCGCTCATGTGGCGCCCGAGTCAGGGGCCTTTCCGGGTCGACTCGGGGACCGATCAGGGTCGGCGGGGGCGCAGCGCGAAAAGGATCGGGGGAGGATCGGAGCGAGGGCTCCACCGCACTCCCGGCTGACCCGATCGGCCTGACCATGATCAGATTTATCGTACTCTGTCTGTCGTTCATTGACTGATGGGTAACCATCAGGGGGAAAACGAGGCCCATCTGTTGATCTCACCACTCATCAGGTGCGGCCTCCCTGTCTGTAAGGCATGTATGTACCACCGCATGACCTGGAGAGTGACACCTCTCCTGACCGTTCTGGCGGTCTTCCTCTCCCTGGGACTGGGGGAGCACACCGCCGTCGCCTCGCAGAGCGCGCAGGTGCGATCGGCCTCCGACACGGCACGCGAGGCGGCCGAGGCCGCGCGGGCGGCAGCGGCCAAGGCCCAGGAGAAGTCCACCGCCGACCGGATGGCGGAGCTGATCAAGGCAGCGGCGACCTACTCCGGTTGCGGCAGCAAGTCGTTGCTGGAGAAGCCGCGCTGCTACCGGGCCTTCGCCGAGCAGTCCGTACGGACCGGCGCAGGGGTGGGGCTGTTCGGGTTCACCGCCCACGAGGGCGCGAAGGACCTCGTCCAGAATCTGGGGAACATCCAGAAGCTCCAGGCCGAATTGGCACCGTTCCAGAAGCTGTTGCAGCAGGACCCCGCGTCGATCGCGGACCCCGCCGAACGCGCCAAGGCCGAGGAGCGGCTGAAGACCGCGGCCCGCGCCGCGGAGAAGACCATCGACGCCATGCAGACCGTGGCGGTGCTGGTCATCGAATCGGTCCAGGTGCTGATCGAGGCGGTGAAGAGCCTCGTCAAGCTGTTGATCGCCCTGGTGGAAGCCCTCACCAAGCTCATCGAGCTGGTGCTGATGCTCCATGACGCGATCATCGAGATGAACAAGATCCTGGACGACATCAACGCCGGGATGTCGCAGATGAACCGGGCGCTCGACGACATGAACGACGCCGTCGGCGACGTCAACAGCGCCCTGGACGGGATGAACCGCGGTATCGCGCAGGCCAACCGCGGCATGGACCAGATGAACCAGGGCATCGCCCAGGCCAACCGCGGCGTCGACAAGATGAACAAGGAGATTCCCAAGATCAAGAAGGCGGCGGCGAAGCTCCGGGAGCTGCCCGCCATCGACTTCGACTTCTCCCACATCGGGGACACCTGGGCCAGCGGCTCCTCCGGCCTGGACAGCGCCGAGCAGGACAGGCGCATGTCCCTGCTGCTCGGCCTGATCCCCGGGATCGGCGACGGCAAGGGCGTCGTCGAGGCCATCACCGGCAAGGACCTGGCGACCGGCGAGAAGCTCGACGCCTACGACCGGGCGACCGGCTCCCTGTTCGTCCTGCGCTGGATCAAGGCGGGCGGCAAGGCGCTCAAGCCCGACGACATCCGCAAGGACAAGTCGATCCCCGGCTGCAACAGCTTCCCGGCCGGCACCGCCGTGCTGATGGGCGACGGCAGCCGCAAGCCCATCGAGGACGTCCAGTCGGGCGATCTGGTGCTGGCCACCGACCCCACCGGTGATACCCCGCTCACCCGGGTCCAGCCGGTGCTGTCGGCGATCGTCACCGAGTCCGACAAGGAGTTCACCCGGCTGACCGCCGAGAACGGCGCCACCGTCACATCCACCGGACACCATCTGTACTGGTCGGCCGACCGCCGGGACTGGGTCCGGGCCGATGAGCTGGTGCCGGGCAGCAGGCTGCTCGACGGCGAGGGCCGGGAGCTGACCGTCGCGGGCAGCGAGCGCCTCGCCGCCGAGCAGACGACATACGACCTCGATGTGAGCGGCATCGACAGCTACTACGTCGGTGTCGGCGAGCGCAGTGCCCTCGTCCACAACTGCAACGACCTGGCCAGGGACGCCGTGCTCTACCCGGGCCTCGCGCACACCCTGGACGAGCACGTCGACGTGACCCTGGAGCAGATGAAGCAACTGGCGATCAAGAAGACCCGGAAGTACGGCAAGCCGACGTCGAACAGCCGGTGGGTCGACCGGCAGACCGCCCAGCAGGTCGTGGACTACGCCGTGGCCGCCAACAAGGCGAAGATCCAGGACTGGCTGCGCAAGGGCGCCACGAAGCCGCTGGAGCTCCGGGGCACCTTCGGGGCGAAGAACTCGCTCGGTGATGTGATGACCCACGACGGGAAGCACAGCAAGGCGGGGAACGGCTATGTCGTCCTCCTTCAGCGTGCCCCCGGACACAAGCCCGGCGGCTACTACGTGTCCACCGCGTACCCGATCTGAGCGAGGAGCCCTCCGTGCACGACCCCGCCCTCACCCCCGACGATCTCCTGTTCGACTTCGGTATCACCGCCCTGGGCGCCTCCTTCCACGGCGACTGGCTGCTGGACGCCGACAGCGAACAGGAGCACATCGCGTCGGTGACCGCCTCCACCGAGCACGGGATCCTGGGTCAGTCGCTGCTGGTCGAGGATGTGCTCAGGCTCCGGGACTCGGCGCTGACCGGGCCCGAGATCGCCGCGCTGTGGGCGCTCACCAACCGTGACGCCTTCGACGGCAGCCCGTCGATCGAGGGCCGGGAGCGCCCGTGGCTCGACGAGGTGCTGGCGGTGGTCACCCCGGTGATCAGGGCGTACGGCGCCCCGTCGGCCCAGTGGACCACCGTCCCGCCCTGCCCACCGGGCCATGCGCACCGTCACCTCGCCGGTGAGGTCACGGCGCTGCTGAACGAGCTGACGCCACGCCAGGACGCCGGAGTCACATCGGCCACGGCCACGGCGGCGCTGACCCGCTGTGCCGAGCTGGTCTGCTCGGAACTCGCGTTCCGCTTTGCGCTCCGGGCCTTCGGCGCCTTTGAGGCACGGATCTCGCGGGAGCTGTACGAGCGCCTGGAACGGCTGGGGGAGCGGTTCGGGTACGGGGAGTACCTCGTGGACGAGGTGAACCACCTCGTCGAGTAGTGCCGGAAGCGCTCCTGGTGCCCGGTCCCGGTGAATCCGGGGCCGGGCACCGACGTTTCCAGGGCACCGCTGACGCGGTCCGCGCGTCCGGCCCGCACGCCCGCACGCGCGTGGGCTCGTACGCTCGTCCTCGATGCCGATGGCCGGCGGGGGCCTCCGGTCGGCGGCTTCCTCAGCACCGGCGGCGGTTGAGTACGCCGATGAGCGTGGCCAGGTCGGGGCCGCGAACCGCTGTCCACCCCCTCCCCGGGGCGGACAGCACCGTGGGGCGGGTCCGGACGCTCCCGTGGCGTCCGGCCGCGATCGTCACTGAGCCGACGAGGGGGCCATATGCGCCGGGCGCGAGGTGGTGAGGCATGCGCTGGAAACGCTGGTGGGGAAAGGACGTTCATCCGCCCGTCCGGGTGTGTACGACGGATCGGATCCGGGCCCGTGCGACGGACCGATCCGGCCGGGTCAGGGCCTGGCCGCGACCATCAGGCCGTGGGGTGTCCACCCCGGACAGGCGACGCGCCGCGCCGAAACCGGCGGCGGTCAGGCATGTGTCGTACTGCTGCCAGCGATAGATCATTCCGCCCTCTTCCGGGAGCACGGCGAAGTACACACTGTCCAGCGCCGCCACGACCGGGCCGTCCCCCCGGTCGGCGGACATGGAATTGAAGATGACCACATGTCCACCGGGACGCAGCGCCCGGAACGCCTTGCGCAGCAGCTCCGTGTTCTCCTCCATCGTCCAGATGACGAGCTGGTGGGCGAAGAGCACGACATCGAATCCGCCGGGAAACTCGGCGGCGTGCATATCGCCCGCGTGTACATGTATCCGTTCCTCCAGCCCCGCTTCGACAATACGGCGTTCCGCTATGCGGGCGGTCTGCGGAATCTCCAGAATGGTCACGGTCAGGTCCGGGCTGGCCGTGGCGAGGGCGATGGCGTTGACGGCGTCCCCGCCGCCGCAGTCCAGCAGCCGGGTCGGCGCGAGTTCCGTGACATGGGAGACCAGATGGTGGTTGGCCATCTCCGACCACGAGCGCATGTAACGGAAGAACACCGCTTCGAGGCGTGGATTCTCACTGAGGCGGTGGTACAGATTCCGCCCGGTGCCGGGAATGCGGCGGAGCCCGACATTGCTGTTGGCGCGCAGCGATGCGGTGAAGTCCGCCTGGCCCTCGTACGCGATATGCCCCTCAAAGGCGACGGTGTTCTCGATACCGTCCCAGTCACCGGCCTCCACCAGGGCTGCCACCAGTCCGGCGAGGCGGTAACGGTCCCCCTCGCGCACCACGATCCCGAGGGAGGCGCAGCCCAGGAGAAGGATGTCGCAGGCCCTCTCCCCGAGTCCGAGCCGGGTGCCGATCGCGTCCTTGCCGAGGGCTCCGTGCCGGGACAGCAGCCGGATCAGACCGAGTTCGCAGGCCGCGTGGAGATACTGGAACGCGGCGTGCCCGAATACCAGACGGGCGAGCGCGGGCATGTCGAGTCCGTCCGGCTCGGGCTCGGTCTCGCTCGCGGAGAGGTCGTACCGGGAATGCGTCATCGAGAACGGATCTCCGATCGCTCGCGGAACACGGTGTGCGTGCGGGGTCGGTGACCGGTGACGCCGGTCCGGCCTTCCGCTGTCTCTCCCCGTTGCCCTGCCCCGTTTTCACCATCGCACATCAGTGTGTGCGGTGCATCAGATTGCCCCTTGTGCGGGTGGCTGAACGGTGGGCCTTTCCGGGTGCGCGGTTTTCCCGGTGCCCGGTCCGGTGGATCGGGAAAGTGATCCGGTGGCTTGTGAAAGTGGGGTACGCGCTCCCGGGCCCGCCGCGTCGAGGATGATGTCCAGCGCCTCCTCGACGTGCTCGCGGTGCGTCCGGTGGGACATCACGCACAGACGCAGGGCCACCCGCCCCAGGACGCGGGTGCTGGAGAGCTGTATCCGCCCCTGCTCGTTGACGCCGCGCAGCAGCCGGGTGTGGCCGGTGTCGTCCAGGCCCCGGATATGGAACGCGACCGTCGAGAGTTCCGGCGGATACACCGTGCCGACCAGGGGTTCCGTGCTCAGCCGGCCGTACGCGTACGCGGCGAGCGTGAGCTTCTCGTCCAGCGCGTCCCGGAAGGCGCCGAGGCCGTGGAGGTGCAGTGGCAGCCACAGGCGCAGGCCGCGGAACTCCCGGGTGAGTTCGGGGCCGTAGTCGGCGTAGTCGGTCAGCCCGCCGCCGTCGCGGACGTCGAGCAGGCAGTCCGCGTCACAGGCGAACGGGGCCCGCAGCGTCCCCGCGTCCCGCACCAGCAGAATGCCGGTACCGAAGGGGAGGAAGAGGCTCTTGTGGGGGTCGAGACCGATCGAGTCGGCCCGCTCGACTCCCCTCAGCCTCGCCCGGCCACGTTCGGTCAGAATGAAGAACCCCCCGTAGGCGGCGTCGATGTGGAACCACATCCCGTTCCGGCGGGCCAGGTCGGCCAGCGGCCGGAGCGGGTCCACCGCGCCGGTGTCCGTCGTGCCCGCGGTGCCCACCAGGAGGAACGGCCGCAGTCCTCTCGCCCGGTCGCGGCCGACCGCCTCCCGCACGGCGTCCACGTCCATATGGAGGTCCCCGGTCACGGGAACGCGGCGGACACGGTCCGGGAGCACCCCCGCGACACGGGCCGCTTTCACCATCGCGGGATGCGTGTGCTCCGCGACATAGGCCGTGCCGCTGCGGAGGTCGTCGCCCAGGTGCCGTTCCCGTGCCGCCGTCACGGCCGACAGGGCCGCCATGGAGGCGCCCGTGGTGATCAGTCCCATCGCCCCGTCCGGGAGCCCGAAGAGGTCGCACAACCCAGTTCAGCGTCGCTTCCTCCAGCGCGACCAACGCGGGAGCGGTCGAACTGAACGCCGTGTACCGGTTGGTGGCGCGGCTGAGGAACTCCCCGAGCGCCGAACTGAGGAGACCGGCGCTGGGAACGTAGGCGAGATTGCCCGGCTGGGCGGTCTCCAGCGCCTGCGCCGCGGCCTTCTCGAAGCGTTTCAGCAGAACGGGAAAGTCCTCCGGGGCCTCCCCGGGAGGCTCGCGCAGTTCGGCCAGGAAGCCCGCCGGGGGCGGGCCGGGGCGGGCCCGGGGCGCGTCCGCCCCGGCCAGGAGGTCCGCCAGGAGCTGGAGGACGGATTCGCCCCACGCGGCCCACTGTTCGCGCGTGGGTTCCAGCTCGTCCCCCGCGGTCGTCCTGACACCGTTGCCACGCATGTCCCTGACACCTCGCAAGCCGCGGGCCCGCCGCCGCCCCCCCCTGGCTGTCCGGGCGCCCGCCCCGGCTGTCCGGAGGCCGGACGGCGCTCCGCCGGGCCGACCGGCCGCGGATTCCAGCCGTTCCCCCGTTCACGCCCTGCTCGGCGGAGTGGTGGGCAGATAAGATACTTGTCAGTTTATCCACAAGGGGACGGGGCGCCCAGAGGAACGGGACGGCGCACGTGGACGACCGGACGAGGCACGCAGCGGACCGGGCCCTGACGCCGTTCGAGCCTACGATGGTGTTGTGTGACGGAACGAGGGAGGGGCCATCCGCAACACGGCCGATGTGATCATCCTCGGTGCCGGCCCCGCGGGGCTGGTGGTCGGAAACCTCCTCCGGGCGGCCGGGATCGACTGCGTCATTCTGGAACGGGCCACCCGTGCACAGATCCAGACCCGGGCCCGAGCCGGGTTCCTCGCTCCGCACACGGTCCGCGTCCTGGACCGCCACGGCCTGGCCGACGGGCTCCATCGAACCGGCACGGAGCACACCACCTGCGAGTTCCGCACGGAGAGCGGCCGTTTCCGGCTGGACTACGGTCACCTCGGCAAGGGCGAGCCGCACACGGTCTACCCGCAGCAGCAACTCGTCACGGACCTGCTGGCGCGGTACCTGGAGGCGGGCGGACGGATTCACTTCGCGACCCCGGCGCTCGCCGTGCTGGACACCGACGGCCCACGGCCCTCGGTCACCGTCCAGGGCCCGGACGGCCGACCGGACCGCTGGCAGGGTACCTACGTCGCGGGCTGCGACGGCCGCCATGGCGCGGCCCGCCGGTCCCTTCCGCACGGCACGGTCCGGCGGTACCACCACGACCACGGGATCACCTGGCTCGGCCTGCTCGCCGCGGCTCCTCCGAGCCTCGACGCCATCGGATACGCGGTGCACCCCGAGGGATTCGCCGGACATATGGCACGTACGCCCGAGGTGACCCGTTACTACCTCCAATGGGCACGTGGCACCCCGGCCGAGGCATGGTCCGACGACCGGATCTGGACCGAGCTGAGCCTGCGGATGCGCGCCGCCGCCTACGGCCCCCTGCACCACGGCCCGCTCCTCCAGCGGACCGTGATCGACCTGGAGTCCGACATACTCGAACCGCTGCGCCACGGCACACTCCTGCTCGCGGGCGACGCGGCGAGCCTGCTCGCTCCGGCCGCGGCCAAGGGCGCCAACCTCGCGGTGCTGGAGGCGGAGCTTCTCGGGCGTGGCCTGATCGATGCCATCGTGCACGGCCGACCGGACGGGCTCGACGCCTACTCGGCGCGGTGCCTGAGCCACATATGGCGGGCGCAACGGTTCTCGCAGTGGATGATCCATCTGCTGCACGACGTCAGCGAGGTGCGCGACGGCCCAGGCGCTCCGGCCCCGTACGGCGGGCCGCTCCGCC